>NZ_CP034951.1:2455076-3068845 GCF_004022485.1 Aequorivita sp. H23M31
ATGTCTATGATTTATCTGATATTCTTTCCACCAATATAAATGAGATGAAATCATTTTCACTTTATCCTAATCCTGCTTCAGATCAATTAAACATAGTTTTAGGAAGCGGTTTTCAATTGGTTGAAGTTAACATTTATAATTCAGTAGGGCAGTTGGTTAAAAGGGAGCAAAAGGAATTAATCGACATTTCTGAATTAGCTGCGGGTACTTATTATATCCAAATTATCTCCCCACAATTCACAAACACTAAAATATTTATCAAAAATTAGCGGTTTTCTGTAAAGGAAAAATCTCTATTTGAATAGAAAACCATAATAAATAATCGAACAATTAAAATAAAGAAATTCGGAACTTTTGGAATTCAATTATCTTGACCGATAGGAATTAATGAGACAACTAATACCAAATTTGAAGACTCAATCTCATGAAAAAAACCGTCTCAACATTAACTATCAAGACGGTTTTTTAACTTACAATTTATAATTAGGAAGCTTTCAACAAAAGAGGTCGCACCTCATTTTCCCAACGTTTTGCGTCCTGAAGACAAACGTAAGGATCTTTGGTAAGGCCTGACTCGTCGTTTTCGCAATAAAACTGAATTTCTTTCTTACCTTGCTTTTCCACCAGTTCCAGCCCAACCCATTGTAGGGTCTTGTCTGAAACTTTTATGCTTTTTGCGCGACAATCCTTTACATCCTCTAAGTTTATTACCTTAAAGTCGTTTTGTGGATTCCTTTTAGTAGAATAGATTAGTTTCCTTGAATTTCTATCCATTCCAATTACAAGATTTCCAATAACATCTACATTTTCTAAATGGAGACCTTTGCCCTGAGCAAGTTGTAGAACAGACTTAGTCACTTTTTTGTTAACTCCTGAAGCATTCACAATCATATAAATGATGGGAACGAATATCAACAATAAAATAATTACCCCAATAAGGGTTGCATCTATTTTCATTATAAATAATTTTTAAGGTGAATTTTTTGAATAAAAATCTGTTTGAATTTTCTTCGAAACAGGCTAAAAACATCAAAAACTCACCAAAAAAAATGAAATGGAAATAAATACTGAAAAATAAGTTCCCTCTTATCCTTTAGGGAATAAAAACAATGAAACGTTGACGAAGCAGGTGTTTCTACATATTCCTGCCGTGAATAGAAAATTGGGAAAAGTCCGACCCCAAAGTTTTCGTTTTGTGAAATGGTCTGGGAAGCCTCGCCAATTGATATTGCTCTAAATTGATAAGGTTTCTCTTGACTGTCCTCCTGAAATGAAAAAACTTTGTCCTGGGCATCTGAAACACCATAGCTAAATTTAATATTGGCAAAGCCGCTGTTTCCGAAAGCCAGAAATACAGCGATTAAAGCCAAAAATCTAATTATATGTTTTTCAGTGTGTTTCACTTGACAAAGATATAGCAAAAAGCGTATTCGATTCTTAAAAATAAAGGGGTTTGAACATTTAAATCTACGATATAAGTTTAACTACATCTTTTGCAAAATAGCTAGCAATCATTGTTGCTCCAGCTCGTTTAATTGCAGTAACCTGTTCCATCATTACAGCATCATGGTCCAGCCATCCCCGCTCAGCAGCGGCCTTTAACATTGCATATTCTCCGCTTACCTGATAAACGGCTACGGGAACATTAACGGCATTGGTTATCTCACGCACTATATCCAAATAGCATAACCCAGGTTTTACCATAACAATATCGGCCCCTTCCTCAATATCCATTAAGGTTTCCCGAATTGCCTCAAGGCGGTTACCAAAATCCATTTGGTAGGTCTTTTTATCCTTTGGAATATCTTTTAAATCCACCGGGGCCGAATCTAAGGCATCCCGAAAAGGTCCATAAAACGCAGAGGCATATTTTGCGCTATAGGCCATTATTGCAGTATCGAAATATCCCTCGTCTTCGAGGAGGGTGCGGATTTCAAAAATCCGTCCATCCATCATATCACTAGGCGCCACAACGTCTGCACCAGCTTTAGCGTGACTTAAAGCCATTTCAGCCAAAACCGCGCTGCTATCATCATTCAAAACTTTCCCTTCTGAAATGATACCATCGTGTCCATAGATCGAAAACGGATCCAGGGCGACATCGGTCATTACCAGCATTTCGGGAACCGCATTTTTAACAGTTTTTATAGCACGCTGCATCAATCCATCAGGGTTCAATGCTTCTTTACCGGTATTATCTTTTAATTTATCCTCAACCTTTACAAAAAGGAGAACGGATTTTAAACCCAGCTTCCATAGTTCTTTCACTTCTTTCTCAAGCAAGTCCAAGCTGAGGCGAAAGTAATTTGGCATAGAAGCTATTTCTTCTTTTATGCCTTTTCCTTCCACAACAAAAAGTGGAACGATAAAATCATTAGGGTTTATAATTGTTTCACGAACCAAACTCCGCATACTCTCGCTTGTCCGCAACCTTCGGTTTCTTCTTAATGGGAACATCTTTTTTAAATTATGAATTATGAATTCAGATTTATGCATAAATCTTAGTTCAGAATTTTATTTGTAGATAACTGATTAGCAATTTACGGAATACTGATTTCTGATTTACTGACTTACTAAATACTGATTACTGATTACTGAGTACTGATTTAATGATTACAGAACACTGATTTACTTACTTACTGAATGTTGAGTACTGTTTTACTGAACACTGAACTAAGCCCACTCTCTGGGATGTTTTAGAACCTCCACAAGCTTTTCTTCCTCGCTTCCTGGTTCCGGCTGATAGTCATATTTCCATTGTACTACCGGAGGAAGGCTCATTAAAATACTTTCAATCCTTCCATCTGTTTTTAGTCCAAAAAGCGTCCCTTTGTCGTGTATTAAATTGAATTCTACATACCGGCCGCGTCGGATTTCTTGCCAATCTCTATTTTCCTTGGAATATGGAATCTCTTTTCTCTTTTCCACGATGGGAACATAGCACTCCAAAAAACTATTGCCGATTTCGGTTACAAAATTATACCAATCCTGCATTTTCATAGAGTCCGTTTTCTTTAAATAATCAAAGAATAATCCTCCAACACCACGCGCTTCATGACGGTGGGAGTTCCAGAAATATTCGTCGCAGCGCTTTTTATAACTTTGGTAAAATACGCGGTTATGCTTGTCGCAAGCCGTTTTACATACGCTGTGAAAATGTTTGGCATCTTCTTCAAAGAGATAATACGGAGTAAGATCTTGTCCGCCGCCAAACCAGGAATCCACAATATTTCCTTCCGAATCATACATTTCAAAATAACGCCAATTAGCATGTACGGTGGGTACAAAGGGATTTTTAGGATGAATTACCAAACTGAGCCCACAGGCAAAAAAATCGGCATCTTTTACTCCGAAATAATTTTGCATAGTCTCGGGAAGTTTTCCGAATACCTCACTGGTATTTACTCCGCCCTTTTCAAAAACGTTACCATTTTCAATTACTCGAGTCCGACCTCCACCTCCTTTTTCGCGAACCCATTCATCTTCTTGAAACTTCGCTCTCCCATCGATTTCCTCTAGAGCAAAAGTTATTTGGTTCTGCAAGTTCCTTATGTATTCTACAAACTGTTGTTTCATCATTTGTTAATGTCGCCGGTCCCATATTACTAAATTTCCCCGGTTGATGAATTTCTTATATTTTCTATTTGAAAATGTAATTCTAAAAAACTCAATTTAAATTTGCTTACTCACTTGAAATCTAAAATAAGACCTCCTTTATTTTCGAAAGAACCGTTTCGGGAGATATTGTTCTTATGGCTTCCTCATATCCTTTGGGAAATTTGTTTCCGTATATCGAGGTTGGGATCAAAGGAAACTCCTCTCGATTAGCAATCAATTGATTTTTTTCAGGTTGGTTAAACGGTGCGAAACCGGCATAGGGATGTGTTACTCCCCAAAGGGTAATAACAGGAATTCCGTAGATAGCGGCTAAATGTCCATTGCCACTATCCATTGAAAGCATTAAATCCAAATTTGAAATTAAGGATAGTTCTTCTTCAAAATTCAATTTCCCCGCGGTATTACTTACATTGGCGAATAGTTTTGAAAGTTTATTGAGCTGGGAAATTTCCTTTTTCCCCCCGCCAAAAAGAAGAATGCGATATTTTTCAGAAGCATCCAACTGAGCAATTACCTTCTCCATAAGATCAAGTGGATACATTTTGCTGTCATGAGCGGCAAAAGGTGCAATACCAACTAATTTTTTGGGTTCTACTCCGATCAATGCTGTTAGTTTGGGAGCCAAGCGTTGACGAGCAGCGAATTGAGGTTTGCTCAGGTCTAAAGGAAAACCAAGTTTTTCAAAAACATCGGCATAACGTTGGTGAGTGGTTTTTAACTGAGAGATATTTTTACCTTCAGCACTTACCAAATCCTTCTTTTCTTCTCTCCCCTTATCAATTGAAGCGACATTAATTCCTTTTAATTCTAAATATTTTGAAATTATTTTTGAGCGGATAACATTATGAAGATCAGCCACTGCATCGATTCCAAGAGCTTTCGCTTCCTTAGCAAGTTTTAGCAATCCCAAACGCTTGTGCCTTCCATTTACATCTGCCTCCAAAAAGTCGAGATTGGGGATTCCATCAAAAAGTGGTTTAAAAAAAGGTCGGGAGAGAATGGTGATTTTCACCTCTGGGTAAGTTTGAGTTAATGTCCTTAGAACGGGAACTGTCATCGCTACATCTCCCATTGCGGAGAGCCGGATTACCAGAATATGTTTGGGTTTGGTCATTTTAATAAATGAACCCTCCCAGGGTTTGGAATCCTGGAAGGGATAGAAGTTATTTTTTTCCGCGGAGCACGGGATTCAATTCATCGTCATTGTACATTTTCATCTGTTTATAAACTTTCATATACTTTCGGCCATGCGCGATATCGTCCAACAATTGATTAATTGCGGTACTTAAATCCACTCGTTGTTCTAAAAGGATATCAAGTTTTGCCTGACAGGCCATTTGATGTTGTTGGGAAGCATCCGTCCGGGTAGCCTCCTCATTCATATGATAAATTTTAAGAGCCAAAATAGAAAGTCTATCAATTCCCCACGCCGGACTTTCAGTATTGATGGTAGCATTTTCCTGAACTTTTACATCCTTATATTTATCCAGAAAATAACTGTCTATATATTCCACCATATCGGTTCGATCCTGATTGGAAGCATCAATCTGACGCTTTAATTTTAAGGCAGCTACAGGATCGATATTCGGGTCCCGAATAATATCCTCATAATGCCATTGGACGGTATCAATCCAACATTTTCTATAGAGTAAATGCTCAATTAAATTGGTATCCTTATCGTAAAGATTGGTAAAAGGTTGGTCCACGGTGTTCATTTCGTGGTATTTATTTATTACCTCTAAAAAGATTTTGTTGGCCTTGTCTGAAAACATTATCTATTTTTTATTGTTATTACTTATTGTTTATTGTATCCTCGGCTCCGCTCGGACACCAGTTGACTTTTTTTATATCAAACCCTTTACCGACTACTGACAAAAACTAACGACTACCGACTACTGACTAAAAACTAACGACTACCGACTAAAAACTACCGACTATTTCCCTTTCTCCAAAATGTGCAAATACTCAAAAGTTTCGGAAGCTTTATGATTGCGGTTTTCGGTTTTATCGGCTTTAAAACGTTGATATTTTTTGGTTTTAAGGCTGTATTTTCCGAAGCGTTTCATCACCGATTCCACATCCTTCTCACTCATTATTCCCTCGTTGTTATAACTCAGGAAAATATATGAAAATTGTGCATTTTCGATTAGATCCTCAAAACTTTTTAGCGCCTCTCCCGTCCTACACCAATCACTTTTATAATAATCCCTCAGCCCTGTTTTTCCTTTGGGCACAAAGGTATCATATTTTGCAATAGTATTCAGCAAATGATAGTTGGCACCGTACTGCCGGGCGTTATAAGGAGGATCCAGATAGAGGATATCTCCTTCTATTTCTTTAATAAGCTCATTTGCGTCCTTTTGGAATATGAGATTTTCTTGGCGGGTTAAAGAATCACCAAATAAATCCTTTTTAATATTTGCCGCTTCGATTATTAAGGGGTTTGTGGCCGATTTCTTTATATGTTTTAGGTAAGCTCCATAAACAGAGGCAGTATTGGCAACCTTATCTGCACTTTCAATTAAGGATGCTAGAAGAAAGAAATATTGATCTTGTGAAATCGATTCAGATTTTTTCCAATTTTCAATTTGAAGACGAATTGCATCGATTATCTGTCCATTTTCTGAATTAAAATAGTTTCGTCCCGCTTTTCCTTCTTCGGAATAATTTTCAAAAATGAAACCTTTGATTCCCTTTAGCGAATTCAATTCGCCTAAAAGATCCTGATATTCAAATTCAAAATTATTACCAATATAATTTCGGTTGAGCACATAACTATAATATTCCACATCATTTGAAATAACCTGTTTAACGTGTTCTCTGAAATTTCTACCTACAATACCAGTACCTGCAAAAAGATCGCAGAATACTTTATCCGAAAGATCTGAACCACAAATTTGTGTTACCGTTTTGTAAATAAAGGGAGAAAGTTTGTGCTTGGAGCCTATGTAGTTCATTAGTTATTGTTCAATTAAAATGACCCCCGGATCCAACGCATTATTCAATACTGACAACAATTTGGGCATAAATTTCAGTAATGTTTCATATCTATTATCCTTGGCTTTTAGGACAATCAAACATACTGAATGAGTTATGAGATTTTGCTGATGATTAAAGCTTTTATCTATTGAAATCAAAACTTTTAAGTTTTCGTCATTCATCTTTTTTAGAAGATCTCCATTCTTTACACCACCCCATTCCAATTCTGGAACTGTTATTAAATTAAATGTCGAAGGAAAACGATATTTGAGTTTTTTAGGAAGGTTTTCGTCAAGCAAAAGTTTCATTCTGGTGTTCTAATTCAATAGAGTTTCTGCGGAAAGTTCGATTACCTTTTTTGCGACGGATTTTTTGATTGTGGGGTAATTATCAAGGAAATCCTGGAGGGTGTCTCCACCCTTTAGATAATCGAAAAGAATAGAAACAGGAACACGAGTTCCCAAAAAAACGGGAGTACCACCCAAAATCCCAGGATCAGAACTAATAAATTTTGATATGTCATTTCCTTTTTCCATAATTCAAAGATACTGAAAATTATGAGTGAACTATTTTGTGATTATTGGCTTTATACAAAGTCAGAGTGAATTTCTAAATATTTTTAAACAGAAGAGTGGATGAGGTGGACTTCCATTAAGCCATCCGATTCATGGAAACATTATAACGCCCCAAAAGCTCAGCAAAAGGACCCTTTGTTAGACCCGCCATCTCAGCAGCTTGGCCCGATGATAGCCTACCCTTTTCATATAATCGAGATGCAATAAAAATTGCTAGTTCATTTGGATCCAAATCAAGACCAGAAGGTATATTCAAGGATAATGATTTCATAAGAGGAAAATACTGAATTTTGTCATGATTTGCAGATCCAATTGAATATTCCTTTGCTCCGCGTTCTTTATTCCTCCCCACTTCCTTTCGGGAACAGTCTTGACATCAAGGGAATTTGGAAAGGAATGTTTTCGTCAAGCAGCAGTTTCATTCTTAGCTGTATTATTCAAAAGTTTTTCTACTGAAAACTGGAGAATTTTTTTTGACGATGACTTTTTAACTGTAGGATAATTATCGAAAAAATCTTGAAGTGTTTGATGTAGGTTTCATTTGCAAATCCAAATAACATCACTGAGAGTTTGTTCTTCTTCAGAAAAGTTAAACGAACATAGTTTTTCAGGATTAAAACCTGATACATAACTTTCAATGGCTCGCTTCAACAGTGATATTTCAGATTTCAACTTCCAATGGTTCCCCGTTGAGCTATAAACTACAACAAACAGCCTATTTTTCAGATGGTGTCTCTGTTGTGTGCTTTGATTTTTATAAAACCACTGGATAAGTTCTGGTTTATTTGACTTCGCGTATTCAAAAGATTTACCGAAACCATTGGGAAAGACCGATGTTTTATGGTCGAAAGGAATTCCGAAGAGATAAAAATCCTTTTCAGAATCCTTAACTTGGTTTACCCGATTTACACCCTCAATCTGTGTAAATATATGCTCTACCGCTTTCGCACTCCAGAAATTGTACCAGCGGTTTGAAACATATTGAAAGAATTCTTCCTTCTCTAAGTTTTGAGATTCCAGGACTTGTTTAATCTTGTCAAGAAGTTCATCCCAATCAGCTGTATGGTAAATGAAATTGGAAAGACCATCCCATTGATCGTTCTGTTTTCGAAACCATTTGTATGGATACGGACGCCTTTTTTTAAGCTCTCTTTCAACATTTTGGAGATCCAAATTGTTCATAATACCATAAATACAAACCCGAATACAACCACTATCCAAAGTATAATTTCCTTAAACCAAACTTCTACCTTGTCCTTTGCTCTATATATATCGCCTTGAATCCCTTCCATATACTTTGCACAAAGAATGGCGGTTGGGGCAAATAGAAAAATCATTTCAGATCCATCTTTTATAGGACTACATAGAGCAATTACGAAAGATACTAGGGTTATAATAAATATCATCCAATAATTGGGACGTTCCTTTAGCGGAATCGACCCAAGTCGCTGTAATCTATAAAAGCCAGTCCAGACCAATAATCCAGAAAGCAATGTAATGGGAACAAAAATTTTGGCAGAATTATATAATGAAAAATCATAACTAATATTCTGTTTCCAATGTATTAACCAAGAAACGGAATCGTGAATTAATAGTTGAAAGGCTGTATTTATAATAATAACAGCAAAAAACCCAACTATGGGAATAAGCATTTGCTTATAGGTAAGATTTGGTTTTTGGATTACGGCAATCCATAGCGGCAAGAAAAGTAACAAACTCCAAAAATAGAAAAGAGAGGCAAGGGTAATCCAAAGAGCGGCATCCAATATCTTCTTTTCTGAATTGCTATCGTTTCGTAGACTTATAATTCTTCGAATTGCGAGCAAAATAAAAAAGTTGGCCAAAATTATTTCAGAATGAAGGAAAAAAATTGGGAACATTATGATAAAGCAAGAATAAAAAAGAATGGAATAAGCATTCCGGCGTGTCAAATGATTTTTTGAAACAATAAAATCCAGTAGGATTATGCCGATAATTATAACACCCAGGAGAAATGCTTGAAACAGAATGTATCCCACGCTTATTTCCATCATAGGAGCTTGAAACAATGTCCAAATAAATGCTGAGGCAATGATTACTCCGAGAAGCAAAAAATGGGCAGGCTTAGAATTTCCGAAAAAGCTTGTAAGCATATGGGTTATTTTATACTTTTGCTACTTAAAGTTTAAAGATATGACTTGGAAAGGTTTGTGGGAAGGAATAGCTTCCTTTTTTGAAAATGTGCTTTTCATTCCTTATGATGCACTGCGTAATCTGGAATTAGACAGCTGGTTTTTCGCAAATATAATTTCATGGATCCTATTGTTAATCGGTGCGGTAGCATTTATTTATTGGATGTTGCAGTTGAAAAAATTCGATGAAGATACCCAAAGTCATTATACCTTCGACGAAACACCTTAATCGGAATTAATTCCGGTCTAAAGTAGAGCAATCTTTAACGATCGTAAAGACATAGTTAAGTTAGCTCACCTATATCGGCTTGATTTAAAGGTCAAACCCGATATCCTTACGATACTTCATCCTATCAAAAGATAGATTTTCTATATTTTGGTAGGATTTTTTTAGTGCCCTATTGAAATCAGAATCCAACGAAGTTATAGCCAAAACACGCCCTCCATTAGTCAGGATTTTACCATTTTCAGATTTTGTGCCCGCATGAAATACGATTGAACCCTTCACATTATCCAATCCTGAAATCTGTTTTCCTTTTTCATAATCTTCTGGATATCCTCCCGAAACCAGCATGACAGTTGCAGCGGCTCTGGAATCGATCTCAATCTCAACTTCATCGAGTTTTTGATGGAAGGTAGCCTCAAACAAATCGACCAGATCATTCTTTATTCGGGGTAATACAACTTCCGTTTCTGGATCGCCCATACGTACGTTGTACTCTATTACATAAGGTTCATCCGTTACTTTTATCAGTCCAATAAATACAAAACCCTTGTAATCAATCTTTTCTTCTATCAGTCCATTAATGGTGGGCTCTACTATTCGCTCTTCAATCTTTTTCATCAACGCTTCATCAGCAAAAGGTACTGGAGAGATGGCGCCCATTCCACCGGTGTTGAGTCCGGTATCGCCTTCGTCAATACGTTTATAATCCTTTGCCGTGGGTAGAATTTTATGATTTTTCCCATCAGTTAATACAAAAACGCTTAATTCAATACCGTCCAAAAACTCCTCAATGACCACTTTTGAACTGGCTTCGCCAAATTTGCTATGGGAAAGCATGTTTTCAAGTTCCCGCTTAGCTTCAGCAAGATCATTCAAAATTAAAACTCCCTTTCCAGCGGCGAGTCCATCAGCTTTTAAAACATAGGGCGGATTTAACTCTTCCAAGAATTCCTTTCCGGCTTCTAAAGATTTCGGTGTGAAGCACGCATAGGACGCAGTTGGAATGTTATGCTGCATCATAAACTCTTTTGCACGCTGTTTACTACCTTCCAATAAGGCACCTCGTTTAGACGGCCCAATGAGCATCACATTTTTTAAGGCAGGTGTTTCCAAAAAATAATCAGCTATCCCTTGGACCAAAGGATCTTCGGGACCAACTATTACCATTTCAATCCCATTTTCGAGTACACACTTCTTTACCGCTTCAAAATCGGTTACTTTTAGGGCGACATTGGTTGCAATTGAAGAAGTACCGGCATTTCCGGGTGCTACAAAAAGGTTTTTACAGCGTTTACTCTGTGAGATTTGGTAGGCAAATGCGTGTTCGCGACCACCGGAACCGAGGATTAAAATGTTCATCTTTAAATATTTTGATCTACAAGGTCGAGCTCACCCTGTGAATAGTTGATAATATTGTTTCGGCTTCAAAAATAATTGTTTGTAACTTGAACGGCTAATTTTTGCTCCGGGTATTTCAACATGTATTCCAAATTCTTAAATAAAATTCTGCTACCCCTGGGATCTCTTTTCTTCAGTGGAAATTATTCCAAATATCTGAACGACTGGAAAAAATACGATAATATGTCGGCAGAAGAACTTGAGCGCATTCAATCTGAAAATCTTAAAAAGATTCTTCAATATGCAAGTGAAAATGTTCCTTATTATAGAGACTTAAATCTTGATAAGGATGCTGATTTAAGTGATTTCCCTATTTTAACCAAGGCCATTCTACGCACAAAAAGCAATCAACTTATTTCGGATAAGTATCATAAAAACCAGCTCGAAACAAACCATAGTAGCGGAAGTAGCGGGGAACAATCATTCACCTATATGAGCTTTGATCACAAATTCTATCTACGGGCTTTACAAACCCATTGGTGGATGTGGGGAGGATATAAACCTGGAGAATTTATGCTTCAGGCAGGGATTTCTCCAAAAAGAAGTTTTCCAAAAAAGCTTAAGGACCTCTTTTTCCGGGTGCAATATATGAATGCTTTTAAGTTGAAACAGGACGAAATTACCGAACAGCTTAAATTATTGGAGAAAAAGGACCCCAAACATTTAGCAGGCTATCCATCAGCCTTAAATGAAATCGCGCTATTGGCATTATCGAATAATAAGATCTATCACTTTAAAAGTTTAATCTCTTATGGGGATAAGCTATTTGGTCATTATAGGAAAAACTTTGAGAATGCCTTTCAGAATCCTACGATTATTAATACTTATGGTTGCGCTGAAGGCTTATTAATGGCCTGCCAGGCTGATTTACCCTATTATTACATTATGTCACCCCACGTTTTTTTGGAGGTAGTTAATGAGAATGGAGAGCCCGTTCCCGATGGGGAGAGGGGGCATATTTTAGTTACTTCCTTGAGCAGTTTTTCCATGCCGCTGATAAGATATAGATTAGGTGATTTGGGCGTACTGCTCCCCAAAAGCTTGTATCCTTCCCATAGAAAATTTAATTATCCACTCTTACAGGAAGTTACGGGGCGTGAAACGGAAATTATTAAAGCACCCAATGGAAATATACTTACGGTCCATAGTTTTACGGGAATTTTAGAATATGTTGAGGAAATCAAGCAGTTTAAAATTATACAAATATCAAAAATTAGGTTGGTGGTTGAATACCAAACGGATTCGGGAGTTAAATTACCCTTCAAAGTGGAAAATGAGGTTCATGATAAACTACTAGATCTGGTGGAAGGAACAATGGATATTACCTTTAATCTAGTTGAAAAAATTGCCGCTTCCCCCTCAGGAAAACCTCAGATTATTGAGATACAAAGAAAAAATTAAAGATTTTTAATATACTTGGGTCTTACTAAAAAGTATTCCCTTAGAAATTGGCCCATACTATAAATTGCCTTGGGTGTAGATTGGGATAAATAACATTTATAAAAAAGAAAATTGTACTTCAGCAGTCCAAACTTATTTGTACTTACAGAATTTTTGCGTTTTCTGTAGTAAGCTAGATCCACCTGAATTCCCAAAGCTGGTTTGCCACTTTTTTTGATGGCCTCCAACCACAATCCCCAATCCTGACGTTTTCTCAAAAGAGGAGAATAAACCTTTCCGAGAGTTCTACTACAATACATTCCCGTAAGATTTCCTATATAATTGTTACGCAATTGGGTTTTATAGGTAAGAACAGGCATTGCCACAATTCTTCTTTTTAATGAATTTCCGTCTTCATCTATCAGCAGGTAATTGGAGAAGGAAACATCGCACTTCTTTTTTTGCATAAAACCGAGCTGAATTTCAAGTTTATCGGGTGCCCAGAAATCATCGGAATCTAGAAATGCTATAAAATCTCCTTTTGCAAGATCAATGGCCCTGTTCCGGGCAATAGCGGCTCCTTTGTTTAGAGGAAGTTTTTCAAATATGATTCTGGAGTCCTCAAGATAGAATTCTCGGGCAATGCTCTCGGAACTATCAGTGGAGCCATCGTCGATTAGAATTAATTCCCAATTGGAATAGGTCTGGTTTTGAACACTTGTTAATGCCGCCTCCAAGAATTTCTCGGAATTATAAACCGGCGTAACAATCGAAACCAAAGGAATTTCCATAACATTAATACGCTTGTTCCTCACCACGAAGAGCGTTGTAGATAGTTTGAAAAACGATTTTTAAATCTAGGAACAAACTCCAGTTTTCCAAATAGAAAATATCGTACTTAACCCTATTTATAATATGGCTCTCACTGTCCACTTCCCCCCGAAATCCACTCACTTGGGCCAACCCCGTTATTCCCGGTTTAATAAAGTGACGTACCATAAATTTGTCAATCCGTTCTGCATACATATGGGTGTGGCTGACCATATGGGGTCTTGGTCCAACTACGGACATGTCTCCCTTGAGCACATTGATAAACTGTGGCAGTTCATCCATACTGGTTTTTCGAATAATTTTTCCCACTCTGGTTACCCGTTCATCTCCTTTACTTATTTGGTGCAAATCCGCCATTGGATTGGGTATCATAGAACGGAATTTATAACAATAAAACTCCTTATAGTCCAATCCGTTGCGCTTCTGTTTGAAGAAAACCGGCCCTTTAGATTCCAATTTTATCAATAATCCCAATAAAGGTGTAAGCCATGACAATATTCCAATAATAACAATTAGGGAAAGGACTATATCAAAACTACGTTTCAAAAATTTATTAAAGGGTTCGTCCATGGGTATTTTTCGCATAGAAAGAATGGGAAGAACACCATAATAAGAAAAATCCAGTTTTTTGCTGAATATTTCCTTATTATCGGGCAGAAATTTAAGGACCTTTAAGTTATTATCTACAAATTCTATTAGTCTTGCTATTTCCTTATTGCTCAGTTCGCCAACTGAGGCGTATATTTCCTCAATATTTTCCTGTAAAACATATGCCATACAATCTTCCAAACTGTCATTATCCGAACCTTTAAGATTAAATGTTCTATAAAGTTTATACCCATATACTGGGTTAGTGGTGAAAAATTTACGCAGTTGCTCTGTTTTCTGATTTAGACCAATGATAACTACTTTGCGAACATTGCCACCCAAGTACAAACGGAACTTTTTCAGGAGAAAATAGATTCCGAATTTCATAATGGCAACACAAAGCATTACTGTCAAAATATATTTGAAAATAGTTGCTGATGAAATATTGTATTGGCTATAAAAACCAAAAAAGGAAAAAACGATCAACAAGAAAATAATTCCTTGCTTCCCCAATAAGGACATTATATAGGCAATATGCGTAAAACGGTAAATTTCATAGAACCCAGAGCGAATGGAAAGCAGTATCCAAGCAATCGTCAAAAAAACTACAAAATTGAAGAATGGAAAAGTTAATCCAAAAAAATGGAACGCTAAAAAATGGATAAAGAAAAGGTCTATTCCATAAGAAATAGGCCTCAAAAATCCCGAATATCTCCCGCTCCTAAACATTAATTCCTATCTATTGTGCTTTGAAAAATCTTTATGCTCGCTTTTTAAAAGTTCCTCCTTTGAAAGACTTTTAAAATATTCATAGGTTTTTTTCATACCTACTTCCCGAGATATTTTAGGTTCCCAATCTAAAACTATTTTGGCTCTAGAAATATCCGGTTCGCGCTGCAATGGATCATCTTGGGGTAGTGGTTTAAATATAATTTTTTGATCAGTCTCCGTAAGTTTTACTATTTCTTTTGCGAAATCAAGGATAGTTATCTCACCTGGATTACCAATATTAACGGGTAAATGGTAATCGCTTAACAATAACCTGTATAAACCTTCTATTTGATCATCCACATAACAAAAGGATCTAGTTTGCGAACCATCTCCAAAAACCGTTATATTCTCTCCGCGGAGTGCTTGACCAATAAATGCAGGGATAACGCGACCGTCATTAAGACGCATACGTGGCCCGTAGGTGTTGAAGATACGTGCAATTCGCGTTTCCAATCCATGTGCCCGATGATACGCCATAGTAATAGACTCCTGAAACCTTTTAGCTTCGTCATAGACACCCCTAGGGCCTATAGTATTGACATTACCATAGTATTCTTCCGTTTGGGGATGCACCAAAGGATCACCGTAGACCTCAGAAGTAGATGCTATCATAATTCTGGCATTCTTTGCTCGCGCTAATCCTAATAAATTATGAGTTCCCAATGAACCTACTTTCAAGGTTTGAATTGGAATCTTTAGATAATCAATAGGACTGGCAGGAGAGGCAAAATGGAGAATATAATCTATATCTCCAGGAACGTGTACAAATTTTGTTACATCGTGATGATAAAACTCAAATGTCTCAAGCTTAAACAAATGCTCGATATTTTTGAGGTCTCCGGTAATGAGATTGTCCATTCCAATAACGTGAAAACCTTCTTTAATGAACTTGTCACAAAGATGGGAACCTAAAAATCCAGCGGCACCTGTTATGAGTACTTTTTTCAACTTCTTTTATAAATTTATAACGCGCAAAAATACACTTTGCATTCCTTTTAAGTTCGGTTTATATTCTTGTTTTCCACCGTAAGCGCACTGGTTATGATTATAATCACAATAAAACCGATATAATAAGCTCCAATTTGTCTATGGAATACATTTTCGAGGAATGAATACATTATCAAAATTGCTAGCATTGCCGTGGGGACAAACTGTTTACGTACTGTAATAAAGCTGACAACAATAAACACTACAAAAAGCAGCAATGCGATAAAACCCGCACTGAGATAAAAATCTAAAAATTGATTATGGGTATTATATTTTTGATTGAGAAAATTAAATCTTTTTATGGGTTCCGTTATTTGTGAATCATAACAAGAAAGAAGTTTATTTTCGGTAGCTTCAAATCCATCTCCTGTCCAGGTAAATCCTTCCTCACTGATAATATTTGCCACACACTCCCAAACAACTGCACGAAGCTCATAGGTCCTCGTATTTTCAATTAATGCCAGAGAAGTCTTTGGATTTTTGTCTGGGTCAAGTGGATTGGGACTTTCACTTTTCATAAGAAAAACTAAACCCCCAATAGCAACAATTGCGATACCTGCGATTATCATCTTCCAAGCCTTTCGCTGACCATAAAACTGCCTTATAAGTAATAAAATAAATAATGAAATACCTGCAATTTTTGACGCAATCAAAACTATAAACAATAGGTTGATGAATATGTTGGCCAGATGGTAGTTATTGTTAGGATGGAAATCTTTCTTAATGGATTGAAAGGAAATCAAGATGCTAAAAGTGCTGAGTAAACCTAGATAGAGTCTATCAATTAACAATGATTCTACAACTTGTGGAGAATTACCCAGGGCAAAGCTACCAGTAGCATCTGTTATCAATACAAAATTATACACAGAAAAAGCTATGGCCGCCAAAGAGGAAAGTATGATAGCCATTTTAATCTTCGCTGCCCTTCCCCAAGTTGAATCAAAATCGGTTACGGGAATGTAAAGGATAGCGAGACCAAGGGCTATCAGGACTTTTTTAATAATATTAAAATCTTCTGTCCATCTACCAGCAACTAATGAATTGAAACAGAGATATGCAAAAAGTAATGTGAATATGGCAATGGGAAGAATCTTTATTTTTTTGAAATCACTTTTCTTTATAATAAATGGGAAAGTGACCAATAGAATTATCAAAAGTATATTAGGCAGGGCCCTTATATAATTGTCAAAAGGAATAATGAGATATAGCAGCAAAAAAGCATATGGGTATATGGCGGAGAGCAGTATCCTCATTGGATGCGGTAGTCTTTTAAAATTTTAGGGGAAGATAGAAAACTCCGGTGAGATATTGTAGGTAAGATTTGAATTATTGATTTTAGAGCGGTGTAAATGAAATTTGAGACTTGGAATTAATGTAAGAAGTGATACACTTAATGGAGTATTTCCTAATTGTTATTGATTATCTTTTGATGCGGAAGTTTATTAAGACTCCCTGTGCTTGGAAAATCGTTCTTTGAGGACAAAATAAATAAATTGGGAATTCCCAACGAGGTAGCGTTTCCACATTCTACGTGGTTCCTGTAAGAATCGATAGAACCATTCCATGCCTATTTTTTGCATCCATTTTGGTGCCCGTTTTGTTTTTCCGGCTACTACATCAAAACTTCCACCAACGCCCATTATTAAATTTACATTTTTGAGTATATCTCGATATTTGTAGAGAAAGTTCTCTTTTATTGGCGAAGAGATTGCAACAAAAAGCATCTGGGTACCGCTATCTGCAATCTGTTGCGCAATAGCTTTCTCTTCGGAAGCGGAGAAATAGCCATTTCGATACCCAGCAATAAGGTTGGGGCTATAGATTTCAGAATATTTACGAGCTACCTCTTTAACAATTTCCTCCTTAGCTCCAAAGAGAAAAATTTTGTTCTGGTTTTTATGTGCCATTTCAACCAGGCCAGCCATAAGGTCAATTCCGGCCACGCGTTCCTTAAGTGGTTTTCCTAAAAATTGTGAGGCCCAAACAACCGCTTGGCCATCTGCATTAACAAGGTGGGATTGATTTACGCTTTGGCGCAGTTCTAGGTCCTTTTGCATTGCTGCGAGTTTGCCCGCGTTTACAACCACGTGATGCAACTGCTTACCCTCTCGTATTTTTTCCTGAACCAATGCCAGGGTTTCCTGCATGGAGAGGTTGTCTATGGAAGTGTTTAGAAGCTGTATTCTGCCCATTGGAGATTTATGAAAGGGGGAGATGATAATTTGGAATCAAAAATAATCTAATTGTACTAAAATGAATGGAATCCAAAGAATTTTATATTTTCAATCAATTCTGTCCTAAACGTTCTCCCGAAATCCTTTTAATTCGAAATCTTATTCGTGTTTCACCGCCTATATATAAGGGGGAATAATAAAAACTTTACTTTAAAAATAACATCTATTAGAAACTATAAAAAAGGTCTCGACTGCGCTCGACCTGACAACAAACATTATTTTTCAATTAGTTAAAGTGTCACTTCGGGCCCTTCGGTTTCGCTCAGGATAAACTAAAGTAGAGAAATCCTGCAGGTAAGGACATTATTATTTAGGACGCTATTGATTTTCAATTAATTATTTGATTAAAATTATAGATGGATTTCTAGATTTATAGGATATTATGTTCAACCATAAACTTGGCCAACTTCTTTCCAATATCATTAAGAGCATCCTGATTATAATGCACAGGATCCTTTAACCATTTCCTTTCGATAAAATCCTTGGTTTCATTATAGCCTATAAAAGTATATTTGTCTTCTGCGGCTACTTCTCCCTGAATCTTTCTAACAATGGCATAACCTTCGTCACATTCTTTACAACTGGCATGTCTTCCAGTTTCAATAATTACGAACGGCAGATTTGAACCGAATCTTTCGCGATATTCTGAAATTAGATTTTTTAAACCAGCCTTATATTCTTCAGCAGTCAAATTACCTTTTCCAATTGCTTCCCCGTCATTTTCACCCTGAGACCAGATAATAGCTGCTAGCTTAGATTCACCCTTGCCCTCATCTTTTAAGGCCGAAAGAGCAAGATCTATCTTTTTAAAACTGCTGGATAATAATTTTCCTGATGGGTCCCAATTGCCCCAATCTTTTACTTCGGCTTTGGGACTTAACGAGCTTCCCCCTTTTGCGCATTGAACTACATAAATGGGTTGATGCGTTATTTTGGCATAATTATATGCGAACGAGGGAATAAAACTTCCCGTCTTTGCAACATGGAAGTGCATATCATCCTGTCCCACGGGATCCTTTAGGGTTACGAAGGAATCTTTTTTGGAATCATATTCATAACAAGGCTCTTCCCCAATAATTGATTGTGAAGAATCTCCAACTCCCATGGCATTACTCTGACCTGCAATAACAAATAATTGAACGGATTCATTTTTCTTATCAGCACAAGAAAATATAAACCAACAAAGAAGAATAGATAAAATTGTTCCTTTCATTTTCTCATTTTTATCAATTTTGCCGGCACACCTCCCATTACAGAATAAGGAACTACACTTTTGGTGACCACTGCGCCAGCCCCAATTATGGAACCTTTTCCTATAACAACCCCAGGCATTACCACTACATTCCTTCCCAGCCAAACGTCGTCTTCAATAATTGGCGGATTGGGGTCCGACTCTCCTTGATTTCTAATTGGAATCTCTATATTATTATGATTATGGGAATTGGAGAGAATAGCAACGTTGGGAGCAATCAACACATTATTGCCTATTTTCGCTCCTTGGATAAAAACATTTTCATTTATCTGGCAATCAGCTCCAATCTCAACGTTCTTGCCATTGGATAAATAGACATTATATTCAAGAAACGAATTTTTACTATAAGGCATCAGTTTTAAGACCTTTGAGACATACCAAACCCGAAGTGCCCTTGTAAAAGGCACGAACCTAGAATGGGGCAGATTGTAAAAAATGCCATAATAAACGCCCCAAATCAGTTTTTGATACATAGCGTTTTCAGTTGTTTTAAAAGTCTATTCATTACATAACCACTTTCATATTCCTCTGCAGTTTTTATGGCAGCATTTTTCATTTGAGATTTTTCTTCTGAGGAAAGTTTGAGGTATCTTTCAATACATCCCTCCAATTCAGAAACATTTCCAGGTTCAAATAACAGTCCATTTTGATTGTGATTAATATAAGTTTTTGGTCCGGCAATATTTCCGCCAATAACTGGGGTACCACAACTCATAGCTTCCACGCCCACTAAGCCCAAACTTTCGGCTTCGCGTTTTGTAGGAAATACCATAACGTCCATTTTATTATATAATTGAACTAGCTCCTCTTGTTTTACCAGGCCTAAGAATTCTACTCGATCCTGTAAATTAAACTCGCGGATCATTTCCAGCATATCCTTTTCCTGTAACCCCTGTCCTGCAATTATTGCTTTGAACTCTATATTTTTTTCTCTGAGACCTTTCAAAGCCTTTATAAAGTCGTCCCAACCTTTTCCTTTATCTATTCGGGAAATCATACCCAAGATTGGTATTTCGTTCCTTTCCATTTTTATAGGATAGAACCTCGTGGCATCCACACCTCCTGATGGGGAAACAAAGATTTGGTTCTCAGTCAAAAATGGATAGTTTTCCAACATCATTTTTTTGAAATACGTAGAAGGAACAACTACCAAATCTACCTTTTTAAGAATAAACTTATTTAGATTATCTATTTTTTTCCCTTTGGAAGCAGTAACGTCGTCTCCGTGTACATTAATTACCAAAGGTTTCTTTTTCTTAAATAGAAAAAACAGAAAAGCCAGCACAGGGGCATTATGCGACATAAAATGCACATACACCAAATCGTAGTCTTTAAAGATAAAATTAAAACATACAGACAAATAATATTTCAAATAGGTTAATGCCTTACTTAGATTATTGGACCTTTTTCCCTCAATAATCGAAACGGCTGGAAAAACCACACCATTCTTTTTAAGTTCAAGTCTAAAATTCTTTACAAACACGCCAAAAAGCGAGTCTTTTGAAGAAGGATACATATTTGAAGTCAAAAATATTTTCATCTTTTAATCTTCTGTCCAGACGACAAGTTTTCTTCAAGCCAATAATAAATGCTCAACAAAAGGAAAATCTGCTTCTCTCGATTATAACCCTTTAAATGATCGTCCAAAACTTGATGCAATCCATTTACATTGAAGATTTCGGTGAAAATTCCTGGTTTTAGCAGCAACTCCCTTATTTGATCGTTATAATTTTTGAACCATACTTTTGTTGGCGATTGGAATGCAAATTTCTTGCGGTTAATTATCCGATTGGGAAGAATGCGTTTGGCGTATTCCTTATGTATTATTTTGGTCTTCCTAAATGCCAGTTTTTCCTTAGTAGGGAGTTCTTCCATAAATCTAACCAATTCCGTATCGAGCATGGGCACCCTACATTCCAAAGAAAAGTTCATTGTAATTTTGTCAGTATATAACAACAAATCGTCCGGAAGGTTCATTCTAACGTCAATGGCCATCATCCTTTCCACTGCTGTTTTCTTTTTGCCGCAGTCTAGGATATTATAAAAATAGGATATCAGATCAAAGGCTTTTTCCTCTTTTACATTGAGCAACTGAATTATTTCAGCTTGACTAAATATGGAATAGACATTTAAAAAACGTTGTACATCATTTTTCTCTCCCAGAGAATTTGCGGAGCGAAGAATACGTTCGTTTTTTACGCCCATTCTAGAAACCACATTTCTCGAAGACCGAATAAGACCTCTCGGGATTTTTTGTGAAATAAGTTCTCCCTGATACCTTTGATAACCTCCCAAAGGCTCATCGGCACCTTGGCCTGTAAGAACAACTTTAACGTGTTCTGAAGCAAGTTGGGAAAGATAATACATTGGGATAACAGAAGTAGTTGCCAGAGGCTCCTCGATAATTCTTGTGGTTTCCTCGAAAATAGAAAGAAAATTATCAAAGTTTATTTTTTTTGAGAAATGCTCCAGACCTAAGATCTCCGCAGTCTCAGCAGCTGCCTCAATCTCATCTTCCGCGTGCACACCTTCAAATCCAATAGTAAACGCTTTTAATTTACCATCATAGTTTTTTTGGGCAATGGCGGAAACCAATGCGGAATCTATCCCACCACTTAGCAAAACCCCAATTTCTACATCGGCCATTAATTGTCTTTTTACGGCATTTTCGAGGTGAACTCCATATTCCTCCAAATAATTTCTACGGAATGATGTTTGAGCATTGGAAATTACTTTTGGAAAATATTTTTCTGAATAGTTAAGTTTTTCAGAAGCTAAATCTACTTCTATATAATGTCCAGGTTTTAACTTTTGGATTTCTTTATGTAGGGTTAATGGCGAAGGAAGATAACGCAAACGCAAGAGCGTAGGTAGGTTTTCTACATCTGGGGAAGGATTTTCCTGTAAATATTTTATGGGTCGAATTTCAGATGAAAAAATAAAGTGCCCATCATCCTGAAGAAAGTAAACAGGCTTTACACCAAAATGGTCCCTTGCCAAAAAAAGCTTTTTGTTTTCTATATCAAGAAATGAAAAACCGAATATCCCATTGAAATCCGATACACTGTCAATTCCAAATTTGATTAAGTAATACAATATCGTTTCGGTATCCGACCTGCCTTTAAAGTTAATCTCCTTCAACTTTTCACGAAGATCCAAATGGTTATAGATCTCGCCATTAAAACTGATAGCAAATTTCCCACAGGAAGAAATCATAGGCTGTTTTCCAGCATCCGTTAGCTCAACGATTGCAAGCCTTACCAGACCAAGACCAACTTTGTGTTGACCAACCTCAAAATTTTCAATTTCGGAAGCATCCGGGCCCCTGTGCTCGATAAGCTTTAGGGCCGATAAATCAAAGGGACGGTTTATTGATCCAATTATTCCACACATAGGCTTTCGTTTCCTTGTTTTTCTTCCAGTTTATAATCTTTGTTTCCTGAATACCAGATCACATAAAAGGAGTAGAAGAAGGCAAAGATAAACACACCCTTAGCTAAACCGAAGATTGTTTCGGAAAATGAAAAAAGTGCTATAATTACAAAAAAGGACAACGCCTCTCCTCTCAATCGAGTTTTTCTTATAAATGTTGCTAGAACAAGAATATATACCAGCACTCCCAAAATTCCATTCGAAACTAAAAATTCCAAATATTGGTTATGGGCATTGTATTCATTATCCAAGGCAATTTGAAAACCTCCTTTGCTATAGGTTACATCATAAAGTGCTTGTCTATCGCCAGTGCCCACTCCAAATATCCAGTTTTCACGGTCGCTAAATTCAGATAAAATGGCAATCCATCGGGGATATCGGTCCAGAGTAACATTTCCCTGGGTATCCACAATGGAGGTAAATTTACTTCCCAGGTAATCAAATTTTATTGATAGCAACCCTAAAACAATTACCAATCCCACCACATAGAATACTCTTTTAATCTCTAGTTTTTTGAGGATTGTTAATATCAGAACGGCGATAAGGGTTATAATACCTATGCGACTACTGGTTTCAATTAGAAAAAGAAAAAAGGGAGCTAACAGAAGCACTAGTTTTAATTTATTCCTTCTCAGATTCCTAAATTCTGGCATTCTAATGATTCCCAGAATAAAAATTACCAGCATTACCGCAAAATAACTGGGGTGGCCGTCAATTGGAGCAACGGCATTCCATCCTGAATATATCCATTTAAAAAAGTAACCCGCTTGTACCCAAGGTGTAAAATTGGTTGCAATGGAATGAAAAATGAATGCCCAACAAATAACCATTCCCGTAAAAAGACCCGTACCAAAAGCGATATATACTTTTTTTAGATCGAAATCCACTCGATTATGGGAAAGCACGATCAAAGGAATCAATACTAAGGTCAAAGTCCTTTCAATATCCCTCAATGCAATCTTTACGTTCGTAGAAAAGAAATAACCCAATATAAAAAGCAGGTAAAGACTCAAAAGGGCATAAATGGCGACTTTATTACTTTTTAAATTTGCTAAACGGTGTTTAGGATTGAGCATAAAAAGGGAAGACGCAATAAAAAACCACAGTATAATAGTATTGAGGTTATCCCATAAAGGTAGGGTACCCACAAAAAGGTAGGTGCTTACCTGAAAAAAAACTTTGGACGGTGGGTTATTGTTCCAATAACTTCTGATACCTTTTATCATACGTATTGTTAAGGGCAATTTTTCTGAGTGACAGAAGTAAGGCTCGATATTCCGATTCTCCTAAATTTTTAATTTTGTGATGAATGACATCCATTTCCCCAAAAGATGCAAAAAGAGGGTAATCGTTGCTTAAAAGATTTACCAATGGAATGTGGGGCTCCGTAAAAAACGGAAGTTGGAAACTTAAAAAGTCGAATACCTTTATTGGAAACGTAAGATCGTCGTACATATTTCGCGGACGTGTATGCAGAGCATAGGCTATATTGTTTTCTTTAATAAAATTAGGGATTTCTGCACGAGGACATTTGGTGGCCAATATTGGAGTGCCCAATATCATTTCTGCAATATTTTTTGCACCAGAAAGCACGAAAAAATTATAGGTTTCAGCGTGTGCTTTTGCGAAATCTATAAAATGTTCAAAACCCGAGTTTTTATAATCAATACTTCCCAGGTACAAAATTCCAATTTTCTTTGAAAAATCGGGAATAGCTACATTTTCATTTATTTGGTGTGTACCGGGCGGCAAATCGCTGTAAGGCCGTTTTGGAAAAGTTTGGTTTTTATCAAAAAACACTTCGCCCATTTGAGTTGTGGGGAAAACCATCGATGTGGAAATCCAAGTGAGGTAGAAATTACTCGCTCTATTTATATAAAATGTTAGTTTCTGTCTGGGAGTTTTGTAATCTTCAGGAAAAAGTTCGATATAGATATCGCGAATAAAAACAATTACCTTTTTGGATTGCAGTTTTATAAAAAAAAGAGCTATTAAATCTACAAAACCAATTCTGTTGGTTGCCGATTCTACATAGCATAAATCTCTTTTTTTTAATAGGGAATTCAGTTTATTCCCCTGTTCAATAATACCGGCTCCATTTCGCTTAAAGGTTTCCTTAAATAGATTAATTCTGGTGATAGGTCCGCCATATATTTTTTTGAGATTGGGAACGATATATAGACTATTCTTCATCAACTACAGGATTTAAAGATAAATTCCTTTTCAATCTGTGAGATTCCAGTATGAGATAGGGAACGACCATATAAAACACATAAGTAAAATAGTGGATCGAGAGAAGATTAGTAAATAGGGCAATGACTATAAAACCCAATTTCGCTTTCGTACCGGGAATGATTTTTATTAAATATATATGAACTGCCAAAAAGAGAAAAAGAAGAATATACCCACCGCGATGGTAGATATAGTAAAACCCATTATCAATTTCGCGAAAGGTATAGTTCATACTAAAACTCTGGGCTATCACATTTTCCCGATACACAGTCGTGCTCACCCCAAAGCCTTTGCCAATTAGTTTTTCCGATGTAGAAAAATCCTCTGCCCTTAAAGCCGTCTGTAGATCGAGAATTCGCGTTTTTAAACTGGCATATTCCCAAGGTTTTAGAACGTAGGGCAATTTTTCCTTTATGGCATCGGGAGTCAAATCGGAATTAAAGAACGCTATTGCTCCTGCTATCAATAGGGCAAACCCGATAATAAAGCCTGGATTAAATAATTTCCGGAAATCAATAACAATAAGTGCCAATAAAGCTCCGGCAGTAACCAAGTTCATCAGGTTGGAAGTAAGGAATAGATATATCATTGCCAATAAAAATGAAATGGCCAACGGCAGATCAAAACCTCTTTTGTTATATAAATAATAAAAGCAAATTAGGACAATAGCGATAATGGGCGGTCCATAAACCCTGCCGCCCATTCCAATAGACGAACCATGCCACAAGGAGGGCACAATGCCCAAATAAATTAGTATGTAGGAAACTGCAACAACCGCATTGATGATAAAAAGTAAACGGAGCATATTCAAATTCCTTACGTTTACTAGAAATAAATAAAAGATAAATCCAAAAATTGGATATTTTATATCGATGGATGCCTTGGGATGATTGTGTAGCAGACCGATTATCAAAAAGATGGCATATATCCCAAAGGCGGCGAAAACATAATGTGGGATTTCAAGTTTTCCTTTTTTGTCGGCAATCCAGACCCCAAAAAACAATAGCATCAAGCATACTGCCTGTAATACACTTAAAGTGATGGCTGCCGTAGCCAAGAAAAGAACCACTAATACTATTTGGTAAAAAAGCTTCAATTCAAGAGTTTAAAATTACTTTTGCTTCTAAGTTTTTATCTCTTAACGTAAAAAATAAGATTGGCAAAGCTACTGTTTTTTAAATTTTATTGTAAAGAAGTACTGGGATTTATACAATGCTGGTAAATTAGCCAAAGTCAAAGAATTGAATCCACATTCCATCCGACATTGTTACCTCTTTTGGAATGATTGAAATCAATTGTTGTTATCACTTCACACAACGTTTTTTGAAAACCAATTAAAAAAAGAAAATTGTGAGATTGGAATTTGTTTTGTGTATTGTAACACAAATTAAAATTATTTTGTCGACATAATTTATATTGCTAGGTAGGCCTATGGAGGACACGACCAATTCTGTTATTAGTTTTAGGAACATTTCTGGTGCAATCGTAGTTAAGTGGGAATGACTATTTCATGTGTATTGAAAAAAAAATCGATCTTGCAATATAAACAAAACCGTAAATTGGAGCAGCTGAAAAACTTGCCTACACCTAATGCCTAATCAAGGTTTCGAGACTTAGGGAAAGAGATTTTTCATCAATTACTTTATTGGAGAAATTTCATTGTCATCACTTCTTATGGAGCCTAAATGTGAAGTTTTAAAAAATAATTTCGCAAAACCTGCTCCAGCGATTAAAATGAACAAGGGATAAATTTCATAGCGATAACGCGATTGTATCTCATAAACAGAATAGATCAGAACAAAGCCTAAAATTATTAAATAGAATAATAAATACGGGGAGAGAGGAGAAGCTCCCTGAAATTTAAGGCTTAATAGAATGAAAATAATTCCCATTCCTATTAAAAAGATATAAAAATATTGTTCAAATAATGTTATAAACTCAAAATCATTTTTGTTTTTGATATTTGATGTAAATGCCCAATAGGTCCCTGCATCCTTTTTAGCCCACATTTTTATAAATTTTTCGTCTAAAAGCGTTCTAAGTTTTGTTTTATCCTTAAGCCTTTCTTTAATTAATGGTTTTGCATTTTCTTCAAACGTGTCTAGATTGTCTGTAAGGCTTGCATCTTCCGTTGAATAATGACCAATAGTTTTCGGGTTTAAACCTACGAGCAACTTATAGCTTGGTATTGGGTCATTCAATAAACCATGTTTGCTTATTTCTAACCATTGAAATGAAAAGCTTAATAGCATTAGAACTAAAAAATAAGAGCCTGCTAGTTTTCCTAGGTTTAAAAAAAGTATTTTCCCTGATTTAAAAAAATCAATCTTATTTTCAAAAATGAAAGTAAGAATCATAAAGACAAACAAGCCTATAAAAAAGACAGTAATGGTTGGTCGTATCAAGTTGGCCAACGCCAATACTGCACCCACATAAATCAAGTTTTTCTTCCTAAAATACATCCATATAGCCAACAACATAAAAAATATTGACAATGTTTGATTCGTCAGTACAGAAGAATAGATTATTAAAGGTGGGTATAGCGCCGAAATAAGTCCAGTGATTCGTCCTGTTGGTCCACCACTAATTAGTTTTGAAATCTTATAAACAAGCCATACTATCAAAGTTCCAAAAATCACGTTTAATATCTTTAGGGCCAAAACGGAATTGGAGAAAAATAATATTATTGCTTGATATGCGGTAAAAGGAATATTTGAAGGATATTTTATAAAGTAAGGATTATCACGAACTGCAGAAATATTTCCAGTCATCAACTTTTGGGCAGAATGAAACATGACGCTAAAGTCTGAAATTGGCTCAGTATTTACATTGAAAATCCACCAATATCTTAAAGACAATGAGAATAAAACCAAAAAAACACCAAAAAATAAGTTCGATATTTTTCTATTATTAATAAGTTTAAACAGGACAAAGGCTGAAGACAGAACCAAGAAAATTTTCACCCATTTTACCAAAAGAATAGGAGTATTTTCTTCTAGAGATAAAAATACATGATAGATTAATTTTGAAAAGACTAAAATTGAAAAAAAATATAGCAGGTACAGAATTATCTTTTTCGACATTCGTTTATTTCTTTACGATTTTATCAATAATGTAACGTGGTCTTTTTTTGGTTTGGATATAAATCTTACCAATATATTCTCCTATTATTCCAATAGCAAAGGTTTGTATACCACCAAAAAAGGTTACAACGGCTATCATCGAAAACCAACCGTGAATTACATTTCCCCGGAGCAATTGAACGGCTGCCCATAGCAATAGAAGAAAAGATAAAAAAATAGAAAGTAAGCCAACCAATAAAACGATTCTTAAGGGAGTAGCAGAAAATGATGTAATGCCATCCCACGCAAAGGATAGCATTTTTCTTAAAGGATATTTTGACTCACCTTCTTCTCGCGAAAATCTTTTGTAATAAACTATGGTGTGATTTAAGCCTATTAAAGGGAAAACTGCTCTTAAAAAAAGATGTGACTCCGGAAATTTAAGTAGTGATAGTAATGCTTGATTGTTTATTAACCGAAAATCAGCATGATTGTTAATTGTTTTTACACCCATCTTTTCCATTAAAGTGTAAAACATTTTTGCTGTACCTCTTTTTAAAACACTGTCAGTCGATCTATCATTTCTTACGCCATAAATAATATCAAATCCTTCCTTATTTTTTGCAATCATCTCTCCGATAACATTAAAATCATCCTGCAAGTCAACATCAAGGGTAATGTATACATCAAATTCGTTCTTAAAATTTTCCAGTCCGGCCAATAATGCATTTTGATGTCCAAAATTATTGCTGAATTTTATCGCATTTATATATTTTTGCGGAAAAGATGTGATTATGTCCCAGGTTTTATCCACACTTCCATCATCCACAAAACAAATACGGCTATCATTTGAAATAATACCCAATTCAATTATGTTTTCGAAATAGATAAAAAATCTTTTAACTGTATTTGTTAAAACCTCTTCCTCATTAAAACATGGGAAAACCACTAATAACCTCATCCTATCTAATTTTTTCTTACTCCCAAGAAACCAATATAATGTGTTATTTAATACTATATTGGTTACATATTAGGTTGGCCTAGGCTGAAACCTAAATAAAACTTGTTAAAATAACTTCAATTAAACCAATTTAATGCTTCGACAAAGCTAACAATTTCAATTTCCCTTTGTTATATTTATGCTCTGATTTTCCAAAACAAGAATTCTGAATATCAAGTTGAATGATAAAAACTTTCGTTTCCAATACCCAAATTAAGGACAATGTACCATTGCTTACAAGGAAATAAAGGCCTATTGGACTGTTTTGTAAAAGAAGGATGGATTATCTTTTCCGATAGTTGGAATGAGAAAAAAAGCAAAAAAATTTAATTACTTTAATCCCTCAGAAACGCTAACATAATTTATTTCATTTTTAAATTCCACATTATAACTTGGAATAAAATTAAAGTTTATAGCAACTTCAAATAACCGAAAATGTCTTTTATAAACAATCTCGCCAACTACAATAATAAGAAGTCACTCGCCAATCAATTTAGAAATAAAAGATTTGCTTTTTTTGAAAGCCAGTTAAAGAAATTAGAAAACGGAAAAACCATAAACATTCTGGATGTAGGCGGTACCGAATCTTTTTGGGAAAACAGAGGTTATCACGAAAAGAAAAATATAAAGATTACACTTTTAAACCTCACGAAATTTGAAACCCACTATCCAAATATGGTTTCGGTAAAAGGAGATGCGTGCAATTTATCTGAATTTGCGGATAACTCTTTCGACTTGGTTTTTTCAAATTCGGTTATTGAGCATTTATATACATCTGAGAACCAAAAACTGATGGCAGATGAGGTGCAAAGAGTGGGGAAGAACTATTATATTCAAACTCCCTATAAATATTTTTTTGTTGAGCCCCATTACTTATTGCCCTATTTCCAATTTTTACCGAAGAAAACCAAGATTTTTGTGCTGAGTAAAACAAAGCTTTCCAGAGGTACAAAAATCTCACATGAAGAGGCAAAAGATCAAGCGGAGCAGATAATTCTCCTTTCCAAAAATAAAATGAAAGAACTTTTTCCTGAAGCAAAAATCTATCAGGAAAAGTTTTTGGGAATGACTAAATCGTTGACGGCGTATAATATTGAAGAATGAAATTTTCGGAACTCCGACCGCTCCATTTGTATGTCTTTTCTTTTAACCACTTGGGAAATAAATATTATTTACTTTGAAAAAACTTTAGGAGTTTAACTCCTTTTTTTCTTTATTTTCAATTCACCTATTTCAGAATGACCCCCTAAAATATTAATGCTTAGTGTTCCCTTGTTCAATTCCTTATGCGGAACTTTTTCATCGTTCCAATAAACGTCATACGAATATTCGGGATTCAGACAAGCTATCAATGAAAAAGGCTTGTCTTTATGGTCATTTACTTTTAAGGTCGCATTTAGTTGGGTGTAGTCTTTATTAAATTCTTCTTTTTCAACCCAAACATCATAACCTGTGGTTAGATTTCCAATTTGGTAATAGGCATTAAACCAAGATAATACAGGAGCGGAAAGACCACTAAATTGGTACCATCCATCTCCTTGTTCCCTATCAATGTGGAAACTCTCGAAAGAATTATACGTTCTCTCGGTTTCTCGTTTCCATACATCGAGAGCCGTTATGGCAATTTTATGGGCAAAATCATCTTCGCCAAGATCGAGCATGGTTTTCCAAAAAAACCATTGATGTGGCATCCATACCCGGCCGTTCCAATAGCCTGTTTTACTAAAGTATGGCGCGGATTGATCTACGGTGGACAGGCCCATATCTGACCAAATTTCGCCTTTGGTTTTTAAATGCGAAAGAATTTTTTCCTTTTGATCGTCATTGCATATTCCTGCTATTAAAGGGGAAGCTCCACCTAAACCCTTGTTGTAGTTGATAGAGTCTTGGTATTTTAAAATTCCCTTTGGCCTTCCTCCAGAAGTGTGTTGTACATAACCGTAATAACCACTCTCTTTATCCCAGGAATACTCATTTAAAGCCGTTGAGAGCTCCGTAATGTCTTTGTTATATGATTTTACATCTTCGTTAATTTCCAGTGCCTCAGCTGCCATTTTAAGAATTTTGGCAACTCGAATCATATGTGCCGAACTTACAACCGAAGCTGTAGTCTTTGCCAAATTATTATCGTGCATATATTTTTGGGGTGGATAGTCATCCCAACCTCCCGAATTATAAAAATAGTCCCAAGTGGTAATCAAACCTGATTTCAGATTTCTGGTGGTGGAAGTACTCACATTTCCTATTAAGAAATCATAATACCTTTTTAATCGGGGATAGGACTCCTTTAAAAATTCTTCCGACTGGTTTTTATTCCACAATTCCTGAAACAAATATATTTGAACGGGAAGGGGAGTGCCGTGATGGATAAAAGCCGATTGTTGATCTGGGCCGGTTAAATATGCGTTCAGATTCTCTATCCCACGTTCCATATCCAATTGGCTAAGGCCAATACCAATAAATCCAGAATCCCAAGTGTATAGGCAATCCCATTTGCGACCAGGAGCATGATGGCGTATATATTGATTTTGAGTATAAATTGGATATACTACATTCGTTATAGTAGTAGCCGCCATTCGTTCTTGACTAAACAAGTATTTATCTCCCTCAGGAACTGTATTGTACTGGGGCAGATTTTTCTTGGCCTTGGCAAAGTATTTTTCAAAATCCAGTTTGTCCGCTTTTTCCAGTTTGGACTTTACATCTTCCAGCGTGCCGGCGCAAACCATTCCTTTTATGGTTTTCGATGAATTGGGAGCTATTTCGATTGGCTGAATTGCAACATCGGTAAAATGGCCTCCTTCGTCAATATGGAAATTGGTTTTATCTGAAGCATTTAATTCCGCATTAAAGTTTCCAGGTAAATCCTTGGCAAACCATTGACCCAATTTGAAGTCCGGATTGTCCCATTGTACACCATAATACACATCTGTATTTTGATATTTTAGAATCACAGAATTCGGGGAGGGCCCTTTTATGATTTCCGGAACACTATTCCATAATACGGTATCTATAGTAATTTTATCAAAATCCTTTTGAGAAACAAAGGCGTATCCGTCGATTACCAACCGAGTGGTCGATTTTGTTTCCAACTTTATTTCGTATTTTCCACTTGGCAGGTCCCCAATGGAAGTCTTGCTAAAATTTAAATTAGCGGTGAAGGGAAGGTCTATTGTTTTATCTACAAATCCGCTCAATTGTAGTTGGGCCGCTTTAGTTCCTTCGATTTTATATCGAATACAGAGAATGGCATTTTGAATCTTATTAGGAACTTCAAATTTATAATTTACAATATCTCCTGAATGTCCACCAAATCCATTCCCGATCGCACTTCCGTTTACGAGTCCGTTTTCACGTACCTCCGCTCTCATCATTCCATCGGGAACCAATTCATCCTTGATCCACGGATTTTTAAAGGTCAAGCTCTCATAATCCAGGGCGTCCACCCAAAGTCCATTTTCGGGTAGGTAAATAATATCATAAATAAGTGGAATTTCGGGTTTATGCGGCGCCAAAGGAGGAAAATGCATGGAGGATACCAAATGCATCGTGAGATTTTGAATGGAGTCTGTATTGTTCACACAGATCATTTCGATTGCTCTGGAACTTTCATCTATTTCGGCATACGCTATGTCGGTATAAACCTTGTCCTTCCACTCCAGTTCGTGTCTATACGAAAAGTATTCAAGATCTGGGGATGCTTCCCAAGGGTAAAAATTTGAAGTCTGTAATACATCTGGTGGCTGGATTGCCTTAGTGTAGAAAGAAGGAAAAACTGACAGATCAAAACGCAGGCCTTGCTGTGTATCAGGAATATGTGAAATTCCCACGTATTTTTTAGTGTATGGACCCCATTGTGGAAGACTTAGATCGTGGTTTCTTATTGTTCCGGGGTGCTTTACATCCTTACTCCCTTTCGATTGACAACTACATAAAATAGTAAAACCGATGACAAAAAATATATAAGTTATAATTTTCCTCATTTTCAAGTAATGATTCAATTTCTGGACTTTGATACAAAGCCTCTTATTTCATTAATATATAGTTTGGGAATAATTGCATTAACAAATTCCCCCAAGCTCGCTCTGGTCATCTTATACACCAAAAGCCACCAATTGGGCACAAATAAAAAGACAAATCCAGCGGTCATTGCCCAAGCTACGACTTCTAGAGAAAATTGACTTGCTGTAAATATAAAGATGGACATTATTGCAATTGAAAATAAATTCCAGTAAAATGAAATGTTAGTTCGACCGGTTGCAATTACAAGACTGCCGATGGGATTCCCAATGCTTCTAATATACATATATATAGCTAGGATACGCACAAGTATAACAATATGATCGTAACCCGAGCCATACAATATTGAAACAATTAGGGGAGCAAATATGATTACACCCAAATAAACAAAGAAATTAATGGACGACACTAAATTGATCAGCTTCAAATAATTTCTTTTTAAAACATCAATATCATTTTGAAACCTGGCCAATAATGGATTTGATATTTTTGTGATAATAGGATTTACAATTTGTGCAGGTTTGTAAACAAGTTGTTTTGCCAAACTGTACCCGCCCAATAATTCAGTGCTAAATAATTTTCCAATAATTATAACATCCAGATCCCGATTAAAATAATTGACAAATTGGCTACCAACCTCATATATGCCAATGCGTAAAAATGGAAGAGCCTCAGCTAATTTAAAATGAAGTTTTACAGGATTGGTAAATGTTCCCCTTATAAAGAAAAATAAATTGGGAGTTGCATATTGTAGCAAGGCAGAAAAGATAAGGGAATAAATTCCGTACCCGGAAACAGCTAGAAAAATTGCAAGAGCTAGAGAGACTATAGCGCTTATTAGCTCTACCATAGCAACTATCTTAAAGTTTAACTGCTTTTGTTCAATTGTTTTATATTGACCACCAAGAGCAGCAGCAATTACGGCTAAAGCCATTATAATGATAAGCTGGCTTAACAATGGTTCGTTATAAAAATCAGCGATATATGGCGAAATAAGGGCAATAATTCCAAAAATTAAGAGACCGAAAACTAGGTTTATCCAATACAGACTGGAATATTCATTTTTGGATATTTTTTGTTTGTGGAAAATGGCAGAGGTTAGGCCCATATCCATAAAAAGCTCAATAATTCCCAAAACAAAAAGAGCTAAGGCCATAAGACCAAAATCTCTTGTATCTAGAAAGCGAGTTAATATTGACAATCTAAGCAAGGAACAAACGGCAACCCCGATCGTGCCGGCAGTTGTCCATTTTACGCCTTTCATAATACTGCCCTTAACCTCCATCTTTTTAGGTTTTAATATTCCAACATTTCTTTAAATTCCCGAATGCTGGTCTCCGCCATTTCTTCAAGTCTCGAACCTTGAATTTGTTCTTGAAATGATTTTAAAATAGATGGATTTTTCAGGACTTCTTCCACCGCTTTAAAAAGCGATTCCGTATTTCTACCTGTAATCTTCCCATTTACCCCATCTATTACAAATTCTTTGGCAGCGGGAAAGTCGGTAGTAATAACTGGTGTGCCCACAATAAGTGCCTCGCTTAGAACCATTCCCTGAGCCTCGAAATCTGAGGTAAGAACAAAACAATCCGCATATTTTAAGTAGGGATATGGATTCTGTTTAAATCCTTCAAAAGAAACATAGTTTTTAAGATCGGCGGCTCCAACTTGCTTTTCAAGATCAAGCCTATCTGGCCCATCTCCTACGATAAACCATTTGAAAATATGCCCATTCTCCTTTAATTTCCCAGCTATTTCAATTATTCGATCTATTCTTTTTTGGGTATTATCAATCCTTGCCACCGTCACAAAAATAAGACCTTCATCCCTTTCTTTATAGGGATTGAATTCTGTTGCTTTTTCCAGGATTATTCTGGGATCGATATAGTTGTGTACCAGGAAGGACTTTTTGGAAAACTCGGGCACTAATGAATCAAAATCAACTTTACAACTTTGCGAAACCGAAACCACCTTGTCAAAGTCTTTGTAGCGATCTAAAATATATGTTCGGGTTATCCCCAGTCTTTCCAAATCATTGTGAATCCAGGCAATCTTTTGATTTGCGGTTACTGAGGATAAAACGAAATCGTTTGAACCCAATAAGGAGTTTTTTTTCGGAATATCATTTGAAAAAGAAATAGCGGCATCATATTTTGTTCCTTTATTCCAATTCCGGTAAATTGATTTAATAAAAAAACTTCGTGCAGCATTCTCACCAACAATTTTTAAAAATAATTTCACACATAGGAATGCTGGCCACGAATACCAAGGCAAATTCCTCCTTGCATCTTTAAAGGTAATGTAAAGACATTTTATTAGGAAGGGAGAATGAACTTTAAAATTGTCGTGTAGCGAAGAGAATTTATCATCAAAATACGGATTGAAGCATAGTAATTCAATCGATAGGTTCTTATTCTTGTTAAGCTCAATGAGCAAGTTGTTCAATGAATTCGCTATTCCCCCATTTTCATATGAGGGTTTACAAATAGTATTTTCATAATAACATCTTTTATTTCCAGCTTACCCCGGGGAGAGGAATAATCGTAAACTCCGTTTCGGAATAAATAACCTCTTATTTGCGATCTATTGGTTCTGGCTTCTCCAATTCAGCATAGGTCCTTAAGTGTTTAAATAGATAGATAACAAAAAACACCATCGAAAATAAGAACACCAAGAATATCGGAAACTTAACCTTATTAGGTATCTCCAAAAGCCTCTCCGGTTTTAGGTTATAATCAACGCTAACAATTTTTATCGGTGTAGAATAGTCCAATAAATCCGTTCTAAGCTGATAGATGTCTTCTATCAAAAGCCGCTTTCTTTCTATTAAAAAATGTAAATCGCTGTTATTGTTAACAGATACATTAGAACCAACACTATACATTCTGGAGCTAGCCTCAACTAGGGAATCTACTTGAGAAACCATATCATAATGCTCTTTTATATCAAAGGCTTTGGTGTCGGTATAAACTTCTTGATAGGCTTTAAAGTGCTCATTCTCGTTTAGGTACTTAAAAAAATCTGCCACAACCTTTTCTGAAGCATCCTTCCCCAGTACGGGGATTTTGAATCTATGGTACTTGTAATATTTGCTGGTGGCAACGTCATTTACATATTCAGAAAAATTCTGGTTTTGGGAAAGAATTCGCAAAATATCAATGTTGGTTCTGGATTTTGAAACAAAGTTGTAAATATCCACAATTGCTTCAATCTCCATAATACCTACTTTTCCGGCATTTTCACCAAAAATAGTTTTTAGATAAGTGGTGTCACGTGCTTTAATTTTGGAATTGACAGCTTCAATCTTGTCATATACATAGTCTACACTTTCAAAATTAGGAATAATGATAGCCCGGTTATCATAAACGGCTACAGCAGAAGTATCTTTGTAATAGCCAATAGCAAATCCTATAATTATTAAAAGAAGTATCCAAATGAAAAATCTTTTAAAAAAGTGAAGAATTTCAAATATTCCTCTGGCCATCCGCTTGAATACATCATTGGACTTTCTAAAAAAATACCCCAAATCAATCTCTTCCGAAGAATGCTGCTGTGCCATAAACAAAAATATTATGAATTATTGAATGTCTTATTTATTACAGATTCTAGGCTCTCGCGCCAATCCCTATTTTTTAAACCTAACATATTTTTTGCCTTTGCATTATCCAAAACACTATACGCCGGCCGTGCGGCAAAAGTACGGTAATGGTTTGTTTTTGCAAGACTTGCAACTTCTAATTTTCCAGTTTGCCTAAGTATCTCCTCGGCAAAGCCAAACCAAGTCGTTTCTTCCCTATTGCTGAAGTGATAAAGACCATATTCTTCGGGGTCATTTTCTATTGTTTCCAGTAATGCGCGCGCTAAATCATTTGCATTTGTGGGTGTCCCGATTTGCTCAGTGGTAATGGTCAAGATTTTTTCTTCTTCAACATATTTCAAAATAGTTTTCAGAAAGTTATGCCCGTATTGGGAATAGAGCCAAGAGGTCCGGAAAATGTAGATTTTATCACAGATTTCTTGGAGGCATTGCTCTCCCTTCAGTTTGGAACTGCCGTAAACATTGATAGGGTTGGTTGGATCGCTCTCCAAATAAGGAGACTCTTTTTTGCCATCAAAAACATAATCCGTAGAAATGTGAAGCAGTACAGTGTCATTTTCCTTACAAACTACCGCAAGATTTTTTACCGCCTCCGCATTGATGGAAAAAGCTTTTTCCTTTTCGCTTTCCGCCTTTTCAACATTGGTGTAGGCAGCAGTATTTATGCAATGTGAAAAGTTATTGTTTCTGAAGAAATCTTTGATCGAATCAGCATTTTCAATGTTGAGATCTTCCTTTGAGGCAAAGACAAATTCGAGAGCGGGAAACTCGGAGGCGGCATCTTTTATACATCTTCCCAATTGTCCGTTTGCGCCTGTGACAAGTATTTTCTTTATTTCTCCCAAACTGTTACCGCTCTCTTTTGTCTATGGATTTTTTTAACCTCCTGCACAAAGTACTCTTCTTGTTCAACCTTGGAAACCACCTCTTTTAGCCCAAGATAAGCTCCGATATTTTCCACAAATATATCCCGTGTATCTATTCATTACAATATTACCTTTTCAATAAAATGAACACGCTTTGGGTATTTAGCACTCAGAGTTTCCAAAACTTTGTGGATTTCCTTTTTTGGAAATAGTTTTCTCATCAGAAGCCTGTCTTCTATTTCCCCATAGAGGGAGACCTGGCTAATAATCAACGCATTGGGCAAGTCCGAATTTTTTTTATAAGACCAAAAAATATGTGGGGAAAATATTGAAATATCCATTTCTTAATCTAATTTATTGAATAAAGGGAAATTAAAAACCACTTCTACTCCCTTTTCAAAAGAGAAACCGCTTCCTCAAAACTGGGAAGACCCATATCTTTTTCTGAAATAATAAATGCTTCCTTTGGAAGATGCCAATCCAATGCCAAGGTTGCGTCATCAAACTTAATCCCGCCTTCGAAAGCACCATCGTAAAAATTATCGCATTTATATGAAAAAATAGATTCCTTAGATAAGGTGATAAATCCATGCGCGAATCCTTTGGGCACAAACAGCTGGCGATGGTCTACATCATCCAAAATAATAGAAAAAGATTTTCCAAAAGTTTCAGAGTTCTTTCTGATATCAACTACAATATCCAAAACCTTCCCTTTAACCACGGTTACCAATTTTGCTTGCGCCATTTCACCGTGTTGGAAATGAAGTCCGCGCAAAACTCCTCTTGTAGAAACGGATTGATTATCCTGAACAAACTGGATGTTTAGACCTGTGATTTTTTCAAATAGCTTTTGATTGTAGGTTTCGTAAAATATGCCACGTTTGTCCTTATAAACAGTGGGTTCAAGGATGAAACAGTCTTTAAGTGGAGTTTTCAGTAGCTTCACGTTTAATCGTTTTGGAGTAAATGTTTTCCGTAACCACTCTTGAGTAACGGTTTGGCCAATGCGTTTAATTCTTTTTTTGAAATATATCCCATTTCATAAGCCGCTTCTTCAATAGAGCCTACTTTCAGCCCCTGTCTTTTCTCAATTACCTCTACAAATTGTGCGGCCTGCATTAAAGAAGTAAATGTTCCAGTATCAAGCCACGCCGTTCCCTTATCTAGGATGCTAACGTTCAATTTTCCATTCTTCAGATATACATTGTTTACGTCCGTAATTTCTAATTCGCCTCTTGCACTGGGTTTTATATTTTCGGAAATTCCCACCACGCTATTATCGTAAAAATAAATGCCCGGAACAGCATAATTTGATTTCGGATTTATGGGTTTCTCTTCAATTGAAAGTGCTTTTCCGTCCTCATCAAATTCGACAACTCCATATCGCTCGGGGTCAAGTACGTGATAAGCATAAATAACGCCGCCATCTGGATCGTTATTGGATTGCAGCAGTTCTTTTAACCCTGATCCGTAAAAAATATTGTCTCCCAGTATCAAGGCGACCTTATCTTTCCCGATAAATTCCTTTCCAATAATAAAGGCTTCTGCCAAGCCATTAGGCTCTTCTTGTGCCGCATAAAAAAAATTGCATCCCAAGTTTTTCCCATCTCCCAAAAGTTGTTTGAATAGTGGCAGATCTTTGGGTGTAGAAATAATGAGAATATCCCTGATGCCGGCATACATAAGCGTAGATAAAGGATAATAAATCATTGGTTTATCATACACGGGCATTAACTGCTTGCTTACGGCCAAAGTAATTGGATGTAAACGTGTACCCGATCCTCCTGCTAGTATTATTCCTTTCATTAATATGTTGATTTAAACCTAACAGGTCTCTGAATTCTGTTAATTTTATGGTATAAAATAAATCGGAATGAGATCCGATCCTAATCAGTTTTATGGTTTTTGGCGCTTCAATTTGAAACCAAATAATTCGGGTCAAATTTATGTCATTACCAGCTTCATTAATAGCTTGTTGCGTTTCCGCATTTGGAATATTACCTACTTCGTGAAAAAGTAAATATTCTATATAATTATTTAAACTTCGATTTTCAGCTTTAGCCTTTCCCTTAACGAGATCCAACAAATCCTTGTCAAATCTTAATGCAGTCTGTACTTTCCTGATTATAATTATTTTCAACACAAATTTTAGACAGCCGTAAGTATTGTTAATCGTGTATTAATTCCATCAAAAGTAATAAATAACAGACTGCTATACAAGAGTTATATTCCGCTGACTTTCTATTAATAATCTCATTATGAACACTTTGTTATAATCTATCGCGATTCTCCAAATACCATGAAATCGTCTTTCGGATGCCACTTTCAAAATTTTCTGCTGCTTTCCAACCCAATTCCTTTTCGATTTTCGAAGCATCAATAGCATATCTAAAATCGTGACCCGGACGATCCTTTACATACGTTATAAGCTCTTTATAAGAAGTGTTTTTTGGAAGCATTTCATCCAATAAATCACAAATAACCTCTGCAATATAAATGTTGTTCCGCTCATTTTTTCCACCAATGTTGTAAGTTTCACCAAGTCTCCCATTTTGGAGAGCTCGATAAATCCCACTGCAATGATCTGTTACATACAGCCAATCCCGTACATTTTTCCCATCGCCGTAAATGGGGATGGGCTCTCCTGAAATTGCCTTTCTGATTACCGTAGGAATTAATTTCTCCTTGTGCTGATAGGGCCCGTAATTATTAGAGCAGTTGGTTGTTACAACCGGCAATCCATAAGTATGAAAATAGCTTCTCACTATAAAATCTGATGATGCTTTTGAAGCACTGTACGGACTGTTGGGTGCATAGGAGGTTTTTTCAGTAAACAATCCCGTTTCACCTAAAGTGCCATACACTTCGTCGGTAGAAATGTGAAGAAAACGCGCATTTCCAAATTCATCTTTTAAAGCATTGGGACCGGTCATCCAAGTTTTATAGGAAGCTTGGAGCAAATTAAAAGTGCCAACTATATTGGTCTGGATAAATTCCGAAGGACCAGAAATGGAATTGTCCACATGACTTTCAGCAGCGAAGTGAACTACCTTTTGAAATTGATGTTCCGAGAATAATTTATCTATCAATCCTTCATCACAAATATCTCCCTTTATAAAAGTTATTTTATCCGAAACCGTCTCTAGATTTTTCAGATTTCCGGCGTAGGTAAGCTTGTCGAGAACGAAAATTTCATCTTCTGGATTTTGAAGAATATATTCCACATAATTAGAGCCGATAAACCCTGCGCCCCCCGTAATCAGTACTTTATTGTTTTTCAAAATTATTTTTTAGGAGTGTCTAATATCTGCTTTAACATCTTATCGGTAATTAAATAGGTAGGTTTTACTCCTGTAGTACCCAATCCACCAGAAGCTAAAGTACTTCCTGTTTCAAGGGGATTATCCGAAGCGTAATATGCATATCTCACCTTAACATCCGCGCTAATACTTCGTCTAATTTTTGATGCTGCCTGAATTGCTTTTTGATAATGTGCACCTTCCATTTCCAAACCGATAACATTCCAAGTAGAGTTGTGGAAGAACTTTAAAACATCTCTATTTTGTAGGGAAGTCCCCAATACTGAAATCATAGTTCCAGCGAAAACCTTTACATCATCTTCACTAAAATGTGATTTGTCCAATTCGTTTTCAAAAGGATAATTATCTGCCGTACCTTCAAAAACGTGGGCCGACGGAATCATAATATCTCCCTTTTCTCCCTCTAAAATACCCGCTTTCCCCATAATGGAAACAGAGGACACATTAAGGAATATTTGTTTGTTTTTCGAATCGGTAAAGGGCTTTAACAACTCATCCATTGTTTCGTATGCCTGCTCTCCAAAAGCGTAGTCCATTACAATAATAACGGGCCTCTGGATTTCTTCAACATTTTTTAGGGTTTCGGTATAGGTATTATTCTTAATCTTGGCGGTATCGAATATTTGGATGTCGATATTGGTGCCACTAGTATCTTCCAGAAATATCATTCCCTGAGAAGTGGCGGTTTTCATAACTTTTGTCCGTAATCCCATACTCGCTGGACTACTAAGAGTTTCAAAAACCTGAAGAGATTTCTTCTTGGCAAATTCTAAAGGCAGGGCCTTTTCAGCAAACAAGCTGTTCATCACGCTGTGCATATTCGCGCTCACTATGTGCAATGGCCGTTGCAACAGTCCATTTTCCTGCAAGGTCTGCTTAATTCTATGTGCCCACTGTTCGCCGTGGATGTGATGGCCCAGACGTTCTCTTAAAACAGGACTAAAAGTTATAATTCGCTTATCGTCACTCACTACTTCCGCCATGGCCAATTTGCCCATATAGTATATTATGCTGAAAAAACGATTTTCATTTTTTTCGTGGGCGAAGTAAGGAAAGGCATTTTTAATCTCCTCAAATGTTCGTCCCAAGAAATTGGCGGTGTGGGTTAGGGCAACTTCCTTTTCTTCTTGGGTAAGTTCCCCATCCTTTAGAACCACCTGCTCCAGTTTCTTCCAATCGCGTATAACTTCGCCATTTTCATTAATCAGCACCTGTTTCATTATTTTGTGCGACTCAATAAAGAGAAAGGTGAGATGGGTGAGAATATCATAAATTTCAGATCGTCCGCGAGTAATCTCGATATTCATTTGCTCGGAATCTATCCTGTAGCAGTTTCTCCGCCTTTTAAGAGGGATAATAGGCCCAAAGTGCGAATCCTTATATCCTTCGTCGCTTGTTAGATTTATGTACCTACATTCTTCGATTCCATAGGGCAAGCGGTCCATAATGTACAACAGACCCTGGAGTTCTATTTTATCTTCCGTAATGGACCCGTAGATTTCGGGTCTTAAGGTTAATAAAGAATCGAGCAGCGATTCTCCCGAAACGCCCATAGGTTTATAAAATCCCCGATTCAAAAGATGACGCATGGTGATATACAGCTTTTCAATAGCCCCTGTGCTTTCCTGCGCCCGTGTTCGTGTGTGTGAATTCAATTTAATCATTAAACGCAAATATACTATTAATTTTAAGGCTGAATCTGGATCAAGGCATCTGCTATTTTACGATCGTTGGAAAGTCGGGCCACCTTATTTTGGCCCCCCAATTTCCCTTGTGACTTCATAAATTTATGGAAACTATCTTTTTTAAGTGGATTTATCTTCAAGGGTTGAAGTACTTTTCCTACAATCAGATCGTAATAATAAGAATTCTGTTTCTGCATTTCTTGATCCAAAAATTCAGATAACTTTTGAATATTTTCTGGCTCTTGTTCAAACTCAACCAGCCATTCATGATAGGGTAGTCCCCCATTTTGAGGAGTAATTTGAGGAGCTACAGTAAACTCAGAAATAGAAAAGCCGAATTTCGCAATGGCCTTGTTCATCGCTTCTTCTACCTCTTTGCCTATTACGTGTTCCCCAAAGGCGGAAATAAAGTGCTTAATCCGTCCAGAAACAATTACACGATAAGGTGCAAGGGAAGTAAACTGTACCGTATCGCCTAAATTGTAAGCCCAAAGACCAGCATTTGTGGAAATAATCATTACATAGTTTACCCCGAGCTCCACTTCTCCGATAGTGATGCGTTTTGCATCTTCCTCAAAGAAAGAGTTTGCCTCAATAAATTCATAAAAAATCCCTGAATTTAAAAGCAATAACATTCCCTTTTGTTTCTGGCTATCCTGAAAGGCGAAAAATCCTTCGCTCGCGGGGAATAGCTCAATACTATCGACTTTTCTTCCAATTAGATTTTCAAATTTTGATCGGTAGGGTTCATAGTTTACTCCTCCATAAATGAACAAATTAAAATTCTTAAAGAGATCGCCGACCTTTTTACCCGTTCGTTGTTGAAGTTTTTCAAAATACATCTGTACCCAAGACGGGATGCCGCTGATTACAGTCATATTTTCATCTTTCGTTTCGTCTACAATAGCATCTACCTTTGTTTCCCAATCTTCAATACAGTTGGTCTCCCAGCTTGGAAGTCGGTTTTTTTGGAGATAGGAGGGAACGTAGTGGGCGACAATACCTGATAATCGACCCACTTTAATCCCATTCTTTTCACTCATTTCAGGACTTCCCTGCAAAAAGATCATTTTTCCATTGACAAAATCCGCCTTTCCTGTTTCGTGGATATAGCATAAAATGGCATTTCGCGCCGCTTCAATATGGAATGGCATGGATTCCTTGGTGAGAGGTATATATTTTGCTCCAGAAGTTGTGCCAGAGGTTTTGGCAAAATAAATTGGTTTGCCTGGCCATAATACATTCTCTTTACCGGCAACAACCTGTTCAACGTATGGTTTTAATTCTTCATAATCCCGAACTGGCACTCTTTCAGTAAAATTCTTAAAGCTTTTGATATCATCGAATCCGTGATCTTTTCCGAAGGCAGTATTTTTTGCTTCTGAAATTAACTTATCAAAAACCTTCTGCTGAGTTTCCACCGGCTTTTCAGACCATTGATTTATCTGACTTACGATAACCTTGGCGAATATTTTTGCTGAAAAGGATTTTACGGACATACGCTATTAATCAAAATCAATATAACTTGTTGGGTTAACCGGAATTCCATCGCGCCATAGTTCAAAGTGCAAATGCGGGCCCGTGGTGAGTTCTCCCGTGCTTCCCACTGTAGCAATGACTTCCCCACCCTTCACCAATTCTCCTTCTCCCTTAGTTAACATTGCGTTATGTTTATAAACCGAGATTAGGTTGTTATTATGTTTGAGAATAATAACATTTCCGGTTTGGGCCGTCCATTCGGCAAAGATAACGGTACCGTCCGCTATGGCTTTTACCGGCGCATCCTTGGCAGTAACAATATCAACGGCGTAATGCTTGGTTTTGCTGTCATAAGGCGAGGAGATGGTGCCATTTACGGGAGAAAACAAAGTATATTGTTGATCGCGGATACCAATTAATGGATTGTATTTATCTTCTTGTAAAACTTGGTCTCGTAACAGCGAATCCCTTCTGGATGTTCGTACTAGAACCGAAGGATCGGTTTTGGCAAGCTCGATAATGGAATCCTTATTAAATTCTACTGTTTTTACATCTCCGGTCAATACTTTCTTTATTGATGCCAGATATTGTTCATTAAGGTCGATAATGCGCTGTAGTGAGTCGGTTTTGTAAACTAGCGTTGTCGCCCTGCGTTTTAGGTTAGTAGAGGAGTAGCCAGGAATATATTCCCGCAGCGGAGTAAAAGCGATAATTATAGTTGTCGTCAATATTAAAAACAAGGCAAAAAGAGTACTGAACACAAAAACATTAAGCCTGTTGAGCTTAAATGAAAACCGTTCCTCAAAGGTTTCTTCATTTAGAATTACCAAGCGGTATTTGTGCAACAGTTTCTTTCTGAATCTCTTGACTGGTTTTTCCTTCTTTACCATTAGCTGAAAAGCTTTTTTACAAATATAAATTAAACTCAATCCTTAAACACTAAAGTCTAGCTCAAAACGTTATATCTAAACAATTCTTGCTACCTTTGCAAGATTAAATAACAAACTAATGAGTGCATTATTCCTTCCCTTAGCTATTGGCCCTTGGCAGATTGCTTTAATCGTTATTATTGTATTGTTGCTTTTCGGTGGAAAGAAAATCCCTGAACTGATGCGTGGTCTAGGAAGTGGTCTTAAAGAATTCAAGGATGCTTCCAAAGATGAAACAACCGACAAAAAGATAGATGAGAATAAATAAGATTTATTCTTTATAATATAGAAATCCCCATTCAGATAATGTTTGGGGATTTTTTTTAAAATTAATTTGACTCGAAATATCCGAGACTCATCATCATTCTTGATAGAGTAGGGAAGAAGGGAAGTAAATATACTAGGATTAATCTTCCAATATGAATATTTTTCTCACAGTTTTTTAATGAATTTTGGCAGATTCCAAAATAGATTCCAGTTCAAATTGGAGGTCTCGTTTTCTGGCAGCGGGAGCGTATGTAAACCCTTCTAAAATTAGATATCGATTGTTCTTTTCATCCCGAACTGCAAAGTTTAGAAATGGACCCCCCATATATGCATCTTTAACCTCCCAAGTGCCTTTGGTTAGATATGCGAAATGTCCGTCAAGCTTTGTTTTGAAGAGGTAAGGAGCATAGGCACCCTCCGTAATGAAAATTCCTTCATCTTCCACAGGCAGCAACTTGCTTCCGATGGAATCTCTTATTTTTATAATATCACCTACTGCCGAACTATCATTTTTAATAAAATCCAAGGGAGCTTCATATACCAAAATATTTGTTGTGCCATCTTTAAGATCCTTTCTATACCAGAAAAAACTATCCGTAGCTTTGGCCAACCTATATGCAGAAGGTATTTTAAGACTAACGCCCATCACTTTTTTTAAGGAATCTGTCTTTAAAAGGGAAATCTCCGTTCTTCGCTGTCTCTCGGCAATCTCACTTTTGTGGAAAGCTTCTATAATTTTTGGGGCATTCTCATTGATTAAATTGACCAATTCCTCCTCAGTACTCCCCTTAATAATTGCTCCCGTCTGAGGTCTCGCATATTCATTTTTCGCCATTTTTACGGAATTGGAGTCATTTAGGACCACATAGAGAAAGATCCTATTGCTCCTGGCAAAACCCGTAAAACTTTCAGGTTGCATCTGGTTAATTGAAAACAACGGCTCGTCCTGTGGAAGTCCGTCGGTAGGAGCGGCAAAATTATTACGGATCGCTTCTCCCACAATACCATTCCATAAGTCATTAGGGACAATGACTTGCAGTGCATTGATGTTTCCTACGGAGCTAGGTACAAGGGATTTATCGCGTTTCCCGTTTTCGCTACAGGAGGACAATACTACTATAAAGGCAAGTAGCACAAAATAAAGTGGCTTCATCTAAAGGATGTTTTTGGAACTATCCCTTATGAATTTTGAGTGTAGTTCCAGGTTTTAAGTTAGTACCACTAATATCGTTCCATTTTTTGATATTCTGAACCGAAACTCCTGGAAATTTTTGGGAAATACTCCAAAGAGAGTCGCCATTGCGGACAGTATAAGTTTTTTCTGATGTGGCATTGCTCTTTACGGGGCTATTTGAGGCGATTTCCTGACCTGTACTACGAGGATATATAATCAGACTCTGTCCAACCTTTACATTTGAATTACGCAATCCGTTCCACTGCTTTATCTGATTAACGCCTACCCCGTACTTGGTTGCGATTTTTCCGAGAAAATCACCGCTCTTAACACGATAGCGGATTTTTGAAGGTTGCTCATAAAGTTCAGGAGCTGCCTTATCTGTTTCTTCACTTTCTTGTTCCACAAAAGCATAAATGGCTTCTTCGTTATTCACAAATGTTCCCACGGCAGTAATAGGAAGGCGCAACACATAATTTTCATCCTTCACCACTGGGATTATCCCCAATTTATAGGAAGGATTTAAAAACTGAAGTTCTTCCATATCCAGGTTGGTAAGTTTTGCAACCTGCTCCAGGGTAATTTGACGCTTTATTTTAATGGTGTCTGTGGCCACATAAGGAATTCTGGACGGTTGTTTTTCGAAGCCGTGTTCCTTGGCATATTCAAAGATGTACATTGTTGCCAGGAACGCAGGTACATATCCCGCGGTTTCACGTGGAAGATAACTTCTTAAATTCCAGTAATTGGTTTTTCCTCCAGAACGACGTATTGCTTTGGAAACATTTCCCGGGCCGGAATTGTATGCCGCAAGGGCTAAATCCCAATCATTAAAACTTTCATTTAAACTTTTAAGGTATTTACAAGCTGCTTCCGTTGCCATAATGGGGTCGGATCGTTCATCAACATAGGAGCTTACATCCAGTCCAAACATTTTACCGGTGGCAAACATAAATTGCCAAAGACCCGTAGCACCCACTCTGGAACGAGCTTGAGGATTCAAGGCCGATTCTATTACGGCAAGATATTTCAATTCCAAAGGCAGGTGATGTTTGTCCAATTCGGCCTCAAACATTGGAAAGTAATATTCACTAAGACCCATTAAACGCTGCAAACTTCCTCTTCGGTTTTTAAGATATTGTTTTATTACACTTTCTAATGCTTCATTGTATTCCACTTTAAATGGGGTACGTGCATCCAATTCCTTTAACCTCTTTTTTAATAATTCGGTAGGAAGCTCGGTATACTCCACCTTTTCGTAATTCTGGTTTACTACGCTGTTATAGATATCATCAAACAAATCGGATTTATAGATTTCCTTTAACCAGAGACTATCCTTCTCTCGGGCAACAGCTATATCTTGAAGATTATAAACTAGGCTATCCTTTAACTTCGTGGCAACCACCGTTGAGGGCAAATCGTCTGTAAATTGGGTTACCTTTATTGAATCAATAACCTTAACTTTCTTGGTTGGAAGGGTCTTTGATGATTTTTTGTTATTCTGGGCAACGCCAATGTTACAAGAGGCTGCCAACAAGACAAAAGGAAGGATTTTTGATAATTTCATCAGACTTTTTCTGGGGTTTTAAAGGTTACCAACAAACGTGCTTCTTCGAAATGTTTGTAAAATTAATATAGGGACGTACGGCGATATAACGTACTTTTTTCAATTTAATTTTTCCAAAAGTAATAATTCTTCGAAAGTAGGCAAATTTTTTACTCAAATAACCTGTAAACCAGATATTTAACATTTTTACTCCAATGCCTTAATCCCCGGTAATGTTTTTCCTTCCAGCATTTCGATCATTGCGCCACCTCCAGTACTAACATAACTTACCTTATCTGACAGACCAAACTCTTGCACCGCAGCCACAGAATCGCCTCCTCCAACTAAGGAAAATGCGCCGTTTTTTGTAGCCTTGGCAATACTTTCACCTAAGGATTTCGTGCCTTGGGAAAATTTATCCATTTCGAAAACGCCAACAGGACCATTCCAAAGAATAGTTTTTGAATCGGCAATTACATCCGCAAATATCTTGTTAGTTTCTGGACCGGCATCCAGGCCCATCCACCCGGTGGGAATATTGTTTATCTGGCTGGTCTGAGTTTTGGCCTCATTTGAAAAACTATCCGCAATAATAGCATCAACGGGCAAATGCACGGATACATTTTTCTTTTTAGCCATCTTTAATATGTCCAGAGCAACATCTTGTTTATCTTCTTCCACAAGAGAGTCTCCCACATTGCCTCCTTGCGCCTTTATAAAGGTAAATGCCATACCACCACCTATGATCAAATGATCAATGGCATCTAGAATACTTTCCAAAACGGTAATTTTTGAAGAAACTTTTGCACCTCCAATTATTGCTGTAACCGGTTTCTTATTGTCATTCAAAACCTTTTTAATGCTTTCAATCTCTGACGCCAGCAATAATCCGAAACATTTGTCCTTCGGAAAAAACTGGGCAATAATAGCAGTAGAAGCGTGTGCGCGATGGGCCGTACCAAAGGCATCATTCACATAAATATCTCCAAGTTTGGAAAGTTTTTCGGCAAAATCAACATCTCCTTTAGTTTCTTCTGGATGATAGCGAAGATTTTCCAGTAGCAAAACTTCGCCCCGCTTCAAATCGGCCACCGCGGCTTCTGCTTTCGGTCCAATGCATTCATCGACAAATTTCACCTTTACTCCAAGAATTTCGGATAATGAAGGTACAATATGGCGGAGAGAAAATTCCTCTTCATTATCCTTAGGTCTGCCAAGATGTGACATTAAAATACAACTTCCACCATCTTCAAGAATTTTGATAATGGTAGGTTTGGCAGCTCTGATTCTGGTATCGTCCGTTACTTTATGGTCATCATTAAGAGGGACATTGAAATCCACCCGAATTAGTGCCTTTTTACCTTTAAAATCTATGTCATTTACAGTTTTCATGGTCGTTAATTTTATTCTGCAAAGATAGTTTTTTGATAATTAATGCATAACGAATTCAGGAAACAAGACGGAAGGGGATCATGAGACAGGACTAAGGGCCTGACAGCGAAGGGGACATGAATCAATCATCTGAAAATCCGATATCCCATCACCCGTCATCCGTCTTTAAGCGCCCAAAATCCATTACCCCCTCATCAGTCTATCTATTACCGACTACAGACTACCGTCTGAACTAAGGGAGAGGAAATGAGCAAGAACATAAAAATATGCTGTATTATAGCTAAAAAATTTGATTATTTTTGCGAATGGATTTTTCAGAAGTCATCGGGAATCAACACCTAAAGTCCCACCTTATAAAAACGGTTGCCAATGGCCGTATACCACACGCCCAATTATTTAGTGGGAATAATGGTAGTGGATTGTTGCCAATGGCTCTTGCTTATGCTTCGGAATTGTTATGTAGGCAATTTGAAAAAGACAGTCCCGAATATATTCAGTGCAAAAACAAGGTTTCTCGCCTTATTCATCCCGATCTTCATTTTGTTTTTCCAGTAAATACGAATGATGAGGTAAAAAAGAATGCTGTATCTGATAACTATGCAGAGGCCTGGCGGAATTTTGTGTTAGATAATCCTTATGGATCTCTATTCGAATGGCTCCAGAGCATTGGAATTGAAAATAAACAAGGAAATATCAGTAAATTTGAAGCTGAGCAAATATCAAAGAAACTTTCGCTTAAATCCTTTGAGGGTGGTTATAAAGTAATGATAATTTGGATGGCGGAGCACATGAATATTGAATGTTCCAACAAAATCCTAAAGTTAATAGAGGAACCCTCCGATAAAACAGTTTTGCTATTGCTCGCAGAAAAAGAGGGACAAATCATAACAACTATTCACTCCCGCTGCCAAAAATTAAATTTTCCACTGCTTTCTGAAGCCGATATAGCCCAAGGTTTGATGAAAAATGAAGAAATCTCAGAATCACTTTCGGTACAGGTGGCCCGACGCTCTAGGGGAGATTATAATAAAGCCCTTCATTTATTAAATGAAACTGGTGAAGATGAAGTTTTCGAAAAATGGTTTATCGCCTGGGTACGAACGGCATTTAGAGCAAAAGGAAATAAGGGAGCAATAAACAACCTTTTGGACTGGAGCGACGAATTAGCTAAACAAGGGCGCGAAACCCAAAAGAAATTCCTGTCGTATTGTATAGAGATTTTTCGTCAGGCACTGCTTAAAAATTATCAGGCAGATGGCTTACTTTATTTTGAATCTCGGGACAAAAGCTTTTCTCTAACCAAATTTTCTCCTTTCGTTCATCAAAACAATATTTTTGAGATTGCCTCTGCACTTGAAGATGCATCTTACCACATTGAGCGTAACGGTAATGGAAAAATAATCTTTACCGATCTTTCCATTAAATTGACAAGACTTATCCACATATCAGAATGAGTATAAATCAGCTCTATAGCCTGATGCACTTCCAATAGTAATTTTTTATTAAAAACGGCGTAGTTCAATCGCTTTATAGGAGCTAATAAATAATTAGAATGGTTCGGTCTCAAAAAGCCTAAAAATCCTTTATTAGGGGAGAAAAACGCTTATTTGGTTTTACGAAGACAATATATGTGTGAGGAGTATTCCTTGGAACGCTTTGCACTGAAATTCGATTTCAGCCCAATCCAAAATGCGCGAATAGAAAACTTATTCCCACTTTTATATTTTTCTGAAAGAAGACTTACATAAAAGGAATCAAAAATCATAGGTTCGATTCGTTCCAATTCAAAATTTTCTCTAAATAACTTTTCAATCGCTAGTTTGGAAAAATGCCATAAATGTCTTGGGACATCATAGGCAGCCCAGAACTTACCATAATGTGAGGCATCAAAACTTTTAAAATTGGGAACTGCGATAATTAAAGTTCCATTTAATTTCACCAATGAGCTCAGCTTGTTGATAGTTTCCTCTAAATCGGGAATATGCTCAAGAACATGCCAAAGCGTTACTACATCAAATTGTTCCCCTTTAAAATCAGAAAGAGAGTTTTTTAATTCTAAATCCTTTGCCTTTGCCAAAATAGCCGCTTTCGAACTCGGTTCCATTCCTTGAACCTTCCACCCTTTTGAACGAGCGACTTTAAGAAATTCTCCCGTCCCGGCTCCTACATCAAGTAAGGAACCAATGCCAGAATTTTGTTTGAAAATTAAAGAAGTTTTGTTCCTAAGCGACCATTTCTTAACGATCTGATATAAGCCAGCGAGCAGTCCCTTTTTATCATCCGTATGGGAGATATATTCTTCGCTTTCATAGTATTTAATTAGAGCGGAGGCGGGGGGTTGTGGAAATGTTTCCAGTAGATCCATTTTTCGGTTATAAACCAAATCAAAAGATTCTCCTGAAACCAGAAAATCTTTAGTTGTTAGATATTTATCAGAATTAGTCACGATTATTTATAAGGATAATTTAGCTGAAAAATAAATGTTTCACGTGGAACAACTGCCTTAACGCCCCATATAAACGAGAAGAACGGAAACATCATTGGGGGAAACACCACTTATTCTTGATGCTTGCGAAACCGTGACAGGTCTAATTTTCGACAACTTTTCCCGTGCCTCATAGGAAAGTGATTTTAGCTTGGAATAGTCAAAATTGGGTGGGATCTTTAACCCTTCCAATCGATTTAACTTGTCCGCATTATTTTTTTCCTTTTCTATATAACCAGAATACTTCACTTGAATTTCGGCCTGTTGAACAACTTCAGGATCCAATTCGTTCTCTTCTATAAATTGGACAACTGAATCAATTGTTTTCATATCCTCCATGGTGACCTCTGGTCGCGAAAAGAATTTAAACATCTTATCACTTTGTCCTACCAAAGCCGAATTCCGCCTTTGGAAAATCTTATTTATTTCTTCTGCGGGAACGCTGGTATCCTTAAAAAACTGGACAAAATCGGAAGATTTCTTCTCCTTGGTTTCCATTCGTCGCATCCGCGCTTCAGTTGCCAAACCAATTTCATATGACTTCGGAGTAAGACGAAAATCGGCATTATCCTGACGCAATAAGGTTCTATATTCGGCTCTGGAAGTAAACATTCTATAAGGCTCTTCCGTGCCTTTAGTAATCAAATCATCTACTAAAACACCAATATAGGCCTCATCCCTTCTCAGAATAAACGGATCCCTTTCCGCAGAAAGTAAGTGCGCATTAATTCCTGCCATTAAACCTTGGGACGCCGCCTCTTCATAACCAGTAGTACCGTTTATCTGACCGGCAAAAAACAAACCCGAAACCAGTTTGGTTTCTAGAGTGTGCTTTAATTGTGTGGGAGGAAAAAAATCGTATTCAATAGCATATCCTGGACGGAAAAATTTCACATTTTCAAATCCTTCCACCCGACGTAAAGCTTTAAACTGAACATCCTCGGGAAGAGAAGTTGAAAAACCATTTACATAGCATTCCACCGTATCCCACCCTTCCGGCTCAACAAAAATCTGGTGCCTCTCCTTGTCTGCAAAGCGATTAATCTTATCCTCAATAGATGGACAATATCGAGGCCCAAGACTTTGAATTGAACCGTTGAACATAGGAGAACGATCAAAGCCTTCTCTCAATACATCGTGTACCTCCAGACTTGTGTGGGTAATATAACAAGACCGCTGTTTGGTCAATGGTTTGGTCTCATCGGAATAGGAGAATTTCTCAGGATTTTCATCCCCAGCCTGTTCCATCATCTTAGAGAAATCAAGCGAACGTCCATCCACTCTTGGAGGAGTTCCAGTTTTCATCCGACCTGCTTCAAAACCGAGGTCAACCAAATCTTTGGTTATTCCGGTAGCCGCTTTTTCACCAGCGCGACCACCACCAAATTGTTTTTCACCTATATGGATCAAACCGTTCAAAAAGGTACCATTGGTGAGCACTACAGTTTTCCCGAAGATTTCCAACCCTAAAGAAGTTCTTACACCCTTTACAACTCCATTTTCAACAATAATCCCACCAACCATTTCTTGATAGAAATCGAGATTGGGAGTACTCTCCAACTTCAATCTCCAAGCCTCTGCAAACCGCATTCTATCACTTTGGACCCGCGGGCTCCACATTGCGGGTCCTTTGGACATGTTCAGCATCCTAAACTGAATGGCAGTATTATCGGAAATAATCCCACTGTAACCACCCAAGGCATCAATCTCACGCACTATTTGCCCCTTAGCAATTCCACCCATGGCAGGATTGCAACTCATCTGCGCAATGGTTTGTAGATTCATTGTAACCAATAAGGTCTTAGATCCTAAATTGGCAGCGGCAGCCGCAGCTTCAGATCCAGCATGACCGGCACCCACAACAATTACATCATATTCATTTGAAAACATCTCGGTAAAATTAAATTGTTCCACGTGGAACATTACAGTTTGGCGAGCTAGGAAAAAGGATGCAAAACTACGACAATTATCTGAAGTAGAGATAGAAATATCAGTTGGAAAAGTAGGCAAACCCAAGACGCTCTAAAGCGTCATCTTCCTTGGATCGCATTAATTTCTCATCCTCCTTGGACTTATCCTTGTAGCCACAATAGTGAAAAATACCGTGGATCATAACCCTATGAAGCTCCTTCTCGAAGGTAACACCAAACGTGGCAGCATTCTCCTCTACTCTTTCAATGGAAATAAAAATCTCACCATTAACCTGCTTACCCATTCTATAATCAAAACTAATGATGTCGGTTAACGTATCATGACCTAGGAATTCAACATTCAGTTTATGTAGAAATTTATCGTCACAAAAAACATAACTTAATTCTCCAACTTGAAATCCTTCGGAAACAATTGTATCAGATATCCAATCTATTAATTGTAATTGCTCCCGAAGTTCAAACTGTGATTCAAAATTGAATTCAATCATGTGTAGTTTTAAAATAATCCTGGACTTTCTCCTTATAGTCCTGACGCAAAGGTAATGCCTCCCGATTTAAAATTTCGATGGAATTAAAGTATTTTTTTATCTCCTCGGGGCTAAGCGTCGATTTGGGATTAAAGATTTTCCTATTGGTTTGGGATTCTCTTCTACTCTCCTGTCCTTGTTCCCGAACCGCCTCATCCAATTTTAAAAGTTCATATTTAAGATTCAGCATTTGCCGAAGAGTGCCTTTGTTGAAACCCTTGTCGAGTAACTGCTGTTCGATTCCTTCCATTTTCTTGAGCAAGTTACTTCCATTACCCTTGATTCCTTCTTTGTTCAACCTATCCTGCAACTGTTGACGAAGTTCTTGCTGTTCTTTATATATCTCAAATAATTCTCCATCCATCATTTCATTATCACTACCTCCCGAATTACCCTGTTTGTTGCCATCCTTTCCTTTTCCTCCATCGTCTCCCTTACCATCCTTATCTCCCTCTTTACCTTCCGATCCTTCCCCTTCACCTTCCCCTTCACCGGATTTTCCGCCCTGTTTCATGCCCTCCTCCATCTTCTCATTAAGTCCTTCCTGTTTTTTAATAATGTCTGGCAGTTGGAATCCCTCGCCACCTCCCTTACCTGGGGACGGCATCCCTTTTCCAGATCCGGAACCGGCGGCCATTTGCATCTGCATTTGCATATTGCCCAAAAGTTCGTCTAACAAGACCGCCAAATCATTGGAGCTCTTCATTGTATATTGCTGATTACCAATACCTTGCCGAACGTTATTCTGAGCTAATCGCTCCAAGGCTTTATCTATATTGTACTGAACTTCAGTAATTGCGGAATTTATTTGATTTCCTAATAACGGCTGTCGCAACGATAGAGCAAACAAACTATCGTCAACGTGTTCAAAGTTAATCTTAAGTTCCTGTTGAACATTCAATTTTTTCCCATAGATGGGATTTCCATATTGGATTTCCTTGAAGGTTTCCATCAGCTCCTCTTGTCTAAAGGAAAACACAACGAGATTATCCAAAATCTGTCTCAGCATTTTTACATCCTCATCCAAGGTCTCCATTTGGCCGGACATCATCTGCTGTTGCATCTTCTGCCCCATCTCTTTCATCTTCTTTCCGGCCTTTTTTTGATTATCAGAAGCACCCTTGGAATCCTTTTTCTCCAACTTATCCGTTGCCTTCTCTTGCTCCTTATCAACCTCTTCTTCCCCACCTTTATCATCTGGAATATCAAGAGGTTTTTTTAAGGTCTCATTTTCCTTTTTCAGCTCCTCCATTTCCTCCTTTATTTTATCAAAGGCATCATTAAGTTCTTCTTGTGTTTCTTTGGTATTATCCTCCTCAGATTTCTGGGAAAGTTCTTCCTGTTTCTCTCCTAACTTATAAAGCTCGTCGGCAAGTTTTTCGGCTTTCTTTTCTACATAATATCTCTTCGTAAGTTCAACTAACTGCTCAAGATTTTTTTCCTGATTCTTATTCTGCTTGGATAATTTCTCCAATTTTTCGGTCAATTCCTCCTTATTGATTTTCTCTTGAAGTTTCTGAAGTTCTTCCAATAACTTTTCATTCTCCTGTAGTCTTTCCTCGTTTTCATCTAAACGCTTTTCCAGTTGTTCCTTAAACGGATCCTTGTCTTGGTTTTCTGGTTGGAAATTCTGCAGATCATCTTTAAGCTTTTTTGAAAAGTCCTTCATTATATCCTCTTGCCGCTGTTGTCTCTGGATAAAATTCTCAAGTTTCTTTTTATCATTATAATTCAACTCATTTTTTTCCTTTTGCGTCCGCGAAATCTCCTCTAACATCTGCTTGCTATCTTTCATTTCTTCCAAGGACTTGTCGAGCCCCTGAATAGCTTTTTGCTGATTTTGAAGTTGCTCATCCTGCAATTCATCCGAAGTGAGTTTTCGGAAGGAATACATTCCCGATTTGGACGATTTGAAATTATGTAGGGCATCATTATCAAACACTTCAAAGTAATACTCATAGGAAACCCCATCCTTTAGTTCCAAATTACCAGGAAATACAAATGTAAATTGATCGAAATTAGATTTGTTTACCGTTAAAGGTTCAAAATTAGGGCTATTCTCTTCTCCCGAAGGATAATATACCAACTGGAGTTTGGTAAGGCCATAATCATCTGAAACCCTACCCAGGAAAAATACTCGTTGGCTATCCGTGCTATCCACTTTGGATTGGACATCGATTTCCGGAAATTGATCTTTAACTACATTTAAGGTAAACGATAAATTTTCATAATCCTTCAAATTTTCATTAGAAGTGGTTATAGCATAATCAAATTTGTTATAGATATTTCTTTCAAACTTAAAATTCTCATCTTTTAAATTAAATGAAAAAGTAGTATCCGCTGTTTTCAACGCCACCCTATCGGTATTTTTCGCTACTACCTGCCACTTCACATTAGTACCTTCCGGGATCGTTGCATTTCCTGTTCCCTTCAAGGTTTCATCCGCTTTGCTGGTATAGGCTGGATAGTTTAGAACCAGTTCAAAATTCAAAAGGGATGGAGTTTTTACAACGTCCAATAAATAATTCCTAGATTTAACCTTATTCGCCCTAAAACTGAAATCAAACGGATCTGTAGGTTGTGGAAAAGTGTATTCAAACCTTCCCGGGCCGTTTTGCTGCATATAATAGGATTCTCCATTAAAAAGGATACTGGCATTTTCTGGAATTGATGTTCCCTCCGTTCGAACTTGCAACTTAAACGGTATGCCTTCAATAGCGTTTAAGTCATCATTCATAATAATAAACGAGAAAGGAGCTGGAGGCTCAAATGCCATATCGTAATGCACCACTCGCGTATAACTACTGGAAAAGATGTCCCTTCCGCCAAGAACGGTAAATAGTATAAATACCAAAACCGGAATAGCGGCATATTTAAGATATTTTGCATTCTTCTTAAAATTGACCGCACTTTGGAAAGGAACCGGTTGGAGTTCGGCAGCCTTTTGGTCGATACTGGCGGCAAGTAATTCGCTTTCCTGACGGTTTTGGTTTAGTTGGATTACATTTAATAACTTGTCGCTAACCTCGGGAAAATGATTGCCAATAATCCGTGAAGCATCTTCATAATCAATTCCCTTTCTGAATTTGAACAGACGCGCCAGAGGAAAAGCGATAAATCGAGAAAATAAGGCCAACTCAACAACTACAAAGGCCCAAAAAAGTAAACGTCTGCCAAAAGAACTAAGCCAGAGAAAATATTCAACGAGCAGGGTCAATAATAGATAGAGCAACCCGATGGCAAAAAAGAGGATAGCTCCCCTAATTAGCTCATTTGTATAGTATTTTTTAATAAAAGCCTCCAGCTTCTGCTGGATAGAACTAAAACTGCTCATTTAAACTTAAAATTTCTTTAGGATCTTAAACGGTTTACTATTACTCCCATTCCTTCGAATTTAAAACCCGTAAATTACAATCTTATTTTATGATTCTGCATAAAATCCTCAAAGTATAAGTAGTAGGATGGTAAAATACAAAACCTATTAATTATTAGCTACCTAATAGGTGTTTTGTAAAAGGTAAAATTACTTGATTCAAGCAGATAAATGTAAAGTTTTCCTATTCATTTGATAATTGAATAAATAAAGCAAACTTCCCAAAAACGGTAAAAATAAAATGAATAACAGCCATGCAAATAATACTATCCCTAATTCGCTTTTAAATAAGAGAAAAAGAGATGTAATTAACAGCGCCAAATAGAGTGCGCCAATTCCCAAGATTACGTACGGGCCAATAGCAGCGAAGTATATCATCTAAAATATTTTAAAAAATTATAATATGAAGCAAAACTCTTGTAGTTTAAATCTTACTCTTCCAAGATAACCATTTAATTCTAATTCAAATCGGTATGAACTGAAATTTCGATAACCTTTCTTTGAATTTCTACAAATTCAATAAAAAATATTGGTGTATTCGTGCTCATACACTAGAATTCAATTTCTTGATAATCTCAGGGTTTACGCGGATTATGCAAAATTTTTCAAGGCCATTTTAAACAACCGCAATAACCTTCTCCCGAAACTTAGTTAATTTCGGGACCAAAAACAATTAAAAAAGCTTGCAATTCTTTAAGGGGAAGACTTCATTCAGAATTGTATCTTTGCAACCCCAATAAAATCAAAATTCATGTCTCAAAAAGTACGGGTACGTTTTGCCCCTAGTCCCACTGGACCGCTTCATATAGGAGGTGTTCGCACAGCCTTGTTCAATTATTTATTTGCCAAAAAGCACGGTGGTGATTTTTTACTCCGGATTGAAGATACCGATCAAAACCGTTTTGTAGAAGGGGCAGAGGAATATATCATGGAAGCCTTAAATTGGTTAAACATTCCCTATGACGAAGGTATTGGGAAGGAAGCTGGGATGGGTCCTTACCGCCAGAGCGAGCGAAAAGAACTTTATAGGGAATATGCAGATGCCCTGATCGAATCGGGGAATGCCTATTATGCCTTTGACACCCCGGAAGAACTTGATGCACATAGAAAGGATCACGAAGCAAAAGGAAAAACATTTATCTACAATTGGCACAACCGTCTAAAGTTGAAGAACTCCCTTACCATTTCTTCGGAAGAAACGGAGCAGAAAATTGCAAGTGGCGAGGAATATGTGATTCGGTTTAAATCGCCTGAAGAGGAAACCCTCCACTTAAAAGATATTATCCGTGGGGAAATGCAGGTTGAAACCAATATTTTGGATGACAAGGTGCTTTTTAAAAGTGATGGCATGCCTACTTACCATTTGGCCAATATTGTTGACGATCATTTAATGAAAATCACTCACGTAATACGAGGTGAGGAATGGTTGCCTTCTCTCCCCTTACACATTTTACTTTACCGAGCATTTGGATGGGAAGCTCCTGAATTCGCCCATTTACCGTTAATCTTAAAACCGACGGGCAATGGAAAACTCAGCAAACGGGATGGCGACAAAATGGGCTTTCCGGTATTTCCGCTACAATGGAAAACCAGTGATGGAGATGTGTTTTCGGGATATCGTGAGGATGGTTATTTACCTGAAGCAGTAGTGAATATGCTCGCCTTTTTAGGCTGGAATCCTGGAACCGAACAAGAAATTTTCAGTTTAAATGAATTGGTTCATGATTTCGATTTGGAGCGAGTCCATAAAGCAGGTGCTAAATTCGATCCTGAAAAAACAAAATGGTTCCAGAATCAATATTTTCAAAAGCTTGACAATGAAAAATTAGCTGAAGAATTTAAAGAATTTCTTCAAAAGAAAGACATTTCGACCAAAGACCTCAACATACCAGCGATAGTATCACTCTTAAAAGAACGGGCAACCTTTGTTAGTGATTTATGGGAGCAGGGAAGCTTCTTTTTTGAAGCACCCAAAGACTTCGATGAAAAGGCAGTGAGTAAAGCATTTAAACCAGAAACTCCTGAAATACTTCAAAAAGTGATGGACATTTTGGGAAATTTGGATGTTTTTTCAAGCGAAAAAGTTTCCGAAGCAGTAAAAGGATGGATTACTTCCGAAAATATTGGTTTTGGCAAGGTTATGATGCCACTCCGATTGGCTCTGGTTGGCGAAATGAAGGGACCGGAAGTATTTGATATTATTTCTATTCTTGGAAAGGAGGAGAGTATTTCACGGATTAGGAGAGCGGTGGAGTTTATGGGTAGTTAGTATCCCCGGACCCCCGAAGGGAGAGAAAATTGCTTCTTGTTACCTCGGTGTCCCAGCGGAGTCCCACCCCTAAGGGAAAAATGAAAATTTGTTATTAAATATTTCCTTTTTAACTGTCTGCAATCAAAGTAAGAAAATTGTCAGTCTGAGCCTGTCGAAGACCCTTGCTCAACTGCACTTGGAAAGATTGGGCATATTAGCTGTTTTTTGGCAGTTTGAAAGTAGCTTTTAATTCGTACCTTCAAAAACTTTTTAATAAAAACCTATTGGTTGAATTGTTTCCTTTTAATTATTGAATAATGTCGCACATACCCAAGTTTAAACTTGCAATTGGCAAGTGCGTTCTACTATGAAAAGAAAGAATTACATACAGATTATAAATAAATTTAAATCATGAATGCATACGTAGTTATAGTCCCCTTACTAATAATCGGAATATTTATAGTGCTTTCGGGCATTTTTACGGTGAAACAGCAAACTGCGGCAATAGTCGAACGTTTTGGAAAATTTCACAGTATCCGTCATTCGGGTTTGCAGATAAAGATTCCTATTTTTGATAGGATAGCAGGACGAATCAATTTAAAGATCCAGCAATTGGACGTTATTGTTGAAACCAAAACAAAGGATGATGTATTTGTACGGTTAAAGATTTCGGTTCAGTTTCAAGTATTAAAATCTAAAGTTTATGATGCGTTCTACAAGCTGGAGAGTCCTCATGACCAAATAACTTCCTATGTATTTGATGTGGTACGGGCAGAGGTTCCAAAAATGAAATTGGACGACGTCTTTGAACGAAAGGATGATATCGCAATTGCGGTGAAATCTGAACTTAACGAAGCAATGAGCGAATATGGTTACGATATTATCAAAACCTTGGTTACCGATATCGATCCGGATATCCAGGTTAAAGCGGCGATGAACCGTATTAACGCCGCAGAGCGCGAAAAGGTAGCTGCCGAATATGAAGCGGAAGCAGAGAGGATCAAGATCGTGGCAAAAGCACGTGCCGAGGCGGAAAGCAAGCGTTTGCAAGGGCAAGGTATTGCCGATCAACGTCGTGAAATTGCGCGGGGCTTGGAAGAAAGCGTCGATGTGCTAAACAATGTGGGGATAAACTCACAGGAAGCTTCGGCCTTAATAGTAGTGACACAGCATTACGACACCCTTCAATCTATTGGAGAGGCCACCAACACCAATTTGATTCTCCTGCCAAATTCTCCCCAAGCCGGAAGCAATATGCTGAACGATATGATTGCATCCTTTGTGGCGAGCAACCAAATTGGGGAACAAATGAAAAAGCAAAATGCCGAAAAAGGCATTACCACCAAAAAACGTCCAAAACGTGAAGCTCCGCCAAGAGCAGAAGAAGGTGAGGATCTTAACTATTAGAGAATCAAGTGGGAGTTGAGTCCTATTAATTGCAGGAAGAAGGAAAAAAGAAACTTTCTATTTTTTACGAAGAATAAGAATTTCATCATCCGAAAATTCCATCCAAGCCAGGTCGTAAACGTAATAGTAGGTTTTTCCTTTTGAATTGACGTGAATATGAGTATGATATTTAAAATGGAACTTTTTCTTTTCTACAGCATTTCGATATACTTTTATTTGTGTTTTATTTTCACCCAAAAGTTCCCATAAAATAGCATAATTCCGTTTTAAAAATCCGTTAATTTCGATGGCCGCTTTTTTAGTAGCATAGCGCACATTTTTATGATAGTGGTTTTTACAGCCCACAGAACAAAAAATTTTATCGGTTCGTCCCCGAAGAATTTTCTCGCAAACTTTACAATTCTTCACCATTACTTCACTCATTATGAAACAAATATAATATATTCGTTCCTAACGGTTATAAACGTTTACTATCGGATTTCACCATGCGCCGTTCTGTTTTTCTGGTTAATTTTGAAATAAATCAAAAATTGAAACAATATGGAAACGCAGGCAAAATACCAAGTCATAATGTACCGGCCCCTTCCCAATGCAGGACGGATCAAATTCTTTATACCCTATCCACTTACGGAAATGCGAGAGGCATTTAAAAAGTTGAACACTTCCTTTTATCATAACAACCAGAAGCTGTGGAGCATTGTCAATACACAAGCCAACCTGAAGCTGACTTCGGAACTATTTGGAGACCTATTGCGGATTGAGGATTTAAAGCCCATTGCCAAAATGCCAACTGTAGCTTATTCCGAGAAGATACAAAACGAACTGGACAAAAACCATCAGAAAATGGTATTAAAGGGATTTAGCAATTCAACCATTCGCAGTTATCAACAGGTCTTAGGTCAATTTTTTAGCTATTTTGAAAAGGAGGATTATAAAACCATAAGCAAGGAGCAGGTAGAAGGATTTGTCTATCACCTTATTTCAAAATACAACATCACCGAACAGAGACAAAACCTTCTTATCAGTGCCATCAAATGTTATTTTGAAAACACTCTGGAAATGCCGCGCGAATACTACAACATAACCAGGCCAAAAAAGAGCAAGGACCTTCCCAATGTTTTAAGTGTAGAAGAAGTAAGAAACTTGCTAACCCAACCCAAGAATATAAAGCATAAGGCGATTTTGCACATAATTTATGCGGGCGGTCTCCGTATTGGCGAAGTGATCCGGTTGCGTGTAACCGATGTTCGCAGTGCTGATGGCTACATTTTTATTAAAGACAGCAAAGGCAAGAAGGATCGGCATACAGTGCTTAGTACCTTTCTTTTGGAACTATTGCGGGAATATTATAAGGAACATAAGCCCAGCTACTGGCTCTTTGAAGGCCAGGACGGTGGCCAATATTCTGCAAAAAGCATTCAAAATATTTACCGAAAAGCAGTTAAGGAGACCAAGAGCAATCCGTGGAGCACGCCACACACCCTCCGGCATTCCTTCGCCACCCACTTAATGCAGCAAGGAGTGAATATTCGGTATATTCAAAGTGCTTTGGGCCATTCCAGTAGCAAAACCACCGAAGTTTACACCCGGGTATTGGGAATAAGCAATAAAACCTTAAAAAGTCCTTTGGATACCTTATTTGAATAGGTTACATTTGATAAAACGAAATTTCTCCGGTTTGCTCCGTCCAAAGTCAATATAAACGACACAAATCGCTCTGAAACTTCGTTTATAGACATGTTATAGCCAATGCCGAAAGAACGACAACAGAGAATGAAACGAAATACTTTATACATATTTTTTGTGATTTTCCTAATATGGGGAAATGGATTTGCACAACCTGGTGCTTATGGAGGTTCTTTGGAATTTAAAGTTTATAAAGACGGTAAACAAGTTGATTTATCAGGAAAAAATTGGAAAATTATTCCTAATAACGGTTTATTCAAAGAGCCGAGCAATCCATACAAACATCCAGATTTCTATCAAATAGTTTCGGTTCCTACTCCTATGGGAGGAATGGTAAAGCCTGATTTTTACTTGGATATTGTTTTCAAAAAGGATACTATGCGTGTTTATACTCCAAATTTCTCTAATACTGATGTCAAGTTAGATAGTATTACATTCAAAAAAGGCACTTATAAAATTCCAAATCATATTTACGGGCTAAAACAAATGGTAGATGAAAATAAAGCACTTAATTACAAACCTACTTTAAATGAAGATTGGGAAGTGTTTTCAACAAATGTTCTTGAAACCTACAAATGTTATATTGAAAAAATTGAAGATATAGAATTCTTAAGCAGGAGAAGTCCTTATGGTACTACTAAAGAATGGGATAAAATGTCCACAACTAAGCGTCAGTTATTTTCATTTAGAAATAATATTATTATGACAACAGAAGACAGAAAAAACTATGTCATATATGAAATTAAAAATATTTCAGAAACTACTTTTTGGGGCGAAGATATTGGCGGATACATTAGCATAAATTCTATATTTCAAAAAAATAATACCATTTACGCTTTAATTGAAAAATTTTATGGGAGTACACAACCGTCTGGCACAACTTACGGTATTTATAAACTTCATTTTGTTGAAGAATCAATATCCGACACCCTTTTAGATTATTTGAAGAGAAAACAAATTGAGGAAGACTATGAAGCGGTAATCAAGTTGATTGAAAGACATCCAAGCCCAAGTGTTTGGGAAATTAAGTTAACTGAAATAAAGACCGAATATGATATAGCTGTTAAATCTTTTAATGAAGCTCCCAAAAAATGAAAAAAATAATTTACATATTGTTTATTTTAGTTTTTACAAGCTGTAGCAGTAAACTCTTCATTCCATATGAAAAAGACGGGGAAAAACTTGAAAGAATAGACTTGGTAAAGCTAAATAAATATGCCAATCTCGATAATAAGAAGTTCGATAAAACAACTGCCTGGGGAAGTAGTGACAGACCTGATGGGAGTTATATACTAACTTCTAAAAATGAAACAACTAAAATTGCAGTAACAAAAAAAGACGGAATTTATATTTTCCTCAAAAAAATTAAAAAACAGAAAGACCAATATATTGTAACAGAGTACAATCCTGATGGAAGTTTTAAAAGCAAAACTATCCACAAAAAAACAACTGATAATATTACTCCAAAAATCGAAGTTAATTATGAAAATCTTGTGCCAAGTTTTACCTATGAAAATTTTGAGGGCGGAACAACATCATTAACTGATTTTATAGGGAGTTACGTTTATATTAACCTATGGGCAACTTGGAGCAAACCCTCTGAAAACGAAATAAAGCGCTTTAGTCAAATTGCAGAAGAATTTAGCAATAATAAAAACATAGTGTTTATAAATCTTTCGATAGATGACCATAAAAATTATTCCAAATGGAGAGAAAGAGTTGAAAATGAAAATTTAAAAGGAATTCAATTAATAGCGTCTGATGGGTGGGATTCTGAATTTCTAAAAAATTTAAAAATAACTCATATCCCTTGTGCTGTAATAATTGATCCAAAGGGTGACGTTGTTGAAATTTATACGTTTACACCTTCTAATCCTAAACTGAAAGAGGAACTTTATAAACTTTTGGAAAATGATAATGAATGAAAAAACCGACAATTTTACTTTTTATATTTTCTTCGGTTTTTGTTTAATCACAAGCAAACGTGGATAATATTGCTGTTGTAAAAGATTCTAGTTCCGAATTTCATACAGAAATCATCAAAGCGTGGTAAGCTAACCGAAAAAGCGGAAATGAAAGCTATGGAATATAAAAACCCGAAAAAGCACTGGCTATAACACGGTATATAAAAAATAGCGGGTTCGGTGCTAAATTGAAAGTTTTGGCATATTAATAAAATTAGTTATAATCCGAAAATTAGTGCATTTTAAGCCGCTACTTTTCATATACCCAAACGTTATAGCCAATGCTGAAAAACGAAACCCTAAATGAAAAAAACAGCCATTTTACTCTTTATATTTTTTGTTTCGCGCGCTTATTCACAGACAAATGAAGATAGACTTGCTATTGATTTTTACCCCTTAATGGCTATTGATACAATTTATAATCTGATTCAGATTGATAAAATCGAAGATAAACACTTTTTTTATCAGGACGAAAACACCATAAATCCCAATTTGTTTCTGTGTTCAGTTGAAAGAGAAAGAGAAGTTTTCGGAGAAAAAACACTTTTGTTTCAACAAACTTTAGTCAAAAAAGTCAATGACGTTTGGGTTTTGTATGATTTTCAGGATTATTGGGGAACTCCCGAAAAAGGTTTAATCGACAATACATTTTACATTATCAGCAATACAGTAGGAAATTCAGGACACAACAGGGAATTGGGTGGCGGTTGGAGTTGGGGAAAAGAAAGTATTTGTTTTCTTGATTACAAAAAAATGACGATTAGTGAAGAACTTATAATTAATTATGGCTATGAAAGCAGTCATTTGGAAAACGATGAAGATATAAAAAAATACGTGGAATTAGAGCAAGAGGACGATTGTAGTTTTATAGCTACATCTGAAGAATGTGGTATGAAGTATGTTATTGAAAATTCGATACTGACAATAAGCCAATCTTATTGCAAGAATGAAACCTCACGAAACAAAGGAGAAAAAACCGAATTGATTGAAAAAACGGATATTGATTGTCCTTGTCTGTCAAATGGGAAATATCAATATATTGACGGGAACTTCGTAAAAACAGATTACTAATGAGAAAAACCGTCTTTTTACTTTTTATGTTTTCCGTGATTTTTGCTTATTCCCAACCGAATGAGGAAAACAAAATCGTAATTGACACGGTTGAGTTTCATTTTAAGTTCAAAAGCATTGCCGACATTACTTCTTTTGTACCACAAATCAAGAGTGGAATAAATCCCGTAGCTCAAAAGAAAATAAATGAAGATTTACAATCTTATTTTCAGGCTTCTTCAATTACACAGGATAGCGTTGCTTATGTAAAAGGACTTTTCAAAGAATTCAATGTTGAAAATTTAGAAGAATATTTTGAAGAAGTCGAAAGTATAAAAGAATGGAGAGGAGAATTTACAATAGGAAACCCCTATTATTTCGGAGATGAATTAGAAGAAAGTTTTAAAATAGAATACTTGTCTGAAAATTTATTGAATATCGGTATTTCCAACCAAATACTACCTTATGGAGGACAATATCAGTTCTTTTTTGAAAGTATCTGTTACGATTTAAGAACAGGAAATAAATTAGACTTTGGTGATTTCTTTTCTGTCTCAAAAGAGGCTTTAAATCAAAGTTTACAAGAAAGTGGTTATTGGTTTGAATGGAACAACGAAACTCAAAAAACAGATAAAAAACCTTTTGGACTTTATCACGAGGAATATATAATAGATGATTTTGTCTTTGGTAAGGAAGCTTGTAATCATTTTTATTTTAACAAATTAGGAAATGAAATTTATCTGATGATAAAATTGAAGTGTGTGGGGAAATATCTAATGGATTATGGAATCTCATTAGAAAAACTAAAACCACACATCGAGTATTTTGAATTTAAAAACCTGTTTCAATTATGGGGTAAAACTGCCAATTCCCTGATTGGCCAGGATTATTCTAAAATTGGAAACGAAATTGTATTTGAAGATTATTCCATAAAACACATTGGAGGTTATTTATTACCAAAAGACAGTTTTGATACCGATTTTGGAATTGCAGAATATTGGTCTGCCGAAAAACGATTTTTGTTGTTCTACAAAATCAATGATTCGAAAAAGACCATAACCGATATTTTGGAAATTGATAAAAAAGAATTGAAAAACAGAAAACTAACGGAATATTGCAGTACAAAAAATGGTTTTGATTCCGAGATAATAGCTATTGTAAAAGATTCTGATACTGAATTTCACTCCAAAATAATCAAAGCGTGGAAAACTAACCGAAAAAGCGGAAAATTTGAAAAAGTAAGTAACCGAAAAATAACAAAGTGCGGAAATGAAAACTACGGAATATAGAAACCCGAAAAAAGCACTGGCTATAACACTGTATAAGCGTAATGCGGGATTTATAGCTAAATTGAACAATTCGTCACGTAAGAAAATTTTGGATAAAATGAAAATATCATCTTCGAAAACCCGCACTACGCTTATACTTGAACGTTGTGGACCAGTTAAAAGAATAAAATTTTATCTAATAATTCTCAGGCTTATTTGCGAAAATGAAAACACGGTTTTTAGGCTCAGGAATCTCAAAATGCCATTTTAAGTAAGTGTTTATTTACCAAGGATAGTTGAATGATTCTCTGGATGAAGATTTTTTTGGCAGGTGTTTGTTTTCAAAATAAGAGCTGGGCATTTTGAGATTCCGACTATCGCAGTTTCTTATTTGGTTAAGATAGTAGATGACTCAAGTGGATGAAGATTTTTTTGGTAGGTGTTTATTTACGAATAATTAAAAACCGTGTTTTCGGCAAACTCAAAAGTTAAGTACTGATCAGCAAAGGCCTGCACCAAGGGAAACCGGCCCACAACAATGGCTATAAGCAATGCGGGGTTCGTGTTTAATCCAAAATCAGGTGTATATTTACGAAGTCGCCAAAACTCTGTTTTGGCGTAAAAAAATGAAATTTAAGTAAAAACAGAGTTTTGGCTTAGTGCTGATTCGAAAATTTTTTCACTTTTGGCCCGCACTGCTCATAGCCCAAACGTTGGGCAATATTGAGAAAGAGAAAATTGTAGTCGGAAAACAGCGGAAAAGGGGTCCGATTTTTTTTTGGAAAATGGTGTTTTAAAGGAAAAAACCAAAATGTTTCTCGAACTAAATTGCGGAACGGAAAAAAAAGAAGTTTTCGGAACTTTTGCCATTGGACAGGATTTCGAGAAAAGCCATTCAACTCAAGGAAAGTTCGTGAAAGAAAGAAAAAAATCCAGCGGACTTTTAGCAACGGATTCTGAATTTGTTTGGAGGAAAATCAGCCATCAGAATAGATAAACGACTAAAGCCAGTTTAATTTTGCGATGGCTATTGAAAGATTAAAAAAAAGAAAAAAAAGAAGCGCAATCTGAGCGGAACAGAACGTAGGGTAAACATTGCCCAACAAGGGCTATAAGCAATGCTGGGTTTGTGCTAAATCCGAAAGCAGTTGTATATTTACGAAGTCGCCAAAACTTTGTTTTGGCGATAAAATGAAAATTTAAGTAAAAAACAAAGTTTTGGCTTATTGCGAATTCGAAAATGATTGCATTTTTGCCCCGCACTGCTCATAGCCGAGACGTTGTGGCCTATGTAGAAGGGTTTTCAATAAAACGGAATCGAAACCCAAAAATTGACGTTCCGACCAGGAATAATCCGAAATAAATCCAGCGGAATAAATTGCGGACGGATTAAAGAAAAAAATATCGAAACGAATTTTATCGGAACTGATACCGGTTCAGCGGACTTGAAAAAGTAGCGGATAAAAAAAGAAAGATTTCAATCAGGTCGGAAAAAATAAAATCATTGCGTCGGACTTTTATCAGCGGAACGCAAGCAACGGCGGAAAAGAAAGCTTATTTGCGAAATCTGTGTTTTAATCATCGAAAACAAGTGATTTTCTTCGATGGCCAGTGAAAGAGAAAAAAAGAGAATGCAAGCAGAACGCAATCGGAGCGAGGAAACACAGGCCACAACATTAGCTAAAAGCAATGCGGGATAAGCGTCAAACCAAAAAGCAATTGTATATTTACGAAGTCGCCAAAACTTTTTGACGATTAGAACAAAAAAAATTAAGAACAAAAGTTTTGGCTTATTGCGAGTCCGAAAATGATTGCATTTTTGCCCCGCACTGCTCATAGCCGAGACGTTGCCCGATATTTAGAATAAAAAAAATCAACAATGGAAAACCCGCGGAAAAGCGTTCGATTTTTTTTTCAAAATTTAGTCTTTTAAGAAAAAAAAAAGTTGCTCGGACTGGATTGCGGAACCGAGAAATGGTCCATCGGACTTAAAAACGTAGCGGAAAAAAGAGAGAAAGATTTCTCAGGATTTCGGAAAGGAACCAATCATTGCGTCGGACTTTTATCAGCGGAACGCAAGCAACAGCGGAAAAGAACGCTTATTTGCGAAATCTGTGCTTTAATCATCGAATGCAGATGATTTTCTTCGATGGCTAGTGAAAGAGAAAAAAAGCAGAGCGGAAGCGGAACGAAGGGGAACGCATAAAAACATCGGGCAACATTAGCTATAAGCAATGCGGGATAAGTGCCAAACCGAAAAGCAGTTGTATATTTACGAGGTCGCCAAAACTTCTTGGCGATTAGAAAAAAAAAAGAAATTTAAGAACAAAAGTTTTGGCTTATTGCTGGTTCGAAAATGATTGCATTTTTGCCCCGCACTGCTCATAGCCGAGACGTTGTGCGTAAGCTAAAATAAAATGACAAAACTCACATTAATAATTCTACTAATAAATGTCACTTTATTCGGTCAAACAAATCCTAATGAATTTTTAGTAAGTGGAAATCTACAGGTACTTTTCGGAAAGGACTTACTTACGCCGGAAATTGCGTCAATAGTTCTCCTTCCAAATAATCGTATCACAGAAATTGAGAGCAATGGGAATTATAAATTCGAGAACCTAAAAAATGGAATGTATAAAATAATGGTTATCGATTATAATCCCGAGCCAAAGCAATTCGAATTCGAAATAAATTCAGCTTCGGTATCGGATTTTAATTTGATTGTAAATGCAAATTGTGAAGTTAATAAAGAGGTTGCAGAAGGAGATATTCAAAAGGATAAACCAAGATTGCTTTTAATAAGCGGAATTGCGCCTTGGGTATCTCAAGAGGACGGAAAGTTCGCAAAAAAGTATGGAATTCAATTTCAAGACTTTGGAGATACACCACCTGCGGAGGAATGTGTAAAACAATATAACAAAACAATTTTTGAATTTCTGGACAATAAATTTGGAGGAAATTGGAGAAAAGAAGTGAGAGATGACGTTATCGGGCTCCAATAAAGCCTACGCACAACATTAGCTATAAGCAATGCGGGATAAGTGCAAAACCCGAAAGCAGTTGTATATTTACGAAGTCGCCAAAACTTTTTGGCGACTTGAATAATAAGAAACTAAAGAACAAAAGTTTTGGCTTATCGCTGGTTCGAAAATGTTTGCATTTTTGCCCCGCACTGCTCATAGCCCAAACGTTAGCACCAAGCTGAAAAAAATATGGAATGAAAAAAATAATTACATTACTGTGCTTATCACTGACCATTATTAAGTTGTCGGCTCAGGATACAACCCCAAAGGTTTCTGGGCAAATTGAAATTTCCATAAAGCAAGGAACTATTGAGGGAGATTTGATTTTAAGTAATATTCCAGCAATCAAAGATTATTTAATCCGACTAAATTCAGGACTTAATATTTTACATTTCAGAAGTTTAGAGCCTAATAATTTCTTAATAAGTTATAATGTAGCTCATAATGATACTCTGACCTACGGAGAGTCAAAAGCTTATTATTTTCCTGACAATTCCAGAAAGAATAAATTTTTACCGAATAGTATCCAAGTAAAATATGTCGGCAAATACCCTGTGATAAAAGACACTCTTAAAAATTACAGTCAATATGATTGGAAAGGAAATATAGCATTTAACCATAATTCCATTAGAACTGACGGATTACAATCAGCTTGGTATCCCATACTTTATGACATATCTAATGATATTGTATATGATAATGTTAAATATGATATTGAAATTACCTGTAACGACTGTACCACTCTATACATAAATGGCAATAGACCCATAAAAGCACAAAACCATAGATTTAAAAGTGAGATTGCCAGAGAATTAACTCTCTTCTGCGGCAATTATGATTTCTCAAATATGGAAGACACTTATATTTTAAACCCAAATTTAACCAATAAACAAATAAATGATTTTACCGATTTAATAAATTCATACAAGAAATTTTATACCAATAAACTCGAAATTCCTTTTGACCAATCTGTCTCCTTCATAGAAACGACACCAACTTCTAAAAAGAATGGTTGGCTGTTCGTTTCTTATCCAACAATAGCAAATATCGGTTGGGGTGATAATGGTCTAAAAAGCCTATTTAATCCTCAAATTCAAAATTGGTACAGACCTTTCATTGCCCACGAGCTTGGGCATTATTATTTCGGAACCTATAAAGTATTCAACTCCGAACTTGGAGATATGATAAGTGAAGGTTTTGCGGAGTTTCTGTCTCTTGAACTAACCAAAGAAATAATTGGGACAGAAGTTTACGAAAGCAAAATGGCTTATAAAATCAAAGAGTTAGACGATTTTAGTCCTATTCCAATTGGTAAAATAAAAGGAAAGTCCGATTATGATGACCGAGAACTATATGTTTATTATTATGCCCCAATAGTTTTCACAGCTATCGAAAAAGAAATTGGGGAGGAAAAAATGTGGAATTGGATAAAAGCCATATTAAAAACAGAAACCAATTTCACGAATTACGAATTTTTAATCTCAACTTTAAGAACCGTCCTGAACAATAAACAACAAATAGAATTGATAGAAAATCAATATCTAATAAGTGAAGAATCATTGAAAAACGCACTTGAAAGAATAAAACAGAAGTAAAGCCAGGTGCTAACAATGCATAAACGCAATAGCGGGTAAGTGCAGAACCCAAATGTAATTTTATATATTTAAGGTCTGGTATAAATTGAAAAGACAGTGCGCCAATCCCGCTACTGCGTTTATACGAGACGTTGCCAGTAATGCAAGAAAAATTCACAAGTTTCCATATAATTCAACTTTTTGACTTACCTTTGTCTTTTAAAAAGGACAAACAAACAGAATGAATCCGAAATTTGAAGTTATTTTCCTTGAACAAGCGATTGACTTTATGGCAAAAATTGACCCTATGCCAAAAGCTAAGATTTACTACAACATCGACAAGGCCAAATTGACCAACGACCCAAAACTTTTTAAAAAACTAAAAGGTGAAATATGGGAATTTAGGACAAAATATATCGGACTTCAATACAGACTTCTCGCTTTCTGGGACAAAACTGACAAAGAAGAAACCCTTGTCCTAGCGACCCACGGAATTATTAAGAAAACAGATAAAGTGCCTAAAGCTGATATAGAAAAGGCGAAAAAGATTATGGCGGAATATTTTGCCCAAAAAGATTAAAGTTATGGAAACAAAAAAGAAGAAAATGAAAATGATGACGCTTGACCAAATGAAAGACCAAGACCTTGGAAAAATTGGAACAGCCGAGCGTGATAAATACGAATTTGACTTGCGAATGGAAGTCTTGGGAGATATGATAAAATCCGTCCGAAAAGAACGTAAATTAACGCAAGAACAACTCGGAGAATTAATTGGAGTTCAGAAATCCCAAATTTCAAAATTAGAGCGGAATACAAAAAATGTTACAATCGAAACAATTTTAAAAGTATTCGGAGCCTTGAAAGCGAACGTAAAATTCAGCGTGGAAATGAACGAATCCGAATTCACCGTGGCGTAAGCACTACTGGCAACATTGCATAAACGCAATAGCGGGTAAGTGCTTAACCCCAAGGTAACTTTATAAATTTAAAGTCTGGTATAAATCAAAAAGTCAGTGCGTCAATCCCGCTACTGCGCTTATACTAAACGTTGCCCGATATTTAGAATAAAAAAATCAACAATGGAAAACCAGCGGAAAAGCGTTCGATTTTTTTTGAAAATTTGGTCTTTTAAGAAAAAAAAGTTGCTCGGACTGGATTGCGAAACGGAAAACTGGTTCAGCGGACTTAAAAACGTAGCGGAAAAAAGAGAAAGATTTCTCAGGATTTCGGAAAAGAAACCAATCATTGCGTCGGACTTTTATCACAAGAACGCAAGCAGCAGCGGAAAAGAAAGCCTATTTGCGAAATCTGTGTTTTAATCATCAAACACAAGTGATTATCTTAGATGGCCTGTGAATAGATAAAAAGCAGAGCGGAAGGAGAACGGAGGGGAATGCATATAAACATCGGGCAACAATGGCTATAAGCAATGCGGGATAAGTGGAAAATCCAAAAGCAGTTGTATATTTACGAGGTCGCCAAAACTTTTTGGCGATTGGAACAAAAAAGAAATTTAATAACAAAAGTTTTGGCTTAGTGCGAATTCGAAAATAATTGCATTTTTGCCCCGCACTGCTCATAGCCGAGACGTTGGGCAATATTGAGAAAGAGAAAATTGTAGTCGGAAAACAGCGGAAAAGGGGTCCGATTTTTTTTTGGAAAATGGTGTTTTAAAGGAAAAAACCAAAATGTTTCTCGAACTAAATTGCGGAACGGAAAAAAAAGAAGTTTTCGGAACTTTTGCCATTGGACAGGATTTCGAGAAAAGCCATTCAACTCAAGGAAAGTTCGTGAAAGAAAGAAAAAAATCCAGCGGACTTTTAGCAACGGATTCTGAATTTGTTTGGAGGAAAATCAGCCATCAGAATAGATAAACGACTAAAGCCAGTTTAATTTTGCGATGGCTATTGAAAGATTAAAAAAAAGAAAAAAAAGAAGCGCAATCTGAGCGGAACAGAACGTAGGGTAAACATTGCCCAACAAGGGCTATAAGCAATGCTGGGTTTGTGCTAAATCCGAAAGCAGTTGTATATTTACGAAGTCGCCAAAACTTTGTTTTGGCGATAAAATGAAAATTTAAGTAAAAAACAAAGTTTTGGCTTATTGCGAATTCGAAAATGATTGCATTTTTGCCCCGCACTGCTCATAGCCGAGACGTTGCCTGTCATTTAAGGAGATAAGATCATAAAGAAAAATGTACGTTTTTTTCAATTTTTTTCGGACACTTAAGCGGATCTGAACAACATAGCGGAATCGAGTAAAAAGACTTCCAATCAATACGCAAGCAACAACGGAATCGGTCCGATGCCTTGAGCAACAGAGCGGAGCAACGCCGAAACTTTAGCTCGTTGCGGAATTAAGGGAAAGAGAATAAAATTTCGGAAACCCACTGACAAAGTCGGATTTCAATGACCAACCAGTTACTGTGCGGAACAATGATGGAAACAGCGCACAAAAACGCCAGGCAACATCGGTTATAAGCAATGCGGGATAAACGCTTAATCCAAAAGCAGTTGTATATTTGCGAAGTCGCCAAAATTTCATTTTGGCGACAATAAAAAAATAAAGTAAAAAATAAAATTTTGGCTTATTGCGAGCTCGAAAATGATTGCATTTTTGCCCCGCACTGCCCATAACCCAGCCCGTTGCCTGTCATTTAAGGAGATAAGATCATAAAGAAAAATGTACGTTTTTTTCAATTTTTTTCGGACACTTAAGCGGATCTGAACAACATAGCGGAATCGAGTAAAAAGACTTCCAATCAATACGCAAGCAACGGCGGAATCGGTCCGATGCCTTGAGCAACAGAGCGGAGCAACGCCGAAACTTTAGCTCGGTTGCGGAATTTAGGGAAAGAGAATGAAATTTCGGAAACCCACTGACAAAGTCGGATTCCAATGACCAAGCAGTTACTGTGCGGAACAATGATGGAAACAGCGCACAAAAACGCCAGGCAACATCGGTTATAAGCAATGCGGGATAAATGCTTAATCCAATAGCAGTCGTATATTTACGAGGTCGCCAAAATTTCATTTTGACGACAATAAAAAAATAAAGTAAAAAATAAAATTTTGGCTTATTGCGAGCTCGAAAAGGATTGCATTTTTGCCCCGCACTGCCCATAACCCAGCCCGTTGCCAGTAATGCAAGAAAAATTCACAGGTTTCCATATAATTCAACTTTTTGACTTACCTTTGTCTTTTAAAAAGGACAAACAAACAGAATGAATCCGAAATTTGAAGTTATTTTCCTTGAACAAGCGATTGACTTTATGGCAAAAATTGACCCTAAGCCAAAAGCTAAGATTTACTACAACATCGACAAGGCCAAATTGACCCACGACCCAAAACTTTTTAAAAAACTAAAAGGTGAAATATGGGAATTTAGGACAAAATATATCGGACTTCAATACAGACTTCTCGCTTTCTGGGACAAAACTGACAAAGAAGAAACCCTTGTCCTAGCGACCCACGGAATTATTAAGAAAACAGATAAAGTGCCTAAAGCTGATATAGAAAAGGCGAAAAAGATTATGGCGGAATATTTTGCCCAAAAAGAATAGGTTATGGAAACAAAAAAGAAAAAAATGAAAATGATGACCCTTGACCAAATGAAGGATAAGGATTTGGGAGAGATTGGAACACCTGAGCGCGATAAATACGAGTTCGACTTGAAAATGGAAGTCTTGGGCGATATGATAAAGTCGGTCCGGAAAGAAAGAAATTTGACACAAGAACAACTCGGAGAATTAATTGGGGTTCAGAAATCCCAAATCTCAAAATTAGAGCGGAATACAAAAAATGTAACAATCGAAACCATTTTAAAAGTATTCGGAGCCTTGAAAGCGAACGTAAAATTCAGCGTTGAAATGAACGAATCGGAGTTCACAGTGGCTTAAGCACTACTGGCAACAATGCATAAACGCAATAGCGGGTAAGTCCTTAGCCCAAAAGTAATTTTATATATTTAAGGTCTGGTATAAATCGAAAAGTCAGTGCGCCAATCCCGCTACTGCGTTTATACGAGACGTCAGACTGCGCAATAACCTCCCTTTCTTGATAACTTTGTTGATTACCTTTTAGTGCATTGCCCAGATCGCATTAAGATATTGGCTATCTTGATGTTATGGAATTTATAACAGGATTTAATCGGGACCAATTGGTAATGATGGACTTTGAGTCTTGCGTAGGGCTGGAGTCCTGGGCGCGTACCGTTGATATGTTCGTGGATATCCTTCCTATGGAGGAACTGGGCTTTAGGGACGTGCTCAACTCCGAGGGAAGGCCTCCCTACCATTCGTCGGATATGCTCAAGCTCAAGGTCCGTAATCCTGCACCGCAACATCATCAACGTGGGCTATAACGTACTGGCAGGCTGCGATGCAAAGCACAAGCTATTTGTGAACAACGATACCGGGAGCGTGAACGATACCCATGCGCTCTCCCCAATGGCACTGGACGCCAAGGAACTCCTGGGCGTGGAAAGTATGGACATCCTTACCGATAAGGGATACACCACCGCCAAGCATCTGGATATCTGCACCAGGAACGGGATCACGCCCTATTCCTCACCCAAGGACCATTCTTCGCACCACAACGGACGCTATCCAATGGTCGATTTCAAGTATGATGGTATACAGGACACCTACACCTGTCCGGCGGATCAGGTACTGGCCACCAATGGAAGTATCTACGATAAGGCGGGCCACAAGGTCAAGCACTACAAGAACAGGGAGGCCTGCGGGGCATGTCCCGTCAGAGCGCTGTGCACCACAAACAAGAACGGGCGCTTTATAGAGCGCTCCATTTACCAGGAGGCTCTGGACGAGAACCAAAAAAGAGTGGAAGCAAGACCAGAATATTATAGGCTCAGGCAACAGGTAACCGAGCACCAGTTTGGGACACTGAAAAGGCAATGGGGTTTTACCCATACATTGATGAGGGGGAAACAAAATGTACTCTCCGAGGTTAACCTGATGATGATCTGTTATAACCTCACCCGGCTTGTATCCATTCTGGGCCCAGAGGTATTGAAAAACAGGCTGAAAAGGCTTGTGCCCGGATTTTCGGCCCTATTTGAAGCGGTTTGGGCCCACATGAACAGCTTTCTTTTACCACCCAATACCTATCCAAATTTTAAACCTACAAGAAATACAGTCCTAACGGCTCTCTAAATAGCAATTGATTCATTAGTTTTAATCCGAATTGAGTTGATGCACAGACTCACGTTGTGCACAAGCTCAAAAAACCGATAATAAATGGAACATTATAGACTTGAATTTAGTGAAGATCAACAATGGTTAAGATTAGACAACTATAGTCATCCAGCAAACACCAACGGATTCATAACTGTAATGGAAAAATGTACCGACAGAGAATGTCATATTTTCGAAGCCTTTTTGACAAGAAGTGATGGAATATTATTAGGCGATTCGAAAATTAAGTATCGAAATGTGGACGTCTTGGAAGCAGTTCAAGAATTAGAGACATTTCTTAAAACTCTATCAGAATACAATCTATCCATTTCATCTAAATGAATATTCAAAATAAATCTTTGGAGGAATTAGAAAATGATTATTGGGATGAAGAAATTGAATTCCCTTCTGACCTTGTAATTAAATGTCATAAATATCGAAAAATACCGATTAAGAACTTAACAATTGAACACTTAAGACTTCTGATTTCCCAACAAATCGGAACGGAATATTTAATCGGAATTGCACTCGAAAAACTCGAACAGAATATATTGACTGAAGGCGATTTTTACGAAGGTGATTTACTTATATCTGTTTCAAGTTTACCAACGGAATTTTGGGCTGAAAAACAAAATAAATTTCGGACTTATAAAAGTTTAGTAGAACGGAATTCTGAATTGATAAAGACCGAACTCGGTTTAAAGAAATTTGACCAAATTAATGAAAACATAAAAGCCAGTGCACAACAATGGCTATAAGCAATGCGGGATAAGTGCCAAATCCAGAAGCAGTTGTAAATTTACGAAGTCGCCAAAACTTTTTGGCGATTTGAATAATAAGAAACTAAAGAACAAAAGTTTTGGCTTATTGCGAGTCCGAAAATGAATGCATTTTTGCCCCGCACTGCTCATAGCCGTACAATTAAAAAAATGAAGAAAAACGAAAAAGACTTACTTATTTGGCTTCTTATTTTGGCAATAGTTTTTATTGTTTTAATCAAATTTGTATTAGCGGATATAACCGAAATATTAGATAAAGGAAGTGAGTTTGGAGAGATTATATATAATTTAAGTTTAGCATATATTTCGAGTTATATATTTTATCAAATTGTAGTAGCAATTCCTCAAAAAAGAAATGAAAAAAACATTCACGAAAGCACAAGTTTTATATCATATGGAATTATTCATAGTGGAAGTAGAATAGTTAAACCAAAAAAATCACAGGAAGCCTATTTGGATATTACTGATTCAGCAAATGAAATTAGTGAGTCTGAATTTGAAAACATTTGTAAATCAATTGGTTTATATGACACATTTGACTTCAAATGGACTAAAAGCGAAATCAGTCAAATCACTTACTTGGAGCATTTTAAAAAAACAAGAAAGAAAATAATAGAGAACAAATCTGAATTATTTGCTTTTATGCCTCATTTAGAAACTGAACATATTAAATTAATTAATGAAATTGTTCAAAGTCCATTTATATCTATGGGACATCACTATTTAGAAAATGAAAAAATATTAGATAAGAAAGAAAAATTGGATTTTATGTTTCCAATGCTTTTTGACTTTTACACTAAAATCAGAAGATTAAATAAGTATATGAACGGAATAAAACTGTAGCCAACACCGTATATAATCCATTGCTAGTACTGGCTTACTTACGAAAACCCTCGCGGATTTTCTATCTGTTTTTTATTTGCTAACTTTCGTGCTTATACACGCCACTTATCATATACAAACACGTTGTGCGTCAGCTGAAAAAAAATCCCCTCTTCATTAAAAAGTTGCGAAATTTAGCAACTTACTGTAACAATATTTTTAGAAAGTGCTGATGATTTTATAAAAAATCTCGACGCCAAAACCCGAAAGAAAGTATTTTATAATGTAAGATTAGCTGAAAAATCAAATGACCCCAAACTTTTCAAAAAGTTAACAGATGAGATATGGGAATTTAGAATCCCATTTTCAAACAAACAAATAAGATTGCTGGCTTTTTGGGATAAAAGAAAAAGTGAGGACACTTTAGTAATTGCAACAAATGGCTTTATAATAAAAACACAGAAAACCCCAAAAGCTGATATTAATAAAGCCAAAAAAATAATGAGTGAATACCTAAAAGATTAAAATTATGGCAAAATTGAAAGCATATAGCTTATCCGAAATGGAAGATAAATATATAGGAAAGAAAGGAACAAAAGAAAGAGATGAGTATGAATATGAATTGCGTATGGATTTGTTGGGACGTATGATAAGAACAACTCGAAAAGAACGCAACTTGACTCAAGAAGAATTGGGAGAATTGGTTGGCGTCAATAAATCTCAAATATCCAAACTTGAGAACAATGCAAATAGTGCCAGAATTGAAACGATAATAAGAGTATTCAAAGCATTAAAAGCAGAAATTCAATTCAACGTAAAACTTGAAGACAATAGAATTGAAATAGCGTAAAGCCGAACGCACAACAAGGCATAAACGCAATAGCGGGTAAGTGCAAAACCTAAAAGTAATTTTATAAATTTAAGGTCTGATATAAAAAATTAAATATAGAAAATGGGAACTTCAAGATTTGAAATAGCAGATTATTTGGACAGTAAAGAAATGATTGCGGAATACCTCAATACAGTTTTCGAAGAAGGAAATAAGGCAGATATAATTAATGCAATCTCCAATCAAATTATTTCGGAAAATCCAGAATATGGGGAAAAGGAATTTGACGGAATGTTTGTCATTAGGGATAAAGAAAGAAAAACAAATTGGTTTAAGCATTATGATGCTTTGGTTTTTATTTCAGATGGAGAAGAGGCGGGACTATCTCATAAAGTGTGTAAATAATAAAATAGCGGGGGCCGGCCCCCGCTATTTTATTATTTAGTTTTTAATCTTTAACTTTTACACATTATGAAGAAAGACGATTTAATTTCAGATGATTTTCTGAAGCAGTTCAAGACCCACGAGGAGCTCAGCGATTTTTTAAAGCAGATCCAGAAACGTGGGATCGAAAAGATGCTCGAAGGTGAGCTCGACGGCCACCTAGATTACGACAAACACCAGAGGTCCAATGGAGGCAACTCGCGCAACGGGCACTCCCGGAAGAAAATAAAAACCTCCTTTGGCGAATCCGAGATTGCCGTTCCCAGAGACCGTGAGGCCTCCTTCAACCCTATGATCGTGCCCAAGCGGGGCAATATGGTCGATGGCCTTGAGAACGTCATCGTGTCACTCTATGCCAAGGGAATGAGCAACAGCGATATTGAGGAGCAGATACGTGAGGTCTATGATTTTGATGTGTCCACCTCGACCATATCCAGGATCACGGAAAAAATATCGGGCGATATAGTTGCCTGGCAGAACCGTCCCTTGGAGCCGGTCTACTTGATTGTCTGGATGGATGGCATCGTATTCAAGGTCCGCGAGAACTCCAAGGTTATAAACAAGACCATCTACATAGCCGTTGGCCTGCGCAGGGACGGTAAAAAAGAGGTCTTGGGGCTATGGCTTGGCAAGAACGAATCAGCAGCTTTCTGGATGAGCGTATTGACCGATATAAGGGCGCGCGGCACAGAAGACATCCTTATCACGGCCACCGATAACCTCAATGGTTTTACGGATACGATCAAGAACGTGTTCCCCGAGTCCAAGACCCAGATATGCGTGGTACACCAGATACGCAATGCCTGCAGGTACGTCGTATGGAAGGATAAAAAAGCCTTTACCGCAGATATGAAGCATATCTATAACGCCCCAAACCAGGAGGCCGCCAAGATGGCCCTAGAGGATTTTGCCCAAAAATGGAACGATAAATATTCCTATGCCATCAAGAGCTGGCGCGACAACTGGGAAGAGCTCACAGTGTTCTATGAGTTCCCGTTGGAGATACGCAAGATCATCTATACCACGAACCTTATCGAGAACCTGAACGGGAAGATAAGAAAGTACACCAAGAACAAACTTTCCTTCCCAACGGACGATGCCGTGATGAAATCCGTATATTTGGCAGTAAGGGAAGCCACCAAAAAATGGACAATGCCCGTCAGGAACTGGGGCATTATATTAAACCAGTTCCTAACGATCTATGAAAAAAGGGTCAGACTCTAAAAAAGTCCAACCCCTGTTATTTTAAACTTACACACTTAACGGGATAGTGTCAAGAAGTTTTCCACTGCTATTCAGAAACTGGATTATCAACCCAAATCAACGATAATAAGAAACCATTATTCTAGATTCGCATTATCCTTGGGCCCTTCAAGCGGATTAGTTTCATTCTCAGGGGCTCCGGAATATTTCTTTTCCAATTCTGCCTGAAACTCCTCCATCACAGGTTTCACCGTGCTTTCGGGAAGATCTGCAATGCGAATATACATTAGCCCATCAATGGCATTGTTAAAAAGAGGATCAACGTTAAAGGCGATTACCTTGGCATTTTGTTTAATATACTTTTTGATGAGTACAGGAATACGAAGACTTCCCGGTTCTACCTCATCTATAATTTTATCAAATTTATTAAGGTCCGCTGCACTTTCGTCAAAAATAAAATCCTTGTCCGCATCCTTTAATTTCACTTTATACTCCTTCTTCGGGTTTACGTATTGCGCTACATAAGGATCGTAATAATTCGATTTCATAAACTCGATCATCAGACTTTTGGAAAATTCCGAAAACTTATTACTGATGCTCACTCCTCCAATTAAATAGCGATGTTCAGGAAATCTTAATGTGGTATGAACGATTCCCTTCCAAAGTAAGAATAATGGCATTGGGCGCTGTTGGTATTCTTTAATGATAAATGCTCGTCCCATTTCAATGGATTCGCTCATCATTTCATACAATTCCGGCTCAAACCTAAAAAGATCCTGGAGGTAGAATCCATTGATTCCATAACGCGGAAAAATTTCTGATCCCAGACCCATTCGGTAGGCACCTGCCATTTTTTGGGCTTCATTATCCCATAAAAACATGTGATGATAATAACTATCAAACTTGTCGAGATCGGTGCTATTGTTGGTTCCCTCACCTACTTCACGAAAAGTTATTTCACGCAGCCTGCCTATTTCTTCAAGCAAATAAGGAATGGAATCTGCCTTCGATAAAAACACTTCGTAATTTTTACTTACTAAAAGACGTTTATCCGTTTCTCTCAGATTTTCAATTTCCCTTTCCATCTCCTTCAAGGGAATAGGTCCGGCAATTTTCTTTGGTGGTTTTGGAAATTTTAAAGTTTTTGGGATGTTATCCAATAATTTTTTCTTCTGAAAAGGATTTGCAAGCATATACGTTTTACGGCGTATAAATTGCGTAAAACCAAGAAGAGAAGTATGCTCTTTTTGATCATCTACGGAAATGGGATTCCCGATTCTAACTTTTATCAAACGCTCTTTTTGCGTTAAAAGTTCCGAAGGCAATTTTGCAGTACGCAACGTATCGCTTATTTTCGCCAAGCGATAGAACATTTTACTGTTTTTGGCGTGAAAGTATATTGGCACCACGGGAACGGCTGCTTTTTGCACCAATTTCATTGCGGCTTCTTCCCATTTTTTATCTACCAATAACCGGCCTTCCTTACTGGTTGAAACCTCCCCCGCGGGAAAAACTCCTAAGGGATGGCCTTCACGCAGATGTGAAATAGCAGTTTTAAATCCGGTGATACTGGACTTAACATCTTTTCTTTCCTCGAACGGATTTACCGGCATCACGTATGGCTTTAACGGCTCAATACGGTGGAGTAAGAAATTGGCTATTATTTTAAAATCGGGCCGATGCTCCAGTAGTATTTTTAAGAGAATAATTCCATCTATTCCTCCCAACGGATGGTTGGAAACGGTTATAAAAGCTCCCGTTTTGGGTATTCTTCGCAGATCTTCTTCGGGGATTTCAAATTTTACTTCAAACTCCTCCAAAAGCGCATTTATGAAATCAAGATCGGATAGATGCTTTTGTCTATCGTAAATTTTATTGAGGGTGCTGATGTTTAAAATTTGCATCAAGGACCAGCCAACAAACGTGCCCATAAAGCCCAATTTATCTAAATTGATAGCTTTTGCAACTTCCTTTGCGTTGACTAATCCCATAAATAGTGAAGGTTTATAAGTGAACAAATATAAGGAAACCTATCGACTCTATTCCTTAATAACGAGTTGCACGGTTTCTTGGGTTTCCTGCTTTAGGAGAATCTGTTTATTTTCTCGAAGTGCCTTTACTTCAATTGGATCGAAATGGCGAATGGTGTAAAGAGTTACATTCTCATTCCATTTAACACTGAATTTTTCCCGAAGCTTTTTTAGCAAAGCTTCCAGATTACCAAATTTATCACTTATACAAACCGAGAAACTGATGGCGGAGTTTTGGATAAGCTCTACCTTCATTTTGTATTGGTGCAACCATTTAAAAACATCGCCAATATGGTCCTCCATCATAAAGCTGAAATCCAGGGATGAAAGTGAAATCAGGACAAGGTCTTTTTTCAGAATAAAACAGGAAATATTGGGCTCCAATGCAACTCCTTCGCCTACGCAAGTCCCATTCTCCAAAGGTGAAAGAAACGATTTTACATATAGGGGAATTCCCTTTCTCTGTAAGGGTTGAAGTGTTTTGGGATGGATAACGGAAGCTCCATAAAATGCCAGTTCTATTGCTTCACGATACGAAATCTTGGAAAGTAATTGGGTCTGGGTAAAATATCTCGGGTCTGCATTGAGTACTCCGGGAACATCCTTCCAAATTGTAACACTTTCGGCATTTAGACAATAAGCGAAAATAGCGGCAGTATAATCACTTCCCTCCCGACCTAAAGTAGTGGTGAAATTATTGACACTTTCCGCTCCTATAAAGCCTTGGGTAATGGTGATTCCTGTGGGATTTACATTTTTAGATATCTTCTGTTCGGTTATTTCCCAATCCACTCGGGCATCCCGGAAATTATCATCCGTTTTTATACAGTGCCTGCCATCGAGCCAAGTATTGTCAATCCCATTTTCCGAAAAATAAATAGAAATTATTTTTGAGGAAATTATCTCCCCATAAGAAACCACTTGATCGTAAACAAAAGCGTGGTTATCAGATTTATTGTTTTTTAGAAAATGTGTCAATTCTGAAAAGAGTGCATCCACTTCAGAAAAAATTGAATGCGAACTACCCGGAAAAAGTTCTTTTAAAATTTCGAAATGGTAATCATAAACATGCTTTAGGGAATGCTGAAAAGTTGCATTTGTTAGATAATCACTTACTACATATTCCAAAGCATTGGTAATCTTTCCCATTGCCGAAATTACCACAACCAGATCCTTTTCCTCCGCTTGGTTGATTACCGATAACACATTTTTTACATTATCAGCATCCTTAGTTGATGCCCCTCCAAATTTGAAAACCTTCATTATTTATATAATATTGTAAATCCAAAAACCACCACGAATTCACGAATGTAGGCTTTTGTTCTGTCTAATTTCTCGTTTGAAAGCAGAAAAAAAAGTTCAACGAACTTTTCAGGAATTAATGCATTATAATTATTCGTGCATTTCCGAAAAAAAATCAGGACCGGCTGTATTCCCTCTATTTTTCAATATAATCCCGTAATCCCTTTTCATCCATATGTACCACGCGCCAATCTTTCATAAGTTTCGCGCCGCTGCGCTCGTAAAAACGGATTGCACCTTCATTCCAATCGAGCACATCCCAAGCTACTCGTTTTAAACCACGGTCATAAGCATATTCCATTACTTTTCTATAAAGTGCTTCTCCAATGCCCTTTCCTCTTTCGGATTCCTTCACTATCAAATCCTCCAAATGCAAAATTCGTCCTTTCCAAGTTGAAAAACGAAAATAAACCAATGCAGCGCCTACAATTTCGGGGGCGGCATGTAGGTTGTTGAACGAAGTGGAAGCATTTGTATCTAACGGACCCGAAGCACCTGTGCTGAGCGGAGCCGAAGCACCTGTGCTGAGCGGAGCCGAAGCACCTGTGCTGAGCGGAGCCGAAGCACCTGTGCTGAGCGGAGCCGAAGCACTTGTGCTGAGCGGAGCCGAAGCATCAGCAACAAAACACGTAAAAAGCGCATTCTCCCCCAAACCTTCTTTTTCAAGTGTTTCCACATTTATTTCAACAGCATTCGGTTCGTTTTCAAAGATTGCCAGCTCTGTTATAAGCTCTAAAATTTGTGGAAAATCTTCTTTTGTGGCTTCTCTTATTTGCATTGTGCTAAACTTTAGTTGGTCTCCCCAGCCCCCCGAAGGAGAGAATGATAAATTGGTTAATAATTTTTGAAAATCAATTTTTAATTTGAATACTTCGATTTCGGTTTCTCCCCCCGACCCCTAAAGGGGAGAATAGCGATCTGGTTTTATAATTCAGGAAGATCAATTTTTAATTTGAATACTTCGATTTCAGTTTCACTTTCCACCCCGTTCCCGAGCGGAGACTAGCGACGATTTTATTTCGTTTATATCCTTCATTTTCCGCTCTTTTCAAGAATCACTTACAAATATCGGTTCAATTTCTTAAAAATCATGATATTTGCAAGAAATTCAGGACATCTGTAATCATGGCAAAAATCAACCAATCTCTCGGCGAATTTATTATTGAAAACCAAAGTGAGTTTAAGTACTCTTCTGGCGAGCTTTCAAGACTTATCAATTCCATTCGGCTGGCGGCAAAAGTTGTAAACCATAAGGTAAACAAGGCGGGATTGATAGATATTCTGGGCGCTGCCGGAGATCAGAATATCCAAGGGGAGGACCAGCAAAAGCTCGATGTATTTGCCAATGAGATGTTTATAAACACGCTTACCAATCGGGAAATTGTTTGTGGTATTGCGAGCGAAGAAGAAGATGATTTTATCACTATTAAAGGCAGAAATGAGAAAAACGACAACAAATATGTAGTGTTGATAGATCCTTTGGATGGTTCTTCAAACATAGATGTTAATGTTTCCGTAGGTACAATTTTTTCTGTCTATAGACGAATAACCCCTTCCGGGACTCCAGTTACCATTGAGGATTTTTTACAACGAGGAATTAATCAAGTGGCAGCAGGCTATATAGTTTACGGTACTTCTACCATGATTGTTTATACTACAGGTCATGGTGTAAATGGATTTACCTTAAATCCAGCCATTGGCACCTATTACCTTTCTCATCCAAATATGTGTTTTCCTGAAACTGGCTCTATATACTCTGTCAACGAAGGGAATTATGTAATGTTCCCACAGGGTGTTAAGGACTACATCAAATACTGTCAGGAAGAAGCTGAAGATAGACCTTACACTTCTCGCTACATTGGATCCTTGGTTTCGGATTTTCATAGGAATATGATCAAAGGCGGAATCTATATCTACCCAAACACTTCCAAAAATCCAAACGGAAAATTGCGTCTTTTATATGAATGCAATCCTATGGCGATGATTGCGGAACAAGCCGGAGGAAAAGCCAGCGACGGATTTAATCGAATTTTAGAGATTGATCCTACCTCACTTCACCAACGAGTTCCGTTTTTCTGCGGAACCACTTCCATGGTAGAAAAAGCGGAGGAATTTATGCAAAAAGCAAAATAGCGTAATATTCTCTTCAACGGAAATAAGATTTAACCTTAAGGAAACATTCGGAAATTCAAAATATCGGTTATTTGCATAACTAACCATTCAGTTTCTCGAAATGTTCAATTGGAAAGTTTTAATCTTCATTCTATTTATAGGATGCACCCATTTGTATTCACAAGAAGACATTTCTCCTACATCTACTTCCTTCAATTTTAAATGGGAAAATGGTTTTAAACTCAAAAGAGAAGACGGTCTTTTTTCCTTAAATTTTGGTGGATACTTTTTTATCGACCATGCTTATCTTCAGCAAAATTCAGAACTTTCAGATCATTATGGTCTTTTGGATGTAAAAAGTAGAACCGAAATTAGAAGTGCCCGATTGTATTTTTCCGGAAATGTTTATGGAAACACCAATTTCAAGTTTCAAGTAGATTTTGCTGGCGATAAAGTTGTATTAAAGGATGTTTATATCGGGATAAGCGATATTCCAGTGATTGGTAATTTCCGAATTGGCCACTTTAAAGAACCCTTCCGTTTATCAGCTCTTACAAGTAGTAGGAATTTGATCTTTATGGAGCCAAGTTCAAATATCTATTTTGCGCAATCACGAAACCATGGAGCTATGCTGTTTAATGATTTTTTGAACAAACAGCTTTCAGTTCAAATTGGTGCTTTCAGAAATGCAAATAATAACAGAAATTATGCTTTGGAAGAGGATGGATATGTCGTAGATGGACGAGTTACAGGAATTCCTCTAAGAAATAATGATAAAAAACAATTATTACATCTTGGTGCTGCTTATAGTTACAGAAATCCCAGCAGTAGGGAATATAAGGTTTCCCTTTCGCCGGGTTCGCATTTAGCCGAAAAATACGTCAGTAACCTAATAGATTCAGTAGAAAAAATAGATTTGGTAAATTTTGAAACTGCTTATGTCCACGGACCATTTTCCATTCAAGCTGAATATCTCAATGCCTCGATCACTACACTTGGTAATCACTTGAACTTTTCAAATTACTATGCCGAACTTAGTTATTTTTTAACTGGGGAAAGTAGAAACTATCAAGGCTCTTATGAAGGTTTTGGAAGAATAACTCCCAAGAAAAACTTCGGAAGTACTCAAAATGGTTCTGGAGCTTGGGAAATCGCCCTTAAATATTCGAAAACAGATTTGGATGATGGGATAATTATCCCTGGTAAAGAATCACAGTGGGCTGCAGGAATCAATTGGTACCTCAATCCCGTAACCCGAGTGATGGTAAATTACGTTAGGGCCAATATCGAAGATAAAGGAAGTTTGAATGTGGTACAGGCGAGATTTCAGCTAGAATTCTAGTTTATTCTTAATATTGAGGTAACATAACATTTAAATTTAAACGTGACATTTGTCCCATACTTAATGTAATATGGAAAATATTTACTTATTAATGATTGTAGCTCTTGTAGCGCTCTCCATCGTAAACTTGGTAGTGGGCGTTAGCAATGATGCAGTCAACTTTTTAAACTCTGCCATTGGTTCCAAGGCGATTTCCGTTAGAACTATTCTTATAATAGCAAGTTTGGGGATTTTTATTGGTGCCAGTTTCTCCAGTGGAATGATGGAGGTGGCCCGAAGCGGAATCTTCCATCCCTCAAAATTTCATTTTGATGAGGTCATGATCATTTTTATGGCCGTAATGATAACGAATATCTTATTACTCGACTTTTTTAATACCATAGGATTACCTACTTCCACAACCATATCGATAGTTTTCGGCCTTTTGGGTGCAGCGGTGATAATGGCATTAATAAAGATTGGAAACTCGGATACAGAAGGATTTTCTTCCTTAATATCCTATATAAATGCTGATAAGGTACCCGAAATTATTTTATGGATCATTCTCTCCGTGGTAATAGCTTTTTCGGCAGGTATTATAGTACAATATTTATCTAGGCTGTTGTTTACATTTCAATCTGAAAAGCAGATGAAATATTTTGGAGCCATGTTTGGCGGTGTGGCATTGACCTCTATTAGTTATTTTATCTTTATTAAAGGATTAAAGGGAACTCCCTTTCAAGGTACATTCGAAAGTCTTTTGGAAACCAATATCTGGATTCTTTTAAGTGTAGGATTTATTTTTTGGACCATTTTCTCCCAGCTTTTTATTCTCATTTTCAAAAAGAATATACTGATTATAGTAATAGCTGCGGGTACTTTTGGTTTAGCTCTAGCCTTTGCAGGGAACGACCTTGTTAACTTTATTGGGGTTCCTATGGCAGCTTATCATAGCTATGCAGATTGGTCCGTTTCAGGTGCGGATCCATCACAATACTTAATGTTAAGCTTAAATGAAGCTGTACCAGCTGAGCCTCTTTTGCTTTTTGGAGCGGGTATTATTATGGTGCTTACCTTATGGTTTTCTAAAAAATCCCGAGGTGTTTCTGAAACTGAAATAAATCTTGGCCGCCAAGGGGAAGGGAAAGAAAAGTTTGAGCCAAATATGCTATCGCGGATTTTGGTAAAGACAACTACCCAGATTGCTGCTTATGTTAACTATTTACTCCCAGATGCTCTCGGCAAGAAAATAGATAAGCGTTTTGAAAAACCAGTTATAGTATTACCCCGTGATAAAACTTACGAACTTCCCGCTTTTGATTTAATAAGGGCATCCATTAACCTAATGGTGGCGGGAATACTTATATCAATTGCCACTTCCAAGCAATTACCGTTATCCACAACCTATGTTACTTTTATGGTGGCCATGGGTACTTCCTTGGCGGATAGAGCTTGGGGACGCGAAAGTGCTGTTTACCGAGTTGCGGGTGTTTTAAAAGTCATTGGTGGATGGTTTTTTACCGCATTTGTGGCATTTGCAGCATCGGGAGTTCTTACGTATTTGATATATATAGGAAGAGGTGCCATGATAGGGGTGTTATTGTTATTAGCTATTCTTTTATTGGTCCGTAACTATATTTCTCACAAAAACAAGACAAAAATTAAATTGGACAAAAGCGGCCTTAAGAAGACCGAGAGTAAAACCGTTCAAGGAATTATTCGTGAAAGTGCGGAGAACATTAGCAACGTCGTTTCTCGCTCAAATAAAATTTATACCGATATGCTCCGTGGACTTGCAAAACAGGACACCAAGAAACTGAAAAAGAGCAAAAAGGGTGTAAAGAAATTGAATGATGAGGTAGAGGAATTGAGGGACAATATTTTCTATTTTATTAAAAATCTGGATGAAACCAGTGTACGCGGAAGTAATTTCTATATTATAATCCTTGGGTATTTGACGGATGTGGTGCAATCGTTGGAATTTATCTCGAAAGCCAGTTACAAGCACGTTAACAATAACCACAAGGCACTGCGTTTTAACCAGATAAAAGATCTTCAGGAAATTGACAGGCTTTTGGAAGAGCTTTTAAACGAGATAGAAGACATTTTCCATAAAAAGGAATTCCAGCGAATTGGAAGAATATTAGCCAACAAGGATGAAATTTTTAACAGTCTTTCACAGAAAATCGAAAAGCAAGTTGCTCGAACCCGAACTGAGGAATCGAGTCCAAAGAATACCACCTTGTATTTCAGTTTATTATTGGAAACCAAGGATTTGGTTACCGCTTTAATGAACTTGATGCAGGAATATTATTCAAGTTATAAAAAGACCTAGGCTTCAGAAGAAATATAGCGACCCGTAGTTTTAAGCCACCTCAATCAAACAAAGAGATCAGCGACTTTTTGGGGTATAATTATTGGTTTGCGCGTGGTTCCATCTAAGAGACACCACTGAGTTTTGGCCTCAACCAAGGTCTTGTTGTCTGCGATTCTTATTATTCGATAGCAACGCTCACTTCGCACTCCTTTATGGGAATGGATCCAGGTCTGGACTTCAATTTCTTCTCCTAAAAAAGCAGGATTTTTATATGAAATATTGTGGTTAAGGACCACCCAGACATATTGTTCACGAAGTTCGGCATCAGTTTTTGCCAGCCAATGTGCCTCCGCAGCCTCTAAGCACCACTGAAGATAGGTAATGTTGTTCACGTGCCCCAAGCCATCGATTGCTGATTCGGGTACCACAAAGCGAAATGTAAATTTTTCCGAACTCAAAATCCCAGTATCAATTTTGCGATTAGAAAATAGGTAAAAATTCCGAAAACGTCATTACTGGTGGTAATAAACGGACCTGTGGCAACCGCCGGATCGATCCCCTTTTTATAAAGAAACAGCGGAATTAAATTACCAACAATTGCTGCAATAATTATTACGGTGATAATGGCAATCCCGATACTTAAAGATTCTAAATAACTGGTATAAAAAACGAAATGGCTGATCAATAAAACTATAATGGCTATCGAAATCCCATTTACCAATGCTACGGTAGTTTCTCTGATTATCCTTGCAAATAGTTTTCCCTTTAATGTATCATTCGCCAAGCCTTGCACAATGATAGCGCTAGATTGTACGCCCACATTTCCGGCAGTCGCCTGAATTAAAGGAACGAAAATAAGCAGCTTGGGAAAATCGTTAAGGATAATTTCAAAATTTGAGATAATTGTTGCAGCGCCTAAACCTCCCATCATCCCGATTAGTAACCAGGGCAGGCGCGCCTTTGTCTGCTTAAAAAGTCCATCATCTGCCTCTACATCCTGACTAATACCTGCGGCAAGCTGATAATCTCTTTCGGCCTCTTCTTTTATATAATCTACAATATCATCAATAGTAATCCTTCCCACCAAAATCCCATTATCATCAACAACCGGAATGGCTTCCAAATCGTACTTCTGCATCACCCTGGCAACTTCATTGGCTTCCGTATGGACATTCACGTAATCTACCTTGGGTATATAAATTTCGCTTATATGGGTGCGTTCGTGAGCAGTAAGTAAATCCTTTAAGGAAAGTCTGCCCTTTAGTTTTCCTGCCTTATCGGTTACATAGATGGAATGGACTCGGGTTACGTTCTCGGCCTGCCGACGCATTTCACGGACACAACCGGCAACGGTCCAGGTTTCCTTGACGCGCACCAACTCCTTTGCCATCAGACCTCCTGCAGTATCCTCATCGTACCGCAAAAGATCTACAATATCCGCCGCATGCGAGGGATCCTCAATCTGGTCTATTACCTGCTTTTGGATATGGTCATCGAGTTCCGCAATAATATCAGCGGCATCATCGGTGTCCATTTCATTCAACTCGAAGGCTATTTCAGAAGGAGTAAGATTGTCCAGAATCTGCTCGCGCAGTTCATCGTCCAGCTCAATCAATATTTCACTGGTTACCTCACTATCGAGCAACTTAACGATATAGGTAGCTTCATCTGAATCCAATTCTCCCAAGAGCTCGGCAATATCGGCGAAGTGATATTCCTGAAGTAAAGTAGTTAATGCCTCATCATTCCTATCTTCAATCAGTTTTTCAACTTGCTCTATAAATTCATTGGTCAGTTGAAATCGTATCATTTTCTAGTTTTTGAGTGAGCGCGATAAATTCGGAAACCGAGAGTTGTTCAGGGCGTTTGCCAAAGATAATGTCTTCTTTTATGCTATTGGATAGCCCAAAGGATTTTAAACTATTTCTTAACGTTTTACGCCTTTGCTGAAAGGCGGTCTTAACTACACGAAAGAAAAACTTTTCATCACAAGGAATGGAATAATCTGCTTTTCTTTTTAACCGGATCACCCCACTATCCACTTTTGGTGGCGGATTAAATACCGCGGGTGGAACGGTAAAAAGGTATTCTGCTTCATAGAACGCTTGGGTCAAAAGTGAAAGAATACCATAGGCTTTACTTCCTTCTTTTTCACAAATACGTTGCGCCACCTCCTTTTGGAACATTCCCGTAAACTCAGGTATCCTTTCTTTATTTTCCAACATTTTAAAGACAATCTGTGTGGAGATATTATAGGGGAAATTTCCAGTTATGGCGAATTGCTCCTTTCCAAAAATTTGCGATAAATCATATTTTAAGAAGTCGGCTTCGAGAATTTCCAGATTTTCATTTGGATAATTTCCCTTTAAATACTTGATGGATTCACTATCGAGGTCCATCGCAATTACGTTTACCTCTTTCTTAATAAGATATTTTGTCAATACGCCCATTCCCGGTCCTATTTCCAAAACATTAGTATAGCCATCCAAACTTAAAGTATCGCCTATTCTTTCAGCAATAATTTCATCTTTAAGAAAATGTTGCCCAAGATGTTTTTTGGCACGTATTTCTCCGTTATTGGATTTCGAAGAATTGTAGTCTTTCTTTGTGTTTTTTTGTGCCATTTATTTTTAATTTCTCCTATGTGCGTATTATGTCTTCGGGGTAAAAGAACCACAGAGCCCCAGAGGTCACAGAGTTTTTAAATTATTCTCATTTATCTGAAGTATTACTCCCTCCCTTTGGGAAAGTCGGGGTGGGATTGAAAAGTTCATTATGCGCCTCGCCGATAACTTCCAGTTCAGTTCTAAAGGCTACAAACTTCCCTTCAAATGGTTTGCTCTGACTCCTAAGTCCATCTGCATCTTCTGCATAATATTTCTGAAGCGTTTCTTTGCTATCGGTTGTATATTGAACAGAATAGGTTTTACCTCCCATCTCTTCTTCAATCACAACCCTCGTCATCAAGGCTTTCATGAATTTTCCGGTAGCCAACATGGCAGGAATATGCTCTTTTACCATCCAAGCCAACCAACGGTCGTGAACAGATTCGTCTATGTTTATGGTTACGTTGTAGATATACATTTAAAGGGGTTTTGATTTATGGTTTTCAAGTATTATAGTTGCGGAAATATTTACAACAAATACACGAATATTTTTTACTGCAAACTGCAAACTGAATACTGCTACTTTTCTTCCTGGTTTTATTTCTTGTCAAGCGTCTAGCGACTCAATTAATAGCATCCCCTCTCAGCATTCTAAACCGTTTTCGTGCATCAACAAAATAAATACTGTCGGCGTGATTAAAAATAATTTGCTCATAATGCTCTTTAGCCTTATCTGGCTGATCCAATTTGGTTTCATATAGTCGGGCTAATCGATACTGGGCGTCATCTGCCAAAATATCATCATTGTAAAACTCAATGATTTTTAAATAATTGTCCACAGCTTTGGAATATTCACCCATCATCTCATAGATTTCCCCTTGTTTAAGCCAAGCTTCATCTTCAATGGATTCTCCTTTGTGGTTGGTAAGTATGTCATCTAATGCCGAAATAGCCTCTGTATTCCGTTCTTGGAAAGCGAGTAGGTCGGCACGGGCATATTTTTTTAATGCCGTTTGGGTAGAATCTTCCAGACTGTTATCCCTAATGAGCAAACTGAGTTCCATGGCGTCATTTGCCATTAATTGGGATGTAGATTTCTTTAAGACATCCAACTGCACCTGCGCCCATTCAAAATCTCCTTTGAAATAGCTGGTCTGTGCAACTTTGAATCTCGCCTCCTGAGCTAGGACATCACTCTGTACTTTTTTTTGAATCTGGGAATAATAAATAAGAGCCGCGTTAAATTTTTCGTCGAAAACCAAAATATCCGCTAGTTCCATTTTAACCCGAGCCTCTTGATAACTTGTCAGTTTTGTTTTTGCCAAGGCTTTTAGATTGGCAATTGCCAAGTCCTTTTTGTTGTTTTTGAAAGCAAGAAAATGATTGTAGTCTATTTGAAGTTCATAGGTCTCTTGCCCGCTTCCGAATTCGCTTAGAAGTGTTTCAAATTTTTTCTCTATCTCTGCATTTTGTTTAGGGGAAGCGGTTTCAACTTCCATCTTCATCAGGATTTGATTCGCCCTTAATCTATTCTGTACGGTAGAAGAATTTTCAATAATAAAATTCACAATTTCCCTTCCCGTAACATAGTCTTCGTCATTGATCACGATGGAGGCCAAATCGAAAATATTGTTTAGATCCTCATCCATCCGCTTATAAATTGCTTTTTCCTGTGTAAATGCTTTTTTGTATTCCTTCTGTTGGATAAAAAGCCAGCTAAGCAATTCATTATAAAGAGTTTCCGGATTTTCTTGTGAGCGACGCAATAATGTTTTTCTAAGAATGGAATTGGCTTCGTTATTAGGGTCTTCCGTGATATAAAGACTAAAATATCGTTGGGCCGTACTTTTAAATCCTCGGTTTTTCTCAACAATATCGAGATAACTCTCGAACATTTTCTCAAATTTGCCCTGCTCTCCATAAATCTGTGCAAGCTGCATACTGAAATCCATTTTGCCGTTTAATTGCATGGCTCTTGAATATGCCGCTATAGCTTCATCCAAGAGACTATATTGTTCAAATGCATTTCCAATATTATATCCAAAATTGGGGTTGGTCTCTATTTCCTCCAAAGCCCGATCGTAACTTTCTTTTGCAAGATCCGTTTTGTTCTGTAAAGAGTAGTTATGTCCAAGTTCCACATATAATTGGGGGAAATTTCTAGATCCGGTTAACTTTTCTTTTAGCAGCCGTTCAGCTTCAGAAAAATTCTCGAGTTGTTGATTACTCTTTACCCAGCCCATAAAATAATCAAGGCGATAAGGGTTTTGTATGCTTAGCTTTTCAAATACATGAAGAGCCTTTTCGAACTCCCCTTGTTCAAAATAATTTTTGGCCAAGGCATCACTCTGCGAAAAGCCCGTGGCCACGCTCAATAATAAGAAAAGTGTAAAAAATATGCGCATGGTGTAAATATAAGCAAATGACCCGTTCACAATAGTGTTCTAAAGCTTTTTATCATAATCAAGGCCGCAAAACTTAAGGGTAACCTTGTTTTAAAAAAAAGGAGCTGCGTTTATGCAGCTCCTTGATTCCAACTTGAAATAATTTAATTAATAATAGGAAATTTTATCCCAGGTCTTCCATATCCAGTTCATCAATTGCCTCCCACATTTCATCAGGATCCATATTCTTTCCATTTGCCTCCAAATAAAACCGGTTGTTAGACATTAACTGAATGGTACTTGAACTATTATCCTTTTTAAATTCCTCTATTGCTTTCTGACCTTTTCTGGTTAGTGAACGGCGTGTACTATACTCATCTTCCTCTTCCATATCTTGAGTGAGTATAATTCGCATTCCGGCAGTCATTCCTGCACCCATTTCACCCGCACCATCAATTACGCTGATTGAAAACTGTTTCGACTTATCTTCATTTGTATATGTTGCCGAAATTGAGGCCACTCCCATGAGTCCAGTTTCTCCTGCCTTAAAACTTATCCGTTTCATCCCATTTATCTCATCTGGCAACCAAGTTTTAAACTCTTTATTTGTAAGAGGTTCAATTTCGGACAAATCCTTTAGATCTTCTTGCATCCTATTCATTTCCTTGACCGCATTTGTTGTATTTGAGACTGTATTTCTTGTCTCCTTAATTTTCTTGGTTACCGGATTGTCTTTACATCCCAAGAGAGCTAAAACAGCCATCAACGTTAATAAGCGCTTTTTCATAATTATTTAAATTTATTTGGTTTAGCTTACTAATGTAATGAAAATCAGCTGAAAGAGAAAAAGGAAGCGTACAATTGTAAAGCTAGCGGAAGTTCAAAAATTGAATAGATCAAACTAGATATTTCAATCGTGAAAAGAAAATAGAGAAGAAAATTTAAAAATTTCTTCAGTAAATATAGTTTCTTCTGAAATATAGCCGGAACGAACCTAGAGCTATTCTAAAAAGAAATTATTGAAGGAAATCTAAGAATTAAGAGGATTGCATTTGAGCGGCCACCTTTTCAAGCTCAACATACCAATTTTCACCAAATTTTCGAATAAGAGCCGTTTTTACAAACTTATAAATGGGAACTTGAAGTTCTTTGCCCAAGGCACAAGCAGGATCGCAAATAGACCAGCGATGATAGTTTACGGCAGCAAACTCACTATATTCCTGAACTCGCACTGGATATAAATGGCAGGAAACAGGTTTTTGAAAATCGATTGCCCCAGCATTATATGCATCCTCAATCCCACAAGTTGCGATTCCGTCCTTGGTAAAAGTTACGTAGGCACATTCCTTTCCTTCCACTAGTGGAGTTTCCATTTCGCCCCATTCTGTCTCAATGTGCGTTCCCTGTTCTTCAATTGCCGCCACCCCTTCAGGTCGAAGAAAGGGCTTAACTTTCGGATAGATTTCCTTAAGAATACCAACTTCATCAGCAGTAACCGGAGCGCCCGCTTCTCCCTCGATACAGCAAGCACCTTTGCAAGCGTTAAGATTGCACACAAAATCCTTTTCGATTATATCTTCGGAGACTATTGTTTTTCCAAGCTGAAACATCCAGCAAAGATAATTTCTTTGCCGACATTATTCCGAAGAAATTATACATTTATTAACTAGCAGGAAATCAAATACAACCAATAATATTTCCTACTTTTGCGCGCTGAAAAAAAATGAAATGAATTTTGATATAAAAGAAATAATTACGGCTACAATGGTACTTTTTGCCGTGATTGATATTGTAGGCAGTATTCCCATTATTATTGGATTAAGGGAAAAAGCTGGAAGCATACACTCGGGCAAGGCTTCCATTATCGCAGGACTCGTGATGATTGTCTTTCTCTTTTTGGGAGAAAGTATTCTTCACCTTATCGGCATCAACGTTACGGAATTTGCCGTGGCCGGTGCTCTGATTATTTTCTTTATAGCATTGGAAATGATTTTGGGCGTAACCTTGTTTAAGGAAGGCGAGAACAGTCCAGATATGGCTTCTATATTTCCTTTGGTATTTCCCTTGTTGGCAGGACCAGGTAGTTTGACAACCTTGATCTCGCTTCGGGCAGAATATCCCATGGAAAATATCATAATAGCCATTATTCTTAACGTCATTATTATTTATGCCGTCTTAAAATCTTCTGGAAGACTTCAAAGATTTTTAGGTGTAAACGGAATTGCGGTAATAAAGAAAATATTTGGTGTAATTTTGTTGGCAATTGCAGTAAAGTTATTTACTTCGAATATTCAGGGACTATTCTAAAAAATAGAGGGATAATTGACAAAGACGGAAACTACTAAACAAGTTTATATCTTGGCAATTTTACAAAAACTATATAGCATGAAAATTTTTATCTATGTTTTAATTGCGGTGGCTCTTGGCGTAATTGCTATTAATATTGGCAAATTAAATCCTGCCCACTTACTACAAGGAGATAGCTCTATCGCTGTTTTTGGTATTTTATCGGCAATGTGCGCCATCTTGGTGTTATGCATCCTACTGATTTCCAGAAAAATTTCTGCGAAATCAAAATGATAGGATTTTATTTTCCGAAGGATTTAAAAAAGATGGCATTAAGAGAAAAGTTCGAAATCTAGTTATCATCCAAATGCCCTTCATCTTCTAGCTCAAGAACCTTTAGGATCATAGGATCTTTTTCGTTCAATATTATTTCTGCTTCATTGGGACCGTAAAGTTGTTGGGCAATGTTTGCCTTAATGGTCCTCTTAAGTTCTTCCTTATAATTCGAAAGATCAATATGCGCTTCATCAAACTTGGCGTATTCAAGAAATTCCCCAGCAAGTTTATCATCTACATCGAATTGGGTTCGGAAATCCTCAAAGTTCATTCCTTCAAAAAAGAGTCGATTTTTGTCGAGATATTCAAAAATAAAATAACTCATAAATCCGCTTCGTGATACGTACTGAATTGTTTCATTCTCCATGCTTGTATCTTTGGGAACGAAGACATCTGGTATAATTCCCCCGCCTCCATAAACTACTTTTCCTTTTGGAGTAACATATTTCAGGGAGTCGGCTACCTTAATACTATCGGCGTGAATCAACTCTCCATTTCGGTAACGCTTTTCATAATCCTTATAATAAGTGTCTGTTCCCTTGTCATAAGGTCGCTGAATGGATCGCCCCGTAGGAGTATAATATCGGGCCACAGTAAGACGTACCGCACTGCCGTCGCCCAAAGACATTTCACGCTGGACCAAGCCTTTACCAAAAGATCTTCTGCCGATTATAGTTCCTTTATCATTATCCTGAAGTGCGCCAGCCACAATTTCACTGGCAGAAGCTGAATTCTCATTAATGAGAACATATAGTTTGCCATGCTCAAAATCCCCACGACGCGTAGCGTAGGTTTTGTTTATTTCACCACTTTTATTTTTGGTTATTAGTACCAACTTGTTGTTTTCCAAAAACTCATCCACAACTCTCTCCGCTGTGGAAATATAACCTCCTGGATTGTTGCGAAGATCTAATACCAATTTGGTAATTCCCTGATCTTTTAAAGCATCGAGAGCACTCTTAAATTCATTGTAAGTAGTTTCTGAAAATCGGTTTATTTTTATATACCCCAGGTCATCCGTCAGCTTATAACTCGCATCTACGCTAATTAATGGGACCTGCTTTCGCCGAAGTTTCAAATCTATTTTTTTATGCTCACTTGGTCTGTAAATCTGTAATGCAACTTTACTATTGTTGGCTCCCTTTAGATAATTGGTAATACTATCGCGCTCAATCAATTCTCCAAAAAGCTTTTTGCCATCCGCATATATAATCCGGTCGCCTGCCCTAATCCCAGCTTTTTCAGCGGGTCCTCCTGTTATTGGACGGATTACAGCAATAGTATCCTTATAAATATAAAAACTTACTCCTATTCCAATAAATGCCCCGCGCATATCGTCGGCGTTATGCGCATATTCACTTTTTGGAATATAGACTGAATGGGGATCGAGATTTTCGAGGATTCCATTGACGGTTACATCAACAATGCTATCCGTGTTAACGTTATCAACATATTCATAATCGATGTAGTCTATGAGTCTGTTGAGCTTGTCCTTTTTTGAATTGGTGGCAAAGATTTTTTGGGTGGTATCGTTGAAATTTAGTTTGGATCCAATCAGGACTCCAAATGCAAGTGCCAATCCAACCCATAATGGTAAGTACTTTTTTAGGTTGCTAATAGATTTTGAATTCTGTCTCCCCATTTTATTTTAACCCAAATCGGGTATGTGCTCTATGGCAACACCGGCCTTCCTTAAAAAATCCAGTCCGGAATCATCTTTATATTCATTTTTATATACCAAGCGGGTAATTCCAGCCTGATGCACCAACTTGCTGCAATCTTTGCACGGCGACATGGTTATGTAAAGCGTTGCTCCCTGACAGGATTGGGTCGAAGATGCAACTTTTAAAATCGCATTTGCTTCTGCGTGAAGAACATACCATTTAGTTCCGCCATCCTCATCCTCGCATACGTTTTCAAAACCCGTAGGAGTTCCATTATAACCGTCGCTGATTATCATTTTGTCCTTTACAATAATTGCACCAACCTTTTTGCGTTTGCAGTAGGAAAGCTTGCCCCACTCTTCGGCCATTCTCAAATAGGCCAGATCATACTTGTGTTGTTTGTTGTATTCCATACTTTTAAATAGGCAACTAAATTAATGTGAACTTACAATTATAACCAAGGAAACAAAGTTAACTTATTAAAAAATGGAATATTCCGTTTGGGTAAAAAGAAGTTAAAAAAAGGAACTTTTGAATATGGACAAATGAGATTCATTTACTGAGTGATTTCAAGGTAAAAGTGCACTAGTGAATGTCAGTCTTAGCAATCGAAGTACTGTCCCCCGAGCGCATCTGATAGCTATGGAATCGAAGTGCTTTTACAATTCAAATCAATCTAATTATTACTAGATATTTTCACTTGCACATCCAAATCTTAGTGTTACAAAATAATATCTGAATAAAGATCAAAAACAATTACACTCAATAATTAAATAGTAAAAAACTAGCGTGATATTAAAAGATTATTTAGGTAATATCCAAAAACCGCTATCGCAGAGTAATTTAGACGCTCTCATTCTTTGTAGAACCACCATTTAGTAATAGTTTTGTGCAAATTCTATAAAAAAATCCCCTATGAAAAAACTAAACTTATTCTTAGTATTTGCTTTGCTGGTATTTGGAGCCAATGCACAAGTTTTCCCCACAACTTCCTGGAGCGATGTTGCCAGCACAAGCTGGTACAACTCCGCTCAAACTGAATTTACAATTTCCACTGCAGAAGATTTGGCAGGTGTTGCGCAACTTGTTGCCAACGGAACTACTTTCGCCGGTAAAACACTTAACATTGATGCCAACATAGATCTCGATGGCAATTTATGGACACCAATCGGTGCTTATCCCGCTCTTTTTTCTGGAAATGTTAATGGAAATGGTAATGTAATCAGCAATTTATGGATCAACCTTCCGGAAGCGGATTTTGCGGGTCTTTTTGGATATGCAAAAAATTCCACCATTTCTGATTTACAAATACAAAGCGCAAATATCATTGGATTTGATAGCGTAGGATCTTTAGTGGCCAACCTTTTTGATAATGGATCTGTTCAAAATTGTAGTGCAGTTGATATTACCGTAACAGGAAACAATAATGTTGGAGGTTTGGTTGGTGGTTTAGTTACTAATTCCTCAGTCTCAAAAAGCTTTGCTATAGGCGACATTACAGGAAGCAATCAGGTCGGCGGTTTGGCAGGTTCGGGATGGGATAAGGTTCAAATTACGGAATCCTATTCTGAAGGTACCGTTTCCTCCACTTATGCGGCAGGAGGTCTTGTAGGAGCTTATGTTTTCTCTTTTGGTGAGACAAGTACCATTGATAATTGTTATTCCAGATCTTCTGTAACCGCTGCTGAGTTTAGAGCTGGTGGTTTGATTGGGGGAGCGGATAATGCGCTTCTGGTAAAAAATTCATATGCCACCGGAACAGTTTCGGCTCCAGAATTTGCCGGAGCTATTATTGGACTATGGGGAAATATCTCAATGGAAAATGTTTATTTCGATACTGAATCCTCTGGAATGACCGAAGGCGTAGGTGGGTTTGGAGGTGCTCCGGTAACTCCGGATATTACCCCAAAGACAACCTCAGAAATGAAAACCACAGAAATGGCTGAGCTATTAAATGCTGGACAAACAGATGGCCCCTGGAGCATAGATACGAGCATCAATGACGGCTACCCTGCATTGAATGTTACCCTTTCGACTCCTTCCATCCAAAAAGAACTTGCAATTGTGGTTTATCCTACAATTTTTGACAATGAGGTTTCGATTTCAGCCAAAACAGAATTAACATCCTATAGTATTTTTAGCAATACAGGCGCAAGAGTTTCAAATGGAAAATTATCTGGGGACAGTGCGAGTATTTCTACAAGCTCACTTTCAACCGGGCTTTACTTTATAAGAATAGCCACAGAAAATGGTTCCACCGTTAAAAGAATAATCAAGAAATAAACTGTTTCTTAGGTGCAAATTCTTGGATTTTTTTCCCACTCTCTAAATGGGAGTGGGAAAAATTTAAGGTGTTACTTCACTACTTCTATTATAAACCGACAAAATATTTTTACTGTAAAATCTTAAAAAATTGAAAAATTATACTCTAATTACTTTTATTTTCTTGGCATTCTGCTTGGTTGCCAAGGCACAAACAATTTCATTTGAATCTTCAGAAGGTTATGTTCTAGGAGACATCAATGGACAAAGCAATTGGGAAACCACAAGTGATGACCAAGGCGGAAATATCCAGAATCAAGTGATTACTGATGAAGCTGCAAGTGTTGGTGATTATTCCTTTAAAATTATCAAGGAGTCTGCTTTTTCAGGACAACCACAACCTTTGGTAGGCGGCTTTTACAATTATCCAACACCCATTTCAAATACCGAAGCAACATTCTCTGCAGATATTTATATAAATAGTTTACAGGATGCTAACGCATTGACTTTTTTAATGGGCTTGGTCCATTTTGACACTGAGGGAGGGAAATATCGAACTTATATGAATTTTCATCATCAGGGATATATCGAAGTTTTTGTAACTGGTGGACCCACAGGAATCATGGTGGACTATACCGGCCAAACTTGGCAACCCCAAACTTGGTATAATATCAGGATCGAAACAAGTGGCGAAACGGTTAAATTTTTTCTCGATAACGAAGAAATCTACGAAGGAATTCTAGTTTCGGATGGTCCTATCCATCAGGTTCGTTTTGTACATGATAACTATGATGGCTTTATCTATATCGACAATTTTAGAACCAATAATGAATCACTCTCGGTAGGCAACGTTGTTTCTAACGAAATCACCTATTTCTATGATAAAAACACCAAATCACTCTCTTTAAACTCTGGAGATTTACCTTTTTCCGAGGCTACTATTTTTAATACTTTGGGACAAGAAATTGTGAATAAGAATTTATCGAATCGTGAAGAATCTATCGATTTCTCACAATTAGGCGATGGAATTTATATTGTGAAATTGAATATTGGAAACCAATCCAAAACCGTAAAAGTTTTAAAGAATTAAAAATTGCTTTTACAATCAATAAGCGGTCATTATAACGATGACCGCTTTTTTTATACATTTTTTTAAACAGCCCTTATTGAATATATTTTTTGCTTGACTTCTGGATTTTGCTTTGATAAATCATTTTTAAGTGCTCTCAAATAAATTCCTCGGTGAGCAGGAGGTTAAATTCCGCCTTTAGTATTTAAAATAACCTATCTTTTGAACAAATATCATCTATACTTTTCTGAAAAGATTAACGGACTTGGAGTCCACTCTCAATATCTTTACCGAATCAAAATTATCTCTTTTTGAAAGTTCCAAAAGACTTCATATCCACTTCTATTAAAGACCTTACGGAATTCTTTAAGAGCACCGATTTTTCGAAGGCGATCTTATTGGGTATCGCATTGACAGTACCAATTATTGTAGGTATAAAGCTTGGCGCCCTACAAATTGGTATTACCATTACCTTAGGTGCAATGCTTGCTTCCCCAAGCGACGTAAGCGGAAGTCTAAGACATAAAATAACCGGAATTTTATTCGCCACACTATTGGCTATGATCGTAAGCTTTATCGGTGCTTACCTTCATTTTTCATTATGGTTGCTGTTTCCCGTTCTGGGAATTTTGATGTTTGCTATTTCCTATATCTCCATCTATGGATTTCGGGCATCTTTAATAAGTTTTTCCGGACTTTTTGCATTAGTACTTAGTTTTTCAAGTGTTTCGGCCTCGGGTATGGAACCCTATGAACGGGTTTTACTTATTGGCCTTGGGGGACTTTGGTATGCCTTATTGGCGATAGGCTGGCACTACATTTTTCCAAAAGCCCCAACAGAATTTTATCTTTCAAAAACCCTGAGATTAACCGCCGATTACTTAAAAACCCGCGGAAAATTAGTTGCCGAAAAAAGTAACCGAACAGAGCTTCTGAAAAAACTGCTTACCATTCAATCGGATTTAACGGCAACGCACGAAACCCTGAGGGATATATTGATCTCAAGCAGAACAGGTTCGGGGAAATCCAATTACGAAGGAAAACGGATGTTGATTTTTGCCCAACTTGTAGATATGCTGGAATTGGCAATGACAAACCCGGTTAACTACTCAAAAACCGATGAGCTATTCGAAAAAAAAACCGAACAACTAGAGGATTTCCAAGGGTTGCTTTTCGCAATGAGCAACCAGCTAAATGTCATTGCCGATAATCTTTCCAATCCAAAAAAGCTTCAAAAAAGTACAGAGATAGATCGGTATTGGAAAAGAATAAATAAGGATATTCTCGAATTCAATTCAAGTGCAGTGAATCCCTTTGAAGAGAATTGGTTGATGCTCAAAAACCTTCTAAAATATCAAAAAGAGCAGGCGAACAAGATTGAAAAGATTGAATGGCTATTGAAAAATCCCGCGCAACAGGAAGTTTCCTCAATAAATAGAAAAGAAACAAAACGATTTTTGACCAAACAGAATTATGATCTCGAAATATTGGTTGAGAATTTCAATCTGCGTTCTCCAATTTTCAAACATTCGCTACGTCTGGCAGTAGTTACCATGGTTGGTTTTGGAGTGGGAATACTCGTCTCCGTTCAAAATCCATATTGGATTTTGCTTACCCTCATTGTGATTATGCGCCCAACCTTTGGGTTGACAAAAACCCGATCTCGGCAACGTACTATTGGGACCTTAATTGGCGGAACCCTCGCCGTGGGAATTGTATTAATTACACAAAACACAACAGTATATGCAATATTGGCAATTGTCTGCCTCGTTATCGCCTTTTCTATGGTCCAGCGCAATTACAAAGCAGGTGCCACTTTTATTACCCTTTTTGTGGTCTTTATTTATGCGCTATTGCGACCGGATATTTTTAGCGTAATCCAATATAGAGTTACGGATACGCTGATAGGGGCGGGTCTCGCCACGATGGGAAATCTTTTGTTGTGGCCAGCGTGGGAAGTGCAGGGAATTCAGAAAACTTTGTTGGAAACAATTAAAGCGCATCGCATTTATCTAGAGGAAATTATTGGTTATTACAATAAGAAAGGAGAGGTTTCCGCACAATATAAGGTTTCGCGCAAAAAAGCGTTTTTGGCAATGTCCGACCTAAGCGCAACTTTCCAAAGAATGACCCAAGAGCCAAAATCGCGACAAAAGCACCTAGATAAAATTTATGAGATTGCCGTTCTGAATAATACTTTTTTATCTTCTCTAGCTTCCCTGAGTACTTTTATTCTCAATCATCCTACCACACCTGCTTCAAGGAATTTCAACAAGGTTTCCGGTAGAATTATTGAAAACCTTTTGGATGCCGAACATATTTTAATAGAAGGGATTTCTTCAGAAGAAAAAACTGACGACTTAGAAATCGAAAATATTTTTGAAGCAACTTTCGGAAAGGATCTAAATCTTTCAAAAGAAGAAAAAACACAACCGCAATCTGAAAATTTCCATTTAAAAGTCGAAGAAGCCCATTTGGTTCGGGAACAATTGAAATGGTTGTTAGCAATGAGTGAAAAGATGCCGAAACTTTTACGCCAGATTAATTTTGAATAATGATTATTTTACTTCCTTAATTGTATAATTATGCCCGTTAAACACGAACCCATCATCCTTTCTTTTTCCAGAAAGCAATAAACCTATTGGAGAATTTAATGCCACACAGAGATAATCCAAGCCATCTATATTTACGTTTCCTATGGAAAGACTTATAAAATAGTTAAACTTTTCGGTATAAACTAGACTTCCTAAGCGAACATAATCGGCACTGGCCTGAACATCGATTCTTTTTAAGATTTGTATTATCTTTTCAATTTCCATCAACTGCTTGCCAGCGTTTTCTCTGTCAATTTGGAGCATTGCCCTGCCCGTTTCATGCTTATCTCCACTACTGCTTTTGGATTCTTCCAAGAGGGATTCCTCAATATCAGAAATGGTCTGTTTTATTTTTGAATAACGAGTATCTACTTGTCTCTGACAGTGGTTGAGCAATTCTGTTTTTAATTCTATTACGTTCATTTTTTCTTTTTCTGCTTAACTTCCAAAGGCTCCTCTTTTTGTAAGGTGAAGGGGCCGTAATAATGCATTTGTCTAACAATCCACTGGGTCCTGCGAGCAACATAAGGACCAGGAGGATTTGCTCTATATTGTCGCGGGTTTGGTAAAATGGCAGCAATTGCACCGGCGTTTTCGGCCGAAAGTTTCTTTGCGGACTTATGAAACCAGTATTGCGAAGCTGCTTCTGCCCCGTAAACGCCATTTCCCATTTCAATACTATTCAAATAGACTTCTAGAATACGCTCCTTGGTCCAAAGAGTTTCAATCAAAAATGAAAAATAAGCTTCCAAGCCCTTTCGAAACCAAGTTCTATCGGGCCACAAAAACACGTTTTTTGCCGTTTGTTGCGTAATTGTACTTCCGCCCCGTATCCTTTTCCCTTTTTGATTATATTCCAATGCCTTCTCAATCGCCTTTCGGTCGAATCCACTGTGACTTAAAAAGGTTTGATCTTCTGCGCAGATTACCGCAAGTTGTAGATTTGGAGAAATCTCTTCAATGGGCACCCATTGGTGGCGGGTTTCATATTTTGAATCGCCTTCTATCGCCCTTATCGCCATTAAAGGCGTGTAGGGTACTGGAACAAATTTATAGATCAATACCCATAAGACAGTCAGTCCGATGAACCAAAGGAAGAGTTTAAATAGAAATCTGAATAGTTTTTTTATCATGGTTCCCACCCCGACCCTCCATGAAAGAGAGAGTGCAAAGGAAATATTTTAATCAATTAATTCTGAAAGTTGTTTTCCTATGGAGCATCCAATTGCCACCCCCATACCACCGAGTCTAACCCCACAGAACACATTTTCTGATATGGCCGTTACAATCGGTTTCTTCTTAGCCCCAATACCCATAATTCCACTCCAGCGTTGTTCAATCTGCACTGGCTTATTCGGCAATATTACGGATTTTAGCAATTCTTCCAATTTGTTTTGGATACGTTCTGTAACTTCCATTTCCGTTGTCTCTTCAACAGTAAAATCAAGATTTCTTCCTCCGCCAAAAAGAATTCTATCCTCAATATTCCGGAAATAATAATAGCCTTTATCAAGATGAAAAGTACCTTTTATTTTCAAATTCTCAATTGGCGTTGTTATCAAAACCTGTGCTCTTGCCGGCTTAACCTCTTCATCCAAAAATTGCTTTGCAAAACCATTTGTGGCAATAAATACTTTATTTACATTGATATCAATGAGATTGAAAAATTGATTGCTTGATTTAATTTGAAGTGAAACCTGATTGCCATTATCCGATATTTTACCAACCTCACAAGAGTTTAAAATAAGAATATTTTCCTTGGTAGCTTTTTTAATAAGACCAAGCATCATCTTTCCGGTATCAATTTGACCTTCGAATTTGCTGTAAATCAATTTTGGCCGTATATTCTGAAATCCGAAATGATTTTCCCTTTCAGAAAAAACATTGTCGCCGAAAATTGGTTCCAGTAATCGGTTTACATAACTAATTTTCGCTTTACAGCTTTCAAATAAAACTTTATCCCGTTCGGTGAAAAGCTCATATCCGCCATATTCTTGATAATCCAACTTCACATCACTAAGAGTTTGGCGCAAAAGTTTCAAGCCAATTACACGGTCGCTAACAAGCTGTACGACTTCTACTTCTGAATGGGTTTTTAGATCGTCCAGTATTTCTGAAATACTTCCATAACAAGCAAATCCAGCATTTTTCGTGCTTGCACCTGAGGGTAAAATACCTCGCTCAAATACAACGATTTTACTTGTTGGATACTTCTTCCGAAGCGCCAGGGCACAACTTAATCCAACTATGCCACTCCCGATAATAGCAAAATCGATATTTGAAAACCAGGTTTTATTCTCCCAAAAACTAAAGTTCATCTAGTTAAGTTTTATAACAAATATACTTAGGAAAATGGCCATCAAATATTGAAGAATTAGGTATTTAAAGAAAAAAAAACACCAAATCCAAAAGATAAGATTTTTGAATTTGGTGCTCTTAAATAGTATAGCATTTTAAATAAAACGAGCAAGCTGCCTAATGTCGCAGCAACTGCCACTTTTTCTTACTCTACTTCGGGCTCTTTCATTTTAAAGTGACTCATAAAAGCGGTGGTATAATTGCCCGCAACATAATCTGGATCATCCATCAATTGTCGGTGGAATGGGATTGTAGTTTTGATACCTTCAATAACAAATTCATCCAAAGCCCGCTTCATCTTGCTAATGGCCTCTTCGCGAGTTTGAGCGGTAGTGATAAGCTTAGCAATCATTGAATCGTAATTTGGAACAATGGTATAGCCCGCGTAAACGTGAGTATCCAAACGAACGCCATGACCGCCTGGAGCATGAAGAACAGTGATTTTTCCCGGAGACGGACGGAAATCGTTATAAGGATCTTCTGCATTTATCCTACATTCTATCGCGTGCAATTGTGGGGTATAGTTTTTACCTGAAATAGGCACTCCGGCAGCGACTAGAATTTGTTCGCGAACAAGATCATAATCAATTACCTGCTCGGTTATTGGATGTTCTACCTGTATACGGGTATTCATTTCCATAAAGTAGAAGTTGCGGTGTTTGTCCACTAGAAATTCAATAGTTCCTGCACCCTCGTATTTTATATACTCTGCGGCCTTTACAGCTGCATTACCCATATCGGTTCGGAGTTTCTTTGTCATAAAAGGACTTGGAGTCTCCTCGGTAAGTTTTTGGTGGCGACGCTGAATTGAGCAATCCCGCTCACTAAGGTGACAGGCTCTTCCCGTACTATCCCCGATAATCTGGATTTCAATATGGCGCGGCTCTTCAATAAGCTTTTCCATATACATCGCATCATTTCCGAAGGCTGCAGCAGCTTCCTGACGGGCGCTATCCCATGCTTTGCGAAGATCTTCCTTTTTCCAAACCTCGCGCATTCCCTTTCCTCCACCACCTGCTGTGGCTTTCAGCATTACTGGATATCCCGTTTCCTTCGCTATTTTCTCACATTCTTCAAAAGATTCGATAATCCCATCACTTCCCGGAACCGTGGGTACTCCCGCTGCCTTCATGGTTGCTTTGGCAGAGGCCTTATCTCCCATTCGCTCAATCATTTCAGGAGATGCTCCAATAAATTTAATATTGTGCTCCTGGCAGATTTTGGAAAATTTCGCATTTTCCGAAAGAAATCCATAGCCTGGATGTATAGCGTCGGCATTGGTGATTTCGGCCGCAGCAATTATACTGGACATTTTAAGATAACTGAGGTTGCTTGGCGGTGGGCCAATACATACTGCTTCATCGGCAAAACGCACGTGCAGACTTTCCTCGTCCGCAGTAGAATAAACGGCTACCGATTTAATACCCATCTCACGACAGGTACGGATAATACGCAATGCTATCTCACCCCTATTTGCAATTAATATCTTTTTGAACATATTTTTCTAAAATATCATTCCGATAGCTATCGGAACCAAATACCAGACAACTTGGAATTTGGAGATTGGAATTTATATTAAGATGGATCTACTAAGAACAAAGGTTGGTCAAACTCGACTGGAGATGAATCGTCCACAAGAACCTTTACGATCTTCCCAGCAATCTCACTCTCTATTTCGTTGAAGAGTTTCATCGCTTCAATTACACAAAGAACGTCTCCAACCTTTACTGTGCTACCCACTTCAACGAAAACATCCTTATCTGGAGATGGTTTTCTATAAAAAGTTCCAATTATTGGTGACTTAATTGTAACATATTTAGAATTGGCATCTTCAGCTTTAACCTCCTGTTGAACGGGAGCTGCCGCGGCGGCTTGTTGCTGCACAGGTACTTGTGCGGGCGGAGCCATTGTGGGGATTTGTTGAATATAGGTCATTTCTCCCTTTCCTTCACCAGATCCAGTCTTGATGGTAATCTTAAGTTCGTCGGTTTCAAGTTTTACTTCGCTGGCACCACTCTTTGCCACAAACTTGATCAAGTTTTGAATATCTTTTAAATCCATATTAGAAAGTTTCATTATTGCGTTTGTTAAAAGTTATTTAGAATCGTAGGCCCATTTTACATATACGGCGCCCCAAGTAAATCCTCCCCCGAAGGAAGCAAAGATCAAATTATCTCCTTTTTTAAGTTGCTTTTCATAATCTGATAAACACAAGGGCAACGTAGCCGAGGTTGTGTTACCATATTTATGGATGTTTAGCATAACTTTTTCCGGTGGAAGTTTCATTCTCAACGCCGTGGCATCGATTATTCGTTTGTTTGCTTGATGTGGCACAAGCCAATCAACATCTTCACCCTTTAAGTTGTTTTTCAACATCACTTTTTCGCAGACATCTGCCATATTGGACACGGCAAATTTGAATACGGTCTTTCCCTCTTGAAAGACAAAGTGTTGCTTATTTTCAACAGTTTCATGAGTTGCTGGAAGTAAAGAACCGCCAGCGTCAATCTTTAGAAATGGCCTTCCATCTCCATCGGTCCGCAGGTATTCGTCCTGCACTCCCAAACCTTCGTTATTTGGTTCAAAGAGCACAGCACCGCCTCCATCTCCAAATATAATACAAGTGGCCCTATCTGTATAGTCAATTATAGAAGACATTTTATCGGCACCAAGAAGAAGCACCTTTTTATACTTTCCCGATTCGATATAACGTGCAGCTGTGGATATTCCAAAAAGAAAACTGGAACAAGCGGCAACCAAATCGAATGAGAATGCGTTGACCGCTCCAATCTGTGTAGCCACATAAACTCCTGTGGCAGCAACTGGCATATCTGGTGTGGCGGTTGCCATTATTACCATATCGATATCTGCCGGATCGGTATTGCTTTTTTCCAACAGATCTTTAGCAGCTCGAATGGCAAGATAAGAGGTTCCTTTATCCTTATCCTTAAGTATTCTCCGTTCCTTGATTCCTGTTCGGGCGGTGATCCATTCGTCGTTAGTATCGACCATGGTCTCCAAGATATCGTTTGTAAGAACGTAATCTGGAACATACCCACCTACAGCGGTAATGGCTGCCGTGATGTTATTCATATGAATGAATTAAAATTCGCAAAAAAAAGATTCGATTTAATATAAATGGGGTTGAAATTACTAAATTTTACCCGAAATACGTCAACAAATGAGTCGATTCTGGTTTACAATAAAGTTAAAAAACGAAAAAGCCCCCACTTTGTTGGGGGCACTATTCCAGAAAGATTGTAATTATTATGCTTCTACCTCTTCAGTTGTATCAATCACAACTTGACCACGGTAGTACATTTTACCTTCGTGCCAGTGGGCTCTGTGGTAAAGATGTGACTCTCCAGTTGTTGGATCAATTGCAATTGTGGGAGCGGTAGCCTTATAATGAGTTCTTCTTTTATCCCTTCTTGTTTTCGAGGTTTTTCTCTTAGGATGTGCCATTGCTATTTTTTATTTATCCGTTAATAGTTTCTTTAATGAATCCCATCGGGGATCGTTCTGTTCGTCCTCACTCTCATCTTCCTGAGCATTATTCGGACTTAATTCTTCAAGTTTGTCAAGTATGTCACTTTTTAAAGTGCCGTCTGCTACTCCTGGATGAACCCTGCGCAAGGGCACTGCCAATGCGATAGATTCAAAAACGTATTGCTGTATATTTACTTCATAACTACCATGCGGCAGAATAAGTAAATCTTCATTTTCATCATTCATCTCTTCACTGAACTTGACCACAAATTGATAAGTTCCAGAGATTGGTTGATCAAAAAACTCATTGGTAACATCGCAGGCAACATTTACGGTTCCCTTAAAAGTCAACGTGATTTCCAACAACGTACTCATTTTTTCCAGCAGTACATCGAGTTTAATAGCAGCACTATTAAATTCGTCATACTCAAAATGCTCAAAGAACGCGTTGTTTAATTCAAATTCAAACTGGTGTTTTCCTAATTTCAGTCCCCTAAATGGGATGGTAAATTCTTTCAAATCCTTCATTTCCACACCTCTTTATGTTCCCTGCCTTACGAATAAGGCGGGTGCAAAGATAAAAAAATTATCTAATAGCAAATTAGTTTTACGATTTCTTTTTTTGATAGACCTTTTTCCTGCCCACCTGTAACGGATTTTCAGTCAATTCCTTATATTCTTCTCTTTTTTGAAAAATGGAAATAGCTGTAAATACCGCCTCGCGGAAAGATTCGAAGTTCGCTTCGTTTTTTCCAGCCAAATCAAAGGCAGTACCGTGATCGGGAGAAGTACGAATATGGTTTAGTCCCGCAGTATAGTTTACTCCTTTTCCAAAAGATAAGGTTTTAAAAGGTATCAGACCTTGATCGTGATAGGAGGCAATTATAGCATCGAAATTTTTATAATTTCCCGAACCAAAGAAACTATCGGCCGCATAAGGTCCAAAAACCATTTTACCATTTTTGCGAATATTATCCAACGCCGGGCGCAGGATAGTATCGTCTTCAGTTCCAATTACACCATTATCGCCAGTATGTGGATTGATTCCTAATACGGCGATCCGCGGCCTTTCAATGCCAAAATCCTCAATCAAGCTATGGTTAATCGTATTTATCTTTTTGTCGATGCACTCTCGGGTAATATTCTTTACCACATTTTTTATAGGCACATGGTCTGTAAGAAGTCCTACGCGCAAACCATCAGATACCATAAGCATTAAACTGTTTCCCTCGAGTTCCTGAGCCAGGTAATCGGTATGGCCGGGAAAGTTGAAAGTTTCAGATTGTATGTTGGATTTGTTTATAGGAGCGGTAACCAAAACATCAATTTTATCCTTCTTCAGGGCTTCAACAGCTTCCTTTAAAGATTTTATGGCATACTCTCCTCCCGTTTCATTCTCCTCGCCAAAATTTACCTCCACCTGCTCTTTCCAGACATTAAGCACATTAATCCGCTTGGGTAGAAGATCTTCGATCTTGTCGATTCCCTGGAAATTGATATCAATTCCCAAATGTTTTTTATAAAAAGACATCAATCGTACGGAAGCAAAAATAACCGGAGTACAAAACTCCAACATCCGTGCATCTTCAAATGTCTTCAGAATTATTTCTCCACCAATCCCGTTGATGTCGCCTATGGAAATACCCACCACTAATTTATCCTCCTTGCTCATGTTTGGGGTTTTTAATTGTTACTTTTGCTCTACAAATGTAATTAAATGCTGCGATGTTTACAGGAATTATTGAAACCGTTGGAGAAATAAAGCACCTTACCCCAGAGGATGAAAATCTGCATCTCGAGATAAAAAGTTCTCTCACCAACGAGCTAAAAATAGATCAAAGTGTTTCCCATAATGGAGTTTGTCTTACGGTAGTAGAAATAAAGGAAGGCTCCTATGTGGTGACTGCAATAAACGAAACCCTGCAGAAAACGAATTTAGGAGATCTACAAAACGGATCATTGGTGAATCTGGAACGCGCTATGAAACTTGGCGATAGACTTGATGGCCACATTGTCCAAGGGCACGTGGATGGTATTGCAACTTGTTCCAATATTCAAGATGCCAATGGCAGTTGGGTTTTTACCTTTGAATATAATAATCCTGATTTCAGTACAGTGGAAAAGGGATCGATAACAGTGAATGGTGTGAGCTTAACCGTTGTCAATTCTAGGCAAAATAAATTTAGTGTGGCGATTATCCCTTATACGTATGAAAACACCAATTTCAAGGAAATTAAAATAGAAGATACTGTGAATCTAGAGTTTGATATTATTGGAAAGTACGTTAAAAACCTTATGAAGCCTTATTTGTAGAGTGTTTTCGCTTGTACCTCATCCAAATCCCAAAAATAATTCCTACTCCAATTAAAATCCAGAAATTTTCATCAATAGGTGTTCCGGGAGCATGTATAACATAATCAGGATCAGGGGGAGGTGGTCCAACAGTCGAACCCGGTCTCTGAACAACAAGCATTATTAGGCTAAAAATGGATATTATCATGGCTAGTTGTTGGCGATGGGGGCGGTCGTAATATTTATCTAAAATAATAATTTTTTTTCCAATTAATAGAGGAAAAAATAGTTTGTAAGAAAGGATTTAATATTTGCAATTTCAATAGAAAATCAACCATACAAATTATCCCTCTTCTCAACTTAGAAACTTGTTAAAATGGGGTTAAATATACGTTATTTGCGTATATAACTTCAAGTATCGAAAAAATAATAAATAATATTCTGTTTCAGTAGTGTCCGATAAACATTTTTAAAAGCGGGATTTCCAAGAAGGATTTCCCGCTTTATTTATATCTTAGTTTTTACCACAAAACTCGAGATATGAACAAAAGTAAAAATTTCAGTGGACAACCTATTATCAAACAGGTTTTAAACTTCCTTGACGCCAAAGATATTTATCGGACAGCAAAGAAGCACAACAGCGACAGGTACACCAAAAAGTTCACGACCTATGATCACTTGGTTACGATGATATTCGCCGTTATCAGTGGCTGCAACTCACTTCGCGAAGTAACAAGCATAATGCTGGCGTGCGAGGGCAAGATCAACCATTTAGGGCTACGGGACTTTCCAAAACGCAGTACGTTGTCCGATGCCAACAAAAGAAGAAGTGCAGAGGTCTTTGCTGATATTTACTCTGGTCTCTATAAACGTTACCACCGGTTTTTATCGGACAGCAGAACCAGGGAGCCCGCCATAAAAGGCCTCAAAATAGTCGATTCCTCGACAATAGCGCTCTTTAGCGACATATTGAGGGGTGTTGGCCGGAACCCGCTCAACGGCAAGAAGAAGGGCGGGATAAAAATGCACACGATGATCAACGCCATGGAGGATGTTCCTTGTCTGATAAAATTTTCAGATGCCGCGACGCACGATCATACGTTTTTGAAAGAACTCGATCTAAAGAAGGGTTCCTATGTTGTCTTTGACAAAGGATACGTAGATTATCAGCAATACGAGCAATGGACGTTGGATGGCATCTACTTTGTGACCAGGCAAAAGAGCAATGCACGCTATACGAGCCTTGAAGAGTTTGATATTCCGGACAACGTGGACGATGCTGTCCTAAAGGATGAAAAAATAACGCTTGCCGATAAGGAAGGCAACGAATTCCACCTACGGCGGATAGCCTTTTGGCACCAGGAGAAGGGCAAGGTATATGAGTTCATCACCAACAACTATGAAGTGGAGGCCGACAGGATCACTGATATCTACAAAAATCGCTGGCAGATAGAGACCATGTTCAAACGCCTAAAACAGAACTTTCCCCTCAAATACTTTCTGGGCGACAACCAAAATGCAATAGAGATACAGATCTGGGTCAGTCTGATCATTCAACTCATAATGCTGGTAATACAAAGAAAGGCGCAGAGAAGTTGGGCATATTCAAATATGGTGTCTGTAATACGCTACCATTTGATGACCTACATCGATCTGTTCAAGTTCCTGAAAAACCCAGACTCCAAATGGGAAGAAATCACCACAAAAAACATTGGCCAATTGAGCTTTTTCGATCCTTAGGGGGTTCTGTTTTGAAAATCGGAACACAATCCAGTAAAATATGGCAACGACAATGCTATTTTTGCTACTTTAGATTTTTATCGGACAACAATGATTCTGTTTATCTTCTATAGATTAGTACACCTGCAACATTAACCGAATTAATTTTGATAATTACATAATTTCAAAGAATGAGAATTCCAATAAAACAGACAGTTTCCAAATAATAAAAAAAGGAATTATTCCCAATAAATCCGGTTTATTCGATAAACCCAAGACAACGCTTCTCGCCCAAATCGCTCTATAAATAGAAAAAGGTCTGACAAATCAAAAGAATGTCAAACCTAATAGTCGTGGTCCCACCTGGGCTCGAACCAGGGACCACCTGTCCCGATAGTTCCTAATATCCGCAAGACTTCAAAGAAAAATGCTGCAAAACCTTATTGGATAAAGCTTTGCAGCTGTGTAATATTCACTTAAATTAGTGTTGCCTAATACTACAGATGTGAAGATAATAAAATCAGATCCGATATCCGCTTTCGGAGGAGCAAATTTTGTTTTTGACTACCTGAACAGGATGAATGTCGACCAAATTTGCAATGAGGCCCTGCCTCCCATGCCCAATCAGAGCAAATATTCCTGGAAGGATATTTTCTATTCACTAAAATCAGTTTATCTCTGTGGAGGGGGCTGTGTCGAAGACCTACAGAGCCATTTGAGAACACATTTTGCAAACAATCCCTTTGTAAAGCTGGCAAGCCCCGACACTGTTTTGAGGAGATTGTCCCAGCTTGCCGAACAGACCCAGACCTGTCAGACCAAGAGAGGCGTTGTGGCACACCAATACTGCACAAACTCAAGGCTGGAAGGCCTCAATATAGATATCCTTAAAAAACTGGGGGTTTTTAAATCCGGCAAGCTTACCATCGATTACGACAACACGATCGTTTTCAATGAAAAACAGGACAGCAAGATGACCTACAAAAAAGGGTATGGGTATCAGCCGGGCGTATGTACGATAAACGAAGAGCATATCCTCTATATTGAGAACAGAAACGGGAACTCCGATGCAAAGTCTTTTCAGGCAGATACCCTCGAAAGGGTATTTGATCTATTGGAGTCCAAAAAGATAAAGAAAATAGATTACTTCAGAGCTGACGCGGCATCGTACCAATTCGATGTCATTTCTTTGCTGCAGAACAAGGTGGGGTATTTTTATATAGGATGCCGGAACAGTTATGTCGAGAAACATTTTTCACGAGTTGCCAATTGGGAAAAAATGGAAGATAAAGAGGGCCCTCTTGAAGTAGGGTCAATAGATATCATACCCTTTAAAAAATATGCGGGAACAAAAAAACTGGTCCAAAAATACAGGCTGGTCGTAAAAAGAAAACCGAAAAAGGACGGGCAGATAGACCTGTTCACCCATGACGCCTATGAGTACAGGGCTATACTGACAAACGACTTTGACCAAGACACCAAGAGCGTTGCGGCTTTCTATAATCAAAGGGGAAATATGGAGCGCCAGTTCGATATCCTTAAAAACGATTTTGGCTGGAACAACATGCCCTTTTCATCCCTGAACAAAAATCTTGTGTTCCTGTATTTTACAGCAATATTCAGGAACCTATACAACAAGGTCATTCGGTATTTTTCTGAAAGGAACAGGTTTTTAAAACCCAATTTCAGGATGAAAAAATTCATTTTTAGATTTATCACGTTGCCCGCTAAGTGGGTCAAACAGGGCAGACAGCTAAAGTTAAGGATTTACTCATCCAAAGATTACCATACTTAGGGATGCCAAGAAAGCAAAAGGGATAAATGGAGATTTGGAAAGGCCGAGAAAAATTCGACCCAGGTAGATATTGCCCCAATTGATCAAAATGACTCACCTTTACCCCGAAAATACAAAAAATCAGATCTCAAAAATGAAATGAAGTTTGAGTAACGTAACTCAAATAAGAAACAGGAACATTTCTATTTTATAAACCTTAAAATAACATGCTTTAAAGTAGACATGCGGAATCTAGGAGTTATCGGGAGAGTCAGGTGCTTTTGTCACATTTATTTCTATAAAGATCTAAAATTCTTCCGCACATTTCTGGATATTTCCTGAGATTTCGAATATAGGTTTTGCTTTTCATCCGCTTGATATGTTTTTCCACTGCAATTGCTTGGTCGGTACACTCACATTTTAAACTGAAGAACAATTCCCAATCCGTGGCCAGAACAGTATAGGTATTCCGTCCATAGGTTCCTTTGTTGTGCTTGGCAATCCTGTCCATAAGGTTTTCTTGGGTAAACCCGATGTAGAACTTATCCTTAAGTTTGGAATATAGAATATAACAATGCGACATAACAAAAAAAGCCACTCGAATTCGGGGAGTGACTTTTGGATAAATTGTGGTCCCACCTGGGCTCGAACCAGGGACCACCTGTCCCGATAGTTATCGGGAGAGTCAGGTGCCTTTGTCGCATTTATTTCTATAAAGATCTAAAATTCTTCCGCACATTTCTGGATATTTCCTGAGATTTCGAATATAGGTTTTGCTTTTCATCCGCTTGATATGTCTTTCCACTGCAATTGCTTGGTCGGTACACTCACATTTTAAACTGAAGAACAATTCCCAATCCGTGGTCAGAACAGTATAGGTATTCCGTCCATAAGTTCCTTTGTTGTGCTTGGCAATCCTGTCCATAAGGTTTCCTTGGGTAAACCCGATGTAGAACTTATCCTTAAGTTTGGAATATAGAATATAGCAATGCGACATAACAAAAAAAGCCACTCGAATTCGGGGAGTGGCTTTTGGATAAATTGTGGTCCCACCTGGGCTCGAACCAGGGACCACCTGTCCCGATAGTTCCTAGATTCCGCATGTCTACTTTAAAGCATGTTATTTTAAGGTTTATAAAATAGAAATGTTCCTGTTTCTTATTTGAGTTACGTTACTCAAACTTCATTTCATTTTTGAGATCTGATTTTTTGTATTTTCGGGGTAAAGGTGAGTCATTTTGATCAATTGGGGCAATATCTACCTGGGTCGAATTTTTCTCGGCCTTTCCAAATCTCCATTTATCCCTTTTGCTTTCTTGGCATCCCTAAGTATGGTAATCTTTGGATGAGTAAATCCTTAACTTTAGCTGTCTGCCCTGTTTGACCCACTTAGCGGGCAACGTGATAAATCTAAAAATGAATTTTTTCATCCTGAAATTGGGTTTTAAAAACCTGTTCCTTTCAGAAAAATACCGAATGACCTTGTTGTATAGGTTCCTGAATATTGCTGTAAAATACAGGAACACAAGATTTTTGTTCAGGGATGAAAAGGGCATGTTGTTCCAGCCAAAATCGTTTTTAAGGATATCGAACTGGCGCTCCATATTTCCCCTTTGATTATAGAAAGCCGCAACGCTCTTGGTGTCTTGGTCAAAGTCGTTTGTCAGTATAGCCCTGTACTCATAGGCGTCATGGGTGAACAGGTCTATCTGCCCGTCCTTTTTCGGTTTTCTTTTTACGACCAGCCTGTATTTTTGGACCAGTTTTTTTGTTCCCGCATATTTTTTAAAGGGTATGATATCTATTGACCCTACTTCAAGAGGGCCCTCTTTATCTTCCATTTTTTCCCAATTGGCAACTCGTGAAAAATGTTTCTCGACATAACTGTTCCGGCATCCTATATAAAAATACCCCACCTTGTTCTGCAGCAAAGAAATGACATCGAATTGGTACGATGCCGCGTCAGCTCTGAAGTAATCTATTTTCTTTATCTTTTTGGACTCCAATAGATCAAATACCCTTTCGAGGGTATCTGCCTGAAAAGACTTTGCATCGGAGTTCCCGTTTCTGTTCTCAATATAGAGGATATGCTCTTCGTTTATCGTACATACGCCCGGCTGATACCCATACCCTTTTTTGTAGGTCATCTTGCTGTCCTGTTTTTCATTGAAAACGATCGTGTTGTCGTAATCGATGGTAAGCTTGCCGGATTTAAAAACCCCCAGTTTTTTAAGGATATCTATATTGAGGCCTTCCAGCCTTGAGTTTGTGCAGTATTGGTGTGCCACAACGCCTCTCTTGGTCTGACAGGTCTGGGTCTGTTCGGCAAGCTGGGACAATCTCCTCAAAACAGTGTCGGGGCTTGCCAGCTTTACAAAGGGATTGTTTGCAAAATGTGTTCTCAAATGGCTCTGTAGGTCTTCGACACAGCCCCCTCCACAGAGATAAACTGATTTTAGTGAATAGAAAATATCCTTCCAGGAATATTTGCTCTGATTGGGCATGGGAGGCAGGGCCTCATTGCAAATTTGGTCGACATTCATCCTGTTCAGGTAGTCAAAAACAAAATTTGCTCCTCCGAAAGCGGATATCGGATCTGATTTTATTATCTTCACATCTGTAGTATTAGGCAACACTAATTTAAGTGAATATTACACAGCTGCAAAGCTTTATCCAATAAGGTTTTGCAGCATTTTTCTTTGAAGTCTTGCGGATATTAGGAGTTATCGGGAGAGTCAGGTGCCTTTGTCGCATTTATTTCTATAAAGATCTAAAATTCTTCCGCACATTTCTGGATATTTCCTGAGATTTCGAATATAGGTTTTGCTTTTCATCCGCTTGATATGTCTTTCCACTGCAATTGCTTGGTCGGTACACTCACATTTTAAACTGAAGAACAATTCCCAATCCGTGGTCAGAACAGTATAGGTATTCCGTCCATAAGTTCCTTTGTTGTGCTTGGCAATCCTGTCCATAAGGTTTCCTTGGGTAAACCCGATGTAGAACTTATCCTTAAGTTTGGAATATAGAATATAGCAATGCGACATAACAAAAAAAGCCACTCGAATTCGGGGAGTGGCTTTTGGATAAATTGTGGTCCCACCTGGGCTCGAACCAGGGACCACCTGATTATGAGTCAGGTGCTCTAACCAACTGAGCTATGGGACCGTTGGTAATTTTATTCCCTTTTACCTTCTTTCTATTGGGTAAAGTTGCATAAAAAGGATTGCAAATGTAAAACACTTTATAAAGGCAGCAAAATTATTTTAAGTTATTGTCAATATCTTGACAAAGTTCCACCAAAACCCCATTTGTGGATTTGGGATGTAGAAAAATAACAAGTTTATTATCAGCCCCTTTCTTTGGAATTTCATTTAAAAGTACGAATCCTTCCTTTTGAAGGCGCTCCATTTCACTCTTAATGTCTTTCACCGCAAAGGCTATGTGATGGATACCTTCTCCACGCTTTTCAATAAACTTTGCGATAGGACTATCCGCTCTGGTGGCTTCCAGCAATTCAATCTTGCTCTCTCCGCATTCAAAAAAGGATGTTTTAACCCCTTCACTTTTCACTTCTTCACTTTTATAAGGCGCAACCCCAAGTAAAGCTTCATAAATTTTATTTGCTTCGGAAATATTTTTTACGGCTATACCAATATGTTCTATTTTTTCCATCAATGAAAGTTATTCTCAATCCTAATAATAAAGAAAATTTGAATTTGAATTCAAAAATACAAACTTAATCCTATTGTATTTCAACATCCTCCACACTCAATTTACATTCGGTATGTTATAAAGTTCTATTTTTGCAGTATGATAGAAAGCAACAGACAAAAAAAGATTGCAGGAGTTTTGCAAAATGATTTAGCAAACGTGCTCCAGAATATGCTACGCGAGGCGGGCCAGCTGGGAATTATTATATCGGTAAGCAAAGTTTCCGTTACCACCGATCTCTCCATCGCAAAAGTGTATGTAAGTATATTTCCGGCAGATAAGGCAGAAAGTATTACCCAAGAACTGAATAAGATTAAACCGAATATTAAGCATCAAATTGCACAGCTTACAAAACACCAGCTGCGAAAAATGCCTGATTTAAATTTTTACAACGACGATTCCTTGGAATATATCGATAAAATTGACAAAGCTGTAAAAGGAACGGAAAATCCTCTTAAAAATCCGGATCTACTTCCCAAACGAAAAAAATCGTAATTTGAACTTTTCGCTCTACATCGCCAAGCGCTATCTGTTTTCAAAGAGCAGCAATAATGCCATCAATATAATTACCATTATTGCGGCTATAGGTGTGGTTGTAGGAGCATTTTCGTTATTTATAGTAATGTCCGGTTTTTCAGGATTAAAAGATTTTAGTCTTCAGTTTACAACCGTTTTTGACAGTGATTTAAAGGTCCTGCCCGAGCGCGGCAAGACACTCGATTTTTCTACTGCTCAAAAACAACAGCTCAGTGCGCTGGAAGGTGTAGATGTTTTTTCTGAAATAATTGAAGAGCGGATTTTTCTTCATTATAAAGGAAAAAACCATATCGCCTATATAAAAGGGGTTGATTCACTTTATGGACAGGTAACCCAGCTGGATAGTATTATCTACTTTGGGGATTGGCTGGAACCAAACCAGCATGAAGTGGTAGTGGGATATACCATAATCGCCAAACTGTCTATGGGAGTCCGGGATTATTCCGATCTTTTGGAAATGTATGTTCCAAAACCTGGCACAGGACAAATAAACACACTAGATCCAACACAGGCATTTAGCAAAGAAAGTGTGGTAGTTTCAGGAGTTTATCAAGTAAACGAGGATCTAGATGGAAAATACGTTTTTACTGATATCGATTTTGCCCGCAATCTACTTTCCCTTCCAAAATCGAAAGTCTCCTCTCTTGAAATAAAGCTAAAACCGCATACATCGGAAAAAGAAATACGTAATGAGATTCAGAAGATTTTTCCGGAAAATATCCTGATAAAAAATCGGATACAACAGAATGATGCGCTTTATAAAATGCTGAACACCGAAAATATTGCGGTCTATTTGATTTTTACATTGGTTTTAATTATTGCTCTTTTTAACGTGATTGGTTCAATAATTATGATGATTCTGGACAAGCAGAAAAATATTAAAACCCTTCATAATATGGGAGCTTCACTCGAAGAAATACGGCAAATCTTCTTCCTTCAGGGGACTTTAATGACAGTTTTAGGTGGTATTTTAGGAATCGCAATTGGTATTATAGCAGTATCTCTCCAGCTGAAATATGGTTTAATCAACATCACAAGCACTCTGCCATATCCCGTAAAACTTAAGCCGATCAATGGATTTATTGTTTTTGCTACAATAAGTATCTTAGGTATTATTTCTTCCCTTATCGCCGCAAGTAGGGTTCGGGAAAAATTGATTACTTAGTATTCAACGAAATTAGGAAGTGCCCTAAATAATTAAATATTCCGGTTTTGCTCCAAGACTTACCAAAGCCTCACATATCTCTTCCGTAAATATTTTAGGCCCGCACACATAGAAACGGAAACTGAAATCCCCAATATTTTCAATTAAAAATTTTCTGTCAATCCTTCGTTCCCTAAACCCAATTACACCTTCTCTGGTGAATACATTCTTGTAGCCCGGACCTAACATTTTAGTTAATTCGTCGTGAAGAATAATATCATCGCGGGTTTTATTGGAATATAGCAACGCCACATCCCGAATATTCTCACTATGATAAAGCGCTCTGAAAATCGCAATAAAAGGAGTAATGCCCGTTCCTCCAGCAATAAAAATTCCCGGACCTTTATATTTAATTGTACCGAAAACATCGTGAAGTATTAACTCGGCTCCGGGATTAAGTTTTCCCAACTGTGAAGATACCCCGTTGTGATCATCGTAAATTTTGATGATAAACTCCAAATAATCCCAATGGTTTAGTGAGGTAAAGGTGTAAGGTCTTATCTGATCCTCCCAACCAGGAAGATCAATAGAAATATGCGCAGATTGTCCAGGTGCATATTCGAAATCTGCCGGTTTTTCAAGAACAAGACGCTTTACGTCATGGGTAATAAAATGGGTACTGAGTATTTTTAACCGCTGCATTATTTTAGTTTAGGCTTTAAAGGTAGAAAGTATTTATGAAAAAAAGCCTGAATGCGAAAAGCCTCCTTGGGGCTTAAATACTTATTATTGGCATTTATACAGTTTTAAATTCGCTAATACCTGATTATCTGCCCGATGGTTATTTAATTTCGGATATTAAGCAAACTCATAATCCCCAAACACCTGCAAAACCTCGTCAAAAGCTTCAAATACTGAAGCAGCATCATCACTGGTTACCATTTTCATTCGGTATTCCTTAAAATCTGGAATTCCTTTAAAATAGTTGGTATAATGACGACGGGTCTCAAAAACCCCTAATTTTTCCCCTTTCCAGTCTATTGCCATTTGAAGATGGCGTCTGGCAGCCTCTACACGCTCCAACATTGTTGGTGGCGATAAGTGTTCGCCGGTTTTGAAATAATGTTTCACTTCTTTAAAAAACCATGGATAACCTATGCTGGCACGACCTATCATCGCCCCATCCAATCCGTACTTGTCGCGCATTTCCATCGCTTTTTCGGGTGTATCCACATCGCCATTCCCGAAAATAGGGATGTGCATCCGTGGGTTGTTTTTTACTTCAGCAATTGGTTTCCAATCGGCATCTCCTTTATACATCTGTGCTCGCGTGCGACCATGTATGGAAAGGGCTTGGCAACCTACATCCTGCAAACGCTCGGCAACTTCCAATATTCGAATGGAATCATGATCCCAGCCCAGTCGAGTTTTTACGGTAACCGGAAGTTTGGTATGTTTTACCATGGCATCGGTAAGACTTACCATTAAATCTATATCTTTTAAAATTCCTGCGCCCGCCCCTTTGCAAACTACTTTTTTTACCGGACAGCCAAAGTTAATATCAATAATATCCGGTCCGCTAGCTTCAACTATTTCCACCGTACGTAGCATGGATTCCAAAACTGCTCCAAAGATCTGGATGCCAACAGGGCGTTCTTTTTCATAAATATCCAATTTCATAACGCTTTTGGCCGCATCGCGGATCAAACCCTCGGAAGAAATAAATTCGGTATAAACCACATCGGCACCTTGTTCCTTACACAAAGCACGAAAAGGTGGGTCGCTAACGTCCTCCATTGGAGCGAGTAATAATGGAAATTCACCCAGTTGTATGTTTCCTATTTTTGGCAATTTTTCTAATTTAGAATTGCAAAAGTAGTGATTATCAAGAAAAGAGAAATAATAATTAACTAGGTACTAACTGATTTAGATGGCGTAGTTTAATAGGAAGCAAAAAAAGAGACTGGAAAAATCCAATCTCTCTCTTGTTTATAGTTGGTGTTGAAATCATTTAGCAAACTTCTTTATTCTATTTGGGATATATTCAGAAAATAACATTCATAGTTCTCTCTGAAACCCTAAAAAAATTAAGCAAGTTTATATTTTCTCACACAATCCGTCACCATCAATTATAATTCTACCTTTTTGGTTGTCGATGAAAACGCCGCCAGGATTACCGTGGTTATCTTTCATAAACAGCGCGAACTGAACATCTTTTATTCCATCTTCAGTCATTGTTCCACTAATAACCATTGCCGTATCAGCCTTATAACCTGATATATCGGTTTCTGTAATTAGAAATACAGTAAAACCTTTTCCACTCCCTGAAATAAAGGAACCATCTCCTATATCCCTCTGTACTCCAGTTGTGTGAAAACCTGAAAAATCTACGTTAAGACCTATCTGGTTCATAAATTTCATTTGGTAGTCTGGAAAGCTCATCCCAGGATAGTCTCCCTGAACATTTGACTTCTGTAGAATAACTGGAGCCATTAAAAATTCTCCCGCTATGTTTGGAGGCGTATTTCCAGTGTTAATAATCAGGCCGAGATCAAGAAGTGTTTCTAAAAGATCTGCTCCCAAAAATTCTGCTACAGAATCTTGTGACCCGTCAAACTCGCCAGCTTTGTTATCGTCGTCTTTTGAACAAGAAACAAATAAAACCAATGACAATATCATCAGTAGTGATAGTGATTTTTTCATAATTAAAATTTTATGTTAGTTAGTTTGGCAAGATAGTGTTTTTTAATAATAATTTTTAAATTTTAATTAAAAGCATAATTTATACTGAATATCTATTGAATTAAATAATAATCCCACATCCCGAAATCCCTCTGTCGTTTCATAAAAGAAAAAATATTCAGAAAGATCTGTAAAAAGTCCTCATCCATTTTTCATTTATCTACATCGCTGTCAATTAAAATTATCGCTCAATTAATCTATATTTGCAGATTAAAGCCTGAGAAGGGATTATATGAAGAACATTCGGAATTTTTGCATCATTGCACATATTGACCACGGAAAAAGTACTCTTGCGGATAGACTTTTGGACGCTACAGGAACTGTAACCAGTCGAGAAAAACAAGAACAATTGCTGGACACAATGGATCTGGAACGCGAACGCGGAATCACGATTAAAAGCCACGCAATTCAAATGGATTATGAATATAACGGTGAAAAATATGTTCTTAACCTTATTGATACTCCCGGCCACGTGGATTTTTCATATGAAGTTTCCCGTTCTATCGCCGCTTGCGAAGGTGCACTTCTTATTGTAGATGCCGCACAAAGTATCCAGGCCCAGACCATTTCAAACCTATATTTAGCACTGGAAAATGATTTGGAAATTATCCCGATAATGAACAAAATAGATTTACCTTCTGCCAACCCCGAAGAGGTTGCAGACGATATAGTTGATCTATTGGGATGTACTTATGAAGAGATTATTCCCGCGAGCGGTAAAACTGGACTCGGAGTGGAAGAAATTCTAAAGGCTATTATTGAACGTGTTCCCCCACCAAAAGGAAATCCAGAGGAATCACTGCAGGCCTTGATATTCGATTCGGTTTACAATCCATTTCGAGGAGTTGAAACGTATTTTCGCGTATTGAATGGGGAAATCCGAAAAGGACAGCACATCAAGTTTATGGCTACAGGAAAATCCTATTTTGCGGATGAAGTAGGAACCTTGAGACTAAAACAATTCCCCAGAGAAGTCATTAAGACTGGAGATGTTGGCTACCTTATTACCGGGATTAAAGAGGCGAAAGAGGTTAAGGTGGGAGATACAATCACCGATTCTAAAAATCCCACAAAGAATATGATTGCGGGTTTCGAAGATGTGAAACCGATGGTTTTCGCGGGAATCTATCCTGTCGATACCGAAGATTATGAAGAGCTGAGAAATTCAATGGAAAAACTTCAGTTGAACGATGCTTCTTTGGTCTTTGTCCCCGAAAGCTCTGCGGCCCTGGGATTTGGTTTCCGTTGTGGATTCTTAGGAATGCTGCATTTGGAAATCATTCAGGAGCGACTTGAACGCGAGTTCGATATGACCGTAATTACTACAGTACCAAACGTATCGTACCGCGCTTATACCAATAAAGATCCCGAAACTCCAATTTTGGTGAATAACCCGTCAGATTTGCCAGATCCGTCGAAACTGAATCGAGTGGAGGAGCCCTATATTAAAGCGACGATTATAACCAAATCTGATTATGTGGGTCCAGTAATGTCCCTATGTATAGAGAAAAGAGGTGAAATAGTTAACCAAACATATCTCACAACGGAGCGGGTTGAACTTACCTTCGATATGCCTTTGGCCGAAATTGTTTTTGATTTTTACGACAGATTAAAAACGATTTCAAAAGGATATGCTTCCTTTGATTATACCCCAATTGGGATGCGTACTTCCAAACTTGTAAAGGTCGATTTACTTCTCAATGGAAATATTGTGGATGCACTTTCCGCACTTCTCCACGCCGACAACGCCTATGATATTGGAAAACGAATTTGTGAAAAACTCAGAGAACTTATCCCAAGACAACAATTTGATATTCCCATTCAGGCAGCCATCGGCGCAAAGGTCATTGCTCGTGAAACTGTAAAGGCCTTACGTAAAGACGTTACGGCAAAATGTTATGGCGGAGATATTTCGCGTAAACGAAAGCTATTGGAAAAGCAGAAAAAAGGGAAAAAGAAGATGCGCCAGATTGGGAATGTTGAAATTCCGCAGGAAGCCTTTATGGCAGTTCTAAAATTAAACGATTAATTAACCGCTCCGCATTGAACTCCGGATTCTTGTAATCCCGATAGATAGGTATCGTACGGAGTTCCGGTGTTATCACCATTTACAGAAGCATTGCCATCACCTTCTTGGCAAAGTTCAAAGCTTAATGTATCTGGAGAGGAACAAGTAATACAGGTTACGGCTTCATCCTTTTTACAGGAAAAGATGGATAGGCTAAATAGAATTCCTAAGAAAAGGGCAGGCTTTTTCATTGCACGGTTTTTATTGGAAACGGAAAAGAATCATAATTATTTTTTACTTTTTCCTTCATTCGTAGATCGGGTAGCATTTACTACGTCTTCAAAATCCATGGGTTTCCCTAAATAGACTAAATTTGAACCTGCTTCGATTTCCAGATCGCTGGGAGAATTTATCAGTTCCAAAAATCCATCTTCACGTTTCAAAAACAACGGAATAGCGTCTTCATTATTTCCGATAATACTCAATACTCTCAAAAACTGGTTATGTGTTTCAATGGGAATTTCTTGAATACTCGGAAAATCTTGAGCCACCTCCGTAAACCGTGCATAATCATGTGTATAGGAAAATAACTCTTTAATAGAGAGATCATCTCGGTGTCGCATTTCTTCCGAAGTTATCAACCGAAAAGTTCCGTTCTCGCCGAAGAACTTTCCAAATCGACTTATTGCCTGCTTGTTGATCTCGTCGTTCCCTGTCATTGCCAGTAAATACCCAACATCGTTCAATTCTATATTATCACTTAGATCATCGGCATAAATATCGGAAGTAAAAGCTTCAAGTCCCAATTCCTTTGCTCTATCGATGTTCAGTTTGTTTGAATCTACCAAAACCACGTGACGCCCGTTCTTTTGTAAATAAGTAGCAATCAATCTTGAAACTTTTGAGGCTCCAACCATTAGAATTCCTTCAGATTTTTTAAGAAAAACTCCCATCCATTTAGCCATTACTCTTGCCGTAGTCGCGTTTAAAATCACGGTAACCAAAACAACGGCAAAAACCAAAGGAGTAATATATTCTGCCCCGATAACACCTTTTGAAACCAATTTCGATCCAAATAAGGATGAAATACCCGCTGCCACAATTCCCCTAGGGCCAACCCAGCTTATAAACAATTTTTCATTGGTTTTTAAGGAAGATCCCATAGTGCTGATAAATACCGTGAGAGGTCTAAGAACAAAAATTACTATGGCGAGCAAGATTGCCGTTTTCCAATTATAAACTAGCAATAAATCCTCCACACTTATATTGGCCGCCAATAGAATAAACAGAATGGATACCAACAGAACGCTCAGTGATTCCTTAAAATATAGCAGTTCCTTCAAACTTGGTAGATCGCTATTACCAAGAAACATTCCCATTACAACCACCGCCAACAAACCTGATTCATGAGCAAATAGATCGCTTAAAACAAAAATTGCCATTACCAACGATAGAGAAACAACATTAGCCAGATAGTGCGGTACAAACTTCTTTTTGATGGAAAAGTACAAGGCATAACCGGCGGTAATCCCAAAAGCAAAACCAATTAGGATTATTTTTCCAAATTCTATCAAAGCTTGTTTCGTATAGCCCGAATCGCCCTCAATACTTATAAATTCATAGACGAGAACAGCTACTAAGGCTCCAATAGGATCGATTAGAATACCTTCCCAGCGCAAGACTGCCGCAACTTCCTTTTTCAAAGGAATGTGCCTTAAAATGGGTCCGATAACTGTTGGACCTGTTACTACAATCAAAGCGGAAAATAAAAAGGAAATTCGCCAATTCAATCCAAAAACGTAATGGGCCGCAACACCGGCGCCAATAAAAGTAATCGCCGCGCCAATGCTGATAAGTTTACCTATGGAACCGCCAACTTTTGAAATTTCATTCTTTCGCAAAGTGAGACCACCTTCAAACAGAATAATTCCCACCGCAAGAGACACAAAATAATAAAGATTTTCTCCAGGAAAAAGCCCGTATTCTCCATCCCAGATAGGAAGGAGCCATTGACTACCATCGGCGGAAAGGAATGTAGAAAGTGGGCCTACAAGAAGGCCAATCAAAATTAATGGAAGAATTGCAGGGATTTTCAGCTTCCATGCCACCCACTGTGCTAAAATCCCCAAAATTATAATTCCTCCTAGTTCTACCATTAAAATATAGGTTTTGGTAAATTAAGGATTTTTCAATTCCATGGAATACCAATGAATTGTTAAAAATAGTATAATTAATTTAGACTTCGGAGTGCGAGTGAGTCGCTTTTGCTAATTTGCGGGCAATTCTTCAGATTATGAATTTATACCCAATTGAGGCCGGAAATTTTAAACTGGACGGCGGAGCCATGTTTGGTGTGGTTCCCAAAACCTTATGGACCAGAACCAATCCCGCTGACGAAAATAATATGATCGATATTGCCGCTCGATGCCTCCTCATTGAAAATGGAGATCGACTTACTTTGATCGATACGGGAATGGGCAACAAACAGGATGAAAAATTCTTTGGGTATTACTATCAGTGGGGCGATTTTAATCTTGATGACTCATTAAAAAAATACGGTTTTCATAGAGACGACATTACAGATGTGTTTTTGACCCACCTTCATTTTGACCATTGCGGAGGAGCTATACAATGGAACAAGGACAGAACAGGGTACGAACCCGCTTTCAAAAATGCTTCGTTTTGGAGCAATAAAGATCACTGGAAATGGGCTACAGAACCCAATAGACGGGAAAAAGCATCTTTTTTAAAAGAAAATATTCTTCCTATGCAGCAAAGTGGTCAACTAAAATTTGTAGATGCACCTTCCTCAGATTTCGCTACGGCAAAGGAGATGGATTTTGGTATCCTCTTTGTAGATGGCCATACAGATAAACAAATGTTACCCCATATAAATTACAAAGGCAAAACTTTGGTCTTTATTGCAGATTTACTCCCAACCGCTGGACACTTGCCGTTGCCTTTTGTAATGGGTTATGATACTAGGCCATTATTAACTCTTCCAGAAAAGGAAAAATTCCTCAAACTTGCCGCCGATAATAATTTCTATCTCTTTTTAGAACACGATGCCACCAATCAAATAATTACAGTTAAAAACACCGACAAAGGCGTTCGACTTAATGAAACCCTAACACTTAATGACTTTATTAATTAATTCTTCTTTTAGAAAATGAAAACAATCAAAACCTCTTTAATCGCAGTTGCTATAGCAGCTGTAATGGCTAGCTGTGGAAGTACCGCACCTATTGTAGCCACACCGATACAAAACGTTTCTCCTACCCTACGAAAAAACGCAGAGCTTACAAAAGACCAATTAAAAAATTGGAGTGCTATGGACCTGGTGAGAGATACCGTTCCGGGAATGAGCGTTGACAGAACATATGCCGAACTTATAAAAAATCGGAAGGGTGAAATAGTAATTGTGGGAGTGATTGACAGTGGTGTTGATATTGATCACGAGGACTTAAAGAATGTAATTTGGACCAATCCAGGAGAAATTCCAGGAAATGGTATAGATGATGACAACAACGGGTTTATTGACGATATTCACGGATGGAACTTTTTGGGCGATATTATTGGTGAGAATATGGAATTTGTTCGAATCGTTAGAAAGCTAGAACCAAAATATGATGGCAAATCTGAGTCTTTAATAAGCGCGGCAGATAGAAAAGAATATGCCTTATATGAAAAGGCCAAAGCTGAATTTGAAAAGGAACTATCTGAAACTACATTAAATAAGGAGCGATACCAGCAAATGCTTGCGCAATTAAAACCTGCACATGAAGCCATTTCTGCCAAGCTTGGAAAAGAAGATTATACCCAAGAAGATTTAGAAGGAATCAAAAATCCCTCGCCTATGGAACAACAACAAATAGCAATGTTAAGCCAAATGCTGAATTATTCAGATAGTATTCCAGAGGTTTTGGACCAAATGAATAAAGGATTGGATTATTTTCAGGACAGATTGGATAACCATTTCAACACAACTAAGAATTTTAGAGGCGTACTTGGAGACGACCCAGATGATCTTTCAGACAATAAATATGGAGATAACAAGGTAGCTAGTTCTGAACCATCTCGCGAAAATGTAAAACACGGAACCCACGTTGCCGGAATAATTGCGGCCCAGAGAAACAACGGGATTGGTATGAATGGCGTTGCCAATAATGTACAGATTATGGCCGTTCGTGCGGTACCCGATGGAGATGAATATGATAAGGATATTGCCTTGGCAATCCGTTATGCGGTGGACAATGGCGCAAAAGTTTTGAACACAAGTTTTGGAAAATACTATTCTCCCCATTCACAGTGGGTTTATGATGCTCTAAAATATGCCGCTTCAAAAGACGTATTGATTGTGAATGCCGCTGGAAATGATGGTTTTGATCTTGATACCGTAAATATTTATCCAAACGACCAAATAGATAATGGCCCAGAGATGGGAGATACTTTCCTTACTGTTGGAGCATTGAATTATGAGTATGGAGATAAATTGGTAGCCAACTTCTCAAACTACGGAAAAATCAATGTGGATGTTTTTGCTCCTGGAGTTAAAATTTGGTCTACCACACCTTTAAACACATACGAATTCTTACAAGGAACCTCCATGGCTTCTCCTGAAGTGGCTGGTGTCGCTGCCGTAATCCGTTCATATTACCCAAAACTTTCCGCAGCTCAGGTAAAACAGATTTTAATGGATAGTGGAATATCTCCAGATATCGAAGTAATCTTGGGAGGAGATCCCTCAAACACGGAATTGTTTTCTAACATTTCAAAATCCGGAAAAATGGTTAATATGTATAATGCCTTTATTATGGCCGATAAGATGTCGAGACAATGAAACAGGAAATAATGGGCTATTTTTTCGGTTTTATATTATTTACAACATCGGTATTTTTTAATCTATCGAACGCTCAGGGAAACACCTCATATTGGCAACAGAATGCAGATTATAAAATGGACGTTCAGATGAACGTGAAAAACTTTCAGTATAAAGGGAAGCAAGAATTAACCTACACGAATAATTCTCCGGATACCCTAAACAAAGTTTTTTATCATCTTTATTTTAATGCTTTTCAGCCTGGCAGTGAAATGGATGTCCGTTCTCGAACAATTGTAGATCCAGATAGTCGAGTGGGAGATAGGATTTCCAAACTTTCCCCTTCAGAAATAGGATTTATCAAACCTACTTCCTTCACTCACGATGGCCAAGTAACAAGTTTTGTTATAAAAGGTACGGTAATGGAAGTAAAGCTATATAAGCCCATACTTCCGGGAGAAACCACTGTTTTTAAAATGAATTGGGATGGGCAGGTACCACTTCAGATCCGTCGTTCTGGAAGAGATAGTGCAGAAGGGGTTGCACTAACAATGACCCAATGGTATCCAAAACTAGCGGAATATGATTTTGAAGGATGGCATGCAGATCCTTATATAGCTCGCGAATTTTTTGGGGTTTGGGGCGACTACGATGTTACCATTACTATCGATCAAGCTTATACCGTGGGCGGAACTGGCTATCTCCAAAATCCTGGAGCTGTAGGTCATGGATATACGGCTCCCGGCCAAAAGCCGATGCCTGCCGTAAAAGGAAAATACACTTGGCATTTTATTGCACCGAAAGTACACGATTTTGCGTGGGCAGCAGATCCTAACTATGTTCACGATATCTATCCTGGACCAAATGGGGTTACACTCCACTTCCTTTACAAGGATGATCCGGAAATTGCTGAGAACTGGAAAGCACTACAACCGAAAACGGCTGCTCTAATGGAGTTTTTCAATGAACATGTTGGTCCGTATCCCTATGAACAGTACTCTGTAATCCAAGGAGGGGACGGAGGAATGGAATATGGTATGTGTACTATGATTACTGGAGGTCGTGAATTGGGAAGTCTTGTTGGAGTAACTGCACACGAGCTGGCCCATTCTTGGTTTCAGTTTGTTCTGGCAATAAATGAAAATAAATATGAATGGATGGACGAAGGCTTTACAACATATATTTCCGACGAGGCAATGAATTATGTAATGGGCAATAAAAATCCAAATCCTCACGCGGGCTCCTATAGAAGCTATTTATTTTTGGCCAATACAGACGATCAACAACCGCTCACTACCCACGCCGATCGTTATGCTACTAATCGTACATATGGAATCAGCGCTTATGGTAAAGGTTCCATATTTTTAACGCAACTAGGGTATATAATTGGTCCGGAGAACTTGTCTAAAACCTTAAAGCGTTTTTATTCAGATTTTAAGTTTACCCATCCCACTCCCAACGATTTTATCCGAACAGCAGAAAAGGTATCGGGATTTGAGCTGGACTGGTATTTAACCGATTGGACAAAGACCATAAATACCATCGATTACGGAATTAAGGAAGTTGAAAAGAGCGTTACTAAAACTAAAGTTACTTTGGAACGTATAGGACTTATGCCTATGCCAATAGATCTATATGTTACTTATGACGATGATACACAGGAATTATTCTACATTCCACTGAGAATGATGTGGGGCGAAAAGCCGAATCCATTTACGGATTTAAAACGAACGGTGTTGGAAGATTGGCCTTGGACAAATCCTACTTATACCTTTGAAATTGACAATGGTAAAAAAGTTAAGAACATGATGATTGACGCCACTAAAAGAATGGCAGACATAAATCCTGAAAACAATTTTTGGGAAGCCAAATAATAGATCCATTAAGGTGATATGGACCCTGAAGATTTTAAAATCTTTGGGGTTTTTCTTTTTAAATAAGGATTATGATGGAATATCTATTGATACAATCATCTTAGATATCTTCAAATAAACAAAGTCATTATTCATTACTTTTACGGCATGGATTACCGCTTTCCAAAAACCGAAAGACTCAAGAGCTCCAAAAAAATCGAAAAATTATTTTCGAAGGGAAAAACCTTTACAAAATATCCCCTCAAAATATTTTTTTTTTCGGAACCAATTCAATCTGAAGCGAATGAGAACTTTAAGAATAATCTCATTGCTTTTGCAGTTCCAAAACGGAGTTTTAAATTGGCCGTCGATAGAAATAGAATTAAACGGCAATTGCGGGAAACCTATAGACTAAATAAACATCTGCTTCCCAAAAATGAAGACAAAAGATATACCATGTTATTTTTGTTCTTGGGCAAAGACAAACTACCTTACGCACAACTAGAGAAAGCGATGGTAGGAATTCTTACGAAATTAAGGAATGAACATACTTAGGTTCAGAGAACACTTTTTATATTTCAACTTACCAAAAGGAGGTTTTAGATGGGCATAAACTTTTTGTTTCTATTTTATATCTTTAGGCTCGTATTTTTCGTTTGGATGGGTAGTGCTTGCCGCTTAGATGAATGATAATAATTCCGAAGAGAAAAAAATCAAAAAGTTACAAACAGGTGAAGGCTTTAAGAATAGGTCTTAGTAACTTGAAACGCAAAAAATAGAGAATATGAAAAAGAGAATATTAATTCCCATAGTTGCCCTAGGTATATTTTTTACGACGGTAAGTTTCAAAAGTGATTTTTTCGAAATCGCTAAACAAATCGAAATCTTTACCACCCTATTTAAGGAATTGAACATGAACTATGTGGATGAGGTTACTCCGGCCACACTAATGGACAAGGCAATAAAAGGGATGTTGGAGGATTTAGATCCTTATACAGTCTATTGGAACGAACAGCAAGTAGAAGATGCCAAAATTAATAACTCGGGAATTTACACGGGCATTGGAGCATCGGCACAAAGCCGAAAGGATAAAATTATAATTGTTGAGCCCTATAAAGATTATCCAGCTGATAAAGCCGGGTTAAAAGCTGGGGATGAAATCATAAAAATTGGCAATATACCCATAACCGATTTAGCTGAAGATGCCGGCGACCTACTAAAAGGAGCTCCCGGATCTACTGTCGATGTAACTTATATAAGACAAGGAAAAACTGCCACAACAACTATTACCCGTGGTGCTGTGGAGCTCAAAGCAGTTCCTTTTTACAAATTGATTAATAACGATATTGGATATATCGTTTTAAGCCAGTTTAATAGCAAAACTACCTTAGAGACCAAAGATGCGTTAGTAGATTTAAAATCTCAGGGAGCGAAAAAAATCATTTTAGACCTGCGCGGCAATCCTGGCGGACTTTTGGATCAGGCCATCAGCGTTGTAAACCTATTTGTGGATAAGGGACTAGTGATTACTACCACAAAATCCGTAATTCAACAATACAATCAAGTTTATAAAACCAAATTTGAACCCGTTGATACTGAGATTCCTTTAGTTGTTTTAGTAAATGGAAGAAGTGCCTCTGCCAGTGAAATCGTTTCCGGCGGACTGCAGGATTTAGATCGTGCTGTAATAATTGGGGCACGCAGCTTTGGAAAAGGCTTGGTACAACGTCCAAAAAAATTGACTTACGGAACGCAATTAAAAGTAACCATTTCTCGCTATTATACCCCAAGCGGTAGATGTATCCAAGCATTGGATTACTGGCATCGCGACGAAAATGGAGATCCAATCCGTAAGGATCCTAAAGAATACAATGCATTTAAAACCCGCGGAGGAAGAACTGTTTATGATGGAGGTGGAATTCTTCCAGACATACAGTTGGAATCGGCAGCGTATAGCCCCATTACAACGGCATTGCTAAAAGACAACGCTATTTTTGACTATGCCACCAAATACTATTACAGCCATAATATGACGGATTGGAAAAACTTTAAATTTTCGGATGCTGATTTTCAGGATTTCCTTAAGTTTTTAAAGACCAACAATTTCGAATTCGAAACCGAGACTGAAAAGAAATTTGCCGAAGGCTTAAGAACTTCTGAAGATGATGGAATGAACAAAGAAATTTCGGCAAGTTATAACCAACTATTAGTGGCGATTAATAAAGCCAAGGATAAGACTGTTCTTGAAAAAAGAGTTGAGATTGAGTCCTTGTTAACAGACGAAATTTTAAAGCGATATTTCTATCGTGAAGGTCTTTATAATTACCAAATAGAGCATAATCCAGAAATTAAGGAAGCTGTGGCCGTATTGGATAATACAAGTAGATATAATAAGATTTTAAAGTAAGGAATGACCTCTCACTTCTGAAGTAAATAATGTTCCAAATATGGCGAAAGGTCTAGGGTATAAAGGTGCTGCATCGTGCCCGTAGGATCAAAACGTTCATTGGTAATAAAATAATTTAGACCATCATTTGTGGTAATCGCTTCTACTTGATAAAAAGGAAGATCTATATGCAATTTACGTTTATTGCCACCAAAAAAATCATTTCCCTTAAAATCATATAATAAAAAAACAAAGGGTTGCAGTAAGAAATCATATCCGGACAAGGCTATTATTCCTTCAGTTTTTTTGTAGACCGCGCCAGTAATCAACCCATTTATGTTATAGAAACTGTGCAATTTTGCCGTGTGTGCGCCAGGGGTTTTAGGTAATTTATATACTCTCGTTTTATAAGTTTTCCAAGCCTTGGTGAATAGAAAGATGGAGTCATCGGTTATAATAAATGCCTCACAATCAAGATCGGTATTATTTGGGCCTTGAGGTGAATAATCGGTTTGATCTTCATAACTAAAATAAATATTGTCCATTTCCGGAGTAGTGCTCAAAATTGAGCTCTTGCTCACTCTTATAATTTTTAGATCTCGGCGATTTCCATTTTCATTATTTCCAAAATCTCCTATATATATATAATGCTCATCCAGAGAAATTTCCTCCCAGTCTACGTTGATTTGGGGTTCAAGCGAGAGATTTCCCGAAATAGCGCCATCCGCAGGATTAATTTTATAAAGAATAGGATCTTGACTATCATTATGCGTCCACAGCATATCCTCCCAATAAATCAACCCTGAAGTTTCAGAAAGTACATCATCCAAAGGATAAGCACTAATTATAGAAACCATATCAGCTTTATAAACACAACTGCCATTATTTTCTGTCGCATCTTTTTTAAAATTATTGGCCAAGGAATCCGTACAACCTTCCTGAGACTGAATATTACCACAGACCGAATAGAAAAGTGTGAATGTTAGTATGATTTTCTTTAAAATAAGTGTCTTCATTTTACTTCAAGATTATCAAATTAATACCAATGAGAGGAAATTCAGTTCACGTTATATTTATTTACAAATGCGATTTAAAGGAAATAACATAATTAAATTATTACAAATTTTCATTAAAATCAACATTATTAATAGATTAGAAGTGTTATTAACAGATTCGCTTAGACAGTTAACATAAGGTTAACCCCTTGTTTATCAATATTTTCGTAATTTAGCGGGTATGACAAAATCAGAAAGAGACGAAAACAAGGAGATTCTTTTAGAATCTGTTGCCTATTTAGAGAACCGGGGCTTCGAACACATACAGGCCGATGTGGAAGGTTATGAAATTCCCAAATCCTATTATAAAAAAGATAGCGATGTTGTAATTACGCCGGATATAGTTGCCGACCGCGCAGGCATTAAACATTATTTTGAAATCAGTTTAAAATCTGATAAGCCGAGATTGCTTAAATCGAAATGGCAATTTCTGGATACCCTCACACGAATGCGAAACCAACGATTTAAAATTATTACTCGCCGTGGCCATTACAAATTTACGGATGAAATGCTGAAAGATCTGAATTTGGAAAAAAACCTTATTAAGTTATAAGGAAGTTCTGAATTTCAATCTTTTTTAGATCGGACCATAGCTATATGGGGAATTCCATCTTCAGAATACCTATTACCTACTGTTTTAAATCCATGATTTTCGTAAAAAGTAACTAAATATGTTTGAGCCGATATCTTTATGCTATCGGCTTTAAATTTTAAGTTGATAGCCCGGATCGCAGCTGTGGTAATTTTATGGCCATAGCCTAATTTCCGATAATTTTCTCGTACTAAAACTCTTCCTATAGCCGCTTGATCAAAATAATCGCCGGCTTTAAAACATCGGGCATAAGCCACTAAAATTCCATCTTCCCAACCTAAAATATGTAGAGCAACCTCATCTTTACCATCAATATCTGGATATACACAATCTTGTTCTACAACGAAAACTTCACTCCGAAGACGCAATAACTCATATAATTCCTCTTTACTTAATTCCGTGAAATTTTTAACTGTAACATCCATAGGTTTACATTGGTAAAATCATTTTAAAACAATTTCGGCTTAGAATAGAGTATTGTAAGATTACGAAATTTGATGAAGAAAAATTTTGATCTATTTATGAACAAGATATCTTTTCTACCCTTCCTTGATGGCGGCCGCCTTCAAACTCAGTTTCCAGAAAAGTTTTTACCATTTCGATCGCCTGAATTTTACTGATAAACCGTGCCGGTAAACTCAAGATATTTGCATCATTATGCTGCCTAGCAAGGGCCACAATCTCCTTCGACCAACAAAGTGCAGAACGTACTTTTTGATGTTTATTTGCCGTCATATTTGCGCCATTGCCGCTACCGCATATAATAATACCTAAATCGGAAATACCATTTTCAACGTCCTTGGCAACTGGATGTATAAAATCTGGATAATCTACGCTTGATTCCAAATCTGTTCCATGGTTGGTAACTTTATGCCCAGCCTTTTCCAAATCCTGTATAATCGCGAACTTGTATTCAGTTCCTGCGTGGTCGTTTCCTATAGAAATGTTCATATCCTTTTTTTTTGACAAAGATAAGAATTCGTCCACAGAAATTTTAGGTCTTTTGATTAACGTATAGCTTATTCTAAGCTTCTTATAAAATTCAGACTAAAACGGAGTCAGAATTTATTATTATTATAAAACCTTAATAAACAATAAATTAAGTTCGCTTTTTTAGAGAGCAGTAATTCAAAATAAATTCTTAATATTAAGTTAACAAGGATGTTAATAAATGTTCAATGAAATGCAGTAAATAAAATTGCAGATATAGATTTAATTTTCAATATGCTGGAAATTCACTGACAAACAAATTAAATGACCAAATCTTACTGCCCATTTATGAGATGAAATATTGGCTTTACCAACAGGGAATTTTTCAAAACTTATTCCTTAAAAAACCAAAAAAAGGGTTGTTCACAGCTGTTGATTACTTCTCTTATTCCTTTCATATCAAGCAAATTGAATCTTAATTCTATGTTAACAACCTTTTATTAAGTACCGATAAATTCATTTCAAAATAAAATACCAAAAAGTTATCCCTCTTATTAACAGCCCATCATAATCATCATTTTTCTTTTTAAAAATTTCAAAAAAAACAATAATGAATTTATATATGTTGACAACTAAAAAGACGGGCTTTTTTAAAATCTTGAATGGATTAAAAAAGAAATGAATTTATTCTAGTATGCTAAACAATTTTTAAATTGGAAGGATTATTTAAATCGTTTATAATCTTTTCGGCCAATTCCCTATCCTCGACATGAACTTGTAGCCTTATTCCGCCAATGGCATTGGAGTAAAATGGGAAAACACTGATCATTGTTTCATTTTGAAAGAAATATCTAATTTCTTCCTGATCGAAGAGTAATTTTAATACGGCGTATTCCGCGGGATATTGAAAGATTGCAATAGTCTCAAAATTCTTCATAAATTCATTTTATAAACGGGATGAGAAGCCATACTAAGGTAATAAATCTTTGCTAATCTAAACTTGCCATTGCCTGAGAAGTATTACATTTACGATAATTAGAATAAATTATGCCGAAATATAAAAAGAAGAAGAATAAAATTGAAAATCTTTCCCAAACCATACTAGATATTCTTCGGAAAGATCATTCAAAACCCTATACCTACAAACAGATTGCTGCTAAATTACAATTGGATGATGCGAGCAGCAGAAATCAAATAATCAAAAAACTTAAGGACTTACAGCACAAAGGCAGCATTCAGGAAATTGAGCGCGGCAAGTATATTCTTACACCTTCCCAAAATTATTATACAGGAAGGGTCGACATCGCTGGTCGTGGCCAGGGTTACATTATTGTTGAGGATTTAGAAGACGACATATTTGTAAGTAATAAAAATCTGAATAAAGCACTAAATGGTGATACGGTCGAAGTGTATGTTTTTAAGAGAAAAAGAGGTGGAAAATCTGAGGGGGAAGTAACAAAAATCCTAGAACGTAAACGGACGGAATTTGTAGGAACCATTCAGGTGCATGACAATTTTGCTTTTGTAAATGTTAGCGACGGTAAGATGTACACCGATATTTTTGTTCCAAAGGATAAAATAAATGGAGCCAAAAATGGTGAAAAGGTATTGGTTGCCATGGAAGATTGGCCTGAAAAAGCCGAATCTCCTTTTGGTAGTGTTATTAAAATTCTTGGAATGCCCGGGGAGCACAATACTGAAATTCATTCTATTCTCGCCCAATATGGACTGCCGTATGAATTTCCGCAGGAGGTTGAAGATTATGCCAATCAAATTGATACTTCCATCAAGGAATCCGAAATTAAGAAACGAAGGGATATGCGAAGTGATCTTACTTTCACCATAGATCCAAAAGATGCGAAGGATTTTGACGATGCCCTTTCTTTTAAAAAATTAGAAAATGGTAATTACGAAATTGGGATCCATATAGCCGATGTTTCGCATTATGTAACTCCAGGCAACGTGCTGGACGATGAAGCTTATGAAAGAGCTACTTCCGTTTATTTGGTAGATAGAGTAGTTCCGATGCTTCCTGAAATCCTTTCCAACAATGCCTGTTCCCTTCGTCCTGATGAAGAAAAATATACTTTTTCTGCGGTGTTTGAAATAAATCCAAAAGCAGAGGTTGTTAATCAATGGTTTGGGAAAACGGTCACTCTTAGCGATGCTCGTTTTGCTTATGAAGAAGCGCAACACATTATAGAAACAAATGAAACTTCGAGCACATCGTATTCGCCTGGTATAAACTCTGTCGAGAAGTCTTTTAATTTTGAAATCCCGGCAAATATTTCAATCAGCGATAAGGAATATGTTGTTAAACCCGAAATAGCTGAAGCAATCTTAGAAATGGATAAGCTTGCGAAAATATTACGAAGGAAAAGAATGCGCGCAGGAGCGATCTCCTTTGACAAAGTAGAAGTAAAATTCATTTTGGATGAAAATAGCAATCCTATTGGAGTTTATTTTAAGGAAAGCAAGGATGCTAATAAATTGATTGAGGAGTTTATGCTTTTGGCAAATAGAAGTGTGGCCGAATATATAGGAAAGCAAAAACCACAAAAAACATTTGTTTACCGAGTTCACGATGAACCTGATGATGAAAAAATTGCTGCTTTGGAAAATATTATTAAGCGCTTTGGTTATAAATTGAATACCAAGGACCGTCATTCCACGGCAACATCAATGAACAAACTTTTAAAAGATGTTCAGGGAAAGAAGGAACAAAACTTAATAGATACCCTTGCTATTCGCAGTATGAGCAAAGCAATATATACTACCCATAATATTGGACATTACGGACTCGCCTTTGATTATTATACACACTTCACTTCACCCATTCGGCGGTATCCAGATATTATGGTCCACCGACTGTTGCAACATTATCTGGAAAACGGTAAATCGGCGAATGAAGAAGAATACGAGGAAAAATGTGCCCACTGTAGCGATATGGAGAATCTTGCAACTAATGCCGAACGCGATAGTATTAAGTATATGCAGATTAAGTATATGCAAGATCATAAAGATGAAGAGTTTGTAGGTGTTATTTCTGGAGTTACCGAATGGGGAATTTACATAGAAATTATATCCAATAAATGTGAAGGGATGGTTCGATTACAGGACCTTCAGGATGACCGATTCGAATTTGATCGCGATGAATATGCGGTTATCGGGCAGCGCACGCACAATGTCTATCGTTTAGGTGATGAAGTAAACGTAAAAGTAAAAAATGCGGATTTAGTGAAGAAGCATTTAGATTTTACGATGCTGGGACATCATGAGGAAAAATGATGCGGTTTATTGACTTTATTTTTAAAGTGAGAAATTCTATTATATGGGATTGACCTTAATTCCACAACCAATATTAAATAGCACAACATCACAAATTTTTTATCATAAAAAACTTCGTATTTTTACCCGACTATGTTTGACGGCTTACTCTACGCAGCGTTTTATGGATTTTTAATGGCCTTCGCTGTTGGACCTGTTTTTTTTACTTTAATTGAAACTGCAATTACCAAGGGTATAAGAGCTGCTATCTTCTTCGATCTGGGTGCCTTATTTGCTGATATAATATTTATTCTTATCGCCTTTTTCAGTACGAGCAAAATATTGGAAAAGGTTAAACATGATCCTGGATTATTAATCTTCGGGGGAGTCATCCTTATTGCTTATGGGATTATATCTTATATACGCACCAACAAGTCTATTTTTAAAATAGTCAGAGAACATTACGCAGTTAATGTGAAGAAAAATCTGGGAGGATTATTTTTAAAGGGGTTTCTTCTAAATTTCGTGAATTTTGGTGTTTTAGCCGGGTGGATCGGAGTTCTAATAATGGCAAATGCGCTGACATCTTCTGAAAACGGAATTTTCTTATTCGTGGTCACTGTGCTATCAACCTTCTTTTTAATTGATCTTTTAAAAATGGTATTGGCAAAACGGTTAAAAAACAGAATGACGCCGCGATTTATCTTTAAGACGAAAAAGTGGGTAAGTATTCTAATTCTAGCCTTCGGCGTTATTCTCCTCTTCCAAGGAATTTTTCCCAAGGGAATGGAAGCAGGACTTGAAAGAATACCCGGACAAACCCAACTACAGGAAAAACCCATTCCTCCACCAGAAGTTCCGCAATAATCCCAATAAATAGAAAAAGGTTATTTTAAAAAACTCCGCTTCGACCTGGATTTATTTTTAAATTCCTTCCTTATTCACTCCGTTAAAAATAACAACCACAACATTAGTTGAGTTTTATTTTGAGGCGCCGAGCGTCCAGATTCCCCGGGCGGACGGCTGCATTGAGTTCAATAAAAAACCCCAACATCAGTTGAGGTTTTTTGAGGCATCGAGCGGATTCGAACCGCTGTAGCAGCTTTTGCAGAGCTGAGCCTAGCCACTCGGCCACGATGCCCTAAATTCCTATGAAGATGGAAATTTCTTCAGGGAGATTTCCAAGTGAGAGTGCAAATATAAAAGATTAAGTTGAATTCGGCGATTTTAAATTAAATTTACCTTTTCTTCTTCATTGTTACGCTCACCTCTGCTACATCCCCGCCTATGGGAGGATTCTTTTTTGCAACTGTTACCTCCACTTTATTTACCAATTTCACTTGATCCAATACCGAATTCATAATCCGTTGGGCTACATGTTCCAAAAGTTTTGATCGCACGGCCATTTCATTCCGAACAATATTCTGTAGTTCTACGTAATCTACAGTTTCAGAAAGAGAATCGCTTAGAGAAGCAGGTGTAAGATCCACTTTTACTTTCAGATTTACTATATAGTCCGAACCAATGTGGCCCTCTTCATCCAAGCAACCGTGATAGGCATATAGACGAATATTTTTTAATTTGATACTATCCAAAATAGAATGTTAAGATTAATTTTTATGGATACAAAAGTAATACAAACGCGAGTTTCATTTTAGCCTTATCCGAAAATTGAAGAAGGCCTATTTGTTTACGATGGAATTCATTACATGGTATTTTTTGGTAAATTTGCCGTCTCATTAATAAATACATGGAAAAAGAAGCGACACCACTCAATTTTATCGAGCACATTATAGAGGAAGATTTACGAACAGGATATAAAAAGGATCAGTTGCGCTTCCGTTTTCCGCCGGAACCAAATGGTTATTTACATATTGGTCATGCTTCATCTATATGTTTGAACTTTGGATTGGGATTAAAATACAATGCTCCAGTCAATCTCCGCTTTGATGATACGAATCCCGCTAAGGAGGAACAGGAATTTGTAGATGCAATAAAACGCGATATCCACTGGTTGGGTTTTGAATGGAGTGAGGAAAGATATGCTTCTGATTATTTTCAGCAACTTTATGATTGGGCAGTTCAAATGGTGAATGATGGAAAGGCCTATGTAGATTCCCAGACTTCAGAACATATTGCTGAACAAAAAGGAACTCCGAATACTCCAGGAAAACCAAGCCCATACCGGGATAGACCTATTGAGGAGAATTTGGAATTGCTCGAGAAAATGAAAAATGGAGAGACCAAAGAAGGTGAGCATGTTCTCCGCGCAAAAATTAATATGGAATCTCCAAATATGTTAATGCGCGATCCTGTTATGTATAGAACGGTTAATAGGGCTCACCATAGAACGGGTACGGATTGGAAAATCTTTCCAATGTATGACTGGACACACGGAGAGAGCGACTATATAGAACAAGTATCGCATTCCTTCTGTACACTTGAATTCCTGCCCCACAGAGAGCTTTACGACTGGTTCTTGGATCAAGTGGTAGATCAGGAAAAATTACGCCCTAAACAACGTGAATTTGCACGTAGGAATCTTAGCCATACAGTTGTGAGTAAGCGAAAATTGGCAGAACTTGTGGCGAATGGTGTAGTAAACGGTTGGGATGACCCTCGTATGCCTACCATTTCTGGATTACGCCGAAGGGGTTACACCCCAGAATCCATAAAAAACTTTGCAGAGAGTATAGGAGTGGGAAAAAGAGAAAATCTTATCGATGTATCTCATTTGGAATTCAATATTCGCGAGGATTTAAATAAAAAAGTACCTCGAATAATGGTGGTTTTAGATCCGGTGAAATTAATTATCGATAATTACCCCGAGGGCAAAACCGAAATGTTGGATGCCGAAAACAATCCTGAAGACGACAATGCTGGTTTCCGAAAGTTGCCTTTTTCAAGGGAATTATTGATTGAAAGGGAGGATTTCTTGGAAGAAGCAAATCGCAAGTTTTTTAGATTGACGATAGGCAAGGAAGTGCGACTTAAAAATGCATATATAATAAAGGGAGAAAGCGTGGTTAAGGATGCGGATGGAAATATTACGGAGATCCACTGCACATATGATCCTGACAGTAAGAGTGGCAGCGGTTCCGAAGCATCCTTACGCAAGGTAAAAGGAACTTTGCATTGGGTTTCTGCAGCGCATGCCGTGCCTGTGGAAGTACGACTCTATGACCGGTTGTTTACTGAGGCCTCCCCGGATACTATAAAAGATAGGGATTTTATGGAATTCGTAAATCCTGAGTCCTTGACAATTGTAACAGGATATTCTGAACCCAGTATAACATGTGCAAAAGCGGAGGATAAATTCCAATTTCAGAGATTGGGATATTTCGTAGTGGACAAGGATACCAGTGCTGAGAAAATCATATTTAATAGAACTGTCCCATTGCGGGATTCCTGGGCAAAGCTTGCTGAATAACTTCTATTCATTTAACCCTACCCAAACCGGATAGTTTTAACAAACCCATAATTCGGGAAAATCATTTTCCTGAATTATGGTTTGTTATTTATTGTTTATATTAGAAAGAGACAAAGTAATAGAAAACAACCTCTTAACTATTTCATTTGTATTGTGTATTAACTAAATATTTTTCGGGAAAATTTATTGTCAGGTTTGATATCTTGAATAATGTTGAAATTTTTAAGGTTTTCTTGGCCATTGCAGAGATTTTATTAACCGCTTGTTAACAACATCCGGTAGGTTGGTTACTTATCTTTGACATTATTAACCACTAAAAAAATAGAATTATGGCAAATACAGGTCAAAACTTAGTTGCGCTTTTAACCGGTATAGTAATTGGAGCAGGATTAGGTATTCTTTATGCTCCTGAAAAAGGATCGGAAACTAGAGAAAAACTCAGTAAAGAAGCGAAAAAAACACAGAAAAAACTGAGCAAACAATTTAAAGAAACTACCCAGAATCTAAGTGAGAAAGCTCAGATGGCAAAATTGAGTTTCGAAGAAAAGCTAAGTGAAACTCTTTCTTCTGCGAGCTATAAGGCAGATGATATCTTGGCGGCGATGGAAGACAAATTGGAAGCTTTGAGAAAGCAAAATGCGAAGCTTCAAATAGATAATACTGTAGAACAAGTAAAAACAAAAGCTCAAAAAACTACCCTATAATAATGTTTGAAGACCTATCCAAAAGTTTGCACAATGTGACAGATCGCATTGAGGATTTCGGATTGAGCACCATTGAGTATTATAAACTACGTTTGTTTAAATCATCTATGAAAGGTGCTATTTCTTTAGTCAATCTATTGGTTTATGGTAGTCTTTCTTTGTTCGTAATGCTTTTTTTATCTGTAGGGGCCGCTTTATGGCTCGCCACATTTTTTGAACAGGCATTTATAGGGTTCTTGCTGGTAGGAGGGTTTTATGGCCTCCTCCTTATTTTTATGTTTGTTTTTGGAAGAAAAATTATAGCACGGACCATGCTTTACAATTTTTCTAGTTTATTGTATGACGAAGATGATATAGAACCAAAGGAGGCGGCGAGACAGGAAGTAGAGGAGTTTGTGGCCTTAAAAAAGGAAGAAATTCGAGAAGAAATTTCTGAGTAAATACTGAAAAATTGTCCAAATTCCAATTTTTCTCATTTAAGAGATTAATTTTAAAAGATTTTATTGCCCAAAAACTCGATTACCAATGAAACGTTATAGCTCATTTGACGAAATAGATAGGGATCTAAAATATCTAAGGCTCAAATCAAAGATAGATAAAGAGGAATTCAAGCTGGGTCTTAGAAAAAGTAGAAATATTATAAGTGAAACTTTTTCTCCCCTCAATCTTTTGACTTCCTTAGCCAGTTCTCTTATCAAAAAAGCTTTTTATTTTAAACTTTTAGATAAGATTGTCGGTATTACTTCCCATAGAAAATAAAACATTTTATTGTAAGTATGGATTTACTATTAGACCGCCTAAATAGCTTTTTTAGGTGGTTTTTTATTTGGCTATCCGTAATTCTTTGAATAGAAAGATTTTTATCATGCTTTATGTAGCATATTTAAAGTTAAGGGTTATTCCTTAAACAACCCTCTTTATTTCGCGCTATAAACCTCTTTCTGAAACAATGATTTCTGACATCATTAAAACGATAAGTCCTCTTTATCCCTGCCTGTTTCTTTAATGTTCTGACAAGTGAAATTCATTAAAGACTGAGTTTTCGATAACAGTTTTTTTTGCTCCTCGATGTAGGCCAAATCAGCGATTCTATCATAATCCATTAACCCTATTTGGGGTTGGAAATAGCCTTCCCAGAACTTATTTTAATTGAAGGTATATGAACTACGTTGGCATTTATCATCCATCCCAAATAGATATTCTGTTGTAAAAATCTAGGGCATCGATGAGTGTCTTTTGGAGTGGAATCTTTATTTTAATAGTTACCAGTGTTAGGCAATGTTTTTTATCACCTTCTCTATTTTGTCCACATTTTCTAGGTTTTTAGCGTAATCGACCAAAGTGGTTATTAAATTCGGACGACTCGTAATTTGATAGTCAAAATCATATTCTTCATTGGCTTGCTGTATAATTTTAATTTCTTCAACCCAAGATTTCCAAGTCATTCCTGTTTTTAACAGAATTCCATTTTCGGTTTCAGTCATTTTCATTTTTCCGATTATTGGGTCGGGTTTTTTAATAAGTTGGGATTTACTCGATTTTGATTTAAGGCTTCTCCTTTGATTCACGCCAACATTTTCAGCAGTTATTTTTTGAATTCCATTTTTTTTAAGCCTGTATCTATGAAAAGAAACCAATATTAACGACATTGTAATTCCAAAAAGGAAAGTCATAAATAGAAATTCCCATAATTTAAATTCATTTCCGTCAGCAAAATCAAATCCTAACCTATCAGTCTGTATGGGATTCCTGTCAGAAAAAAATTTTTTAGATATAATTTTGTAATTGGTTTTTATAATTTTTGTTTTAAAAATTGCCTAAGTCCCGTATAAGCGCAGTAGCGGGATTGGCGCACTGACTTTTCGATTTATACCGGACCTTAAATATATAAAATTACTTTTGGGTTTCTCACTTTGCCCCTATTGCGTTTATACTCGTGTTGTACTTTGTATTCCGTGGTGATTTATTTCAGATAGCCATACTTCATTAACTCCAAAGTATTCTTGACAGAAAATATATTGCTATCCTTAAGGATATAATTCCTACTTGTAACCTTCAAAAGGTAGGAATAATTATGGTCCGCAATTAATATACCTTTATATTTTGATTGCTCTACAAATAAAGAATTTATCTTTTCGCAAAGGAGAGGTGATAAACCACTATAAGGTTCATCGAGTAAGCAAAATTTTTGAGTACCAAATAGAACAAATTTAATCTGTAAATATTTTTGAATACCCAAAGCCAATTGATGGATTTTGGTGTGCAAAGATTCTTTAATAACTGGGTCATTATAGAAATTCCTTAAATGTTCTTTTTTTTTACCACAAGCCAAATTAATGTCCTTACAGTAACATTTTGAGGTAGATAATTGAATTGCGGAAGATGCGAGAATATTTTATGGAAGTTGTTTCTATTCAAAATAATTTTGCCATTATGGATTAAGCAAATATTATCAGCTCTAGTAACTCCGAAAAGTATTGACATTAAAGTTGATTTTCCACTTCCGTTACGACCGAACAAGCCAATAATTTCTCCTTGATTTATAGTCATATGAATACCTGAAAGAGTACTTTTATTATTTATACCTTTGGTTAAACTATCAATTTGGACATATTGTTTCATATCCATACTTTCAGAATAGTTATTATTATAATATTCATTAAAAAGCTTACTATATAAAATACATTAACATTGATGGCATTATTTAAATAGAAATAATTTATATTCTTTCTGAAAGTAAATTTATATATCCATTCTATAATGATGCTTAGAACACATACTAAGTAGAGACCATTAAATTTTAATAGTACCCATATAATGGAAATGGATATTAGCTTAAGGAAAATATCTTTATAGAAGAATAAAAAAAGCTTGAAGAATTTCATTAATTGCATTAAAAACCCTGACAAATACTCGATAACAGCATTCATATCTAGAAATCCACGACCTGAATTCGTCGGATTACATTTTGAGCCTGAACAAATTCCTGGGTTGATTGTTTGGGCATCGCACCTCCAAGAACAATTTGAAAGTATTATTCAAATCCGTGTTTTTAATTGTTATAATTCCGACCAATCCAAAAAAGAACATATCAACTGGGTCAAGTAAATGTCTTTAAAGGATTCTCCAAAAGTAAGTTTTCGGTTTGTTCCGTTTTTCGGAATCGGTTTAAGTCCGACTAATGAATTTCCGATTGTTGCTCCGAAACCAATTTCAAGTCCAACTGTCATAATCAGCCAAAAAATTATAGGTATTAATCCAGGCAAACCGTTTAAAGAATATCCGCCTTCATCATTCGGTTCTCCAAATGTGAAAATTAAAAAGAAAGTTACTCCGAAAATTATTATGTAATCTACTAATCCAGCAACAAATCGATTTCCAATATTAGGTTCAGTTTTATTTTTAGCAATTATTTTTGTTTCGTTCATCGGTTTTTCTCAAATTCTGACTAACGTCAAATTAAGTTGCTGATATTCAGGTTGTTTTTAAACCCTAGGTCCTCTGGTTTCAATTCAAATTTATCCATTTGTTTTTTAATGCGGTTCACTAGTCCGAGTTTTCTTTTTTGGTCCAGGAACAAGTATTGTTTCGGAGGCTGATATTGGATTTTTTTTGTGATCATGTTCCATATAATTACTGCGAGTTTTCGAGCCGTTGCACTCACTGCCGAATGCCTTCCCTTGCGGTAGGCGACCCTTCGGAAAAAGTCGGATAGATGGGTGCCCTTTAGGTTGCCTATGGCATTGGCCGCTTGGCGCAGGGCGATCTTTAGCCGGTTACTTCCCTTAGGCACTCTGTTGCTTAGTATTTTCCCTCCTGATATCTTATTATTGGGCGCTAGCCTGAGCCAGGAAGTAAATTGTTTAGATGAGCCGAACTTATTGAAGCCCTCGGGACCTATCTCGCTCATAATGGTCAATATCGTGGAGTGGCTCAATCCTTCGATGGCAAAGAGATCAACCCCGTCAAAATAGCGGAAAGCTATTTGGTTCAGATCTTTGATCTGTGGTGCATTTTTGTTCATCCTCTTATGCGGCTTTTCAGTTGTTTTCATTTTCCCGCGCTCAGGATGCTGTTTCAGTTCTTGCTTTATAAAATGTTCGATCTTTTTGTCGCAGTCCGCAATCTTTTTTTGAAAGAACTTATAGGCCTCGAACTCTTGTTGTAGTCCAAAGAGATAGTCAGACCGGTTGTTGCCGTGGAGTGCACTGGCAATTTCTTCTTTTGGTTTTCTGCAGTTGTAGTGGCGGTGCTCGGCTAGACTAAGGGGATCAAGGTTGCCCTTGCAGATATCCTCAATGATCTTCATGCCTGTAAGGCCACATACGTCCTTGACCACTACGTCCAATCTAAAGTTCAATAGTTTTAGGTACTTCTGCATCTTGTGCGTAGCCGAAGCGGCCAGATCTATCCAGTTTCCCCTTTGGCGACAGAATGTCCTCAACTGTTCGGTTGTAAGATCTGGTAGGAAGCTGCCGCTGAGCAACCCTAGGGTGTGGAGTTTCTGTATCCATCGGCAATCCTTAACGTCTGTTTTTTTACCCTTGGCATTCTTGGTGAACTTTCCATTGGCCAGCACCACCTCAAAACCGAAGGAGATAAGCTCTACGTACAGGTTTTGCCAATAGTCTCCAGTGGACTCCATTGCCACTGTGGTCACGTCAGATTCCATGAGCCACTGGCAGAGTGCTGTGAGATCTTCGGCATAGACCCCGAATTCCCTTACATTGTCTAGTTCTTGGCCAATGGCCACATAGTGGGAGCGGCTGCCCACGTCGATTCCGGCGGCATTGAAATTTACAACGTCCATGCCGAGTTTCATTTTTCTTTCCATGATAAAAAAGTTTATGGATTAATAAAAAATGACCCTAAGGAAATGTAACTTTGATATAGAAAATTATTCTGAACGGGGTTCCTCTTTGATGGACCACCACTGAAATTATCAACAAGCCCTTGAATTAGTACTTCGGGGGCTTTTACATTTCAACCAGAATGTGTCCCGGGCTATGACGCGCCAGTTTAAAAAACGGCCTTGCATAGGATCAACGTAAAGTTCGGGAGTTCTTACCGTTAGCTCAAGAAATTAATAGAAATTTTTATGTGGGGAATGTATGGTAACGGTCTCGGCTATGAGCAGTGCGAGGCAAAAATGCAATCATTTTCGAATTCGCACTAAGCCAAAACTTTTGTTCTTTAATTTCTTATTATTCTAAACGCCAAAAAGTTTTGGCGACTTCGTAAATATACACTGCTTTTCGGTTTGGCACTTATCCCGCATTGCTTATAGCTAATGTTGTGGGCTGTGTTTTTTGTACTCTGCTTGCGTTCCGATTGCGTTTTCCCTTTTTCTCTTTCACGAACCATCGAAAAAAATCAATTCTGTTCGATGATTAAAACACAGATTTCGCAAACAAGGATTCTTTTCCGACGTTGCTTGCGTTCCGCTGATAAAAGTCCGACGCAAGGATTGGAAATCTTTCTTTTTTTATCCGCCACTTTTTAAGTCCGCTGAACGGATTTCAGTTTCGATAAAAATTGTTAACCCAACCTTTCCCTCATTAAACTCTCCCACAACGTTTGGTATAATTCACTCAGACAGATGTAGGATTCACTTGTATTTGTCCTCCAATTGCTTTTAATACTTTCATAATTGTAGCAAATTGAGGTTTTGCTCCATCAGATAATGCTTTATATAAACTCGGACGGCTTAATCCAGTTTCCTCCGCTATTTTTGTCATTCCGATGGCTTTAGCAACGTGTCCTATTGCATTAATAATATCTGAGTTATCACCATCTTCCAGAACAGTGTTGAGATATTCTGCAATCATTTCTTTACTGTCTAGATAATCCGCTATTTCAAATTTTGAAGTTCCCATTTTTTATTTGTTTAATTTTTTCCAAATGTTCTTTGCTTGTGCAATGTCCTTTTGCTGGGTCGATTTATCTCCTCCTATCAAAAGAACAATAATTTTTCCATCTTTTTCTTTGAAGTAAACACGGTAACCCTTAGCTAAATTTATTCGCATTTCCTGTATTCCATCGCCCACGGGTTTGCAATCGCCAAAATGCTCGTCAGTTTCCAATTTCTGAATTCTGAAAATTATTTTAGCCTTAGCCCTAAAGTCTTTTAACTTTTTTAGCCATTTATCAAATTCAGATGTTTTCTCAATGAAGAACATAATTTTTGTATCTACTTGGATACAAATCTAAGGAAATTATTCTAATAAATTCAGATTGGGATATGTTTGGAGTTTAATCAGTTTTAATGCACCACAACGGATCGTATAACCGCAGTTACGGGATTTAATTAATGTTTTTCGAATAAGTACCGACGGTAGCAATTATGCGTGGATTCGGACGTAGTCGAATCCGCCGTAATTGCGGTTATACATCTTAAGTTTGATCTTTAATAAATCAGTTAACTTTCAGTATAAATCAGAAAGAACAAAAGAGCGGAGTAAGGTTACTTTATACAGTGAAGCTTTAGACTTCGACAACATTGATAATCCCCGCTCTTTTACTACTTAAATCACGTTCAGTTCCCTGCCTGCCGGCAGGCAGGTGTGAGGCCTAGACCTCGTTTTCAAGTTGTTGTGACCCAAGTAGCTGGTTCTTTCATAAACTATTTTCTATGAATGAATATAAGGAAACTTTTGGAGTTGACATCAGCAAGCCTGCCTGCAGCAGGCAGGGATGTCTTTGATTTGCACGGCAGTACCAGTGGCCACGATCAGTTTAAGAATAACGAAAAAGGATTTGCCGCTTTTTTAAAGATCCTTCCCGAAGATTCGATCGTGGTGATGGAGGCCACGGGCTATTATCATTACAGACTCGCACAGTTTCTTTACAAAAACAACGTAGTTGTATCGGTCGTTAATCCGTTATCGGTAAAACGTTTCATACAAATGAAGTTGGCCAAAGTAAAGACGGACAAGAGCGATGCAAAGGCAATCTGCGAGTATGCCCTGGCCAACGAAGTTCCGCTCTACAGTGCCTTGACCGATGTCCAGGCAGAGTGTTTGCAACTCTTCCGGTTAATGGACAGTTACCTTAAAAAACGCACGGCAACCAAGAACAAGCTGCACGGCGAAGAAACCCTGGGCATTCCCTCCAAGTTTGTGTACCGCTCCCTAAAACGGGACAGGAAACACTTGGACAAAGAGATTGCCGGTATCGAGGAACGTCTGCTCTCACTGGTCAAGATGGAACAACAACAACAGCTCACTCTTTTGACCACCGTTCCAGGGATAGGCACAAAGACAGCATTGTTTTTAATTGTAATAACCGATGGTTTTTCCAAGTTTGAGACTGCTGCGCAGCTCTGCAGTTATGTTGGCATTACACCTACGATCCGGGAGTCCGGAAGCAGTGTGCGTGGCCGTAGCAGGATCAGTAAGGACTTGCATCCGACGAGCGAATTTTGAGCGAGAGGAATGCATATAAGAAACTTCGCAACTTACTTTTTCTTTGCGCTTTCAATGCCTGTAAGTACAACAAGGCCTGCCGGGAGCTCTATGAACGGATTGTAAACAAGGGAAAGAGCAAGAAGCTGGCACTTATTGGGGTTGCGAACAAATTGCTGAAACAGTGTTTCGCCATAGCAAATTCGGGTTTGCCGTATGATGATGCGCACGTTTCAGTGCTAAGAATTAAATAACCAATATTAAAATGTTGGTGTTGTTTATAGCTTGTTGAACTGGAAACAAATCGACGAAGGAAGATTTGTTCCATTTCAACAATGCCAGGAAAACTTTGTCAAAATTTAATGGAGAAAATGTTTGGTTTTTACCTCAGTTCTTTGTTAGCCACAGGTTTTTTATTCAGTTTCTTTGTATTCTAATATGTCAGCAGGTTGACATTCAAGAGCTTTGCATATAGATTCTAATGTCGAAAATCGAATTGCTTTTGCTTTTCCAGATTTTAAAATCGAAATATTAGCAGTTGTAATTCCAATTATTTCGGCAAGTTCTTTACTTTTCATTTTTCTTTTGGCTAGCATAACATCAAGATTTATTATAATTGCCATAAATTAAACTGTTAGTTCATTCTCTTCTTTCATTCCTTTTGCCAAATTCAGAGCGTTACTTTGAATGATAAAAAACATTCCGATAATGGACAAAAACAAAGGAATTAATAAATTATTATCATATATCAATTCAAATTTTCCTCCTGTTAATTTGCTTATCCATAAAACAACTATAAGAGCAAATGATAAAATTCCTGTGTATAGAAAATTATTCCCTGATTTTTTTAAATTCTCTATAGTTTTATTGGAAAAATATTTATTCGTTAATAAAAACCTTGCCATTTTTCTCAAAAAATACAGACCTCTTAAAAATATTATATAAGCAAATAGACTTACAATAAAAATTAACCAATAAAATAAACTCCAATCTTCTACACTCATATTTACTTGGTTAATATTGACAGTTCCAAAAGGTATTATAAATATTATCCCAATTAGTCCAATAAAATGTAGAATGTAAAGTATGTCAACAAGTGTTTTAAATAATATTGCTTTTTTCATATTTGATGATTTAATTATTCAAATATACAATAATTATTGTTAAACAATAATATAATTATGATTAACGATGTTTTTTTAACTTGTGGCTAACGTTTGGTGTATGGGCAGTAAAGGTTTTCTTGCCCTGCCTTTCGCTGTGGCGATTATTTTGATTTTGTGCTTTTACTTAGAGGCAAGCACTTTAGCCTTTATTGCCTATACACGGTGTTGTAAAACGTACTTTTATCAGATTTCGATTGAAATATTGACCTTTCCTCCAAGCCCTTTTTCTACGATGTCAAATAAGGTTTTTAAAGTGAGATTACTGCCATTATTTTCTACACGTGAAATATAAGTCCGCTTTTTATCAATCAGCTCGCCAAGTTGTTCTTGTGTCAGGTTTTTTTCTTCTCGTGCATTTCGTAAAAGCAAGCCGATTTTAAATGACTCAAAATCTCTTTCGAGTTCGTCTCTGCGTTCAGTTCCTTTTTCTCCGTAAACGGTATCTTTTATGTCTTTCCAGCTTTTAGTTTCCATCTCTGTTGTTTTTTTCTTCATAATACTCTTTCATTAATCGGACAGCTTTGTCGATTTCTTTTTTCGGTGTTTTTTGCGTCTTTTTTGTAAATCCGTTTAAGAGTATAACTAACTTACCTTTGTCGAAGAAGCAAAAAACCCGCCAGATATCCGACCCCAATTTTATTCGAGCCTCATATAATCCTTTATGGGTTTTCATTGGTGCCAAATATGTTTTCGGCACGTGTTGAAAGGTTTCGATTATTTCAATGACCTTAAATATTTTGTCCTGAATCTTTTTCGGTTGAGCAAGTAGAAACTCCTCGAAATAATGTTTGTACTGTATTACTTGCCTAACTTTTTCCATTGGCACAAAGGTAACTTAAAAGTTACTATTTTCAAAATTCGGAATTGTGTTTTTTACAGATGGATTTTTCTTTGGTATTCTGACTAACGTCAAATTAAGTTGCTGATATTCAGGTTGTTTTTAAACCCTAGGTCCTCTGGTTTCAATTCAAATTTATCCATTTGTTTTTTAATGCGGTTCACTAGTCCGAGTTTTCTTTTTTGGTCCAGGAACAAGTATTGTTTCGGAGGCTGATATTGGATTTTTTTTGTGATCATGTTCCATATAATTACTGCGAGTTTTCGAGCCGTTGCACTCACTGCCGAATGCCTTCCCTTGCGGTAGGCGACCCTTCGGAAAAAGTCGGATAGATGGGTGCCCTTTAGGTTGCCTATGGCATTGGCCGCTTGGCGCAGGGCGATCTTTAGCCGGTTACTTCCCTTAGGCACTCTGTTGCTTAGTATTTTCTTTCCTGATATCTTATTATTGGGCGCTAGCCTGAGCCAGGAAGTAAATTGTTTAGATGAGCCGAACTTATTGAAGCCCTCGGGACCTATCTCGCTCATAATGGTCAATATCGTGGAGTGGCTCAATCCTTCGATGGCAAAGAGATCAACCCCGTCAAAATAGCGGAAAGCTATTTGGTTCAGATCTTTGATCTGTGGTGCATTTTTGTTCATCCTCTTATGCGGCTTTTCAGTTGTTTTCATTTTCCCGCGCTCAGGATGCTGTTTCAGTTCTTGCTTTATAAAATGTTCGATCTTTTTGTCGCAGTCCGCAATCTTTTTTTGAAAGAACTTATAGGCCTCGAACTCTTGTTGTAGTCCAAAGAGATAGTCAGACCGGTTGTTGCCGTGGAGTGCACTGGCAATTTCTTCTTTTGGTTTTCTGCAGTTGTAGTGGCGGTGCTCGGCTAGACTAAGGGGATCAAGGTTGCCCTTGCAGATATCCTCAATGATCTTCATGCCTGTAAGGCCACATACGTCCTTGACCACTACGTCCAATCTAAAGTTCAATAGTTTTAGGTACTTCTGCATCTTGTGCGTAGCCGAAGCGGCCAGATCTATCCAGTTTCCCCTTTGGCGACAGAATGTCCTCAACTGTTCGGTTGTAAGATCTGGTAGGAAGCTGCCGCTGAGCAACCCTAGGGTGTGGAGTTTCTGTATCCATCGGCAATCCTTAACGTCTGTTTTTTTACCCTTGGCATTCTTGGTGAACTTTCCATTGGCCAGCACCACCTCAAAACCGAAGGAGATAAGCTCTACGTACAGGTTTTGCCAATAGTCTCCAGTGGACTCCATTGCCACTGTGGTCACGTCAGATTCCATGAGCCACTGGCAGAGTGCTGTGAGATCTTCGGCATAGACCCCGAATTCCCTTACATTGTCTAGTTCTTGGCCAATGGCCACATAGTGGGAGCGGCTGCCCACGTCGATTCCGGCGGCATTGAAATTTACAACGTCCATGCCGAGTTTCATTTTTCTTTCCATGATAAAAAAGTTTATGGATTAATAAAAAATGACCCTAAGGAAATGTAACTTTGATATAGAAAATTATTCTGAACGGGGTTCCTCTTTGATGGACCACCACTGAAATTATCAACAAGCCCTTGAATTAGTACTTCGGGGGCTTTTACATTTCAACCAGAATGTGTCCCGGGCTATGACGCGCCAGTTTAAAAAACGGCCTTGCATAGGATCAACGTAAAGTTCGGGAGTTCTTACCGTTAGCTCAAGAAATTAATAGAAATTTTTATGTGGGGAATGTTTTACAACGTCTCGTATAAACGCAGTAGCGGGATTGGCGCACGGACTTTTCGGTTTATACTAGACTTTAAATTTATAAAATTACTTTTCGGTTTTGCACTTGCCCGCTATTGTGTTTATGCAATGTTGTGGGCTGTGTTTTTTTACTCTGTTTTCGTTCTGCTTGCGTTTTCCTTTTTTCTCTTTCCCGAACCATCGCAGAAAATCAATTGCGTTTAATGGTCAGGTAGAAGTTGTTTTTCTTTATTCCACTTTGACAGAAAAGTGAAGCTAACTGTTTGTTACAGGCTTCTATTTTAATATTTTATTATTTCGCTTAATTTTCCGTTAGTAAAATATAGTTTAAGCATACCAGTATATTCCCATATTTCTATTTCTCCTTTTGCATCCGTGTATGATTTTTTATTAAGAGTTATTCCATAAATATCTTTACACATTTCTTTTGTCATACCAATAGTTCCTTTTTTATTAAAAACAAGATTCCCATAATTCTGACCATATTTTTTTACAAGGCTATTTAATTTCTCTTTTCGCTCAGCTTCTGTTTTTTCACTTCGTTTTTCGGCTATATGTTTAGGGGTGAATACTTCGGAAAACCACCAACGTCCAGAATTTGACTTGGTAATATTCATTATAATCGTGTCATTTCCATTACCTAAAATTGCCATATATTTTAAATCTTGGTCTTCATTTGTTATTTCATCTCCAGGGAAAAAATTTATATCTCTACCTCTAAGTAGGCTAAACCTTCCTTTCCATTCTGTTCCTTTGTCAATATAAAGACTTCCGTTCTTTGTTGAAAGGGGGAGTTTATCAGCGCTGAAATCTTGCGTTGCAATAAATGAGGTTTTCGAAAATAAATCAGTAAGGTTTTCATAGAATGGTACGAGAACGAAAGAAATTGAAGATTCAACAACATAAACTATTTCTCCGGTCTCTTCATCTTTCAGTGTAAATAGTAAATCTGTTTCGAGAAACTCTTTGTTCCTATCATTAATTTTGGCATAAAATGGAGTTTTGCCAAGCTCTGCATCAATGCGTTCAATCTTAAAATATCTTTCATTAATAAATTCTCTTTTTAAGAGGTTAATTGTGGATTCATCCTTAAAAATATAAATATCTTTTTCTCTATAACTGTTTGAATATTTTGGGAAAAATATTTTGGAGTCATTATATCTTGAATAAAATTCTTCCTTGGTTGGTGTTTTATCTTTCGGGGGATTATACCCATAGTATTCCTCATAACTTAGGAAATTCTCATGATTTTCATACGGAGGTGCTTTTACAATTTCCTTCTCTATATTAGCTCTATCGAGAGAATTCCCCATTGTGATTTGTGATGAAACCATTGATGAACATAATAAAATAAATAATGCGCTAATAGTTTTTTTCATGGTTTTTTAATTAATGTTTTCCAATAATTGGTTTTAATTTTTTACTTAGCCTTTTTTCTAATAAAATTAAATAGTCTCGACTTTCTTGTTCAAAGAAAATTACAGTAAATGATAACTTTAAATCTTTGGTTGTTTTATTTCCCCATAGTCCAACTTGAAGTCCATGAGATTTTCTTTGTTTATGATAACCTAAATGTTGAATTAACCTACCCCATGCACAGGAAGTAACCTTTCCAACATACAAAAAAACGTTATTCTCTTTATAATTATTAATTGCAGGAGTTTTTAATGAATCATTTACTTTAATTAATTCCAAAACTTCTGTCTTACTTAATTCTTGGTTGATTTGAAAAAAATAAAGAGCGGGATAATCGTTATATTCTCTTAACGTGTCAAACATTTCTTTGAAGTTTACGTCTTGTGTAATATCATGCGTGATAAAATCTTCTGTGAAATGCTTGGAATCGATGTCAAATTTAAAGCTATTAACAATTTGTCCTTTTGTAATTGCGTCAAATATTGAAACTGCTTTTGTAGCCTCATCGCATATTAATTTTTCGATTTGTTCTTTTTGAATCATTTGTACATTTCTTTTACATTCTGACTAACGTATTATATTTAATTGTTTATTAGGTATTTACAAAACCTATAACTTCATTGGTCAAACCAAATTTATCGATTTGTTTCTTTATACGCTTCACCAATCCCAGCTTTCTTTTTTGGTCTAGGAATAGGTACCCTTCTGGATTTATATAGGGCACTGCCTTGACCACCATGTTCCAAATAATCACTGCAAGCTTTCGTGCTGTGGCACTAATGGCCGATACGCGTCCTTTTCTAAAGTTGACACGATGGAAGAAGTCACGCAATGGGGTTGATTCTTTTAAGTTCCCTATGGCATTTGCGGCATTGCGTAGCGCAATTTTTAAACGGTTGCTACCCTTGGGCACTTTGCTGGATAGCACCTTGCCACCGCTTACTTTATTGTTTGGCGCCAATCGCAACCAGCTCGCAAAGTGTTTTGCGGTTGGAAACTTCCGGATCCCTTCGATTCCCACCTCACTCATTAGTGCCAGAACTGTGGAGTAGCTCATTCCCTCTATGGCCAATAGGTCTGTTCCCTCGAACATCTGATACGACTTTAAGTTTAGGTCTATTTCCCTGGGCGTGTTTTTGTTGATCCTTTTATGGGGTTTTGGATCAATGTGGTGCTCCCGCTTGTTGTCGTCCGAACCGATGATCTCCTCGAGCATTTTTGCTATCTCCTTGTCGCACTGTCCTATTTTTAATTGCAGGTGGTCATAGGTCTCCAATTCCTGCCCAAGAGCGAATAGGTAATCCTTTCTTCCATTTGATTGCAAAGCACTGGCTATCTCCTCTTCACTTCTACGACAGTTGCCGTGCCTTAGTGACGCAAGCTTTTGCGGATCCTTTTCCCCCTGGCAAATTGCGCGAATGATCAAAAGTTCCGTAAGGCCACAGATATCCTTCACTACCACATCCAAGCGGAAATTGAGCAGTCTGAGATATTTCTGCATTTTTTTGGAGGTAGAGGCTGCCGCATGGAGCAGATTGGACCTGTGCCTGCAATAGGTGCGCAACTGCTCGGTCTGTCCATCGGGCAGGAAACTGCCGCTGAGCAGTCCCAGAGTGTGCAGCTTTTGTATCCATTGGCAGTCCATTACATCACTTTTTTTTCCTTTGATGTTCTTGGTAAACTTGCCATTGCACAGGATTACGTGAAAACCCCGAGCGACAAGAACTGCATAGAGATTTTGCCAATAAGTACCAGTACTTTCCATGGCAACAGTCATGATTTTCCTTTCATCCAACCAATCGGCCAGGGCAAAAAGATCTTGATTAAAAACGCCAAACTCGCGAACATCCGGTTCGGATTGGCCAACGGCCACCCAATGTGAGCGGCTCCCAATGTCTATTCCCGCAGCATGGGGATTGACAATTTCCATTGAAACAGTTTCTTCCATAGTTATAGAGTTTAAAATAGCTCTGAGGAGATGTGCTTTTGGCTTGTAAATATTCTGATCGGGGTTGCCCAAAGATCGGCACCGCCACTGGAGTCATCGCAAACATCTCAACCAGGATTGCGCTCGTGCTTCCCGAGGGAGCAACAGTTGAAAAATCGGCCTTGCAAAGAGCATCACTAATTTATGAAAAAAGTAAATGCGCAACGTTAGCTTTGGGAGTCAATGGTGGGGTATAGGTGGGATTACTGCTAACGTTTCGTGTATGAGCAGTGGCGTGGGCTGGCACGAACTATTGCAAACAGTTACTTGCCAGAGGAAAATCCGCAGGATTTTCCAAGTAGGCGGGAAAAAGCCATTGCTTATAGCATCTATGAAAAAGCAGCGAGTCTCGTATCTTTAAAGTTCACCAAAAACAATAAGATATGAAAACTGAACCCACTGCCCAACCAAAGTTATACATAGGCATCGATATCCACAAGAGGAGCTGGAAAGTTCATTGTGCTACAGATCTCTTTGCTGGCAAGTCGTTTGCCATGCCTCCAAAGCCTGAAGTCTTACAGGAGTATGTTTCTAAACACTTTCCTAATTATGAGGTCACTACGGCTTATGAAGCTGGCTGTTGCGGCTATTATGCGCATCGTAGTTTTATACAGTATGGATGGACCTCCCTTGTGGTCAACCCTGCCGATATCCACCGCAAGGGAAAGGAACGCTTTACTAAGACCGATAAAATAGATGCCCAGCTTATAAGCAGGGAATTAAAAGATGGTAGATTGGAAAGTATACATGTACCTGAAATTGAACGAGAACAACTGCGCAGTCTCTTTAGAAGGCGCAATGATCTGGTAAAGGATTTTAGACGCATCAAGAGCCATATCAAGATGCAGCTGCTTTATTTCGGTGTTGCCATTCCCGAGGAGTTTGACAATGATCATTGGAGCCATAAATTCCGTGGCTGGATTGACGATCAATCATTTGTTTACCCATCGGCCCGTGAGACGCTGGATAGCAGAATGCGCAGTTTTAGGTTTATCGATCAAGAACTACGAGATGTGTCTTCAAAGATTCGTGCCTATTGTCGCAAGCATTACAAGAAGGATTATTATCTCTTAAAAAGTATTCCGGGAATAGGTGGGATCGTTGCCAGCGGTATCATCTGCGAGCTTGGTGACCTGCGGCGCTTTAACAGCATAAAACATTTGGCGGGCTATGTAGGTCTGGCACCGGGGGTCCATCAAAGTGGCGACAACCAAAAGAGCACCGGTATTACAATGCGTGCCCATAGATTGATGCGCAGTTATTTTATAGAAGCATCGTGGCAGGCCATCAGGACAGATCCGATAATGCAGGCCTATTATCGCAAGCATTTGGGAAAGGACGTCAAATCAGTAATAATCAAGGTCGCGCGTAAATTACTCAGCAGGACCTTGGCGGTAATAAAAACAGAGACTCCCTATGCAATAGGAGTAATAGAATAATAATATAAACAGATAACAAAGCTCACAAAGAAGTATTCAAAACCTGTATCACAAAACAATGTAGGTGGCCTCCGCCGAAGGCGGATGGACCACATCTTTTTAGCAAGTGGCCAGGTTTATTCTAACTTATAATCATACAGATGCTGGTGACCGCGCTTAGACGATGGATCACATATAGGATGCGGAGCAAGTTATATGGTATTGAAATATTGATAATCCTTCGGAATTATCAACATTCCAACACCCCAAAATAATCATTATGAGATAATTAAAATATAAATACTATTTTTGAAGAACGGGATTAGTGCTTTTCATAGGACACATTGTTGCCCACAGTTTTTAATTCTTCATCCAGTTTATTAATTCTTTTTCGTTTACTATTGACCAAGAATGTGGATGCCTTTCTCCATTTTCCCGATAACCTCTATTTTCTGTTTTTATCAGTTCGATATTATTATAACCAAATTCGGTTTTTAATTTTTCCGACAATTTTTCAATGTAGAAGGCATTTAAGTCTTCATAATCATTATTGGCATTTTCCTTCCACCATTTTAAATCGGGTTCTGTGTAAAGTCTGATTTTTAAATTTTCTAATCCTTTGAGATTATCGATGTTTTGAGTTTCCAATGTGAACGGTGAGTTCAGTTCGTATTTGACGATACCACTCTCTAGATTTCCAAACTCATTATCTAACATTCCTTTAATCCACTTTGATTCCGCAACAGCTGGTTCGGAAAAATTAAGTTTTAAATTCTTTTCTGCGGTTTTATAAAGTCCGAAAAGGTCAACGGGCGAATCCACTATAAAAACTCCTTTTGGTTGAATTTGACTTTTGCTTTTTACGAGATAATCACTAATTATTAAGCTTACATTTCCTCCGCTCGAAAATCCGCCAACAAATATGTTCTTTTCAGATAAATTTTGTTCTCTAATTATTCCTGTTATTTTTTCCGCTAACTTTTCCTTTTCTCGCAGATTTAAATATAAACGTTCGTTTAAGTTCATTGCCAAAACTGAAAAGCCATTTTCCTTGCTAATTTCAGCAATTTTAAATTCGGACAATGTATTTTCTGCATCACACGGAAAACAAGGAAATAGAATTAAAAGTCCTTGTTGATTTTCTGCTTTGATTAGTTCAAATTCAGAGGTTTTTATTATTTCAGATGTAGCTTTTTCGGTCGGTTTATTTTTCTCGTTTTGTCCTTTGCAAGACATTGTAATCAAAGCTAAAATTATTATGTATTTCTGCATTTTTTCAAATTGTGGGCAACATGGTTATATACGAATATTTTAAAGAAGCTATGTCGTTTATATCGCCAATCCACGACACATTTATTTCCATTTAGCGAATGATCTCCTCCTAACTCGGTTTATAAATTGATTAATCAAAAGGTATAAAAAGCTTGGGGAATGGTTTCAATCGCTTTAATAAAAAAGCTCCCAGATTACTTTTTAATCTGAGAGCCTTTTATATAAACTAGAACCAACCCTTTTTTCCTACCTGGTAGGTCTGGTAGAATTCTTCATCACTTTTGGTTAGGTATATTATACCTTCAATAAGGCCAATGATACTTCCCATTCCACAAGTAACAATTGTAATAACAATTTGAATGATTCCTTCCTGAGTATAGCCGAGTATGAATTTGTGAACTCCAAAACCTCCTAGGACGATTCCCAGAATTCCCGCTAATACCTTTTTATTCTCTTGGGTATGTTGCACTTGGTTCCATCCTTCCTTAAACTCATTTGCAGTATTACTTGCCTGTCTTCTTGTGCTATCGTAACCTGTATTGTCTTGTTCTTCCATAATTAGTTTCGTCATTAGTTAATATTCCGACTAAAAATAGGAAAAAGAGACCGATTAGCAATTCTTTCGAAGTATAATTGTAGATGGTGCTAGATTACCTGAAGTCTTTTATAATCTTTTCAGCGATGGTGCGGGCCAGTCCGATTTTGCTTTCTACCGTCCATCCGGCAATATGCGGAGTCAATAGCACATTCTCCATATTAAAAAGTTCCTTGAGTGCAGTGGGGAAATTATCGGAATCAAAGAGGGTTTCGAAAGAGGATTTTTCATATTCCAAAACATCCAAACCAGCTCCCAGAATCTTTCCGGATTGCAGGGCATTAACCAAATCGACTGTGACCACACTTTTTCCGCGGGCGGTATTTATCAACCAAAATGGTTTTAAGAAGGAATTGATAAAATTGGAATCTACCATTTTGTCCGTTAGGAGAGTCCAAGGAGTGTGAAGACTTAGCACATCGGCTTGTTGTTGTAATTCTTTTAAAGAAACTTGTTTGGCATTTTCATCTCCCACATTATTCTTGATGTCGTAACATAGAACTGTGCAATCAAATCCGCGCAGTTTTTTGGCGAAAGATTTGCCCATATTTCCATAGCCGATAATCCCCACGGTTTTACCATCGAGTTCCACTCCGCGATTTGCTTCGCGGTTCCATTGACCATTTTTTACTTCTCGATCGGCTTTGTTGAGATTGTTGAATAAAGAAAGTAACATGCCCAAAGCATGTTCGCCAACGGCATTTCTGTTTCCCTCGGGAGCGGCGATCAGGTCAATTCCGAGTTCCTCGGCATATTCGATATCAATACTTTCCAGTCCAGCGCCTACTCTGGCAATAAATTTTAAATTTTTTCCGGCATCCAAAAATTGGCGGTCGATATTAAATCGACTTCGGATTATGATTCCGTCATAATCTGGAATTATTCTTTCTACTTCTGTTTTGCTAGCCTTAAAATTTTCGACATTTTGGAAACCTGCTTTTTCAAGCATTTCGATCAATAAGTGATGATTGCTGTCAATATGAAGAACTTTCATGGTAGAAAAGATTAATTCGGATTGTTGGGATTGGATTGGGGATAGGCAAGGTGTTCCTTTTCGGAGAGGTGGGAAATTTTATAAAAATTTTCTTTGCCATTGAACAAATAGCCAAGCACTGCTTCATTCTTATTTAGCTCAAAGGGAAAGTTTCCAGAGGGTGTATTCGCAGCTTCTTTTACTGGATCAATATCCATTACAATATCATTTCGAGAAGAATTGGGAAAATCTGCGGTATATTCCCGTGGGTTTGCAGAGGATTTTTGAGCCTTAATAATCTGGTTTTGGAAATAGATATTCTTTATCACCACATTTGGTTCCATGCTCCTAAAAGTAAGATGAACTTTTGTTCCAGAACCACCTTCTTCAATACCGGCTACCCATTTTTGGAAATAAGCATTTTCAATAGTGAATGGTGGATTTTCTTCGAATATCATTTTATCATCGGCGATTTTGCTACTCCCACAACTTCCTATTCCAATAGAAAGAATAAAGAGAGGTATAAAAAGATAAGAGGTTTTTAAGAGATCAAGCATAAGTTGAAAGTATTAACGACTTCTAAAAGAACTGAGAAGATCTATTATCCCAATTTAAACAACTCCATTAGGTTCCACCCATTTGAAATAGTGGGTATCCACGGGTACTTTTACTCTTTCAGCAATACGAAGCATTCTAGAGGGAAGTTTGATCAAATAATCTCTTGCTTTTTCAGCGTCATCGGTTAAATTGGACATTTTGGAAATTTCCCAATGGGCATTCAATTTTTCCAAAATATCGATATAATCATAAGTTGTATAAACTCCCAAGCGTTGCGCGGCATTACTGAAGTCATCAAAAGCTGAAGCCATTTTTCCACCGCTCTGTCTAAGATTTTGGGCAGGCATGATTATTTTTTTCTGCATCATATCTGCAAAAGCTAGCATCATTTCGCTTGTGTCGTATTCAAATATGGTTTTTACAAAATGACGATAGGCTAAATGGTGGCGCATTTCATCCCCAGCAATGATATTGCACATTTTGGCAAGCATTTTATTCCCTTTATCTTTTGCAATCTTCGCCACTCGTTTATGGGAAATATTGGTTGCCAATTCCTGAAAACTGGTATAGACAAAATTTCGATAAGGATCCCGTCCTGTACCAACCTCAAATCCATCGTTAATTAAGTGGTGTGTAGTAATTTCGACCTCCCTCATATTTACTCTACCGGATAAATAAAGGTATTTATTCAAAGTATCTCCATGACGGTTTTCCTCTCCCGTCCATTGGCGGATCCACTTGCTCCAACCGTTTCGGCCATGCTGATCCACTCCTTCCATATCCATCAACCAACTTTCGTAGGTTGGCAATGCTTCCTCGGTTACCATATCACCCACAAGCACAATCCAGAAATCATAGCCCAATTCCTTCGCTTCCTCACGAAGTTGGGTTACCTCATCCATATAGTTTTCTTTTTGGAAATTAGGCAACATATCTGTTGGCTGCCAGATTTCCTCTACAGGTAAAAGGTATTTGTCAATATAATTATCGACTTCCTTTTCAACCGTTTGCATAACTTCCAATCTGATGTTCTTAAGTGCCATAATTTTCTTTTAGGGGATTTACAAATATAGGTAGGAGAGGGCTTATTTAGTAATAAAAAAGTCTTAATTCCTACCTTTTTCATTAGGGTAGAGCAAATGCACGGGATCGCTTTGCCAAATTTGTTTGGTATCCACATCGAGCATGGATAATGAACCCTTATAAGCAGCACCGGTGTCGACATTCCAGACGTTGGCAAAATTAGCAGGCTTGTCATATCCCACGCGGGTTACGGGAGTATGACCGATAAATATTTCTTTGAAAAGTTTTAGTCTTTTTGGAAATCTGTTATCATTTTCAGAAATGCTTATGTCCATCGCGCAAGCCATCTCCCATAAGGTTCTATCCCAATAGACCAAGTTGGGATAATATTCGTATTCAGGACCCGCTTGATTTGTAAATCCCGCATGAACGAAAAGGCGGTTTTCGGAATCGATATGGTAATTGACCAGATTCTCAAAAAACCTTCTGTGTATTTCCTTCAGTCCTCTTGAAATATTCATGTAGCTTTTAACGCTTGTTTCTCCGCCTTGCGATAGCCACATAGGATTGGATTCTCCAGAAGCTAAATATTTATAAAACAGTTCGTCATGGTTTCCACGAATAAAAACGCATTCATTTTTGTGCGAAAAATCTATTAAAAATGAAATTACCTCGACGGTTTCACTCCATCCATCCACATAATCCCCAACAAAAATATACTTTGTTTTAGCAGGAAGATCTGCTCTTTCAATCAATTGGGTCAAAGCTCTAAACCCACCATGGATGTCTCCTATTACTACTGTTCTCATTCGGAAAATATAATCAATTCCTTATTTCCAACAGTTAATAATTTTATAATTCTCTCAGGTTCGCATAACCTTTAATAGTAAAATTTTAAATTACTCTCTGATGAATTTCAATGAATATTTATCTGCTTCAGAAGTAATAACCTGCATAAAATATATTCCAGGATTTAATTGTGACACGTCGATTTCTTGGGAAACGTTTTCTAAGGATTGAACTAATTTTCCTTCAACCGAAAAAATTTGGATATGTTCTACATCCGAAGAAATACCCCTTAAATATATTTTATTCGAGGTGGGATTGGGATAAATTACTAATTTTTCAAATGAATTTGAAGGAGTGGAAAGCACTTCGCATTCTTCAGTTACGCGAGCATATCTGGCTTCCTGTAATAGACATCCAGCCATACAATCATATGCATAAAGAATAAAAGTAAATAAGTCTCCATCCACTATAATATCGCAGACTTCGATGGGGCGGTTATCGATATAATAAGGAATTCCAGTGTAATTAAAGCGAACGGACATGTCAGAAATATTGACTGTAGCCCTGTCTATAGTTTCAATTGCCTCAAAGTCATCAATCAAGGCATACATATTCAAGAAATCGAAATTAGTTTCCAAATGGAAATGGGTGCATTCACAAGTTGGCAAAACGATATAATTAAAAATGGAAAGTTGATATTGTGCCATCAAATTATCCAATGCGGGGATACCCGAAATGCCAGTATTCTTAAAATCCTCAATCCATGGAACATCATTAGCTACTCGGATAATAATTTTTTTGTATTCAATTTGGTAATTATATTCCGAATTAACGTGAATTTTAAAATCGTTGAAAATAGAGTCTACAACCGAACTGTTAAAAGGATTTTCGTATAAGGCCGACAACCGTTCCAGATATGGAATATAGCGCGTCTCGGGAAGGAAAGGGATCTAAAGTATCGCTTCTAATCTCTCGCATAGCCAAAAGCTGTGCGTCCAACTTATAGTTATCTTGAATAAATGGATTTATAGAGCATTGGGAAAACCCCTCAAATCCTAAAATCGCAAGAAGTAGAAGAAGTATAGTTTTTTTTCATAACCTATAAAGTTTAGATCTTCCTAAGATACGATAAAATTAATTATAACTCACCTTCCTCAATATCCGTAGCGATTCCTTTGAAAGCTGATAAGCTGCTGAATTATACTCTCTTAAAAACTCTTTAGCTTCCTGAAGTTTCTCTTTTGCATCCTCAAATCCGTTTAAAAAACAAATTAAATACGTGGAGGGAAGATGCTGTAAATCTTTGCTTTCAGAAGAATTTAAAGGGACTTTCCTTTTAAGTTTTTCCAATATTGAATTGTTGGCATTATAAATATGAAAAAGTGTTTTTTTATTGAATTGAGGTGGCTCAAAAAGCAATTTCGAATCCATTTGATACGACCCGTTTTCTTGGAAATGAATTGTTACCTCTTCCAACGGATAATATTTAAATTGATCATTTAGCCCCAAATGCACATATTCTACCATTTGAAAATAATCATCCGTATAGCTTATGGTAATCTCATCCAAAGCCGAATAAAAAAGGCGTACTTGTTCATTGATAAGTTCAATATCCACACGGGAATAATAAGTTTCATCCTTAACTCTTTTAGGATTTCCCGCCCAACACAAAACGAATTGTTCCTTAAAAACTTTGTAGTGGCTTTCAAAGTCCTTGTGGCGATTATTGATAAAATCAAGAACGCCGTCCAAGGTCATTTCGATATTGTTTTTTGCCGCATTTTCTATCGATTTTACAATTTCGGAATTGACATCTTTTATTTCAATATCAAAAGTCTTGGGCATTGAGATGCTGCCATCGCGAAGAAAAATAGACCCGCCCCAATATTTCCATATATTTTTTCGAAGTGAAGTAATTTTTCCGTTGGGCCTTATGGTTACCAAACCCAACACTTTATCGGATGGCAAATTTGGAAAGGCAACGTTTTCATAAGAAATTAAGGACGGATTGGTTAAATACGCATTTATAAGATTCTGTATTTTGCTATCGTCAAAGAAATCGGTCCCGATAATTTCATTGGTTTCATCTTCAACTCCGATTACAATAAACGAATTGTTCGCCGGATTGCTATTGCTCAGGGCACAGATATGTTTTAAAAATTTTGCCTTACCCTCTTTTGTTCCAAGATCTATTTTTCGCTTTTTATCATAGAAACTGCTCTCGTCATTGTGGGCGAGTAGGTTTTTGATAAGAAGGCGTTTATTGATCATATTTTATTGTTTCAGGTTTCAGGTTTAATGTTTGTCTGAATAGTAGTCTTTTAGGTTATAAATTTCCAAGGTGTGCTAATCATATTTGTAGCCTTTTCTGTGGGAGTTCTTTAAATATTTCTAGTGAGTTGCCAAATTTGTAAATCCTCAAATTTCTCAATTTTAGCCATAATCTTATTTTCAAAATTTAAACATTTAACAAGCAACTTTTAACCTGCATCGTCATTCAACCTGTAATTTTTAACTTGTAACCTTATTTACAATTGTCGAGGACGCTTGATCCAAACACATCACGGTTAAATCGGCAATATTCACGTGTGGCGGACGGGTTACGGCAAACCATATAATGTCCGCAATATCTTCTGGTTTTAAGGGAGTGAAACCTTGGTACACTTTTTCGGCTCGTTCATTGTCTCCTTTAAATCGGACTTCGCTGAATTCCGTTTCCACAAGTCCTGGGTTTATGGCTCCCACTTTTATACCTTTTCCATTCAAGTCAATTCGCATTCCCTGATTGAGGGCATCCACGGCAAATTTGCTGGCGCAATACACATTTCCTTTAGGATAAACTTCCTTGCCGGCAGTGCTTCCGATGTTAATGATGTGTCCCGATTTGCGTTCAATCATGTTTGGTAAAATGGCGTTGGTTACATATAATAACCCTTTCACATTAATGTCCAACATTGCATCCCAATCCTCCGTTTTTCCCTCGTCTATTGTGTCCAATCCGTGGGCATTGCCGGCGTTGTTTATCAGAATGTCTATGTCTGAAAAATTTGCTGGAATTGATTTTATTGCCCACTCAACTTTCTCCTTGTCACGTACGTCAAAATTGAGGATAATGACTTCCGTGATTGCTGAAAGTTCTTCAGAAAGTTTTTGGAGCCGTTCCTCGCGCCTTCCGCAGATTATTATCCTGATTCCGTTTTGTGCAAAAAGTCTTGCTGTTGCTCTCCCAATTCCGGAAGTGGCTCCCGTTATAATTGCAGTTTTATTATTTTTCATATATATTCTTATTTTAGTTTTTAGGGTTAAAACTTCTGATGTGCAGAAAATGAATTTAAATTGTTCGGGATACTATTTTTCTTTTTAAAATTACTATTTCTTCCGAAAAATTATTTCAATTTCTAGGATTAAGGAATTTTTAATGAAAACGCTATTTTTTTGGCTGAACTTTAAAGTTTTAGCATTCTACATTTAACCAATTATTAACAAGGTTTTTAGCAATTTATGTACAATTTGCAGCGTCTTTTTACAGAGCATTCTACATTGAATCTAAATACAGTATGGAAAATACAAATTCGACCTTTGACATTGGGGCATTAAATGAAAAGATTGAAAGAGAAAGTGCATTTGTGGACATTCTTTCAATGGAAATGAACAAAGTAATCGTTGGCCAAAAACATATGGTGGAACGATTGATGATCGGTCTATTGGGCCAGGGCCATATTCTTTTGGAAGGAGTTCCAGGCTTGGCCAAAACCCTTGCCATAAATACCTTATCGAAAGCAGTTCACGGTACCTTTAGCCGAATCCAATTTACGCCGGATTTACTACCTGCCGACGTTATAGGAACTCTTATTTACAACATGAAACTTAACGATTTCAGCATTAAAAAGGGTCCTATTTTTGCCAATTTTGTACTTGCTGATGAGATTAACCGTGCGCCAGCCAAAGTGCAATCTGCACTGTTGGAGGCGATGCAGGAGAAACAAGTTACTATCGGCGATACTACTTTTAAACTGGATAAGCCATTTTTGGTTATGGCTACCCAAAACCCAATCGAACAGGAAGGTACTTACCCACTGCCGGAAGCGCAAGTGGACCGTTTTATGCTAAAAACGGTAATAAAATATCCCCAGCTGAACGAAGAACAACTTATTATCCGTCAGAACCTGAAAGAAGAATACGAGCAGGTAAATCCCGTGGCAACTTTGGAGCAGATAAAAAGAGCACAAGCAGCCGTGCGGGAGGTTTATATGGACGAAAAGATAGAAAAGTATATTCTCGATATAATCTTTGCCACTCGGACCCCAGAAAACTTCGGACTTGCCGATATTAAGCCACTAATCAATTTTGGCGCCTCTCCACGTGGAAGTATAAACCTCGCAATAGCTTCAAAATGCTATGCCTTTATCCGCCGTCGTGGTTATGTTGTACCCGAGGATGTTCGCGCAGTGGTTAACGACGTATTGCGCCACAGAATCGGTATAACCTACGAAGCCGAAGCCGAAAACATTACTTCCGAAGATCTTATCAACAAGATCGTGAATGTTATTGAAGTACCGTAGTCCCCCAAACCCCTACCTACCTGCCCCTTCGGCAGGAAGGCCTAGAGGGGGCTTCCAGATTGTGAAAAAATGAAAATATTTAAGGAAAATCGAAATTTAAAAGTCCTCCCCTCTGGGGAGGACTTAGATGGGGAAAATGGATACTAAAGAACTTCTTCAAAAAGTACGGAAAATCGAAATCAAAACGCGTCGGCTTAGCGACAACGTTTTTGGTGGCGAATACCATAGTACTTTTAAAGGTCGAGGGATGACTTTTAGCGAAGTGCGCCAATATCAATTTGGTGATGATGTCCGGAATATAGATTGGAACGTTACCGCCCGATACAGCGAGCCCTTTGTAAAAGTTTTTGAAGAAGAGCGCGAGCTCACTCTTATGCTTTTGGTTGACATTAGCGGTTCGGAATTTTTTGGTACCCAAGAACAGTTTAAGAATGAAATTATTACTGAAATAGCAGCAACGCTGGCTTTTTCGGCTATGCAGAATAACGATAAAACGGGATTGATTCTTTTTTCGGATGAAATTGAGCTTTACATTCCTCCTAAAAAAGGAAAATCCCATGTGTTGCGAATCATACGTGAGCTGTTGGAATTTGAACCAAAAAGCAACAGAACAGACATTGCCAACGCCCTAAAGTTTTTGAGTAATGTTATGAAGAAGAAGGCGATCGTATTTGTCCTCTCAGATTTTATCGATGATAATTATCGGGATACGCTAAGGATTGCTGCTAAAAAACACGATTTAACCGGAATTCGGGTTTATGATAAGGCTGAAGAAACCATTCCAAATTTGGGAATGGTGCAAATGGAGGATCAAGAAACGGGAGAATTGATTTTGGTAAATACAGGTTCTAAAAGTGTGCGGAATCATTATTACGCATATCACCGAGAGCGGATAGATTACTTTGTGGATTCATTTACCAAAAGTGGAGCAGGAGCCTTGAGCTGCCGTGTGGATGAAAGTTATGTGAAAAAATTACTTGGTTATTTTAAGAGACGTTGATAGACGAGATTTTAGATGTTAGAGGTTAGATTAAATATGAATTTTATATATAGAAATTTTAATTTTCAGGGGAAGTTACTTCTCTGTTCTCTTATCTTTTTTCTCTATTCTTCCATTTCCTTTTCACAAATAACAACTTCGGTCGATTCTACAAAGATTCGAATTGGTGAAGAAATACTTTATTCCATTGGTGTAGATGCGGATTCAACTGATATGGTCGTTTTTCCAGAAGAGCAGACTTTCGCTCCTTTGGAAATGATTGAATCCTATAAAGTGGATACTACTTTCGAAGCCTCAAAATACCACTTAATTAAGAAATATGGGCTTACCCAATTTGACAGCGGACATTACACAATTCCCCCTCAGCGAATTCTTATCAATAATAAACCATTTTATACCGATTCTATAAAGGTTGAGGTAAATGATGTGGTTGTTGATACGGCCAAGCAGAAGATGTTTGATATTAAGCCAGCCGTGGAAGTGCAGGGTCCGCCTTTTAATTGGAAGCAGGTTTTATATTGGGTGGTGCCACTGATTTTATTAGTTCTGCTGGGTATTTATCTTTTCAGAAGAAAAAAACGAAGAGATGCTGCTGAAAAGCAATTGCCACCCTACGAAGAAGCGATTGTAGCATTAAAAAAACTGGATAATTCCCAACTTCTTCAGGAGAATAAAAGCAAGGAATACTATAGCAGTTTAACCGAAATAGTTAAACGCTATCTAGATCGTGAAGTGGACGAATCTGCAATGGAAAGTACTAGCGACGAATTGATCACTCGCTTGATGATGCATAAGGAGGCCGGAAATTTCGATTTCGATAACGAAACAATCCGAAGACTGGATATGATTTTCAAACGTGCGGATTTGGTGAAATTTGCCAAAATGAATCAGCTGGCCGGACAGGCAGAAGTGGACCGAAAAACCATTGAAGAGATAATTAATGAAACTCACGAGGTAATTCCGGAGCCAACAGAAGAAGAGCTTCTTAAAAATGAGGAATATCTTGAAAAACTAAGAAAAAGACGCCAAAGAAGGAAATGGATATTGGGGATTTCCGGAATTGTGGTTGCTGTGATCTTGGCTGGAGTTGTGTACGGAAGCCTCACAGGATTTGATAATCTGAAAGACAAACTTTTTGGGAATGATCTTAGGGAACTCGCCGAAGGTACTTGGATAAAAAGTGAATATGGATTTCCGGCGGTTATTATAGAAACTCCCAAAGTGTTGGTAAGGGCCGAAGCACCGGTAACAAATGCCGCTAATAGCGCCATAAGCAGGAAAGATATTTTTACTTATGGTAAAATGACTTCCGATTTTTACATAATGGTTTCCACCATTCAATTTCAACAAAAAAATGACATTGCCCTAGATACCGCTCTTGATTCGGTCCTTGATGATCTAGAACAGAGCGGAGCAAAAAATATGGTCGTGAAGCGGGATGATTTTGAAACGGATAAGGGCATCAAGGGACTAAGAGCCCACGGTGATTTCAACGTTCAAGTTTCTGACAAAAAGATTCAGGACCAAAAAAGCTCTTATGAATTGTTACTATTCGCCCAAGAAAATGGGTTGCAGGAAGTGTTGATCGTATTTCAGGATGACGGTAAGTACGCGAAAGAAATAATCAAAAGAATAGAAGCTTCCATAGAGCTTGAAATAACTCAGAAAGATGGGAAGTAATTTCGAATTTGTAAATCCGCAGTTTTTCTGGTTGTTCCTATTACTTCCAGTGCTTATTCTATGGTATCTATGGAAACGAAAAAAGCAAACCGCTACTTTAAAAATCTCCAGCATTCAAGGGTTTAAAACTGGAAAGAACTGGCTTGCCAGATTAAAACCTGTTTTGTTTGCTCTCAGGCTCTTAGCGCTTTCGGCAATAATTGTTGCAATGGCTAGACCCAGAACGGTAGATGAAACCACAAAAACGAAAACCACTCGCGGTATAGACATTGTAATGGCAATGGACCTTTCAGCAAGTATGTTGGCGAGAGATTTAAAACCAAACAGACTGGAAGCTCTAAAAACAACCGTTGCACATTTTATCAAAGGTCGTCCAAATGACAGAATAGGACTGGTTGAATATGCTGGTGAGAGTTATACCCGAACGCCATTAACCAGTGATAAAAACTTATTGCTTTCCTCTCTAAAGAGTATGGAATACAACACTACAATTGAAGGTGGCACTGCAATTGGATCTGGTCTGGCAACCGCTGTAAACCGTTTAAAAGATAGTCGTGCCAAGAGTAAGGTTATTATTCTTTTAACCGACGGTGTTAATAATACGGGCTTTATAGATCCTAAGATTGCAAGTGAATTGGCCGTAGAATTTGGAATTAAAGTTTACACCATTGGAATCGGGACTAACGGTATGGCAATGTCGCCTATTGCTATTCGGCCAGACGGCGGATTCCAATATGGAAATGTACCTGTAGAAATTGATGAGCAATTGATGAAGGATATTGCCAAAAGAACCGGAGGTCAATATTTTAGAGCAACCGACAACCAAAAATTGGAAAAGATTTATGATGAAATAAATAAATTGGAAAAAACAGACATTGAAGAATTCAAATACACAAATTATAACGAAATGTTCCGCCAATGGGTCATTTTAGGCTTGATATTGATCGGTTTCGAGTTCCTATTGCGGATTTCATTATTTAGAGGATTTTTATAAACGAACGATTAACCATTAACCCAGTAACAATTAACTTTTTTCAAAGGTGTACCAACTAGAACAACCCATATATTTCTACATCCTTTTTGCCATTCCGGTGATTGTGGTTCTGTACCTAATGCTGATGGTTTGGAAAAGAACGGTACAAAAGCGTTTTGTTGACAAAGAACTTCTCAAAAAACTGAGTCCGAGTCGTTCAACTTTTAAATCCGTTCTAAAAATTTTGGTGCTTTGTCTTGCTGTTGCCTGTCTGAGCTTTGCCTTGGTAAATCCAAAAATAGGGACTAAACTGGAAACGGTAAAAAGAGAGGGTGTGGATATTGTTTTTGCATTGGACGTTTCAAAAAGTATGTTGGTGGAGGATATTGCCCCAAATCGGTTGGATAAAGCCAAACAACTCATCACCCAGATAATAAATAACCTCGCTGGTGATAGAGTGGGAATTATTGGGTACGCAGGTAGTGCTTTTCCACAGGTTCCAATTACTACAGATTTTGCCGCCGCGAAATTATTTTTAGCGGGAATGAATACCGATATGGTCTCATCACAAGGAACTGCCATAACCCAAGCTATTGAAATGGCGCAAACTTTTTACGATGATGAAGATCAAACCAATCGTGTTTTATTTTTAGTTTCGGATGGAGAAGATCACGGTGGAAACATCTCTAAAATAGCTGAAGAAGCCGCAGAAAAAGGTATTCGTATTTTTCCAATCGGTGTAGGAACCGTGGAAGGCGGACCTATTCCCATTAAAAAGAATGGAATACTTCAATATTACCTACGTGATAAAAATAACGAACAGGTAATAAGTCGTTTAGGTGAAGAAACTCTTAAGGAGATTGCGAAAATCACCAATGGAGAGTATATTAACGGCGCAAATACAAAAGAAGTCGTTGATAGAGTGAAATCCATTCTCAATGCAATGGACAAAAAGGAGTTTGAATCAAAACAGTACACCGATTTTAAAGACCAATTTCAATGGTTTTTAGCTGGGGCATTATTTTTGCTGGTATTGGACTTGTTCTTACTTGAACGAAAAACCGCTTGGTTAGAAAAATTGAACCTGTTTAACGAAAAGAAAAAGTAAAGTCTAGTTTCAATATTTAAATTGAACTATGAATCTTGCTAAGTGAGCAACTAAGGAGTTTAAGAAATGAAGAGCATTTCACATTATAAAATAAAACAAGGTAAAGTGGGACAAAACCTGTTGCTGGTATTGTTGATGCTTCCTTTTCTCAGTTTTGCCCAACAACAGACCAAGGAACAGAAAAAGCAGTTAAAAGCATCGCAAGAATATATGAGCGAGGCACAACAATCCCTTCAAAAAGGAAAATTTGTAGATGCTGAGGCAGATTATCGTCAAGCTATTTCACTAAACCCTAAAAGTGAAACTGCAAAGTACAACCTCGGCACTGCCTATTATGAACGGGAGCAAAACGCTGAAGCGATGTTGCGGTTTAAACAGGCGGCGACAACAGCCAATACTAAGACAGAAAAACATCAGGCATTTCACAATTTGGGAAATACCTATATGAAAGAAAAAAAATATCAGGAAGCCGTAGCGGCATATAAGGATGCGCTTCGAAACAATCCGAATGATGATGAAACCCGATATAATTTGGCTTTAGCAAAAGATATGCTAGAGAAAAATCCGCCACCACCAGAGGATAATGACGATAAGGATAAGGATAATCAGGATAAACAAGAGCAGGACCAGGACAAAAAGGATCAGCAGGACCAAAAAGATCAGGATAATAAGGACAAGAATGAAGGTGATGAAGGAGACAAGAAAGAGGATAAGGATAAAGGAGATCAAAAAGAAGATAAACAAGAAGGAGATAAAGATAAGGGAGAATCCAATAAGCCTAAGGAAGAAGAAGGTGATAAACCCCAACAGCAACAACAAGTTCCTGGTCAGCTTTCTCCCCAACAAGTAAAAAGTCTTTTAGAGGCCATGAACAATGAGGAGAAAAAAGTACAGGAAAAAATAAATGCCGAAAAAGAGAAAGGTGTTAAAGTCAAATCGGACAAAGATTGGTAGACTATGAAGATGAAGAATTTAATATTTCTATTTGGATTTATGCTGTGTGGCTTAGCTGCGAAGGCACAAGTTCAATTTGATGCAAAGGTGAGCAAAAACCGGCTTGGGGTCAATGAGCGACTGCGAGTTGATTTTGAGATGAACCAAGATGGCGATAATTTTACCCCACCTAGTTTTGAAAATTTCCGGGTCGTGGGGGGTCCGAACCAGTCCATCAGTAATTCGTGGATTAATGGTAAGCGTAGCTTTTCAAAAACGTATTCTTATTTTTTAGCTCCACAAAAAACAGGGAAGATCTTAATAGGCCAAGCCACAATTGAAGTAAAGGGCGAAATCTATAAAACTTCTCCGGTCGAGGTTACCATAACCGCGGCAGTGGATGTTCCCAAAGATGGCAACAATGCGGATTATTTGGCAAGTGAAAATGTTCACTTAGTTGCCGAAATTTCCAAAACTAATCCTTATTTAAATGAAGCGATTACGGTAACCTATAAACTGTACGTCTCTCACGAAGTGAGCATTACCAGTCAATGGCGTGAAATCGATACCCCAAAATATGCTGATTTCTGGAGTCAGAATATTGATAATCGTAATAACTACAAGGTTTACGATGGAAAGTATAATGGTCAGGATTATCGATATGTAATTTTAAGAACAACTGTGCTGTATCCACAGAAAACAGGAGAGCTTGAAATTGAACCTCTTACTTTGGATATACCAATAGACGTTCAAGGTAACCGTCGCGATATTTTTGGTCGTCGTGTAATGGAGCGGGTAAACAAAACCATTTCTGCCGGGAAGAGAACCATCAACGTAAAACCATTACCTATTGCTGGAAAACCCGATGGGTTTAACGGGGCAGTTGGAGATTTCCAATTTGATGTTACTACAAATAAGACCCAGCTTAATGCAAATGAATCCCTTCAAATGGATGTGAAGGTTTCGGGAAAAGGGAATTTGAAGTTATTTACTACACCTACAGTAAAATTACCTAGCTCCCTTGAAGTATATGAGCCAGAGCATTCGGAAAATGTCACTACCACCATTGCGGGGATGCAAGGTTCTATTAGCGATTCTTATACGATTGTACCACAATTTAAAGGTACTTATCCAATTCAACCTTTATCTTTTTCATTTTTCGATCCAAAATCTGAAAAATATAGAACTATTACTTCCAAGGAATTTACTATTGATGTTGAGAATGGGCCATTAACTGCTAATACCAACCAGAACAGCGCAAAGGATCATAAGCAAGCAGTGGTTCTTTCGCAGGACAATTTTAAGTATATCAAGCTGGATGCAAATTTAAAATCCTTAGATCAAGAACCATTTTTTAATTCACCGCTTTTTTGGTCGCTATTGGGCGGACCATTCCTTTTAATTCCCTTGTTCATTCTTGTAGGAAAAAAACGTAAAGAACGCTTGGCCGATGTTGAAGGAAATAAATTACGTCGAGCGAACAAGCTTGCCAAAAAATATTTATCAGAAGCTAAAAGGAATATTTCCAATCCCATTGCTTTTTATGAAGCTTTGGAGCGTGCCTTACACAATTACCTAAAAGCCAAACTTAATATCGAGACTTCCGAAATGGAAAAAGTACTGATCTCAGAAATGTTGGTTGATAGAAAAGTTGAGGCCACTACCGTGGATAGCTTTATAGGCTTATTAAAGAGTTGTGAATTTGCGAGATACGCATCTTCCTCCCAGGCATCCGTAGCGCAGGACTACCAGAAAGCGGTCGAGGTAATTTCTAATATTGATAAACAAATACAGTAATATGTTGAAGATGATGAAAAAGCTGTTATTTCTTTCGATTTTATTCTTTTCTATTTTTGGTTTCGGCCAGAACGAAAAACTTTTTGATCAGGGTAAGGAACTTTATAAAAATGGTAAATACCAACAAGCGATCAATTCCTGGATGCAAATTCTTGAAAATGGCCAAGCTTCTGCTGAACTATATTTTAATATAGGGAATGCACAATACAAGTTGAATCAAATCGGTCCGAGTATTTACTATTATGAGAAAGCCTTACAGTTGCAACCAAACGATAGTGATATAAAAAACAATCTTGCGTTTGCCGAAAATGCGCGGATTGATGCAATCGAGCCCTTACCACAATCTGTATTTTCAAAATGGTACGAGAATGTCGCCACAACTTTCACTTTTGATGGATGGGCCATTGCCGGAGTTATTTTTTCAATTGTTTTTGTCGGCTTGTTTTTGCTGTATTATTTTTCCTATTCTGAAAGAAGAAAAAGACTGCTATTTGCTACCTCTATTCTCGCAGTTCTTTTAATGGTGGGAACGGTAACAATGGCTTTTTTAACCTATGGAGACTATAGCAACAACCAACCAGCCATAATATTTTCCACTCAAAGCGAGGTGAAATCTGAACCTTCAATGGGAAGTAATTCTGCATTTGTTCTCCACGAAGGCACCAAGGTCCAAATTACCGCACAAGATGGAAATTGGTACCGTATTGCTCTCGCTGACGGAAAAGATGGCTGGATCCCGGCGTCAGATTTGAAGCAACTTTAATTTCCGTGGCTAGTATAGGAAAATCATTTTCCTATTTTTTTCAAGAGAGACAACTTAAATTTAAGATGTCGGTTATACAAATATTGATACCCTGGGGTTTCTTTGTCGGTCAATATTGCAATTTATTTTCGGGTTCTTTCTTCAGAATTATCTTTCCTGACAATTCTCATAAGGCTCCTGTTGTTTCACCTTCAATTAGGAAATAAAGGTTAAATTTGCGACTTATATACTCATATTAAAATTTCAAGAAAATGTACGGAGAAATCAAAGATCACTTACGTAAGGAACTTAAGGATATAGAAGAAAACGGTCTTTATAAAAAAGAGCGGATTATTACTTCACCCCAAGATGCGGTAATAAAAATCTCCACCGGGCAGGAAGTTATCAATTTTTGTGCAAACAATTATTTGGGTCTTTCAAACCATCCCGAAGTGGTTCAGGCGGCAAAGGATGCAATGGACACCCATGGCTTCGGAATGTCTTCCGTGCGCTTTATTTGTGGAACCCAAGACATACATAAGGAATTGGAGAAAAAGATCGCTGATTTTTATGGGTATGAAGATACCATTCTATATGCCGCTTGCTTTGACGCTAATGGCGGAGTTTTCGAACCACTTTTGGGAGAGCAAGATGCCATCATTTCCGACTCGTTAAATCACGCTTCCATAATTGATGGGGTTAGGCTCTGTAAGGCCTCTCGCTATCGCTATGAAAATAGCAATATGGAGGATCTTGAAAAACAATTAAAAGCTTCACAAGCAAACGGTGATAGATTTAAGCTTATCGTTACAGATGGTGTATTCTCTATGGATGGTTTGGTAGCTCCTCTGGATAAAATTTGTGATCTGGCAGAGAAATATGATGCTATGGTTATGGTGGACGATTGCCACGCTACAGGATTTCTAGGGAAAACCGGACGAGGAACAGTGGAGGAAAAGGGTGTAATGGATAGAATTGATATCGTTACAGGAACTCTGGGTAAGGCTTTGGGAGGTGCAATGGGAGGTTATACAACCGGTAAAAAGGAAATAATTGAAATGTTGCGTCAGCGTTCCCGTCCATATCTCTTTTCGAATTCACTTGCTCCTGCAATTGTTGGGGCATCAATTAAAGTTTTCGATCTGCTCGCCAATGACAACACCTTGAGCGATAAATTAGCTGAAAATGCTGATTATTTCAAAAAAGGAATGAAAGCCGCAGGTTTCGACATAATTGAGGGGGATTCCGCAATTGTACCAGTAATGCTATATGACGCCAAGCTTTCGCAACAAATGGCCGATATGTTATTGGAGGAAGGGATATATGTAATAGGATTTTTCTTTCCTGTAGTTCCAAAAGGGAAGGCTCGAATTCGTGTGCAACTATCTGCTGCCCACACAAGAGAGCATCTGGATAAGGCTATAAATGCATTTAAAACTGTTGGTAAAAAATTAGGTGTAATTAATGCCTAAACCCCACAATTCCATAGTAAACATGCCTATTTTAGGAAAACTTTATTAGATTTGCTTTTGTATATACATTTTAACAACTTACTTTTGCCTTTAATTAACACTTAAAAAATTAAACAATCGAATATGAAACATCTGTTCAAATTATTAGTTGCTGCTGTCCTTTTTATGGGGATTGGCGTAGCGAACGCGCAAGACGAGAATCATCCTTGGGCCATTGAAATAGGAGTCAATGCTGTTGACGTCTATCCAGTTGGCACTAGTGATAAAGGACGAATTGACCCTTCCATGAGAGGCGAAATGTTCGACGAGTATTTCAACGCGGCCGATCACTGGAATATTATTCCATCGGTTTCTAGATTGGCAGTAAGCCGTTACATTGGTAGCGGATTTGTATTTACAGCTGCTGGTTCTCTTAACAGAATTAAAAAACTTGGTGATTATTCTGCTGACAACTTGACCTATTACGGCGCAGACGGTGAAATTAAGTATAGCTTCAAAAATGCTATCGGAAGTTCATGGTTTGATCCTTCTATCGGTGTTGGTGGAGGTTACACTTGGGTAGATGATATCGGATTTGGAACCGCTAACGGTTTGGTTGGAATTAAATTCTGGCTTAATGATAATATCGCAATTAACTTCCAATCTACTTACAAACATGCGTTTGAAGATGACTACGGAATTAGCCACTTCCAGCACTCTGCAGGATTGGTGTTCCAGTTTGGAGGAAAAGATACTGACGGTGACGGAATATATGATAAAGATGATGAGTGTCCAGAAACTCCAGGTTTAGCTGAGTTTAACGGTTGTCCTGATACTGATGGTGACGGAATCCCAGATCACCTAGATGAGTGTCCAGATACTCCAGGTCTTGCTGAGTTCAACGGATGTCCTGATACTGACGGTGACGGAATCCCTGATCATTTAGATGAGTGTCCTACTGTTGCAGGTCTTGCTGAGTTCAACGGATGTCCTGATACTGATGGAGATGGTATCCCAGATCATAAGGATAAGTGTCCAAACGAAGCTGGTCCAGCTGAAAACGATGGTTGCCCTTGGCCAGATAGAGATGGGGATGGTGTTCTTGACAAAGACGATCAGTGCCCAGATGTTCCTGGAACTGTTGCAAACCACGGTTGCCCAGAAGTAACTGTTGAAGTTATCAAACAATTGAATGAGTTCTCAAAAACTATCTTGTTCGATCTTGGTAAATCAACTATCCGTCCAGAATCTTACGCGGTACTTCAAAAAATCGTTGATGTAATGAAAGAATATCCAAACGCTAAGTTTGAGGTTGAAGGACATACTGATAGTTCAGGTAGCCTAAAACTGAATGAAAGACTTTCTAAAGAAAGAGCTGCGGCAGTTAAAGATTATCTTGTAACAATCGGAATGGACGCAAGCAGATTGACTTCAGAAGGATACGGTCCATCTAGACCAATCGCTTCAAACAAAACTGCGGCTGGAAGACAACAAAACCGTCGTGTTGAAATCTCTTTAAAGAAGTAATTTCAAACGAGAAGTTTAAATAATAATTCAGGAACGCCTCCCAAATTCGGGGGCGTTTCTTTTTTCCACCAAGACCTAACTTCAAATATAGAAAGGTGCAACCCTTCCTCATTAAGAGTTTTAATTTGGTTTCGTGGGGTATGTTAAACAGTTTCAATACATTACTCCAACTCTTCAAAAATGTAAAATAAATGATAAGATGATAATAAAGAAGAATTTAGTTTTAAACACGGCAAACAAAAAGCCAATCCTATATGACCTCTACTATTATAAATCAGGAGAACCACTTCCATTGGTTATTTTTAGTCACGGCTACAAGGGTTTTAAAGATTGGGGTGCTTGGAATTTGGTGGCAGAGGCTTTTGCCGAAGCTGGTTTTTGCTTCATAAAATTCAATTTTTCCCATAATGGAGGAACAATGGAACAACCAATAGATTTCCCCGATTTGGAGGCTTTTGCGGAAAATAACTTTTCACTGGAGCTAGATGATCTAAATAGGGTTTTAAATGGCATAGAAGATAATGAAATGAATTTGGAGCAACTGGTTTCCAAAGTATATCTCATTGGACATAGCCGTGGTGGTGGAACAGTTTTGATAAAGGCACAGGAGGATTCAAGAATCGACAGGGTAGTAACCTGGGCGGGAGTAAGTGACTTCAAATCTAGATTTCATGAGAATTCACCTGAATTCGAAAATTGGAAAAATAGCGGAATTACCTACGTAGAAAATAGCCGAACTAAACAGCAACTTCCCCATCATTTTCAGTTTTATGAAGATTTCAAAAGACATGAAGAGCGCTATACCATAAGCCGAGCCGTAAAGAATTTAAAAATTCCTTATCTCATTGTTCAAGGAGAGGATGATGCTACTGTTACCCTATCAGAAGCGCGAAAACTTCACGGATGGAACCCTACCAGCAAATTGGAAGTTATCCCGTCGGGCGATCACGTTTTTGGCGCTGTACATCCCTGGAAAGAATCCACCTTACCCGAAAACTTAAGAAAAGTTGTAGATAAAACAATAGATTTTTTAAAATAGGTGTAGGTATTAAAAAAATTATTACTTTTGGCATCCCAATCTAGTAGATTCTTATGGAATCTTCCAAAAACTGGGAAACGGGGGATTAGCTCAGCTGGCTAGAGCGCTTGCATGGCATGCAAGAGGTCATCGGTTCGACTCCGATATTCTCCACCAAATGAAGATGATCTTCAATTTCTAACCACTGGTAATACGGTGGTTTTTTATTTTTAGGAAGTTTATTAGAAATAATATAAAAAAATCCGTTGAGAATAAGAAGATCTCAACGGATTTTCAATAATTGGATTAGCCAAATTATTTGTGTTTTGCGTAATTGGAAGCTACTTCATCCCAATTCACTACGTTCCAGAATGCTTCCACATAATCAGGACGCTTATTTTGATACTTTAGATAATACGCGTGTTCCCAGACATCCAATCCTAAAATAGGATAACCATCACATTTAGTTCCAGGCATCAAGGGATTATCTTGGTTTGGTGTAGCGGAAATTTCCAATTTGCCACCTTTGTTCACGCAAAGCCAAGCCCAGCCTGAGCCAAATTGGGTTTTGGCAGCAGTTGAAAACTTTTCTTTAAAGGCATCAAAACTTCCAAAGGCCTCATCAATCGCTTTGGCAAGATCTCCACTAGGTTTTCCACCTCCATTAGGTGACATTACTTTCCAAAATAAACTATGGTTAAAAAACCCTCCTCCATTGTTGCGGACGGCCTTATTTTCCATATCAAGGTTTTTAAGGATATCCTCAATGGATTTTTTTTCGAGGTCCGTACCTTCAATGGCCTTATTTAAATTATCTGTATAACCTTTATGGTGTTTATCATGGTGGATTTCCATGGTTTTGGCGTCGATGTTGGGCTCTAATGCATCAAATGCATAGGGCAATTTTGGCAATTCGAATGACATAATATTTTGTTTTTTTAATTAATTATTTCTCAGGTTCACAAAGCTATGCATTATCTTCATTTTAAAGTGTTATAGATTTGATAAGATTTTGGCTATTGTCTGCGAAATCGGTATTGTGCAAAAGAAACTGAGGTCTATTTTTTGAAAATGATTTCAAAATGGAAATAAGTAGCCATTCTTGATTTATCTAAACAAAGTTCTTCCTATTATATATTTTCCAGTTTTGACTCTTAATTCTGCCCCGTACGCTTTACAAATATTTCTTGGTTAATTTTTCATCTACTCTTTAGATTCTGGAGACAAGTGGGCCCTGGTGGAATCTTGATTCTTCCACCTATTCCTTAATTTCGGCGGGAAAGTGATTCTTGGTTGATTCTTAATTGGGTATTGGCGCTTCCGGGCTCTTGGTTCCTCGCTCCTATTTCTTGAGTCTTCCCTTCTCTTTACGACGGACAAATGGTGTAACTGATTCTTGACTCCCCACCGTTTATCTTAAGGTATCACGTTTAGAATTTATTGGGAACTCTAGTTGTGGATGGAGATCCAATTCTTCAAGATGTTTTTCAATTGTGGGAAGAATTGTGGGTGCCAATACGGCAATCGGTGCATATAACGTTGAAGTTTCACGCTTTTCTGGAGTTAGAATGCTATAATTTTCTGAAGAATTTACCAACATAAAAATAACACTAATGAGAAAAGCAGTTTTTATGACATTAAGGATTCCACCCATAAATTTATTTAGAAATCCCATAAGGGCAAAATTTGCCACCTTAGTTAAAACACGGCCCAGAAGAGCAAAAAGAAGGACTACCAATACTAAGGTTATAACAAACGCGGCTATTCGATTAATATCTGAACTCCAATCAAACCAACGGACCAAATAATCCGCTACATATCCCGAAAAAAATACAGCACAATAAACTCCAGCGACTAAACCGATCAGGGATGCCAGTACGCGGAGAAAGCCTTTGCGGAAACCCATAAAAAAGGCAATAATTAAAATCAATCCCAGAACGATATCGATGGTATTCATTATGTAGAATTTTTCATAAATATAGCTATTTCCCATTTTAAATCTTGATTTCTGATTTCTGAAAAATTCAAAATTCAGAATAGTAAAATGTATCTTTGCAGATATTTAAATGTGAATAGGATGGCACGTGATGAACAATTAAAAGAAAGATGGGACGCCGTGGTAAAACTTCTTGGCGAGCGTTTTGCCGATGGGGTCGTACTGGATCTTGATGCAATCATTTATTTGGTCGGTCTTCAGGAGTTGGGCCAATTGCATAGAAAATTCAAAAAGGACGAAAAATTGAATCTGATGCATATTGCAATCTGTCGCCTGCTGCAGCCCTACGGCTACTATGAATTTGAATATGTGGACAAGGACGGATGGCCGCACTATAAGGTTTTGGAACAATTGCCCCCATTAAAAGCTGGAGAGCAAAGTGTCTTAATGAAGGAAGCTATTGTGCAGTATTTTATGGAGAAAGACGTAATTGCTTAATCGGATTAATTATCTAAAAATGATAGAAACAATAAAGAAACATATTGCCGAGGTAGAATCTTTTTCATCTGCCAAAATAGAGGAAATCGAAAACTTCCGGATAAAGTATTTGGGTAAAAAGGGAGTTCTAAACACTTTCTTCGCTGAGTTCAAAAATGTACCCAACGATCAAAAGAAGGAATTTGGACAGGTTATCAATACTCTTAAGAATGCTGCCCAGGATAAGATCAATGAATTGAAGGAAGCCTACGAGGGATCACAGGAAACCAAAGCATCCTACGGTGATCTTTCCAGACCAGGAGAGACGGTTCAATTAGGCTCCCGACATCCTATTTCACTTGTTAAGAATAGGATAATCGATATCTTTTTACGCATTGGGTTCAACGTTTCTGAGGGACCTGAAATGGAGGACGACTGGCATAATTTTTCGGCTTTAAACCTTCCAGAATATCATCCCGCACGAGATATGCAGGACACATTCTTTATCCAAACTAATCCCGATGTACTCCTGCGTACGCACACTTCGTCTGTTCAGGTGCGTTATATGGAAAATAATAAACCGCCAATCCGCACTATTTCTCCAGGACGAGTCTATAGAAACGAAGCTATTTCTGCACGTTCACATTGCTTCTTCCACCAAGTAGAAGGTCTCTATGTGGATAAGGGAGTCAGCTTTGCCGATTTAAAGCAGACTTTACAATATTTTACAACAGAAATGTTCGGGAAATCAAAAATCCGACTTCGTCCTTCCTATTTTCCCTTTACTGAACCTAGTGCGGAGGTTGATGTTTATTGGGGCCTGGAAACAGAAACTGACTATAGAATGACTAAGGGAACAGGTTGGTTGGAGATTATGGGTTGCGGTATGGTCGACCCCAATGTGCTAAAGAATTGTGGAATTGACTCTGATATTTACTCCGGTTTCGCCTTCGGAATGGGAATAGATAGAATTGCCATGCTACTCCATCAAATTCCGGATATAAGAATGTTTGCGGAAAATGATGTGAGGTTCCTGGAGCAGTTTAAAAGTGTATTGTAGTTGTCGGGAACGTTAAGACTTCGATAAAATATGGCTTATCAATCTAACTTGAAGGGTGCTGTAAAGTAACATTATTTATCTTTAACATTCGAAAGTTGAATTCTTATAATTTAATTCCAAAAAAAGATATACCATGACCAAATACCTTGTTATTGCATTATTGATCATTGTTGCTTTAGTTGTAGCCTATTTTACATTTGTTGTAGCAACCATTAAAATCGCTTTTGGTGGTATAATGCTTGGCATAGCCGCTATTGCTCTATTGGTAGTTTGGATAATGTGGAAATCAAAAGACTAATCTATGCGTAAGGATATAGAAATCCCTAAAGCAAAGAATGTATATGTCGTGGCCGTGAAAGAATGGGATGAAGATTTCCAGTCCCAAGAATGGAATATTTATCTTATAAATGGCCGAACGGACGTAATTTCCATGGTGTTGGTAGTTTCCAGAGGGAAAAGTGAAGATAGAAAGACTTCAACTTTGAGGCAATCATTAGGTGATATACAACCAAACCAATCCATAAAAATAGAATTTATTCCTTCTGAAGTTCTTGGTTTTACCAACGAATATCTTGTTACTTTCTTTGCTGAAAACAAACTGTTCGAGAAAAATTATGTTTTTGATCCCAAAAGTATTTCAGATTCAAACCTTGATGGAATTCCATTACTGGAGAAGGAAGGTGTTTTCGCTAGATAAACGATAGGAAATTACATCTTTCCAATAATTCGGAATTCTTTTTAATTTTAGAGTTCTTATAAAATTTCTGTCAATGCTCAAAGTTGATATTGATTCCTTTTCTTATTCTGAAGTTACCATTCTGAAGGATATCCACTTCCGCATAAAATCTGGTGAACATTTAAGCATTCTTGGCGAAAGCGGTTGTGGTAAATCCACTCTTCTTCATCTTATCTATGGGCTTCTTAACCTAGATGAAGGTGAAATCCATTATAATAATACCAAACTTTTAGGCCCCGGACATTCGTTGGTTCCTGGGGAACCTTTTATGAAGCTGGTGGCACAGGAATTCGATATTATGCCTTTCACTACTGTAGCGGAAAATTTGGCCTCATTTCTTACAGGACTAGATGAGGATAAGAATAGGATTGAAGAACTGTTGGAAGTTGTGGAGCTGCAGCCTTTTAAAAACACCTTGGTCAAAAATCTTAGTGGCGGACAAAAACAGCGAGTTGCCCTTGCCAAAGCTTTGGCAAATGAACCACAGATTTTACTCTTGGACGAACCCTTTAGTAATATCGATGTCTTTAAAAAAAGCAAACTAAGGCGAAATCTCTTCAATCATCTTAAAGAGAAAAATGTCAGTTGTATTTCTGCTACCCACGATAGTGAAGAAGCTTTGGCTTTTTCAGATTATATCCTGATGTTGAAAAATGGTAGTATGGAAATGTTCGGAAGACCAGAAGAGATATATCAAAATGTTTCCGACGAATACCAAGGAGGGTTTTTTGGCGATGTCAATGTGTTGCCTAAACAGTTGTTCTCTTCAGCAAGGACAGAAGGAGAAGTTTTAATCTTTCCACACCAACTACAAATTTCCACAATGGAAACAGATTTTCCCGTGGTAGTAGAAAAATGTTATTTCCATGGCACCCATTATCTAATTCAGAGTAAGTGGAACAATAAAGATATTTTCTTTAATCATTTCAAAAAACTTAAAAAAGGAAGTGTTTTTCATCTCGAATATCATTAAAAATTGGATTTTTGATTGATACCTGATTTTAATTGTGGTTTTTGAATGTTAAATTTCTAAATTTACTTCAAAGCTCAAACCTTCCGTGAATGAATTGGATTCTACTTCTTGAGATAATCTATATTCTTATTGTAATCTTTACTTGTGGCCGGGTCATTTATGATACACAGAGCACCACTAAGACCTTTGCCTATCTTCTAGCAATCATATTTTTACCGTTTATTGGAATTATTATTTATTTTTCCCTGGGCATCAATTATCGGAAACGTAAAATTTATAGTAAGAAGATTTTTGGTGATGATAAGAGGGTAGCCGCAATACGAAAGCAAATATCCGTGGATTCCAAAGCGATTTTCTCAAATAAGGAATCCCCAGTGATTAATTTTAAAAAACTCGCGCTTCTTATTCTTAACCAAACTCTTAGTCCTATTATTGGCGATAATGACGTTTCTCTGTTGTTGAACGGTGAAAATAAATTCCCAAAAGTGTTTGAAGCTTTAAAAAGCGCCAAGGACCACATCCATATTGAGTATTATATTTTTAATGATGATTCGGTAGGATGCAAAATAATAGATTTATTGATTGAGAAGGCCAAGGAAGGCGTGAAGGTTCGATTTATTTACGATGATTTTGGAAGCCGTGCAATCCGAAAGGTGCAAGTCCCACGATTAATTGCTGCAGGTGTAGAAGCATTTCCATTCTATCGTATAAAGCTTATTAGTTTCGCAAACAGGCTGAATTATCGTAACCACCGAAAGATAATTATAATTGATGGAACGATTGGATTTGTGGGAGGCATTAACGTCAGCGATAAATATGTTAACTCTACCACGGAAAAGGAGATCTTATTTTGGCGCGATACCCATTTGATGATTGAGGGTCCGGCAGTAAGGACCTTGCAATATATTTTTATAGGCGATTGGAACTATTGTTCAGGAACCTTGTTGGAACCTAAGGATCATTTCTTTCCTCAGATGCATCGAATTCCGGTTGAAAAAGGAAAAATTGTCCAAATTGTTGCAAGTGGTCCCGATTCTGATACCGCACTGATCGAACAATCCTTAATGCAGGCTATAAATCTCGCGAAGGAAGAAATTCTTATTACCACTCCTTATTTTATCCCCGGCCTGAGTCTGCTGGATTGTTTAATGCTAGCTGCATATAGTGGGATTAAGATAAAATTGTTGGTGCCTGGAATCTCAGATTCCCATTTGGTAAATTTTGCGGCGCGCTCCTATTATGGTCGGCTTATGAAAGCTGGCGCCGAGATTTATCGCTACGATAAGGGATTTGTGCATGCCAAAACCATGGTTGTGGATAAACAATTGGCCATAGTTGGCACGGCGAATATGGATATTCGAAGTTTCGATCTCAACTTTGAGGTAAATGCAATTGTTTATGACGAGGAAATTGCCAAAGAACTTTCACAAGCATTTTATGACGATTTAAATTGTGCAACAAAAATAGATAATGAACAATGGAGAACCCGCTCCAATGCAATCCAACTGATAGAAAAGATTGCTGGATTATTTTCGCCGTTGATGTGATCTAAGATAGGAAGTTCTTCGAAATCAATCATCAAATACGTGTCGTACCCGAATTAGGGCCATAAAAAAATCCCTAAACAGTTAAACCATTTAGGGATTCGTACTCGAGGCGGGAATCGAACCCGCACGTCCGAAAACACTGGATTTTGAATCCAGCGCGTCTACCAATTCCGCCACTCGAGCTTCTATTAGGTTCTTACCTTTCCGCCTCCCGATAGCCATCGGGACCGGCAATGGGTGGCAAAAATAAACAAATATTTAGAATATCAACAGAATTTTTGCTGTCTTATTTTTATAAATTCTCGTGTCAATAATCTTTACCTTTGTTGGCAGTTAAAAAACAAAACCTGATACTATGCCAACCCTTGCACCCGAACCAAAAATTTTTGCCTGTAAACAAAGTGAAGCCCTTGGAAAAGATATAGCCGATGCTTTCGGAACCGATCTGGGGAATGTAATAACTTCCCATTATTCCGATGGAGAGTTCCAGCCATCATTTGAAGAATCTGTTCGCGGTAGCCGTGTATTTTTAATCGGTTCTACTTATCCTAATAGCGACCACTTGATGGAGCTTTTGTTGATGATTGACGCTGCAAAACGTTCCTCTGCCAGGCACATTACCGCCGTAATACCTTATTTTGGTTGGGCACGCCAGGATAGAAAGGATAAACCACGAGTTCCTATTGCTGCAAAATTAGTCGCCAAAATGCTGGAGACTGCCGGTGCTACGCGGATTATTACAATGGATCTTCACGCCGACCAAATTCAAGGATTTTTTGAGAAACCCGTGGATCACCTTTTTGCATCTACTATTTTTCTTCCCTATCTACGAAGTCTAAACTTAGACAACCTTACCATCGCATCTCCCGATATGGGCGGTTCAAAAAGAGCATATGCCTATTCCAAATTTCTTAATAGTGATGTGGTAATTTGCTATAAGCAAAGAGAAAAGGCCAATATTATTTCGCACATGGAACTTATAGGAGACGTACAAGGAAAGAATGTTGTTCTTGTTGATGATATGGTCGATACAGCGGGTACTCTTACCACTGCCGCCGACTTGATGATGGAACGAGGTGCGGTTAGCGTTCGTGCAGTTTGCACGCATCCTTTGCTTTCTGGAAATGCTTATGAGCGTATTGAAAAATCGCAGTTAGTGGAATTGATTGTTTCAGATACCATCCCTACCAAGAAAAGTGATAAGATAAGAGTAATTAGTTGCGCAAAACTCTTTGCCGATGTGATGCTCAGTGTAAATGCAAATAAATCCATCAGCGGGAAGTTTTTAATGTAGTTTTCGTTTTTTTCTGGATTATTCTTGGATTTATAGTGATGAAATATAAATAAAATCTAATCCATAACTTTTGTTACCCTCCAATAATACACTCAGTTTTCTCGGTAATATTAAAACCTTCTTTATTTCGTAAGTTTGCAATTCTCCCCTTGATAGAAATATTCCCGATTCATTTATCATTGAAAAAGGGAAAGAGTAACCTAGGAACTTTCGATTATGCGCTGGACTCTTAAACCAAAACCTAATCCTGGAAAAGTAGATTCCCTTTCAAAATTGTTGGGTGTACATCCTATTATTGCAACCTTATTGGTCCAGCGTGGCATTGAAACTTATGAGGAAGCCAAAGCATTTTTTAGGCCGAGTTTAAGCGCACTGCATGATCCTTTTCTTATGAAGGATATGGAAAAGGCCGTAGAACGCATTGAAAGGGCTGTAGCCAATGGCGAAAATATAATGGTTTATGGCGATTACGATGTGGATGGAACAACGAGCGTGGCGCTAATGTCTTCTTTTCTGAAAAGTTATTATCCAAATGTTTCAACCTATATTCCGGACCGATATGACGAAGGTTATGGAATTTCATATAAAGGAATCGATTTTGCCGATGATAATGATTTCACCTTAATAATCGCACTGGATTGTGGGATTAAGGCCATCGATAAGGTAGCTTATGCTTCCGAAAAAAACATCGACTTCATTATTTGCGACCATCATTTGCCTGGAAAGGAGATTCCAAAAGCGGTTGCTGTTTTAGATCCAAAACGCTTGGATTGCGTTTACCCATATAAAGAACTGTGTGGATGTGGAGTTGGTTTTAAATTAATACAAGCCTTGTCTCAAAATCTCGGATTGGAGATTGAGCACCTTGTCCCGTATTTGGATTTGGTAGCGACTGCTATTGGTGCAGATATTGTCCCCATCACAGGGGAAAATAGAATTCTTGCCTATTATGGACTTCGGGTTATAAACACCAATCCCCGCACGGGTTTTCAGGCTATTATAAAGCAGATTAAGAAACAAACTCTTACAATCACTGATGTTGTTTTTATCATCGCACCCCGGATTAACGCGGCGGGAAGAATGAAACACGGAATTCACGCTGTGGATCTGCTCACGGAAACAAATATGGAGAAAGCAGAGGTGTTTGCCAGTGAAATTGAAAAATTCAACGCCGATCGGAGGGAGACGGATAAGAGAATCACCCAAGAAGCTCTTGCTCAAATAATTCAGAATAAGGAGGAGGAAAGAAGGACCACCGTGGTTTATCACGAGAGTTGGCATAAGGGAGTTATTGGAATAGTGGCATCCCGATTGACGGAAACCTATTATCGCCCAACCTTGGTTTTTACCCGTAGTGGTGAGCGATTGGCAGCATCAGCACGCTCGGTTAAAGATTTCGATGTGTACAATGCCTTGGAAAGCTGCGCACAGTATATTGAACAATTTGGAGGACATAAGTATGCGGCCGGCTTGACATTGTTGGAAAAGGATTTTGAGGATTTTAAGATGGAATTTGAGCGGGTGGTTTCAGAAACAATTGAGCCACGCTTGCTACATCCCGAAATACATATTGATGCGGAGATAGATTTGGAGGATATTACCCCGAAATTCTACAGGATTATAAAACAATTCGCTCCTTTTGGTCCCGGTAATATGACCCCTACTTTTATGACCCAAAATTTGAGAGATGTGGGATATGGAAAATGCGTGGGGGAGGACCAGTCACATTTACGACTGGTAGTAAAACAAGATAGTTCTACCCAATTTATTGGTATTGGATTTGGAATGGCGAATAAACAGGATATAGCATGCACAGGGAAGCCTTTTAAAGCCGTTTATAGTATTGATGAGAATGAATGGCAGGGAAATTTGAGTTTGCAACTAAGGTTAAAGGATATTCGCGAGTGATAACGGACCCTTCAACTTTCTAGGGCTCTGATTGGCTTCAACGAGAAGTAAACTCTTTCAGCTCAAATTTCTCTCCATCAAAAACCCCATAGGTAAAATGGTTTATCCAGTCGCCCAGATTAAAATAGGTTGAATTGTCAGCAATTTTTATTTCCATGGGTAAATGGCGGTGGCCAAACACAAAAAAGTCGTAATGTTTATTTTCCAGCTTTCTTTTGGAATACTGCGCTAACCATTCTTTTTCTTCCCCTAAAAATTCCTTATCATCATCCCCTGAAATCAATTTGTTTTTTACCGAAAGATGTTGCGCTACACGCACTCCAATATCTGGATGCAGCCATCGGAAAAACCATTTTGACACCGGATTTATAAAAACTTTTTTCATCCTTTTGTAACCCTTATCCCCCGGACCTTTTCCGTCGCCGTGACCTATAAAGAAGGTTTTTTCGTTAAAAACAAATTCCATGGGCTTATGAAAAACCGGAATATTGAGTTCGGTTTCAAAATAATCGTTCATCCACAGATCGTGGTTACCTACGAAAAAATAAATTTGGATTCCGCTATCCCGGAGTTCCGCCAATTTGCCCAGAGTTCTTACAAATCCTTTGGGAACAACGGTTCTATATTCAAACCAAAAATCAAAAAGATCCCCGAGTAAGAAAATGGTGTGGGCATCATCCTTTATGGTATCCAACCATTTCACGAAAATTTTTTCTCGCGGCATGCTTTCCACCATTGTAGGAGCTCCCAAATGATTGTCACTGGAGAAGTAGATTTTTTTATCTTGTGGGATTTGCATTTCGCAAAGATAGTTAAAGTGAGTAATTGGTTAAGATTTTTCATTTCGCTTGATTATGTAATAACTTCGGAACAAAGTATTTTAAATTATGTAAGTAAAATTAATCAGGGTCGGGAATTCTAATGGGATAATTATTCCTTCAAAATTCCTGGAGCTAATGAACATAAGAGATAAGGTCTCTATTTAAATTGAAAATGATAAGATTATACTAACAGCTTCTAAAACCAAACCATGAGAAGGCTGGGAAAAAATGCTTGCCAAGGATATATAGAGGTATTGGCAACCTGAGAAGTTGCGGCCAGATTTTTTTGGAAAACGAAGAAAATAAGGAATGGGAATGGGAAAGCAATATGATAATTTCTGGGTTAATCTAGATCCAACAAATGGGGAGTGAAATAAAAAATAGGAGCCTGCGTAATAATTTCACCCGGGTTCTCAAATAGAATTCTCAATACTTTATTTATTGCGCCTGTAACTTCTACCATCTGAAACTTTCCAATGCGAGTTAATATTGAATTACAGGAAAAAGATAGACAAATAGTTCTAGATCAATTTAGGTGTATATATAAAATTAAGATGATTAAAAAAATGGGAGGTTTGAACAAGAAACATATTCCAAACCTCAAAGAAATTCTATCCGAAAATCTAGTAGCGTAAAATATTAATTATCCTCAGAGTACCATTCCGCATAACTGCTATCCGTTTCTTGAAGTTTTAGTGAATGTAGTTTTATTCCTTCTGGCAACCTTTTTTTTATTTTCTCAGAAAAATCGATAACCATCATTTCACTTGTGGGCTGATAATCTACCAAAAGAACGCTATGATCGCGGTCACTGAGTTCTTTGGCCAACTGCACGTGAGGAGTGTTTTTATTGAAAACCGTGGCGTGGTCAAAAACATCTACGATTTCTTCCTTAACTATTTTTTTTAGATCACTGAAATCTATCACCATTCCGTATTTTACATTATTGCTATCCGAAATAGGACTGCCAATAACCGTTACCGAAAGTTTGTAGCTATGTCCGTGAACATTTCTGCACTTTCCATCGTAACCATAAAGGGCGTGTCCGGTCTCAAAAGAAAAAATCTTGGTAATACGTATTTGTTTCATCGTAAAAGAAAATTGACCACAAAGATACGACAATCTTATTCCTTGACATTGGTTGCGGATGAGAAGGTATAAGGGGCAATAGTGCCAACAAAGACCAGTTTCGTTAAATATAAAAGCATGGTCACGCTAAGCCTACCTGTACCAAGACTTCCGCAGGGGTCGAAGCGCAGCGCGAAACGATATTAACAAAGATATTCATAGGTTTAACTTATTATATTAGGAGAATTTATCATATAAATATTTCTTGATAAGTGACTGGTTTCTATACTATATTTGGGAGAGATTTAAAATATCTAGACTATGGCAAACGAGCTCTATGAGCAATTGGAATTTGTTGAGAATGTATTGTTCGAAAGAATTATTGAGGATTTACTTTCGAAAAAATACAGCATTGTAAACGACTTTTTTTCTTCGGAAGAAGTTACAATTTTGCGCGATTCACTTTTGGCAAAATACGAAGCCGATAAGTTTAAGAAATCTGCTATTGGAAACCGTGTAAATGAAGAAATAGATAAGACCATTCGTGGCGATTTTATTCTGTGGATGGATGAGAAGAGTGCTGATATGGCAGAATTGCTCTTTTTCTCCAAAATAAATGAGCTGGTAAATTATCTCAATAGAACTTGTTTTTTGGGAATTCTGCATAAGGAATTCCACTATGCGGTTTATCCTACGGGAACGTTTTACAAGAGGCACCTGGACACCTTTCAAAATGATGATCGCCGGAAACTTTCGATGGTCTGTTATTTAAATGAAGATAACTGGCTACCCGAAAATGGAGGAGAGCTTACTATTTATTCGGAAAAGGAAGATCTGGATATTTTGCCCTTACCAGGAAGAGTAGTTATTTTTGAAAGTCAGATATTGGAACACGAAGTAAAAGCAGTGAAGGCTTCCGAAAGACTCAGCATTACGGGTTGGCTAAAAACTAGATAAAGTTGTTCGTAGTCTCAGGTTTCTAGTTCCGAGTTTCTAGGGATCGTTTTCTGGATAGATATTTACCACGAATAAACGAATATTTTTATTGAAGATACTGTAAACTGCAACTGTAAACTGATACTTCTTTTAGACTTACAAATAGATCTGATGCTCTTTACAATAATCAATAATGTAGTTACCCAGATTTTCTACGGCATTTTTAAAATCAATGCGCTCACTTTCGCCAAAACGTTCGGCTTCTAAATCCCGTTTTAATTCCATAGAAATGCTTTCTCGAATTTCTCTAACTAAAATTTTAAGATATTTTTCCTTGTTCATTTCCAAAACTTGTTGCAAGTCTATAAGGGCATCGCAGACATCTTCATATTCGGAAAGCAGTTCCTTGACTGTAGGATTTTCCAGCAGTTCAGGATTTTCCTTAAATATTTCAAGAGGTGGTTTCATTTGGATAATTCTCTTTTTTAGATAAAAAGGAATAGCGTCAATCAGAATTCTTCATTATTAATATTTTTCTATTCCCTAGTTTCTAGCTTTTCTCTGTTCGTTCGTCATTTTAATAACTATACTTCTATAAGGGGAATATATTTCCTTTGGTATTTGAAAATTAGCGCAATTCCTCGGTATGCAACCCAAATAATCATGGCCAGCCAAATACCCTTGAGTCCCCAATCCATAAACTTAGTAAAATAAAGCACGGGAATAAATCCAAATAGGGTTGCGCCAATAAGTACATTTCTTAAATATCGCATTTCTCCTAAACCCTTAAAAATGGAATCGAAAGTAAAAGCAATGGCGTTTAAGGGAAGACAGATCAAAACCAAAAAGAACATTCCGTAGAATATAGAAAGTACATTTTCGTCCTTATTAAATAACAATCCCACAGGTTTATAGAGAAATAAACCGATCAAAACCAAAGCCAAGGCGACAATAATATTATATAAATTCACTTTTTTGGTCAGCTCCCATAAGTCTTTAAAATTGCGTTCTCCCAAGAGTTTCCCAGATAGAATATTCCCTGCTGCTCCGTACCCGTCCAGAAAAAACGCTGTAAAAATCCAGACATTAAAGGCTATGGTATGGGCGGCGATATATTCATTTCCCAAATCGGCTGCTTCGCGTGTTGCAAGGATTAATGCGGTGTTTAGAGCCAGGGAGCGTAAAAACAAATTAAAACTCATCTCTACCAACCGTCGCATTTCGGGATGTAAAGGGAGTTTTAGTCTCAATGATATATCTGTCTTTTGAAGAAGCAGAACAAAAGCCAAAATGGCCATTACAAGTTGTGAAAGAAGACTTGCCCAAGCGGCGCCTTTAATTCCCATTGGTAATATAATTCCCTCAATTCCGTAAACCAACATAAAGTCCAAGCCTATATTTAATGCCGCTCCTACAGAAGCGATTATCATTGGCCAAAACGTATTTTGAAGACCTCGAAAAATCCCGAAAACAGCAAAAGTAAAAAGTGTGAGCGGAAAGCCCCATACTCGGATATTATAGTAGTCGATGCTGAAATCTAGAACCATTCCCTCGGCATTCATCAAGGAAAAAATTTCCTCGACAAAGAAATAAGTGGAGAATAGGACAATAAGACTGAGAACAAGGTTGAAGTAAATAGCTTGGGCGGGAAAATTGTGGAGATCCTTTAACTTTCCGGCCGCCAAATTTTGCGCCACTATGGTAGCGATAGCACTGCGGGTTTGAGCCAAGATCCAGATAATTGCCGACAAAAAGGAACCTACAATTCCTACTGCGGCGAGTGATTCCATCCCAAATTCCTGAATGTTTCCCACAATAGCTGCATCTGTAGCCGAAAGCACAGGTTCTGCGATTCCAGAAATTATTGCGGGAATGGCTAATTGCTGGATTCGCTTAAACGAAATATCTGTTAGGCCCATTTAGAATTCCAAATTTACCGAAAAATGGGATATTCCTTGTTTGGGAAATACGTTATCCCAGATGTAGATTTTCAGGATTATAGCCTAGATAATTCACCTCCTCTTCTCTAAAAATAATTCCATGTTCCTTTAGTTCATTTAGAATTGGTTCGTAAACTTCTTTTGCAATTGGCAATTGAACTCCTGGCGTGGCTATTTCGCCATTTAGGATTTTCAACGCAGCAATAGCCACGGGAAGTCCTACTGTTTTTGCCATGGCAGTATAAGTTTGATCTTCCCCTATTAATGCCATATGGCTGTCTATCTGGTGTTTTTCTCCATTCAGTTCATATCCGAATTTATGGTACATTACAATCATATCTTTGTCCTCTGGATCTAAAGTCCATTTGTCTTCCAGTATTTTTTGAAGTGCCATTGCGGGAGTAGCATCTTTGATACCAATAGTTTTTTCTTTGCTGAAAATATCAAGTTCTTCCAATTTTTCCCACATCAAATCATCTTGATCTATTTTTAGAGCGTATCGAAGTTTTAACTCTACGGTATCCGTTGGAGAGTATGCCAAAAAGAGATTTATAAATTCGCGATAGCTCAAATTTTCCGAGTCTGGAATAACATAGGTATCATCTGTCATTCCCAATTGGACAAACATGTTCCACGCTTTACTAAAACCTACTCTTCGTATGGTTCCACGGTAAAGGGTAAGTATATTATCCAATCCGTAAACCGATTGGTACTGCAGTGAGTTGCGATTGGCAAGAACCTCAAATTTGCCAAATCCTTCTATATTGATAAATTCCGTCCTGCGAAAAAGTCTGTGATATGGAATATATTTGAATTTTCCTTCTTGAATAAATTCCGCTGCTCCACCTTGTCCTGCTAAAACAACATTCCGAGGATTCCATGTAAATTTATAATTCCAAAGGTTGTTATCACTTTCGGGAGCTATCAAGCCACCACAGAATGATTCGAACAATAACATTTTCCCGCCTTTAGCTCTCACTCGGTCAATAACCTGCATTGCACTCATATGGTCAATTCCGGGATCGAGGCCAATCTCATTCATCAACACCAATCCTTTTTCCTTTGCTTCTTTATCAAGAGACTTCATTTCCTTGCTTATATATGAAGCTGTAACCATATGTTTTCCATACTCAATACAGTCCTTCGCCACCTCAAAGTGGTAACGTGCGGGCAGCATAGAAATAACCAAATCACTATTCTTTACGGCTTCTTTTCGCTGCGCTTCGTTAAAAACATCCAATTGGATTCCTTGTGTATTTCTATGATCTTTTGTGAATCTTTTTGCGGCTGCTTCGGAGATATCTCCTATCGTTATAAAGAGGTTTTCGGCTTCACTTCGATTCAACAGATATCGTATTAAACTTGTTGCCGATCGTCCTGCGCCTATTATTAATATGTTTCTCATTTAGGGAGAGTTTTTTGTTAACTTTGAAGAAAATTTTAGATCGGCGAATTTACTAATTCTACCTTGGTTAAATGAGGATTTTAGATAGAAATATAACGGCAACAGGAGCTTTTATCACCGCTGCCACCATTGCAATTGGGGGCTTCGGAGCCCATGGGCTCAAACAATTAATCGATGGTTCTTCCCTAGTTACGTTCGAAGTTGGTGTGCGCTACCAAATGTATCATGGATTGGCAATAGTTATTCTTGGTTTTGCACCTTGGCTTTCGGAGAAACTGAAAAAGGCCGTCTTTTGGTTCTTTATAATCGGAATTGTTTTTTTCTCTGGATCTATTTTTTTGCTTTCCTTAAATTCTATTTTACCTTTTGATGCCACCAAAATTGGTTTTATTACTCCTATTGGAGGCCTGATGTTTATCTTGGGCTGGCTACGATTGGCGTATGGGTTACTAAAACTCAGGAGCCAATAATTATCTTTTTTAAGTTCCTGAATCTATTTTAGATTTCTTATTTTTGTGCTCTACAAAATTTAAACTAGAAATGGTGGATAATAATCAGACTAAAAGAACGATTTCATTAGAAAAATATGGAATCGAAAACGCAACAGTTCTTTATCAACTTTCTTCCAAGGAACTACACGACAAAACGCTAGAGTTAGGACAAGGGGAAGAGGCCGCCAGCGGTGCACTCTCTGTAAACACCGGAGAATTTACCGGAAGAAGTCCGAAGGATAGATTTATCGTAAAGGACAATGTTACCGAGGATAAAGTATGGTGGGGAGATATAAATATCCCATTTTCTCCCGAAAAATTTGATGCACTTTACAATAAAGTTACCGATTACCTTTCCGGCAAGGAAATATATGTACGCGACAGTTATGCAGGAGCAGATATGAGTCGTAAACTTAACATTCGCGTAATTACCGAAACTCCTTGGGCCAATAAGTTTGCACATAATATGTTTTTGCGCCCAACAGATCAGGAGTTGAAAACTTTTGAGCCTGAGTGGCTTTTAATAAATGCTCCGGGTTTTATGGCAGATCCCGATGAAGATGGAACACGCCAACACAATTTTGCAATTTTGAACTTTTCTAGGAAGATTGTTCTTATTGGTGGTACTGGCTATACAGGAGAAATTAAGAAAGGAATTTTCTCCGCTCTTAACTTTATTATGCCCGTAGATAAAAACACCCTGCCGATGCACTGTTCTGCAAATGTGGGTGATAATGGTGAAACAGCGATTTTCTTCGGTCTTTCTGGAACGGGTAAAACAACTCTTTCCGCAGATCCTAACCGAAAACTGATCGGGGATGACGAACACGGATGGACTCCTGAAAATAGCATTTTCAATTTTGAAGGTGGTTGCTATGCCAAGGTGATCAATCTTGATGAAGAGCACGAACCGGATATTTATAATGCTATTAAACCGGGCGCTATTCTTGAGAATGTGAAACTTGATAAAGACGGGAATGTTGATTTTGCAGATACATCTATAACACAGAATACTCGGGTCAGTTATCCGATCTATCATATTAACAACATTCAGGAACCTTCGGTTGGGCAAAACCCGAAGAATATCTTCATGTTGACGGCTGATGCTTTTGGGGTATTGCCTCCAATCTCAAAATTAACTCCAGGCCAGGCCGCTTATCACTTTATCAGTGGTTATACCGCTAAAGTTGCAGGAACTGAGGAAGGAATTAACGAGCCAACTCCAAACTTTTCGGCTTGTTTTGGTGCTCCTTTTATGCCACTTCATCCTACTGAATATGCCGAGATGCTGAGCAAGAAAATGAAAGAAGCCGGAGTGGATGTATGGTTGGTCAATACAGGATGGACTGGTGGTCCTTATGGTGTTGGGTCTAGAATGAAGCTTAAATATACCCGCGCCATGATCGCTGCGGCGTTGGACGGAGAATTAAGAGAAGTAGAATTTGAAAAACATCCTATTTTTAATCTTATGATGCCTAAATCTTGTCCTAATGTACCTTCAGAGGTTTTGAATCCTAGAGAGACTTGGAAGGATAAGGAAGCGTACGATAAAAAGGCTAAAGAATTGGCCAACTCCTTTAAGAAGAACTTCGCTAAATACGAATCTTATGCCAATGAAGAAATTCTAGCTGGCGCCCCAGTCTCGGAATAAATCTGATTCAGATATCGAACAAAAAAAGGCTTGCTATACGATGGCAGGCCTTTTTTTATAGGTAGTAAGTAGATTTATTTTTTGTTGTTCACCTCTTTAATGTACTTCTCTAGAGCCATTGTCATAGAAGGAGTTTCAGGCGTTGGAGCTTGGATATCAACTCTCAGGCCCATATCTGTGGCTGCTTTAACAGTGGTGTTCCCAAACACGGCAATCCGGGTTTTATTTTGTTTGAAGTCGGGAAAATTTTCAAACAAGGATTCAATTCCGCTTGGGCTGAAAAATACCAGGATATCGTAATACACATCACGCAAATCCGACAGATCGCTTATCACCGTTTTATAAAAAGTAGCTTCTTTCCAATCAACTTTTAGTTCATTGAGAATTAAAGGTATATCGGCTTTGAGTTTATCCGACGAAGGAAGTAAAAACTTTTCGCTCTTATATTTTTTTATAAGAGGAGCCAACTCGGAAAAAGTTCTTTTCCCAACATAGATTTTTCTCTTCCTATAAACCACATATTTCTGAAGATAGTAAGCTACGGCTTCGCTCAAGCAGAAATACTTCATGGTATCTGGCACCTTAAAACGCAATTCTTCCGTAATCCTGAAATAATGATCCACAGAATTTCTGCTGGTCAAAATTATGGCAGTATACTTAGCCAAATCGATTTTTTGGGCACGAACATCCTTTCCGGATACCCCTTCCACGTGAATGAAAGGACGAAAGTCAATCTTTACTTTTTGCTTATCTATTAAATCGAAATAGGGAGAATTTTCAATTTTAGGTTCTGGCTGGGAAACCAAAATGGTTTTCACTTTCATATAATTTCCAGATTTTTTTTAAGTTTTAAACTCTATCAAAAAAATACCTTGTAGAGAATGATATATGGTGATATTTCAAGTGCGCAAAGATACAAAATAAAATGAAAGAAATTCGATGCGATTAAGTTTCCGTTTTTTTTATAACTGTAAAACAGCGCAATAGTATTTAGTATTAAAATACAGATGGCAAAAATAAGCAAGGACAAATGGGGGGTGCGTAAAACATAAAGAAAAAAGAGATTTCCCGCGAAAAGAATAAGACCCAAAAAATTGCGGTGACTTAATTTTTGATATAAATATTGATCGATGAGAGCATCTATAGAAAAAATATTCGCCAGCATTTTTTCTATGGAAAGTTTGATAAAAACGAAAATTGTATAGCCAGAGAAAATCTGAATAAATAACCATTCATTGGTTTGGATTTCCGACGGTTTGTAAGCTCTAAAAAGAAGAAATATAAATATAGAAACGCAAATTGCCTGTATTGCGAATAGAATAATATTAAATGGATGGTAAATACTGTCGTCTTTCCCCCTCACCGTAAAGTACTTATCCCGAATGGGCAGAAATGCAAATTCCTCAAATCGCTTTGGATAGCTATATTTTGCCAGAACCAGGAGCGCAAAGCAGCCAACCAGCAAATAGGTGGCCCAATCGTTAGATTCTATAATTCTTTCGGTGTACTCCAATCAGCCGATTTTCTGGCAAAGGTACATCAAATTAATATTCTCTTTTTCGTCTCCCAATTGGATTTCATTCACATTTTGTTTATTCAAAAATAGGTACATTTGCGCAAAACAGGAAGTATGTCCAAGGCGGTGGTAGTGGTACCGACTTACAATGAAATTGAAAACATTGAACGTTTGCTGCGAACCGTATTTTCACTGCAACGTGAGTTCCATATTTTAATCGTTGATGATAATTCGCCCGACGGTACTGGGCAATGTGTAAGGGAGAATATTCCCAATTATCCCGATAAGCTTTTTTTGATAAGTCGGGAGGGAAAATCCGGTTTGGGAACTGCTTATATTGCCGGCTTTAAGTGGGCATTGGAAAACGGCTACGACTATATTTTTGAGATGGATGCCGATTTTTCCCACAATCCAAATGATCTGATCCGTCTTTATAATGCCTGCCATAAAGAAGGTTTTGATATGGCAATAGGCTCCCGATATGTAAAAGGTGTTAATGTTGTCAATTGGCCCATGAGCAGGGTTTTGATGTCTTGGTTGGCATCAAAATATGTGCAGTTGATAATGAGGATGGATATTTTTGACGCAACTGCCGGCTTTATCTGTTATAAAAGAAAAGTTCTCGAAAAAATAAATTTGGAGAACATTCGTTTTGTGGGGTATGCCTTTCAAATAGAAATGAAATTCAAGGCCCATCTTAGTAAGTTCAAAATAAAGGAGGTGCCCGTGATATTTCGGGATAGGACCCGCGGAGAATCTAAAATGAGCTCAAGAATTATTTCCGAAGCTATCTTTGGGGTAATGGGTTTGAAGTTTAATAGTATCTTCTTAAGGAAAAAATTCAAGAGATCTTCTTTTCGGTAGTGTTGCAGTGAAGTGGATGAATGATAATTTGTATTTCTCTTTTATAGGAAATAACCATCGAATAAAAATTTAATAAAAGGTCTGATGAAATCAGTATTGATCAAGAATGCGAATATTGTCAATGAAGGGCAAATAATTAAGGGGGATGTGCTGATAGAAGAAGGGTATATTGTCGAAATTGCAGATTCTATAAGCATGAAATCTGCAAATACCAAGATTATCGATGCCGATGAAAGATATTTGCTTCCGGGAATGATTGACGATCAGGTTCATTTTAGAGAGCCCGGACTTACCCATAAGGCCAATATAGAAAGTGAGTCGAAGGCAGCAATAGCAGGTGGAACAACTACCTTTATAGAAATGCCAAACACTGTACCCCAAGCTACCACAATAGAATTACTGGAAGAAAAATTTGATATCGCCGCAAAGACTTCTTGGGCGAATTATTCCTTTATGTTCGGTGGGACCAATGACAATTTAGATGAAATTCTAAAGGTTGATCCCAAAAAAGTCGCCGGTCTTAAACTTTTTCTAGGTTCCTCCACCGGAAATATGTTGGTGGATGATCCAAAAACTTTGGAGAATATTTTCAGCAAAACCAAACTGCTCATTTCGGCACACTGTGAAGATGAAACCACGATTAAAAAGAACCTTGCGGCCTACCAGGAGGAATATGGAGATGATATCCCCATGGAATGCCATCCAAAAATTAGAAGCGAGGAAGCGTGTTATCTTTCTTCTTCTCGGGCAATAAAACTTGCCGAAAAAACTGGCGCGAGACTTCATGTTTTTCACGTTTCTACCGAAAGGGAAACCCATCTTTTTACTAATAAGAAACCACTTGCCAAAAAGAAAATAACTGCGGAGGTCTGCATACACCATCTTTGGTTTACAGATCAAGACTATAAGACAAAGGGTTCTAAGATAAAATGGAATCCAGCCGTTAAAACTGAAAAGGATCGTGACGGACTTTTAAAGGCATTATTGGATGATCGCATAGATGTTATTGCGTCAGATCACGCACCACATACTTTGGAGGAGAAAAATAATAATTATATGAACGCCCCTTCTGGGGGTCCCTTGGTACAGCATACATTGGTTGCACTTTTGGAAATGTACCACAAGGGAAAGATTTCGATAGAGAAAATCGTTGAAAAAACTGCACACAATCCGGCTATTCTATTTCAGATTAAGGAACGTGGCTATATTCGAAAAGGGTATAAAGCCGATTTGGTTTTAGTGGATCTTAATTCCCCCTGGACCGTTAAGAAAGAGAATATTTTGTATAAATGTGGCTGGTCTCCGTTTGAAGGAACTACTTTTAAATCTCGAGTTACCCATACTTTGGTAAACGGGACTGTAGTTTATGAGAATAATAAGTTCGCGAATAAGAGCACTGCTGAAAGACTAACTTTTGACCGAGAATGAAATATTTAGTAATCTTTCTGTTTTTAGTGGGATTGGCGGCTTGTCAGAATGTCAAGTACCCCGAAAAGCCAAAAGATCTTATTGGAAAGGAGAAAATGGCAGAAATCCTCGCCGAAGCCTATCTTGCCAATGCTGGCCGAAGTATCGATAACAAGACCATGTTGAAGGAAGGTGTGAATATGGATTCCCATTTTTATACCAAATTTGGTGTTGATAGTCTTCAGTTCGCCCGAAGCAATGATTATTATGCCGCAGATGTAAACGCTTATATTTCCATATTTCAGAACGTAGAGGCAAAGCTCCAAAAAATAGAGAAGCACCTTGACAGTATCCAGAAAATTGGTGCAAAACCAGACAAAGTCATTCCAGATGATGCCCCAAAGAAGAAAGAAGCGCAGGGGACCTTTAGAAAAAGGGAGTAAAATCTATTCCGTGCTGCTGTTGTCCACAATTCTTTTTAAAGTTTCTTGTAAGGGTGTAAATTCAAAATGGAGTTGTTCTTTTATCTTAGAAGAATCATATTGTGAAGTAGAGAACATAGAGCGCACCATTGCTTTGGATAATCTCCTCTTTGTCCCAAAAAAAACGCTCGAAAACCAATCTAATTGACTTAAAAATATCATTAGTGGTTTTGATAATTTTTTTGAGGGAGGCTTCTTTCCATATAAAAGAGCCAGTTTGGTAAGGATTTCCTTATAGTAAACATTTTCCGCTACAAGTATGTATTGCCCATTTTTTATCTCTGAATCCATCAACCTTTTCATTGCCCTTACAACGTCCTTTACATCTACAATTCCCATTCCTCCGGAAGGATAATATGAAAGTCCCCGTGGTCCCAACTTGGTAATCAATCCACTGCCCTCTGCCTTTGGGGAAATTCCGAAGATTATTCCAGGGTTTACAATCACCGCGTCAAGACCTTCCTGGGTGCCCCGCCAAACTTCCATTTCGGCAGCATATTTTGTAATGGAATAAACATTATTTCTTTCATCAGGATTCCACGAAGTTTCCTCATTGATAAATTGCCCATTCGGTACATTTCCAAAGGTTGCGACCGAACTTACGTAACATAATTTTTGCACTCCATTGGCCAAGCAGAGATTCACGATATTGGCTGTTCCTTCTACATTTATTTTCTTTAATATCTTATATTTCGCCGGGTTAAAATTGATAAGGGCTGCGCAATGGTAAACATGAGTTACATCCTTGAATGCAAATGTCAATGCGGGAATATCAATTATGTCTGCTTCTTTCCATTCAATTTTATTAAAGAGTGTATCTACCTCGGAAGTGTAAATTGCGAATATCTTTTTTATGGAATGGATATCACTATCTTTTCTGTAGATAGCACGCACAGAAGTATTGTCCTCTAATAAGGAATAAAGCAAATGTGCTCCAACTATTCCAGTTCCACCGGTCACTAAAATCATAAAACGAAAATACTGCTTTTTATAAAGGAATTGACCATCCCTTTAAATTGATATAGCTTAAAAATATTTTAAGGATGGAATGGGAATTAATGTTTATCAAATGTGAATGATCGGTTCTAATTTTAAATTATGAACCTTATCTTTGCACCCTCATATTCCAAAAATCTGGCAATAGAGGAAAACATCAATAAAAATGAAGCTGAAAAATTTCGTTGAAGAACTAAAATGGCGTGGAATGGTCCACGACGTAATGCCCGAAACCGAAGAACATCTAATGGAGACCATGCGCTCGGCTTATGTAGGTTTCGATCCTACGGCCGATTCCCTGCACATTGGAAACCTGGTACCTATTATGATTCTGTCGTTTTTTCAACGCTGCGGACATAAACCTGTAGCGCTTGTTGGTGGAGCTACCGGAATGATCGGCGACCCCTCCATGAAAAACACAGAACGTAACTTGCTGGATGAAGCTACACTGAAAAAAAATCAGGAAGGCGTCCGAAATCAGCTCTCCCAATTTCTGGATTTTTCTTCGGAAATAGAAAATCCAGCAGTATTGGTGAACAATTACGATTGGATGAAGGAATTTTCATTTTTGGATTTCATCAGAAACATCGGCAAGCATATAACCGTTAACTATATGATGGCCAAGGATTCCGTAAAGACCCGCTTGAGTGGCGATAGTGCTGATGGTCTTTCCTTTACTGAATTTACCTACCAATTGATCCAAGGTTACGATTTTGTTCATTTATACAGAAATTTGGGTTGTACCCTTCAAATGGGTGGCAGTGATCAATGGGGAAATATTACTACTGGAACCGAACTTATCCGAAGAATGGATGGAGGAAAAGGTTATGCCCTTACCTGTCCCTTGATTACAAAAAGTGACGGCAGCAAATTCGGCAAAAGTGAAGGCGGTAATATCTGGTTGGATGCAAATCGCACTTCACCTTATAAATTTTACCAATACTGGTTGAACAGCAGTGATGAGGATGCCGAAAAATATATTAAGATTTTTACTTTTTTGGATAAAGAAACCATAGAGAATTTAATCTCCGAACACAAGGAAGCCCCTCACTTACGTACTCTCCAAAAAAAATTGGCGGAAGAAGTAACTAATACAGTTCACGGTTCCACGGAAGTTGAAAACGCAATTAAAGCCTCGGAAATCCTGTTCGGGAATTCAACTTCAGAAGATTTGAAAACCTTAGATGAAAAAACTTTTTTGGATGTATTCGATGGCGTTCCCCAAGGGGAAATTTCAAAAGAAGAAATAAAAAGCGGAATCGATATAATAGGAGCTTTGGCAGAAAAAACCGGCTTTCTAAAATCAAATGGCGAAGCACGTCGCGCTCTGAAAGAGAATTCAATTTCGGTAAACAAAGAGAAAGTTTCAGAAGATTACCAAATTTCAGAAAACGATTTAATAAACGGCCAATTTGTACTGCTTCAGCGCGGTAAGAGAAACTACTTTATTATACGCGCTATTTAAGTCGCAGAAAACAAGAACACTAAGGCAAGTCTAATTCATACTAAAACCAAGGGTTTAAGGAGTTCAGGCTCATGATAAAACCGTTTAAATATTTTCAACAATCACGTTGCAACTTTAAGCAATAAAAAACTATCTTTGCACCGTTCAAAATAGGGCTTATTTTTTTATCCCTAGATAACTATAAAATAAACAGTTACACATGTCACAAGTTACAGGAAAAGTTGCTCAGATTATTGGCCCAGTGGTTGACGTTGCGTTTGACAGCGGCGCTGAGCTTCCTAGAATATACGATTCTTTGGAAGTGAATAACCACGGAAACCTATTGGTTCTTGAAGTTCAATCGCACATTGGAGAAAACATGGTTCGCACCATATCAATGGACTCTACCGACGGTCTAAGCCGCGGTGTGGATGCTGTTGCAACCGGCGCGCCTATTCAAATGCCAATCGGTGACGACATTTATGGCCGACTTTTCAACGTGATTGGAGATGCTATTGACGGGATTGGAAACTTGCCAAAAGCTGGCGAAAATGGTCTTCCTATTCACCGTGAAGCTCCAAAATTTGAAGATCTTTCAACTTCGACTGAAGTCCTTTATACAGGAATTAAAGTAATCGACTTAATTGAGCCTTACGCAAAAGGAGGTAAGATTGGTCTTTTTGGAGGTGCTGGTGTGGGTAAAACCGTACTTATTCAGGAGTTGATTAACAATATTGCGAAAGGTCACGGTGGTCTTTCGGTTTTTGCTGGAGTGGGGGAACGTACCCGTGAAGGGAATGACCTTCTTCGCGAAATGCTGGAATCTGGAATTATCAGATACGGTGATGACTTTATGAAGTCTATGGAAGACGGAGGTTGGGATTTATCAAAAGTTGATAAAACTGCGATGAAAGAATCCAAAGCAACTTTCGTGTTCGGACAGATGAACGAACCTCCTGGAGCACGTGCTCGTGTGGCACTTTCAGGGTTGACAATTGCAGAATATTTCCGTGATGGATCTGGAGAAGGACAAGGAAAAGACGTACTGTTCTTCGTGGATAACATTTTCCGATTTACACAAGCAGGTTCTGAGGTATCGGCTCTTCTTGGTCGTATGCCTTCAGCGGTGGGTTACCAACCTACTTTGGCTACAGAGATGGGTGCGATGCAAGAGCGTATTACTTCCACAAAAAGAGGTTCTATTACATCTGTACAAGCGGTTTACGTTCCTGCGGATGACCTTACGGATCCAGCACCGGCAACAACTTTTGCCCACTTGGATGCTACCACCGTTCTTTCACGAAAAATTGCAGAGCTAGGTATTTATCCGGCAGTGGATCCATTGGATTCTACTTCACGTATTCTTTCTGAGGCTATTCTTGGAAAAGAACACTACGGATGCGCACAGCGAGTAAAAGAGCTTTTACAGCGATATAAGGAATTACAGGATATTATCGCCATTCTAGGGATGGAAGAACTTTCCGAAGAAGATAAATTGGCAGTAAACCGCGCTCGTAGAGTTCAGCGTTTCCTTTCACAACCTTTCCACGTAGCAGAACAGTTTACAGGTATTCCCGGAGTTTTGGTGGACATTAAAGAAACTATCAAAGGTTTCAATATGATTATGGATGGCGAATTGGATCACTTGCCAGAAGCAGCCTTCAACCTGAAAGGAACCATTGAAGAAGCGATTGAGGCAGGAGAGAAAATGCTTGCGGAAGCGTAATTTAATTCAGAATTAAGAATTAAGAATTCAGAATTAAATGGAAGTTCTGAATTCATAATTCATAATTCATAATTCATAATTGAAAAGATGTACTTAGAAATAGTAAACCCAGAAGCGTCCTTAGTATCCGGTGAAGTGGAAAGCGTAACCGTTCCTGGTGTGGATGGAGAATTCCAAATGCTGAACAACCACGCTCCTATTGTTTCCGTCCTACAAGCTGGAAAAGTGAAATTCAGAGGAAATCCTACCATTGCTGAAGGTTTCCAGAATAAATTTTCCAAGGAAGGCGATAAATGGGTACTTCACATAACCGGAGGAACTGTTGAGTGCAATAAGAATCGTGTGATTGTATTGGCTGACTAGCTTCGGTACAATTCCGACCTTTGAGGGTCGGAATCACTCAGCTACCTTTTTTAAGTAAGTCTAATTACCATTCGGCTTCGGTACAATCCCGACAAAATGTCCAAAAACATTTTATCGGGATTACTCAGCTACCTTTTTAAAGAAAGTTTAATTAACATACGGCTTCGGTACAATTCTAAAAAATATAAATCCCAAATTCCGGATTGCTTCCTTAGAGTCGCAATGGAATTTGGGATTTTCTATTGGGTGGCTATAATGCTCCTAAAGCCTGTCCGAGGTGGATCTATATCGTCAATATCCTTATTAAAAACAATAAGGACATCATAAGATTAAATTGGCGTTAATTATCCTTTTTTGTTGAATGTGTGGAGAGATATTTTTCTATTACCCCTGTCAATTCTTCTTCCATATTTTCGCTATAACCGAATTCAGAATATAGAATATTGAAATCTTTGTCAATAATTATAACCGTTGGAAAAGAATTTACGGATAACGGATTTTGCTTAGTAAAAATACTTGGATAATTTACCCTATTTTTCTTTATAAATTTATCCAGATAAGCCCTATCCTTTATTTTGTCATCAATGATATTTATTCCAACTACACCTACAAGACTGTCAGGGTATTTAGCATTCAAGTTATTGAGTTTTGGAATTGCCTTTATACAGGGATAACACCGAAAATACCAATAGTCCAAAATTAATATCTCACTTTTAAAATCATCCAGAACTACCTTATTATCTCCATTTAAAAGTGTTCCATCAATTCTTGGAAAAACTTTCTGATCTATTACAGTTCTTTCAATTCTTACGAAGGGTTGGGAAACCTTCAAAAACTGTTCAATTTCACCCTCGAAATCAATGTCAAAATCGTATGCTAAACTTCCAAAGTCCAAATGACGGTATTGTTGGGAATCTTGAAAATATACCGAACTGGTAAACGAAATCAACTGGGCATCAGCAACTGAAAATTTATAGGTTAAATCAATATTTTTAATTTGGTTAATACTATCGTAATGTTTGTGTACAATGTATCCTTCATCCACTTTAGAAACCGTTGTGTGCAGGGTATCCACTAAATCTCCTGCATTCAAATTCATATTCGGTATAAGCAACAAGTCCAATTTACCGTCCTTTTTTTGTTCCGTGAGGAATTTCCTATCTCCATTATCATCGAAAAACTTGTATAAGGTACCATTTAAATTATAAATAGTTGCATGAGGCTTTACTATTTTGAAATTGTATCCATAGATAGTATCTTCCTTATTTCTTTCGGCAAAAACCTGATAGCTAATTTTTAAAGTATCATCTTGAAAAAATGATTTTTCGTGAACGTCAACTTTGTAAGCTAATTTTTGTTGATCCCTGTGCAGGTATTGGACCAGAGTTTCAGAATTGACAACCTCTTGGGCCACGCTACTTGAAGCAATTAGAAACATTAAAAAGAGAATAGGTAGTTTGCACATAATATTGGACGAAGCAAAAAATTATCAAAATTAAATAATAACTTACGAAACAGAGTCACCTCAATAATACTAAATCTTTTTCGTCAAGGAAAATATCCTCAAGATAATTAATTGACATCAGCATCTGGAGGAACTGTTGAGTGCAATAAGAATTGTGTAATTGTGTTGGCAGACTAGCCTATCACCAAGAGGATTTTCCAGAACCCCAATTTTCTGTAATAGTTAGTTGGGTTTTTAATCTATATTTGCTTGCACAATGCGAAAGCCATGAAAAAAACACTGTCCTATTTCCTTTTCTTGTTTATAGTTGTCTCCTGTTCTACAAAAGATGACGCTCCAGCAAATAATTGCAACGCTTCCCTGACCCTTGAGACTCGAGGAATTTCAACCAGTTCAGTGATTCTCGGTTGGAATGACGTTTTGGAAAGCCAGCCCGCCATCTATGTAGCAGAATTTGGTCCAGAAGGATTTAATCCCGGCACTGGAACCATTGTCGAGACCCAAGAATTTGAATATCGTGTAGAAGGTCTGTCCTCTGGAACTACTTATTCATTTTATGTAAAGAAGAAATGTGGCAACGACAATTTTTCGAAAAATGTGGGCCCAAGAAACTTTACTACTCTTTCCTGCCAAGCGATAGATTTGGTTACTGTTTCCAGTATTTTCGAAACCACAGCCCGCATTAATTGGTTTATGGAAACCCAGGCTACGGAAATTGAATATGGCCCGAGCGGATTTGATTTGGGCTCAGGAACCAAAATTAGCATCAATCGCACAGAATATTGGTACGATCTAAATAATCTAATTCCGAGTACAACTTATGACGTTTATATGAGAAACGTTTGCGGAACAGATTTGTCACCCAATTCCGAAGTCACCTCTTTTACTACCTTGGATGTTTGTAAAAAGCCTGAACGATTGAGACTTATAAGTGTTGGAAGAGAATCGTTGCGGATAACCTGGGATCGAGGGGATAATTCTTCTTGGCAGGTGGAATATGGACCACAAGGTTTCGCAATAGGTACAGGCAGAATTCTTAATACATCCATATCAAACCCCTTGATTGAGGCAGGCATCAATCCAAGTACTACCTACGAATTTTATGTGCGAGCCAATTGTGGCTCAGAGGGATTTAGTAAAGATGCCGGACCTTTGGTGGCCACCACCCAACCCTAAAATAAGGAGGATTTGAACATTTGTATTTCGTGATTGCTTCTCATTTGATGCCATGCTCCTTCCGTTTGGCTTCTATTATGTCTCTGAAATTCCTATTACTTATTCCGCTATCAATCCCTTTTGAATCTCATTTCGCAGATGTTCCAATTTTTGATCATTCAACTCTTGGGCACGCAATGCGGCCCTTACCACTTCACTGGCGTTTTTCTACTCCCAAATTTGGACATAATTTAGGCGTTGGCTCAATCCCTTAAATGTTGTAAAATATCCCCAGGCTGACAATCCAAAGCATCACAGATAGCCGCCAAAGTTGAAAACCGCACCGCACGTGCTTTCCCGCCTCTAAAAATTGAGAGGTTTGCTTCCGTGATTCCTATTATTTCAGCTAATTCCTTGCCGGTCATTCCTTTTTCCTGAAGCAATTCATCCAGCGTAAGTTTAATTAACATACGGCTTCGATCTAATTCTAAAAAATATAAATCCCAAATTCCTATTGCGACGAAAGTGGCAATCTGGAATTTGGGATTTTTTCTTCCATAGGAATTGTGGTTTTTGCAAGATCTTAGCTAATTAGCTGAAAAATAGTTTACAGTCAATTTGTGGAAATCTACTACAACCTCATTTCCTTCCAAATTTTCCATCATTAAAAGTTATAATTTACCTTTGCACAATGCCGGTAAAAATTCAGATTAACTCCCAAAACTTTATTCTTCATCCAAGTTGCGCCATTTATTGGCAAGAAAAAAAAATGTTGTTGGTTGCCGACGTGCATTTGGGGAAGGTGGCCCATTTTAGGAAACACGGTGCGCCGGTTCCCGCCAGTGCAGCTTATAAAAACCTAGAGGAACTTACTGAGATTACTAATTTATTTCAGCCAGAATCTATTTGTTTTCTAGGCGATCTATTCCACAGTAAAATAAATGAGGAATGGAAAGATTTTGAAAAGTGGGTGGAATATACCAATGCAGATATCATCCTTATTTCAGGCAACCACGATATTATCCCACAGTATTTATATGAGGAAATTGGCGTAAAGGTATTTGATGAATTGATATTGGATAATTTCTTACTTACCCATCATCCCACTACCAGAGAAGATCTTTTTAATTTCTATGGTCATATCCATCCTGGAATTATGTTAAGGGGAGTTGGCAAACAATTTTTGCGCCTTCCTTGTTTTTATAAAACCGTTAACAGCCTTATACTCCCTGCTTTTGGTAACTTTACGGGGAAGCACATTTTAAAACCTTCAAAATCTGATGAAGTTTATGTGGTTGTTGATGGAGAGGTGCTTCGAGTTTAAAGTAAAAGACCCGTAAAACGATGGCTTTGTGCCTTCCCTTTTTATTATGAAGAAAACACTACAAATCGCGAATATCATTGGTTTTATTCTAGTTGTCATCGTCAATATTCTGGGAGGAATGGGCGCTATTAATGACACTTCCATTGCGGATATATCCAATGCAAATCACAATTTATTTACGCCGGCAGGTTATGCTTTTTCTATTTGGGGATTTATTTATCTATTGCTGCTCGGGTTTATTATTTACCAAAGTAGAAGTTTGACCAAACCCGTTCGCGATGACGGATTTATATTACAAACTGGCTGGTGGTTTGTATTGTCCTGTTTCGCCAATATCATGTGGATCATTTTCTGGGTATATGGGTTTATGGAATATTCCATCTTGGCAATTTTCGTTTTGCTCTTTGCACTTTTAAAAATCGTGATGAAAAACAGAATGGAACTTTGGGATGCACCTATTTCCGTTATAGCATTTCTTTGGTGGCCCTTTGTTTTCTATAGTGGTTGGGTAACCGTCGCGTGTATTGCCAATGTTTCTGCCTACTTAAAAAGTATAGAATGGGAAGCTTGGGGTTATAGTGAAACTTCGTGGGCGATTACAATGATTATTATTGCAGGAATTCTAAATTTCGTAGTTACTTGGCGACGAAATATGCGGGAATTTGCCCTTGTTGGAGCTTGGGCACTAATTGCCATTTGTGTTGCTAATTGGGAAGTGAACTCCATAGTTGCCAATTCGGCCTTGGCGGTTGCTATTGTTTTAATTATAAGCAGCGGGTATCATGGATATTTGAATCGAGCCACCAATCCTGGCGAAAAACTCCTGGAGTATCAAAATAGATATAAAAAATAGGATGCCATCCTTGGGTCTTTATTTAATCACTTTTATTTATCCTCCTGTCTGGGAATGAGGCGCGCCCACAGGTTTTGATTCGGTGGAACCTTTTTGACGAAGCCAGATGGATAAAATCACGATCGAGGCTACGGAAAGAAACTCGCTTTGCCAATTTTGAAAGGATTCAAACCAAAATTGTGAAGAAAAAATATAATTCTGCCATTCTTCCGGTGCCTCTCCCTTAATTATTTGGCCCTCGTTATAACTGACAAGACTTCCATAAAAATGAAACAAAAATGAAAGCAGAAATAATATAAAGAAGGCAATAGAGAGCGAATTGCTATAAATTTTTAACCACCATCCACCTTTTCTAACTGGCCAAGGGGAATCCGGCGTTGGTTTTAGGTCCTTGTCCACTTTTTCCTTTTTATCCAAACTTTTGGATTCTGCCGAGCCTACTTGATATAATTTCACAGTAAGGATCACGTACAATGCCATCTGAAGAAACTCACTTTCCCAGTTTTCGAAAGTAGCCTGAATAAAATGGCCACTGGTAAAATAGTGTGCCAACGAAATGGCGGAAACCCCATTTTCTGCCAATTCCTTGTTATGGACCTCAAATCCGGTTAAAAATTGTGCCAGCAGAAAGATTATCCAAAGAAAAAGAAGTGTAATACTGAGTCCATTTTTTTTGAGGAAAGAATGCTTTGTTTCCATTTACTTCCATTCTTTAGAAAAATTGCCAATAGATCCAAAAATCCTTGGTGGGTTTGTGGAGGTTACTAGATGCTAGACGCTTATGCTAGACAAAAATAAAAAAAGATTTGGGTTGAAAATATTGCCAAAGGGATAAAGATTTGCTGTTTAACAGGTTGTTCTTGGGAGAGGCTTTTGAATACTAATTACATTATAATTTACAGATTTGTCAGGCAAGAGAGGCAAATTTCAATAGGGACAGATTCCTTCGCTTCGCGCGGAATTTAGAGCATTCCCTTAATCTCATTTCCCCAAGTGGGATAAGCAAAAATCATTGCTTTTAGGTTTTCAGTCGTAAGTTTTCCACACATGGCCAGAACAAAAAGATTAATCATTTCCCCGGCTTCTGGTCCAATAATATGTGCTCCCAAAATTAACTTTCGCTTTTTGTCTTCCACTATTTTAAAAGCATATACATCGGCATTTATTCTTTTGGCGTTAAACCAATTGGGCACACTCTTATAATTAACTGCAATATCATAACCCTTTTTTCGTGCTTCTTCTTCGGTCAAACCAATCGTTGCCAACTTCGGAAGGGTAAATACCACCGATGGCACAGGAGGAAAATCCATTTTAGTATGGTTTCCTTCTCTAATATTTAAGGATACAATCCGGGCTTCCTGCGAAGAAGTGGGCGTTAGAGGTGGAGCTCCACTCGCCGAAACGTCTCCACACGAATATACATTAGGATTACTGGGATTCTGAAGGTATTCGTTTACGGAAACTCCCTTTTCCTGCCCGTCCGTCAGGCGGGTTTCAAATGAAACGTTTCCTTTCTCCAAATCCAAAGTGTCAATGGATGGAACTCGACCAGCGGTATTAAAGACCACCCTTGCTGTAGCGGATTCGGTTTTACCGCCTTTCTGATATGAAATGCGATAGTTCTTTTGAAGCTTTTTTACTTCGGAAACTCTTGCATTGAAAATAAATTTAATCCCCAGTTTTTCTGAAGCCTCCGTTAAATGCGAAACAATATCCTTATCAAAACCATCAAGAGGATGATCGCTTGCTTCAATAACCGTTACTTGTGCACCACAACGTGCGGCAATGTGGGCGAATTCCATCCCAATATAACCTCCACCAACAAAAACGATGCTTTCTGGTAATTCTTCCAAATCGAGAAAGTCATCACTAATTTTTAAATAATCTCTTCCTGGAATTTTAAGTTCCAGAGGTTTTAAACCAGTGGCAATAACAATCTTTTTTGCCTTGACTGTTTTTCCTTCCACCGAAAGGGTATTTTCATCCAAAAATTTCGGTGATTGATGGTACATTTTAATGCCCGCTTTCTTCAAATCTCTTTCGGTAGCGGCAGGAACGGCGGCGGTAAAAGTGGATTTAAATTTTTGAAGTGCTTTCCAATCAATTTTCGGTGGGTTAACTATTCCTTTTCCCTCCAAATCTTTCGACATTTTGTAAGCCTCTGTAATGCCCACTAAAACCTTTTTGGGATCACAGCCGCGATTGGCACAGGTTCCGCCATATTCTCGGTTGTCGGCTATTGCCACGGTCATTCCTTCCGCAGCACAATCGTAAGCAACCGTTTTTCCAGCGGTTCCGGTTCCAATTATGAATACATCGAATTCCTTTAATGCCATATTTTAGAGTTTTCAGACCCGAAAGGTCTCAAAGATCTTTCGGGTCAATTGATTTAGTAGTTCGGATTTCAATCCTATCGAAAAATACCAATTCACTATCCCAAAGTATGTTAGTAAAATGATAAAGTTGGGATTAAATACATAACAGGTCTTTGGAACTTTGAACCTTTGAAGTAAATTTGCATCCTCAATGCAGAAAACATTTGCTAATTCGCTCTATTCCCAGTCTCCAAAAACCCGGAAACTGCAGGAAGCTATTTTTCAATTTCAAAAAGAAGAAAAACAAGGGCTTCGACAAGCTCAGACTGACAACAGTCTTCAACAGGCTCAGACTGACAAAAAAAGACCAACTGAGATTTCAGTTTCGGGTCTTATTGGTTCTTCTCTTTCAATGGTCTTGGCAGAGACTTTTAAACCTGAATCTTCCTCTGCTGAATTGCCATTTCTGCTAATTTTAAATGATAAGGAAGAAGCTGCCTACCATTTAAATGATCTGGAAAATCTTTTGGGAGATAAAAATGTACTGTTTTATCCAGGAAGTTATCGCAGACCTTACCAAATAGAGGAAACAGACAACGCGAACATTCTTTTGCGAAGTGAAGTTTTAAATCGAATAAACTCCCGTAAAAAACCAGCTTTCATCGTTACATATCCTGAGGCCTTATTTGAGAAAGTGGTCACTCGGAAAGAGCTAGAACGTAATACCCTAAAAATCGGTGTTAACGATAATCTTTCTATCGATTTCGTAAACGAGGTTTTATTTGAATACCGGTTTAAACGCACCGATTTTGTTACAGAACCCGGTGAATTTTCTGTTCGGGGAGGAATTCTGGACGTATTTAGTTTCAGCAATGACGAACCGTTCAGGATTGAATTCTTCGGTGATGAAGTGGATAGCATCCGCACCTTTGATGTGGAAACCCAGCTTTCCCTTGAGCAAAAGAAAAAGATTACCATTATTCCCAACATCGAGAATAAAATAATTGATGAAAGCCGGGAATCCTTCTTTAAATATATAGCAGCGAAGACAGTTATTTTTATCAAAAATGAAGATTTCTTTCTGGATGCTATCGACGGTCTCTACAAGAAAGCAACAGACGCTTTCGAAGCATTGGATCCAATTATAAAACGCGCAAAACCTTCGGAATTGTTTTGTACCGGGGATATGCTTCAGAAGCAACTAGAAGATTTCACCACAGTCTCGCTCAATTCAAAAGGAAACAGAAATTTAAAAGAGGTTTCGACTGCGCTCAACCTGACAAAGGTCGAAACTCCCCTCCCTGGGGGAGGGGCTGGGGGTGGGACTTCGATTTCGTTTTCAATCCGTCCTCAACCCTCCTTCAACCGGCAATTCAATTTGTTGATCGATAATTTAAACGACAACACGGAGAAAGGCTATAAAAATTATATTTTCTGTAGTAGCGAACAACAGGCAAAACGCTTTCGCGATATTTTTAGGGATTCCGATAAAAATGTGGAGCAGTTCGAAACCATTGTTTTCCCGATATATCAAGGATTTATTGATGACGATTTAAAGGTGGTCTGCTATACGGATCATCAGATTTTTGAGCGCTACCACAAATTCTCCTTAAAGAATGGCTATGCCAAAAAACAGGCGATTACCATTAAGGAGATATCCAATTTGGAAGTTGGAGATTATGTCACCCACATAGATCACGGAATTGGAAAATTCGGCGGACTTCAAAAAATCGAAGTGGAAGGAAAAATGCAGGAAGCCATCAAACTTTTTTATGGCGATCGGGATATTCTTTACGTCAGCATTCATTCGCTCCACAAGATTTCTAAATACAATGGCAAGGATGGTCGAGAGCCCAAGATCTACAAACTCGGAAGTGACGCTTGGAAAAAACTAAAGGCAAAGACTAAGTCCCGGGTCAAAGAGATAGCTTTCAACTTGATCGAACTTTACGCCAAACGGCGGACTTTAAAAGGTTTCGCATTCGATCCTGACAGCTATTTGCAGGCCGAATTGGAATCGTCATTTATTTATGAAGACACGCCCGATCAAAGTACAGCTACAGAAGATGTAAAACGGGATATGGAAAACGAGCGTCCTATGGATCGTTTGGTGTGTGGGGATGTTGGTTTTGGAAAAACGGAAGTTGCCATCCGCGCAGCATTTAAAGCCGTGGATAGCGGTAAGCAAGTTGCGGTTTTGGTTCCAACAACTATTTTGGCTTTTCAACATTATAAAACATTTTCTGAGCGTCTTTCCGATATGCCGGTGAAAGTGGATTATCTCAACCGTTTCCGCACAGCAAAGGAAAGACGCGCTGTTTTGGAGGGGTTAAAAGATGGCAAACTCGATATCGTAATCGGAACGCATCAATTGGTAAATAAATCCGTCGAATTTAAAGATTTGGGTCTTTTAGTAATTGACGAGGAGCAGAAGTTCGGTGTTGCGGTTAAGGATAAACTGAAAACTATCAAGGAAAATGTCGATACACTGACTTTAACCGCCACACCTATTCCAAGGACATTGCAATTCAGTTTAATGGCAGCGCGGGATCTTTCGGTAATTACAACGCCGCCTCCAAATAGATATCCTGTAGAAACACACGTGATCCGGTTTTCTGAGGAAGCTATTCGCGATGCCATTAGTTATGAGATTGAAAGGGGAGGACAAATTTTCTTTGTGCACAACCGAATAGAGAATATTACAGAAGTGGCTGGATTAATCCAACGTTTGGTTCCTGACGCTAAAGTAGGAATCGGCCACGGACAGATGGATGGAAAAAAACTTGAGGATTTGATGCTCCGGTTTATGAACAATGAATTTGATGTCCTTGTTTCTACTACAATTATTGAGAGCGGGCTTGACGTTCCCAATGCCAATACAATTTTCATCAACAATGCGAATAACTTCGGACTTTCAGATTTACATCAAATGAGAGGCCGTGTGGGCCGAAGCAATAAAAAGGCTTTCTGTTATTTTATCACACCAGATTATTCTGTGATGACCGACGAAGCCAGAAAGCGAATCACCGCATTGGAACAATTTTCAGAATTGGGAAGCGGAATAAATATCGCGATGAAGGATTTAGAAATCCGTGGTGCGGGAGATTTGCTCGGAGGTGAACAAAGCGGATTTATTAATGAAATAGGGTTTGAAACATATCAAAAAATCCTTGCGGAAGCGATTGATGAATTAAAGGAAAAGGAATTTAAGGATTTGTATGAGGATGTCTCCTCGTCGGAGTCTATCCGGAGCGGAGCCGAAGGGCGGACTTACGTTAAGGAAACAACAATTGATACTGATTTTGAACTTCTTTTTCCGGATGATTATGTTAATAATATTACCGAACGTCTAAATCTCTACACCAAACTGAATGAGCTAAAAAATGAGGAGGAGCTTGAGAAATTCAGAAAGGAATTGCTGGATCGTTTTGGAGAATTGCCAAAACAAGCTGAGGATCTTCTTAATAGTATTCGAATAAAGTGGATCGCAATTTCGATGGGACTCGAACGCGTTGTGATGAAACACAAAAAGATGGTTGGATATTTTGTAACAGACCAACAAAGTGCATTTTATCAAAGCCCTTCTTTTACTAAAGTTTTGCAATACGTTCAGACCCATCCACAAAAAGTTACAATGAAAGAAAAACAGACCAGAAATGGCTTGAAATTACTTTTGACTTTCGAAGGCGTTAATTCTGTGGATAAAGCGCTACAGGTTTTGGAGCCTTTTTCAATTTAAATAAGCATTTCGTTTTGTATATTGGATGAATGTCGATGATACACAATCTTACCATTGAGCAATTAGCCGAGGCTTTTCAAAAATTAAGTATTTCTGAAAGGGCCAAACTGGTCGATCTTCTTCCTGAAAATTGGTTTGAAAATTCTAATGAATTATCAGAAATTCAGAAACAAGCTTTGGATTATGCTTCAGAAAAAGAAGACGAAGGAAGAGCGGTTTTTCACACTTGGGAAGATGTTGAAAATTACGTGAAAAATAGAACGTAATGGGGAACTATCGAATTTCGATAGAAGAAGATGCCAAATTCGACATTGCCGATGGATAGGATTGGTATCTAAAAATCTCCTGAAAAGTTAGTAACTCCTTTCTCGATCATATAAAACATACAATTAACTATTTAGAAGAAAATCCATTTCTTTTTCAAATTGTTTACAAAGATTATCGACAAGTTCCTGTCAAAAAGTTTCCTTTCGTTATTTTATACAAAACTGATTTAGATACGGTAAAAGTATACCGTGTTTTTCCAATGAATATGAATCCTTCGGGAAAATTCAAAATTATTAGAAAATAGAATTATTCCTTTGATTTCAACAAATGTCGGGCAAATGTCGGGTGAAAATCCCTTGAAAATATTGCCTTATATTTACTGTCATCGTACTATTGCTTTATCAAATCACAGATTATGCAACAACCAGAACTTGGACAGAAAATCCTGGCACTTCGTAGGCAAAAGGGACTCACGCAGGAAGAACTTGTGGACTTATGTAATATTAACGTAAGAACTATTCAACGGATTGAAGCGGGCGAGGTCACGCCAAGAAGTTTTACTCTAAAAACCATTTTGAATGTATTGGGAGAGGATCTGGAAAATCTGAGAGGACCAGAATCCCCAGCAGTTGAAAATTTTAATTTTGAAGCAATAAATTTTTCAGCTTTCTATATCAAACTTGCGTGGATATGTGGTTTGATTTATTTTCTAATTGGGTTTGTTGAGTTCGCCGTGGATTATACCCGATTTTATGAAAATGAACTCATCATATCCAACGGAGCGTACATCAGCATGAAATTCATTACGATGATAACCTATATTTATTTTCTATGGGGTTTTGTTTTGAGTGGAAAATTATTCAATAATTATTTAATGAAAATCGGTGCTTTCTTCCTAATTGGCACTACTATTTTGTTTCACGGTTATGATATGATTTCCTTGTACTTCCAACCGTTTTATATTGAATATACATTGGCTGTTCAATCCATTTTCTGCGGAATTGGATCTGTTATTTTCGGGGCTGCAATAATGAGATTGCTTAAGCCTATGGGAAAAATATCTGAAATTGCTGGTGGATTGGAAATAGCAAGTGGGGTTCTCCTTATTTTGGTTTTTTTGGCATGGCTCGGCCTTATCTTTTTAATCCCAAGTATGCTTTTACAAATTATTCTGCTTTACAAAATCGAAGAGTTTGTGAAAAAGGAAACCGCTGCTTCACCATCGTATTAAGAAATTTGTGAAACCTAGAGCCCTCGATAAAAGAATGATAACTTTGCATTTTCAATTCTTTGATTATGCTCAAAAAGTTACTATTTCTACTACTTCTTAGTCCTTTGATTGTCTCTTGTCAAAACTCCCTTTCAGGTGAATTTTCTCCCTCCAAAGATTATGACTTCGTTATTCTTTATCGTTTGACGCCAACTGGAAAAATTTACACAACGAATACCAAAGTAGTTAATGGAGGTTTTAAGATAGAATTGAATTCTTCGATTTCAAAAGGTAATTATAGACTGGTTTACAATTTGCCCGAGGAATCGCACTTCTTCGATATTATCTATGATGGGAAATCGGCTATCAGCTTCACATTTTCTGAAAAGTCAGGAGTGGTTTTTAGTGATGAACAAAATAGAATGCTATCTGAGTATTTAAAAAAAATGGATTCCATTGAAAAGGAACTCGATTCTGAATTGATGAGTGAAAATCCAAAAGAAAAGGAAATAAGAAACTTTTTAAAGAGCCAGATAGACCTTCAGAATAAAGCGGAGAAAGATTCAAAGGATTCATTTGCTTCTCTATTTATTAAAGCAAACAAACCTTTTATTCCTAATAAGTTCAAGAATAGAAATATTTATTATGCCGAAAAGAAGAGCAATTATTTTAAAAATTTTGATTTTGAAAATGAGCAGCTGCAAAGTTCTTCCTTTCCATTAAAAAAGATAACTTCATATTATAACGAGTTTATCGCGGCTCAAGGTCCTTCATTCTACCGTTCGCTTATAAATGACATTTATTTTGAACTTCGAAATTGTGATACCGAGTTTCAAAAAACCGTCTTGGCGAATTTTTGGCAAGTTTTGGTTGACAACAATAAACACAATGCCGCCAACTATTTAGCTGAAAATTATCTTATTGAATTGGCCAACTCGGCCAACGATCCCGTTTTGGCCAAAAAAATTGAATTGTTTAAATCCCTTTCAATGGGAGCGAAAGCACCGGATTTTTCTTGGCAAGATGAAGACGGCAAAGAAAAAACGCTCTATACAACGGAAGGATCGGAATATTATATCTTGGCGTTTTGGAGTTCGGAATGTTCCCATTGTATGGAACAAATGCCGGTGTTGGATGAAAAAATGAAAAGCATTTCAGATCAGAAAATAAAAGTAATCGCCATTGGATTGGAAATGGATGAACAGCATTGGAAAGAAACAATTCCCAACCTTTCCCAATTTATTCACCTTATGAAAATCGGAGAAGATCGCGCAAGTATTACCTTAAAATACAATATCACCGGCACACCTACTTTCATTGTTCTGGATAAGGATAAAAAAATTATCGCCAAACCACGGGGTGAAAAAAGTCTATTTGGGATTATCGATCAATTGGAGGCTTATAAGAAATAGGATTTTATAATTTACAGGGAGATTCCCGCCGAAGTTTATCCTGAGCCGCAGCCGAAGGGCGGGAATTCAAAAATGGTAAAAGGCATTTATAAAATGCTCCACACTTTCTGTTTTCTGGTTTTTTAATACGGCGATTATGTCAAAACGTACTTCTACGTCCAGTTCATTTGAAACGACATATTCATTCGCGGCTTTCACCAAATTCTTGATTTTTCCAGGTGTGACAAAACTTTGCGGATCGCCGAAAAAATCGCTGTTACGGGTTTTTACTTCTACAATAACAACTGTCTCTTCTTCTTTTTGGGCAATGATATCTAATTCGGCTTTATCAAAAAAGAAATTTCGGCACAGGATTTTATAGCCGTGTTTCATCAAATATTGGGCGGCAATTTCCTCTCCTATTTTCCCGAGTTCGTTGTGAGAAGCCATTTTTAAAATGAGTAGGTATTTATTTTAAAATTTCAAGTAACCGTTTCGAATCAGAAGTTATAAAGGTCTTAATACTTTCAATGTTCTGCTCCAATAGTTTCAAAATAGAATGGGTAGTCAAATTTCCCGTATGTAACCAAATGATTTTAGGAGGGATTCATTGACTAAAGCGAAATCCACGAAATCGGAATCAAAAGTTACGATAGTATATTGATTTTCTTTGGCAAATTTAAAGATTAAGTTATCCGAGGCGTTCGTTAAACCTTCAAATCGAATGCGCGAAGAAGAAGGAAAATGAGGAGTGATCCTTCTTAAAACTCTTGGCGAGATATTCTGGTCAAATAAAAGTTTCAATATAGTAAGGCGTGTTTATATTCTTTATCTGCCGCAAAATGTAGACAGGCTTGAATCATTTCCTCAGAGGCTTCATCAAAATCCGTCATTATTTCCTGTTTGGTCATCCCATTAGCCAACCAATTTAAAACATCATAAACAGAAATTCGTGTTCCCTTGAGGCAAGGCTTTCCAAATCGTTTATCTGCCCGTATTTCGATATAATCTCTATAATTCATAAAGTAAATATACCCCTTTTTTGTGGTTTGCAGGGAGTTGTAGATTATTATTGTAATGATTGATTTACAATCTCTGACTCTAAAAATTGAAGGTAGACTTTTGAAGACTGTACTCTAAAATCCACTTTCCTTCCCATTATAAGAGCCCGATTATCCGGCAAATGGCCAGCTGGAAAATCAAAACAGACTGGGTAATCATATTCTTTCACCGCATCAAAAACTATTTCCTCTGCACTTTTTCCAAAGGGAATAATATTATCGTGCATTTCAGTCATTCCTCCAACAATCAAACCTGCAAGATTTGAAAGCATTCCGTTACGTTTCAAATTCATCATCATTCGGTCTATATGATAGAGATATTCATCTAAATCTTCAATAAAAAGAATTTTTCCATCCGTATTTATCGCTGAATTACTTCCGCAAAGTGAATACAAAATAGATAAGTTTCCACCAACTAGTTCGCCCTTCCCCATTCCGAGCCGCGCGAAGGAATCTGTTGATTTAACACTCCCAATCTGCGAATGTGGTGATTTACCACACAGTGGTTTCTCAATCAAAACCGAATATGCTTCACCAAACAAAACCTTCCTTATAGATTCCGCAGTTTTCTTAGGTTTAGTTTCTATTCCCAATAATATTTGGGCGTGCAAGGTTTCAACTCCAAGATTGTGAATATGTGAATGCAAAACAGTTACATCGCTATATCCAATAATCCATTTAGGTGATTTTTTAAACGCGGTAAAATCCAATTTGTCAATTATCCGAACTGTTCCATAGCCACCTTTTGCGCACCAAATAGCTTTAATTTCTGGATTGTCCAGCATCTCCTGAAAATCGGCAATTCGCAAGGCATCACTCCCTGCATATTGGTTTTCTTCAGCATCTATAGATTTTCCCCAAACGATTTTAATTCCCCATTTTTCCACAAAATTCTTGGAAGTTTCCAGTTCTTTCCTTGTAATTCTTCTTGCTGTGGAAACTATTCCAACTAAGTCTCCTTTCTTTAAATTCGGGGGTGAAATCATTATTTTAAAAATTTCCTTAAAGATAGATATCTTCAGGGTTTATTAAAACGGCTTCTTCTATTTTACTTCTGAAAACCGTACATTTGCACTCTAATTTTTTTTTATGGAAACACCTGAAAATTCCGCTTCTGTCACTCCTTCCGCGACAGCAAATAGATATACCATTACTGCCGCTCTGCCATATACAAATGGTCCTGTACACATAGGTCATTTAGCTGGCGTGTATGTCCCTGCAGATATCTATGCGCGCTACCAACGTCTGCAAAATAAGGATGTAGCCTTTATCTGCGGAAGTGATGAGCACGGTGTTCCCATCACTATCAAAGCAAAAAAAGAAGGTATTACACCGCAACAAGTGGTGGATAAGTACCATAAGTTGATAAAGGATAGTTTTGCGGAATTCGGCATATCCTTCGATAATTATTCGCGCACCTCGGCAGAAATTCATCATAAAACGGCTTCGGAGTTTTTCAGGAAATTGTATGATGATGGAAAGTTTGTAGAGGAAACCACAGAGCAATTATTTGATGAAGAAGCCAATCAGTTTTTGGCAGATCGTTACATCGTTGGTACTTGTCCAAAATGTGGTTATGAGGAAGCGTATGGCGACCAATGTGAAAAATGTGGAACGAGCCTAAACGCCACGGATTTGATAAATCCAAGAAGTGTGATTTCAGGGAATAAGCCTGTGATGAAGGAAACCAAGCATTGGTTCTTGCCATTGAATGAATATGAAGACTTTTTAAAGGATTGGATTTTGGTGAACCATAAAAAAGATTGGAAAACCAATGTTTATGGACAATGTAAAAGCTGGATTGACGATGGTTTACGACCCCGTGCAGTAACTCGCGATCTGGATTGGGGAATCCCGGTGCCGGTTGAAGGCGCGGAGGGAAAAGTGCTCTACGTGTGGTTTGATGCACCAATAGGTTATATTTCTTCTACAAAAGAGTGGGCAGAGCGTGAAGGAAAAAATTGGGAGGATTATTGGAAGGATGAGGATACCAAACTGCTGCATTTCATCGGAAAAGACAACATCGTTTTTCACTGTATCATTTTTCCATCCATGCTTGCTGCCGAAGGAAGTTATATTTTCCCGAACAATGTTCCGGCCAACGAATTCTTGAATCTTGAAGGAAATAAAATTTCAACCAGTAAAAATTGGGCGGTCTGGTTGCACGAATACCTGGAGGATTTCCCAAATCAACAAGATGTGTTGCGCTACGTTCTTACGGCGAACGCTCCTGAAACCAAGGACAATGACTTTACCTGGGCCGATTTTCAAGCAAGAAACAACAACGAATTGGTCGCCATTCTAGGGAATTTCATCAACCGAGTTATGGTTTTGACGGATAAATATTACGATGGAATCGTTCCAGAACCCGGAGAATTTTCTGAAGTTGACGAACAGACTTTAAAAGAAATGAAAGCCTATCCCGATGTAATTGCAAGCTCTTTGGAGCGCTACAGATTTCGCGAAGCACAGGCAGAAATGATGAATCTGGCACGATTGGGGAACAAATATCTCGCCGATGAAGAACCGTGGAAAACCATTAAAACCGACGAAGCGCGTACGAAAACGGTAATGTATGTAGCTCTTCAGATTTCTACTGCCTTGGCTGTTTTGAGTGAACCGTTTTTGCCATTTACTTCAGAAAAATTAAAAAACATGCTCAATGTTACCCTGAGCCCTTCGACTGCGCTCGGGACAGGCTCAGTCGAAGGGTCTTTGGGGTGGAACGACATTTCCTCAAAATCAGATTTACTAAAACCTGGACATAAAGTTGGAAAAGCCGCACTTCTTTTCAGCAAAATAGAGGACGAACAGGTTGAAGCACAATTAAACAAATTGAAACAGACTAAAATGGATAATACAGTAAGTAATCAAGAAAATAATTCTACGGAAGAACCTAAAGTAACACCACAAAAAGAAACAATTCAATACGAGGATTTCGCAAAACTCGATATGCGCGTGGGAACAATAATAGAAGCCGAAAAAATGCCGAAAGCGGATAAACTTCTGGTGTTGAAAATCGATACCGGTCTGGACGTTCGAACCATCGTTTCAGGTATTGCAGAGAGTTTTACTGCTGAAGAAGTTATTGGAAAAAAAGTGACTGTATTGGCAAACTTAGCTCCAAGAAAACTTCGTGGCGTGGAAAGTCAAGGAATGATATTGATGACCGAAGATGCTGATGGAAAATTGGTTTTTATGAATCCTGACACTTCGACTCCGCTCAGTGCGAGTAGTGTTGATAATGGGGCAACCATAAACTAAGAATCCACCATTTCATGAGATTTATTATTCTATTTTTCCTATTTGGACTTACAATTTCTTTGGAAGCCCAAGAAAAAGTCACGGACATAAGTGGGAGTTTTGGCAAGCTCAAAAACTCCTTTAACATTCAGGACTCCAACACTGGAAACTTTGCCATTTTTCTTGAAGGCAATAACCAGACGTTCGCAATTCTGTACAACAAGGAGTTTACCGAATTAGGGCGTTTGGCCGTTCCTACTCTTTCTTCAAAATTTAAATCCATTATTGGATATCAATTTGAGGACAAGAAATTGACCTTGTTGATGAATACTCTCAATGGCAGAAGTTACGGGTTTACAACATTTAATTTCCAAACGGGAATGAGAACTTCCAAAGAAATTGACTTTAAGGTTAAAGGTGAACGTGTTCTGGATGCCGTAACCTATAAGAATGTTATCTATCTATTGACCTTGCCCTCTTCCTCTTCTCAAATTAATATTTACAGCTTTAAGAATCTTGAGGAGCCCATTTTAACTGAAGTGGAATTCCCAAAGGAAACACTTTTAGACCGACGGGACAGACCTAGAAAGCTTTATGACATCACAAAAGATTCTCCATTTAGTTCTGTTGAAGAAGATGTGCCCAATTCGCTGGAGGTAGCTTCAGGGAAATTTAAACTATACCAAAAAGATGAAAATATAACACTCACTTTGGACAGTGCAAATGAATTTACCTATTTACTGAAAATCAATCTTGAAAATTTTGAAAAATCCGTGACCCGTTTTGAAAAACCGACTACTGATGGTTTCAAAATGGGTTTAAGAACAAATAGTTTTATTGATAATGGCAAACTTTTTCAGTTGGTTGCCAATTCAAGTATTCTAAAACTTCGTGTTTTTGATTTAGCTTCGGAAGCGATTATCAAGGAATATTCCTTGACCGATAGTGATGAACTTTTCTTTAAAAATACACCCATCGTCTTTAAAGGAGGAGATTTTCAATCATACAGAGAGCTTGAAACGACCAATCAATTTCTCCGTAAAATCTCTACTGGCGATATTGGACTATCGGTTTATAGGGAAAATGGAATCTATCAAATAACAATGGGCAGTGCAGCCGAAAAGGATGGTGGATTAATTTTAGTGGGAGGTGCTTTGGGTGGCGTTGTTGGCGTTCTTATAGTTTCTTCCATAAACCAGTTAACGACTAGCTATTCACTATATAAAAACACAAAGTCGGTAAGAATAACGGGACTGTTCAAGGAAGACTTAAGTCATATTAAAGATGATGTTCCCTCAAATCCTTTTGATACTATAAAAAGTTTTCTTGAAGAAAATAGTGGTCAGGCTGAGACTATATTCAAACTGAACAATCAGTATTTCTGTGGTTTTTTCAATAAAAAGGACGAAGTTTATAGCCTTTATAAATTTTAAAGTTACAGATTGATGACACGTGGAATTCTTCTTTTATTAATTTTTTGGAACCTTTCTGCACTTGCACAAACCACCTTATTAAAAATTCCCAACGACTTAAGTAAGAAGGGTTATTCTGTTGACAATGCCTATGCGGTTGTAAATAATGAAAACGACACATTTGCAACATTTTTAACCAACGAGAATTCTATTAATGCCTATTTGACCAAGGAGTTTACTGATCCAGAGGATCCCGCTGATATTACCCGGCCTGGAAAGAAGTGGTCTCGATGAAAATTGACGGAACTTCCAAGCTAAAGAATAAGGAAAGCTTCAATTTTCTCAATACAGAAACGAAGGATTTGGCGATGATTTTGATGGATAAAAAGACCGTGGTCGCTAATCTATTCGATAAAGATTTCGAATTAAAAAGCACTCTGGTATTTGATTCTCCCAAGCACGACAATATATTAGGCTATAAGATTATTGGTAATACCTATCAGATTTTATTATCAAATAATTCCAAGAAAAGGTTTTCTATAGTCAATATTAACTTCGATTCTAAACGCGCTTCCACAGACGATTTCAAATTCGATTTTGGCGATGAAAAATATCTTGGAAGTATTCACTACAACAATCAATTGTATGTTTTATCCGCAAATAGGCGGAACGATTTTATTATTAGAGAATTGGCAGATAAAGGCTTTTCAACTATAAAAACCATACCCGTCAACAGTAAAGAGAGCAACGAAAAGCTTTTAACGTTTCCCAAGGCACAGGCTTTCGCCAGCATACAACCCAATTTAACCCTGATTGATAATCGCGTGCCAAATTCAATAGAACAAACAGCTTCCGAAAACAAACTTTACCAAAAGGATAACTTCCTTTATCTAAGTACGGAAGACGAAGAAGGCCGACAGACCGTTCTATATAAAATTGATTTGGAAGACTTGACTTTAAGCGAATCCTCCTATGAATATCCAAAAGGAAAAATCGGCAACTTTAAAAATTACAATTCTTTTATTTTGGACGATCATATATTCCAGTTGGGCAGTAGTAAAGAGGAGTTGAAAGTCCACATTAAAAACTTTGATAACGAAATTATAAACGAATTTTATATTGAAATAGATAAGCCCATCGATTTTATAAATTCCCCCATTTTTCAAGAGGGAGGTTTTCTTTCTTTTAAGGACAAACGTGAATTAGAGGATATCTCCAAATTTTTGCGAAAGGTTTCTGTGGACAAAATTGGTATTACAGGATATAAAGATGGAGAATTATATCATTTTACCATTGGTGGTTTTCGGGAAGTTGTCGGCGGTGGCGGAATGGTTATGCCGAGCGGTGGATATGTGGTTTCTGGCGGAGGAGTCCCAAGCATTAACTATTCCTATAATCCAACTTATATTGCCTATACTTCATATAGTACTGCAAATGCCACTTTTTTCAACACTCACTTCGATGCCGATTTCAATTACGCTTCATTTGAAGGAAGTGAAAATGTTTTTGATAAGATTAAGGCATTTAAAAAGACCATTAAATTTGATACTGCGGAAGATGTTTTCATCCAGGAAGGAAAATTATACCTATCCTCTTACGACTCGTGGGATAAAATCTTTAAGATCGTTGAAATGTAATTATGCAAGATTCTCTAATTTCTTTTATTACTTCCCAAAGCCAACTTCCTAAAAAAAGTGTGGAAAACACTGTCAAACTTTTAAATGAAGACGCCACTATTCCCTTTATTTCCCGGTATAGAAAAGAATTGACCGGAAATCTGGATGAGGTTCAGATTGGGGAAATAGTAAAGTTGAAAGAGCAATTTGAAACGCTAGAAAAGCGTAAAGTTGCTATTTTGAAATCTTTGGAAGAACAAAGTGTTTTGACGGAAGAACTTCAGAGAAAAATAGAAGAAGCAACCGAATTAATTACTCTGGAAGACCTCTACCTCCCATTTAAAAAAAAGCGAAAAACAAAAGCCGATACCGCTCGGGAAAATGGATTGGAACCCTTGGCAAAAATAATAATGAGCCAATCCCGAAACCTCGGAGATTCTGAAATTTCTTCACTTGCAATGAAGTATGTGAACGGAGAAATAAATTCCGAAGAAGAAGCTTTAGAGGGTGCACGCCACATTATAGCTGAATGGATAAACGAGCGAACGGACATTCGGAATATGCTTCGTCGGGAATTGGAACGTCATTCCGTTATTTCAACTAAAGTTGTCAAGAAAATGGAGGATGAGGAAAAAGCTCAAAAATTCAAGGATTACTTTGATTGGACTGAATCTTTGAGCAGAATTCCGTCCCATAGATTTTTGGCAATACTTCGAGCCACTTCCGAAGGATTTATCCGCCAGAAAATAGAGATTGATGGTGAAAAAGCCCTTTCTCATATTGAAGAAAGAGTTGTAAAATCCAATGACGCTGCTTCAAAACAAATAAAACTGGCCATAGAAGATAGTTATAAACGATTATTATTTCCCGCACTTTCAAATGAAACGTTGGCCGCAGCAAAGGAAAAAGCAGATGAAACAGCCATCAATGTTTTTACCAATAACCTAAAACAATTATTGCTCGGTTCTCCTTTGGGTGAAAAACGTGTTCTTGCCATTGATCCCGGATTTCGATCTGGTTGTAAAGTGGTTTGTCTCGATGCCCAAGGAGGATTGTTGCACAATGAAACTATTTTTCCGCACCCACCAAAGAGTGACACTATTGGAGCTATGCGAAAAATAAGTTCCCTTGCCGATGCCTATAAAATTGAGGCTATTGCAATCGGGAACGGAACAGCTTCCAGAGAAACGGAACAGTTTATAAAACGAATTCACTTTAAAAATCCACCACAGGTTTTTGTGGTGAGCGAGGCTGGAGCTTCCATTTATTCCGCATCCAAAATTGCACGGGATGAATTTCCAAATTATGACGTTACCGTAAGGGGTGCGGTTTCTATTGGACGCCGATTGCAGGATCCATTGGCAGAATTGGTCAAGATTGATGCAAAATCAATCGGAGTTGGGCAATACCAACACGACGTAGATCAGACAAAACTTCAAAAGTCATTGGATAATACAGTAGAACTCTGCGTGAATTCTGTAGGGACTAACATAAATACCGCCAGTATTCCATTACTGAGCTATGTATCGGGAATCGGACCAAAACTAGCAGAGAATATTGTCAACTATCGAGAAGAAAACGGAGCATTTACTTCACGTTCTGAAATCAAAAAAGTTCCCCGATTGGGCGAAAAGGCTTTTGAGCAAGCCGCTGGATTTCTTAGGATAAGGAATGGAAAAAATCCTTTGGATAATTCTTCCGTACATCCAGAAAGCTATTCGGTAGTTTCAAAAATGGCCAGAGATGAAGGTGTGGAAATGGAAAAATTGATTGGCAACAAGGCACTTCTTCAGAAGATAAAATTAGAGAAATATATTTCTGAAAAAATTGGACTCCCAACTCTAAAAGATATAATTACTGAACTTGAAAAACCAGGTTTGGATGTGCGAGAAGAAGCTAAGGTTTTTACTTTTAATCAGAATGTCAAATCCATAAGAGATTTAAGAGAAGGTCAATTGCTTCCTGGAATTGTAAATAACATCACCAACTTTGGCTGTTTTGTGGATATCGGTATAAAGGAAAGCGGCTTAATTCACGTTTCCAATCTGGCAGATTCATTTGTAAAGGATGTAAATGAACATGTGCATTTGCACCAACAGATTGTAGTAAAAGTTTTGGATGTGGATGTGGATAGAAAACGGATTCAGTTGAAGTTGCATAAGCTCAATGGAGACTAGCTCATAACGGAAAGCTTTCTTCAAATATTTGGGTCTATCACCAACGCGGAAAAGAGAGAAAAAAAACAGCTATTATTAAAGAAAATACCACTCATTTTTAAGCTTTTGGTGGTTTTGATAGCGTAATAGGAGTTCGAAATAAATTGATTGGCTGTCTTCCAGAAATAATTAAAACTTATCAGAAAAACAATTTAGGTTGTTACACCAAAGGCAATTCTTATCCAATACAAAATTGGTAAATTCCATAAACCGTCATACTGTTCCAATTTACATTGGTAATACTTAGGGTTGTCGACAGCAACGAAAATTGAAAAGGAACCTATATAAAAGATAATACTCTATTAATTAAAAGCATTTTCTATTTTTGAGACAGTCATTAATGCAATGGAACAAAATCGAATATTAATTTCACAAGGCAATCGCCCATGGTGGCAGATTATCGTTGCTGCACTATTCTATACGGCAATGATTGCGTGTCTTTATCATTATTTTATAGAGATTAGCCTTAGGGCATCTCCAAGGATAATTCGGCGTTCTACGGTTTATCTACAACTTGCTATTTTCTTTTTTGCTGGAGGGTTTAGTTTCTCCGTGGTGAAGGATTATTATTTTGACATTAAAAAAAGGAAATATAAAATCCAATTCTGCGTAGGACCGGTTAAGATGGGGATTTGGAAAAAGTTCCGCAATCTTAATTATATTTCAGTTTTTAGAAATGGTCGTAATATTTATGAGGTAAATCTTTGGTACGATAGGAACCGACACTTTAACCTTATGGCTGCTAGCGAAGCCACCACAGCACTTTTAATGGGCAAACAATTAGCAGAAAAGCTCGATATCGATTTACTCGACGCTACTTTTCCCCATAATTCAAAATGGGTGGACAAAAACCCCTAAAATTGTATTAACTTTCCATTACAGCTCTAGATAGATTCGTAATTTTACCTTAATCTAAATATTATGCAGCTACAGAAAATAGATAGGGTAAAAACCATTACCAAAGAAGATTTTCTAAATAAGTATTTCAAGCCCCAAAAACCTCTCGTAATTGAAAATTCCATGGAGGATTGGCCAGCATTTAATAAATGGAACCTGGATTATATGGCCGAAGTTGCTGGGGAAAAGGACGTCCCCCTATATGATAATAGACCGGTAAGCCATAAGGATGGTTTTAATGAGCCCCACGCAACCATGAAAATGAGGGAATATGTGGCACTGCTCAAAAAAGAACCCACGAAATACCGAATTTTTCTTTGGAATATTTTAAAGGAAGTCCCCCAGCTACAAAATGACTTCTTCTATCCTGATTTTGGTCTAAAATTGATGAAAGGGTTGCCCATGCTTTTTTTTGGTGGAGAAGATTCTTATACATTTATGCATTACGATATAGATCTGGCCAATATATTTCATTTTCATTTTCATGGTAAAAAGAGGGTTATTCTGTTCGATCAAAATCAAAACGATTATTTATATAAAATCCCCCATTCTCTTATCACTAGGGAAGATATAGATTTCAATAATCCAGATTATGACCAATGGCCGGCCTTGAAAAAAGCAGAGGGTTATGAGGCTTACTTGGAACATGGCAATATGCTTTATATGCCCGAGGGATATTGGCACTACATGCGCTATGTTACCCCTGGATTTTCAATGAGCTTGCGAGCCATCGCAAGAAACCCTACAAACCTTGCCAAAGCAGTTTACAATATTGCCATTATGCGATATTTGGATCAGGCTATGCGAAAAATGAAGGGTCAAAAATGGATCGATTGGAAAAATGATCAGGCGGTCATTCGCACCAACCGAGCGCTTTAATTCAAAAGAAATTTTTATCTTTCTGAAAATTTTTTTGAGATGAAAACCCTCCTTACGCTACTGGCAATTCTTTCTTTACAACTCTCCTTTGCACAAGCATATCATGGCAAGGGAGATGTAAAATTTCAGGTGGGTACTAACCTTCAAGATAATGGTGCCGGAATAATGGCCAGCTTAGACTTTGGCCTTGGGGAAAATATATCGGTAGGTGTTGCATCGGTCTATCTTTTAGGAGTTCAGAAAGTCACAAATGAGGATGGGAAGGAAGTTCCCTTTGCCCCTTTTAAGGATCGTTTTGATTTAAAGGCCCGCTTTAATGCCAATCTAGGAAATGTGCTAAATATTGATGACAACTTTGATGTCTACCCAGGTCTATATGTAAGTTTAAAAAACTTTGGAGCCCATTTGGGTGCCCGCTATTTCTTTTCCCAGGGTTTCGGGCTTTTTACAGAACTGAATCTTCCAATTTCCAAATACAATACTGGCACACTCACCCAAGCAGAGAAATTGCACAATCAGTTTTCTGCAAACGTTGGAGTTTCCTTTTGTATATAGTAGATTCTTAATACGATAGAAGATGAAAAATATAAAACTCAAATCCTTCGCAAATGGCGATATAAACTTAAAAGAGAACTCGGTTGAAATCAATGACAACAGTAGCAGAATGAATAAAACCCTCTTTATAATATATCCCTTTCTATTTTTGATTTTCGGAATTTACCAGATCTACTCTGGAATTGTATCCGAAAGAGAGATTCAGATGATTTTGAGGATAATATCTGGAATTCTGTTGATTTCACTTCCTGCCATGCTATATCATTCAAATTTTGTCAGAACAAATAAAAAAGAAATTGAACTGACAGAAATTAAGAATGTTAAAATGAAAAAGCTATTTGGAGGGATTTTGGTTGACTTTAAATTAAAAGACAATTCTACCAGAAGAGTTTATAATATAAAGAATATATCCGATTGGAATATGATAAAGAATTATATGGCTGAAAGGAATATCGTTTGTTTGAATTAGAAGTCCCCGCTGGCGTAAGTTTGCAGCTCATGCCAAAACCAATGGCCATATAAAAAACTCCGTTCGCGCGAGTTTGTTCCTGGCACCTTACCCAAAAATTCCAAAGACCTTGCAATTGATTCAATATTGGTGTAAATTTGCACCAAAGAAATATATAATGACAAGGCAAAGTATATCCTTCACAAAACCAAATGATGAATGGTTAAAGAGTCAGGTTGATAGCAATGAATACGCTAGCAAAAGTGAACTCGTCAACGATTTAATTAGACAGGCAAGAAACCAGCAAGCCCAGATTAATTGGATTAAAGCAAAATTAGAGACCGCGGAGAATAATGGTTTCACCAATGAGAGCAAGGAAGAAATTTTAGCACAATCGAAGTCATTGCTCAATGGCTAATTACAGATTAAGTAATACTGCTAAAGAAGATTTAATACGAATTCATCATTACGGAGTACGCAAATTTGGAATTGATCAAGCAGACAAATACTATAATTCCTTTTTTGAATATTTTGAAGTTATTGCCCAAAACCCGTATTCATTTCAATCGGTCGATTTTATAAAAGAGGGCTACAGACGTTGTGTATGTGGTTCGGATAGTATTTATTATAGAATAAATAATAACCTAGTTGAAATAATGGCTATTATTGGAAGACAAGATGTAAACAATTTACTTTAATTTTCAAATCTCCTTAACCTTCCCATAAACCAAATCACTCTCCCACCCACGGTAAAAAAGATAATCTGCTAGTTTTTTTCTTTTCTTCTGAAGATCTTTTTCAGAAATTAATTGGTCCATTCGTTTTTCCGCTAGCTCTTCGAAGGTTTTGTAGTATTCTGAATCCGGTATTTCTTTTAAGGCAATCTGAATATTGAATTTTGAGATTTCCCTAATTTTCAACTCATTTACAATTCGTTGTTTCCCCCATTTTTTGGCCCTAAATTTTCCTCGTGCAAAAGCTTGAGCGAATCGTGTTTCATTTAAAAAATTGTGTTGCAGCAAATGATGGATTATCTGATCTCTAGCTTGTGGAATCATTCGCATTTCATAGAGTTTTTGGTTCACCTCCTTATGGCAACGTTCCTGATAGGTGCAGTAGCGTTCCATCCTTTTTGTTGCCTCTTCTACGGTGTATGTTTTGCGGGTGTTCAAACTTTTATATATAAATTGACAATTTAGGAAAATTACCCCTTCCGTCTAAACAATATTTCAGCTTTAAAGCTGAAAAATTTTTTGCGCCACCTTCCCTTTGATTGCTTCGTGCCTAGCAAGGGGAAAGAACACTTTTTAAAATTAACTTTCGTATAACCGAAGCTCCCCTCCCTCTGGGAGGGGCCGGGGGTGGGACAGAGGTGGGGTGGGACCAAAAAAAACCCCTTTAGAAGAAATCCTCTAAAGGGGCTGAAGTTATTTGATCAACTCTCCGTCCTTGTCGTGAAAGTGATACTCTAGATAAGTATAGGCATCTCGCGGTTGGATCTTTACCCACTTCTTATGCTCCAAAAACCATTTGGTACGCACGGAAGGGAATCCTTTTGTCAGAAATGCGGCTATAAAAGGATGTGTATTCAAGGTAATCTTTTTATAGTCCTTTGTGAAAAGGCGTTTCACCTCTTCATTAATTCTATTAATAACGATAATTGGAGCTTCAATTTCCCCATCGATCACATTACTTGGATCTTCTTCACGGGTCTTGATGTTCATCTCCGGTCTAACTCGTTGACGGGTTATCTGTATCAACCCAAATTTACTTGGAGGAAGAATTTTGTGTTTTGCTCGATCATCCTTCATCTCTTCACGAAGGTGATTGTAGAGCTGCTTGCGGTGATTGGTGTTGGCCAAATCGATAAAATCCACCACAATAATTCCTCCCATATCGCGCAATCGTAGCTGTCTTGCCACCTCGGTGGCTGCAATCATATTCACTTCGAGAGCAGTGCCCTCCTGTGTTTTTTGTTTGTTGCTTCTGTTACCGCTGTTCACATCTATTACGTGCATTGCTTCGGTATGTTCAATTACCAAATAAGCTCCTTTGCTTCCTGATACGGTTTTTCCGAACGAAGTTTTGATCTGTCTGTCAATGCCGAATTTCTCAAACATTGGCACATTCGAATCATAGAACTTGACGATATTGTCTTTTTTTGGTGCAATTTCCTGCACATAATCTTTTATTTGCAAGTATAGGGTTTCATCGTCTATATGTATTGCTGAGAAGGAATCGTTAAACATATCACGGATGATAGAGGCTCCCCTGTTTAGCTCGCTTAGCACCTTCGATGGGTGGTGCGCCCCTTGAAGCTTCTTACACATCGCTGTCCAGCGCTCCATAAGATTCTCTAAGTCTTTGTCCAGTTCTGCTACTTTTTTGCCCTCGGCAACGGTGCGTATAATTACACCGAATCCTTTAGGTTTAATGCTTGTTATCAAGCGCTTAAGCCTATCTTTTTCTTCATTGGATTCTATTTTTTGGGAAACGGAAACACGGTCTGAAAATGGCACCAACACAATATACCTCCCAGCTATAGAAAGCTCGGAGCTTAAACGTGGGCCTTTTGTGGAAATGGGTTCCTTTACTATCTGCACAAGGATTGACTGATTTGTTTTCAGGGCATCGTTTAGATTCCCATTTTTATCAATCTCCTTTTCAAACGGAAAATCTTTTAAGGAATAATCCTTTAATTTTCCGCTGGTTACGCCTTTAATAAATTTTAAAAGAGAAAGCACTTTTGGGCCGAGATCGTGATAGTGTAAAAAACCATCTTTCTCATAACCTACATTGACGAAGGCGGCGTTTAGGCCAGGAACAGTTTTGCGGATTTTGGCTAAAAATATGTCGCCTACCGTAAACTTGTTGTCATCTTCTTCTTTGTGCAATTCAATTAATCTCCCATCCTTTAATAGGGCAAAATCAACTGCCTGTGAACCGGACCTTATAAATAATTCGTAGTTCACGTTACATTAATTTTTGATTAAACAATATATTTTTTAACAGGTCTTAAATTTAAGAGCCCGGCGAAATCGCTGGGTAACCACAAGGTTATCCATATAATTCCATTGTCAAAGAACGATTTTGTATTTATATTCCTAGCAGAAGGTAAATCTTATCTGCTGGGAACACTTTAAAACAGAAAAAGTAGTCGGAAAACTACTTTTTCTTATGGCGGTTCGCGCGACGTCTTTTCTTGCGCTTGTGAGTCGCTACCTTATGTCTTTTTCTTTTTTTACCACTTGGCATAGTGTAATTGTTATTAAAGTCTTTTTCACATCCAACCAATGGCTTTTTGCGAATGGGACCAGGTTATTATTATTTTACGTCCACGTTTGTCTTAACGCCTTCTACGAAAACTTTCGCAGGTTTGAAGGCTGGAATATTGTGGGCTGGAATTTTAATTGTAGTATTTTTAGAAATATTTCTTCCCGTTTTCTCAGCTCTTGTTTTAATGATAAAACTGCCGAAACCACGTAAGTAAACGTTATCTCCACCCTCTAAGGAATTCTTCACTTCATCCATAAATGTTTCTATGGTAGCTTGAACTTCATTTTTTTCCATTCCTAGCTTCTCTGAAATTTTAGCTACGATATCTGCTTTCGTCATTACTTATAAATTTATGATTATTGTCTTTTAAATAGATTTTTTTAGAGACGGCAAATATAAGAATTTTAAAATCAATAATTCAAAGCATAATCCTTTAAAATTAAAAGGAATATGGATTACTTTCGTGGAATGCCGAAAACATATGCCTTTTTTGACACTCTTCTCATTACTTGGTATTTACGCCATAAACGCGAACTTCCTTGGAGAGCCACTAAAGATCCCTATAAAATATGGTTGTCCGAAATAATGCTCCAACAAACCAGGGTTGTCCAGGGCCTTCCTTATTATTTAAAATTTATTGAGGCATATCCTACGGTGAAAGATTTAGCAGAAGCACCCGAGTCCGATGTTTTAAAGCTTTGGCAAGGCCTTGGCTACTATTCACGCGCTAGAAATCTTCACGCCACCGCCAAAATGGTCTCTAATGAAATGAACGGAATTTTTCCCAAAACCTATAAGAATTTGCTGAAATTAAAAGGAGTGGGGGATTACACGGCAAGTGCCATCGCAAGTATTTGTTTTGATGAACCAGAAGCTGTAGTCGACGGAAATGTTTATCGGGTTATTTCTCGAATTTTCGGAATTAAAACACCCATAAATTCCACAAGTGGCCAAAAGAAATTTAAGGAACTAGCCCAAAATCTCATCGATAAAAATCAACCCGGGACTTATAACCAAGCAATTATGGAGTTTGGAGCACAATATTGCGTTCCCCAAAATCCAGATTGTGAGAATTGTATTTTCAAGAATATGTGTGCGGCGTTTCAAACCGAAACTGTATCTAACCTCCCTGTTAAGATAAAAGCCAAACCAGTGAAAAGGCGATATTTCAATTATTTGGTGATTCTTGCTAATAATGAAAGGACCATTCTACAACAACGGTTGGGAAAGGGGATATGGCATAAACTTTACGAATTTCCATTAATTGAAACTCTAGATGAGATCAATCTTAATGAATTAATAGCGCTACCCGAATTTCACAAACAAACTAAGGATTTGAATATTGAATCTGTTGTTCTTTATAATGAAAAGGCGGTAATTCATAAGCTTTCCCATCAACATTTAAACACTAGGTTTTGGATTGTAGAAACTTCTCATCTGAAGAAGCAGGCTGCGGTTGGAGAACATGATGTTTCAATATCCGAAATTGATAATTATGCAGTGCCCGTATTGATCGAAAATTTCGTTTCTGAATTTTTTGAAAATTATGGGTAGGCTGAATTTCCTGGGAGAATAGAAATCCTCCTATTTATTCATTCGTCTGAAATTCGAAGCGTAAAAATGAATATCTCTCTTAAAAGAAGAAAAAACCCACCTTATAAAGTCTTAAAATTCCGTATATTTAGAATCGTAAAAAGTATATTTGCAAAAACTTAAAGACTAACGATTATGAGCAATGGAACATTAAATAAGGTAATGTTGATTGGACGAACAGGAGACGATGTAAAAATGCATTATTTTGATGGTGGGAATTGTTTAGGTCGTTTTCCGCTTGCCACAAATGAAACTTACGTCAATAAATCCACCAACGAAAGAGTGACCAATACCGAGTGGCATAATATTGTGGTGAGAAATAAGGCTGCTGAAATTTGTGAGAAATATCTCAAGAAGGGAGATATGGTTTACATCGAGGGTCGGTTAAAAACGAGAAAATGGCAGGATGAAAATGGCCTGGACAGATATAGTACCGAAATCCAATGTTCGGAATTTACATTTCTATCTCCAAAAAGCGATAATCCTACTCCTGCAACAGAAACCCCCAGATCCGAACCTATTAATCAATCTGCCCCAAATATAAATGAGGAAGAGAACGACGATCTTCCTTTTTAACGTTTAACCTGCCTGCCATCCGCCGGCATATTATCCGGTAACAGGCCAACCTCTATAATTTGGATACGGAACCTCCAGGTTTGCAATTATTAGATAATTGGGATTATACCCATATAACCAGCATTATTTTATTATTGGTTCTTCTTGCGTGCTCGGCATTAATCTCGGGCGCGGAAGTTGCCTTCTTTTCTTTAACTCCAGCAGACTTTGAGGAAAGTGAGAAAAAATCTACGGGAAAGAAGATGGTTATTGTGGAACGGTTGCTAAATGCCCCGAAGAAACTTTTAGCTACGATTCTTGTTTCCAATAATTTTATAAATATTGCAATCGTCCTTCTATTTGATTCTATTAGCAGTTTCCTTTTTGCTGGAATACGCACCAATTTTTATGGAATAGACCTTCACTTCCTATTAGAAGTGGTGGTAGTTACTTTTTTTATACTGCTCTTTGGAGAGATTCTGCCAAAAATATACGCCAACAGAAATAGGGTCTCCTTTGCAGCTTTTATGGCGCAACCTATAAACATTCTCGATACACTACTTTCTCCAATAAGTTTGCCAATGCGTTCGGCAACCGTTTATCTTCATAGGCGTTATGGCAGGCAGAAGTCGAACATAAGCGTTGATCATCTTTCACAAGCTCTAGAACTTTCTAATAGGGACACCACACAGGAGGAACAAAAAATACTTCAGGGAATTGTCACCTTTGGAAATACGGATACCAAACAGGTAATGAAAAATCGGATGGATATTTTCGCCTTAAGCGAGGACCAGCCCTTTAAAGAGATTCTGCCAGAGATAATAAAACACGGATATTCCAGGATTCCCATTTATAAAGAGAATATCGACCATATAACCGGGATTTTGTACGTAAAAGATCTGGTGCCCTATACCGATAGGAAAAATTTGGATTGGAATGCTTTAATAAGGGAAGCCTATTATGTTCCAGAGAATAAAAAACTCGATGATCTTTTAAATGAGTTTAAAGAAATGAAAATGCACTTGGCAATTGTGGTCGATGAATATGGAGGAACAAGTGGTTTAATTTCAATGGAAGATATTATTGAGGAAATCGTAGGCGAAATAAGTGACGAATTTGATGATGAGGATATGATTTTTTCTAAACTTGACGAGCATACCTTTGTGTTTGAAGGAAAAACTCCTTTAAAGGATTTCTACAAGGTTGTGCTTCCTGAAGATCCGGAACTCTTTGAAGAAGCAAAAGGAGAAGCGGAAACACTTGCTGGTTTTCTATTGGAAATCTCCAAAGGCTTTCCAAAGAAGAACGAAGTAATTTCCTTCCATAATTATGCGTTTACTATTGAGGCGTTTGAAGGAAAACGCATCAAACAAATAAAACTTACCATTGAAAAATAAACGTTTTCTTTTTCTTGCTCTTTCATTTCCCTTCTTCCTTTTTTCTTGTGGGGATAATGTTTTGGTAAAACCTGCCGCCGAGCTGAGGTTGGAATATCCTACTCCCGAGTATAGAACTGTCCATACCAAGTGTCCATTTTCTTTTGAAATAAATGATAATGCACAAATGGTTAAACTGAAGGATTGTGATATCAATATTAATTATCCGAAGATGAAGGCAACACTATATATGACTTACAGGGATGTCAAGAACAACAATTTGGATTCTTTGTTAAGGGATGCCCAGAAGTTGGCTTACGATCATACTATAAAGGCAAACAGTATTCCCGAGCAACCTTTTATAAATCCGGACGAGAAGGTATATGGGATGTTCTATATGATAAACGGAAATGCCGCTACCCAGGCAGAATTCTATGTTACCGACAGTATTAATCATTTTTTAAACGGGGCGCTTTATTTTGATGCGAAACCAAACTTCGATTCAATTTATCCAGCCGTAATCTACCTGCGGGAAGATATACGAAGGTTGATGGAGACAATTGAATGGAAATAAATTTGGAATACTGAAAGTCCTCTCAGCTGCAGTCTAAAATCTGATAAGGAATTTTATGAAAGAGATATAAATATTAAAAGCCGCTTCGAGAATTTCCCGAAGCGGCTTTTCAATTCCTATTGAATTCGGCTAGAGATTATTCAAAATCGGAATCCGAAACACCTTCGTTGATAACAACTTTGTTCACTTCAAAAGTGATTTCCTGAGGACCAGCGGATTGCTTTATGGTAAACGGAAACTTTATACCATCAACATCCTTATAATTCTCGAATAAAATAGTTGAGGTAATGGATTGTCCCATCATTTCTTGGGTTGTAACTTCTTTTACTTTCAAGCCACTTGCCTTATCGTAAAAAGCTTCTTTGCCACCTTTAAAGGAAACGACATAAGCATCTTTTCCATCAACAGGTTCAACTCGTTCTAATTTGGCATCTTTTACCGTTAGTTCTGGAAATGGAGCTGCACTCGCTTTGGCCGCTGCATTTTGTTTCTCATCATAATCGATTCGCTGACCTTGGGCAATCATAAATCCTTTCTCACCATTGAAAACTGTTTTTTGCAGTGGATTTCCACCCATGGAAAGAATCATAGAGGATTGGTCTTTAGTGGTATTCTTAACTTCAAGATCCAGTTTCATCCCTTGCATTTCCGCTTGGGCTAGCATAGTGAAGTTTTTTACTCCTTCCACCGCTTTTCTACCTCCAATTGCCTTTATATAATTATCTATAACAGTCTCTGCGGTTACACCAGCGTCTATTGCTTTGTTATAATCTGGCTCCGCAACAGGATTTCCATATTTATCGAAATAACTGATTGGAATGGATTTACCAGTAGGACCTTTTAAATTTTTAAGACCTTCCAAAACCTCAGATCCCTTTCCAACAACTACAATTCGGAGGTTATCCGGTTTGTAGTATTTTTTAGCTACCCTCTGAACATCATCTACAGTTACTTCATTTATCTTTCTAAGATAATTAATGTAGAAATCCTTAGGTAAGTTCTGGGTTTTGATCATCAAGGCATAACGGGCAATCGTTGCCGGGCTTTCTAATGCTAGAACAAAATCTCCGGTAAATTTTGCTTTTGCGTTGGCCAATTGCTGGGTAGTGACTTTATTATCCCGAATAAATCGAATTTCTTTTAAAGCTTCCACTACGGCGCTATCAGTAACAGCATTTCTTACACTGGTTGAAGCCATAAAACGAGTAATGTTTTTATCAGCACCAGTGCTGGAACGAGCTCCGTAAGTCCAACCGTGAGCTTCACGCAAATTCATGTTCAAAAGACTATTAAAGCCACCACCAAGAATTCTGTTGGCAACCAAAACGGGGAAGTAATCCTTATCGTTCATCTTTAGTTTTACCAGATTCTCTATGGCAATTTCAGATTGAACTGCATTAGGCATATCTACAAAATTGATCTGTGTGTATTGAACATCCTTAGGATCGGCATAGACAACAGACGGTACTGGATTTTTTTTCCAATCGCCTAAATCTTTTCTAATCAATCTTTCTACCTCAGCTCGGGTAACGTCTCCCACAACCACCAAATAAGCGTTCTTTGGGTTAAAGAAATCTTCGTAGTAACTCTTTACATCATTAAGAGTCAGTTTTTCTACTTTTTCCTCAGTAGTAAATTCCCCTTTTGGATAATCTTTTCCATAAATCAAAGCAGAGTTGATTCGACTAGCTACATGAGATACATTTTTTTCTTGGCTTTTTAAACCTTCCAAAAGTTTATCTTTTTGCTTTTGAAATTCTTCCTCGGTAAACAATGGATTTTTTATAGCATCGGCCATTAATTCCATTATTCTTGGGAAATATTCTGATAGCGAACTTGCATATCCGCTTTCTGGTCCAAAAGCGATTGTCGCTCCCAAATAGTCCACTTCCTCATTAAATGAATCCTTGGACATATTCGTAGTTCCGTTACCCATCATCGCGGAAACCAGATTTTCTACTCCTGCCTTTTCGCCTGAAGCATGAATTGGATTATCAATGAGTAGCTGCACTCTTACCGTTGGCAGTTTATGGTTTTCTACAACCAGAACTGTAACTCCATTATCAAGGGAAAAAGTGGAAGGTTCGGATAAATTAACCGTTGGCGCTGGCCCCGGAATAGGCATTTTGCTTCGGTCTATTTGAGCTGTTGCGAGACTTGTAGTTAAAAGTCCTGCAATAAATAGGTATAAATATTTTTTCATCTTTGGATAATACTTTTATAATTATTGATCTGATTTTGGCAAATATTCCAAGCGTAGGCGTTGGTTAGGATTCAAATACTTTTTGGCAACATCGCGGATTTCTTCACGAGTAATGTTCTTGTAAATGTCCAGCTCCTTGTTGATTAAGTTCGTATCCCCATAAAAAGTATAATAATTTGCCAGAGAATTGGCAATACCCTCAATAGTTGAGTTTGCAGTTACGAATTTATTTTTATAGATATTCTGAAGTTTTTCGTATTCACGCTCAGAGATAAGATCGGTCTGCAATTTTACAATCTCTTCATCTATCTCTTTTGTCAAGGTTTCCAATGGTGTATTGTTTAAAGGAAGAGCAAGAGTGATGTAACTGCCATAATCTTCTTGACTGAGGTTTATAGCGGCAACTTCCATTGCAATCTTCTCTTCGTCAACCAATTTTTTATACAAACGTGAACTTTTTCCATCACTAAGAATTGTGGAGATCATATCCAGCACATAGGCATCGTGATCTTTCATTGAGGGAGTTCGGTAAGCGTGAACAACCATAGGCAATTGAATGTTTGGATCATACCACTTAGCATCGATCTGCTTTGTAATAGGATCCTCTTTAATATCCGGTTGAACAACTTTAGGACCCGCTGGAATATCACCAAAGTAATCCTTTATCATTTTTTTCACTTTGGCCTTGTCAAGATCTCCTGCCACTACAAGTACGGCGTTGTTTGGCTCGTAAAATTTTTTGTTGAAGGCTTTAAACTCATCAAGTGTTGCTGCATCCAAATCTTCCATTTCACCAATTGTGGTCCAACGATAAGGGTGTTTTTTGAAAAGATTTTCTTTTACTGCTTTCAATAGATTTCCGTAAGGCTGGTTATCCACTCGCAGGCGCTTCTCCTCCTTTACAACCTCATTTTGAGTGTCCACTCCAATTTGGTTAATAATTGGATGAAGCATACGTTCGCTCTCCATCCATAATCCAATCTCTACATTGTTTGAAGGGAAGATCTCATAATAATACGTTCGGTCGTCAGTGGTGTTCGCATTATTTGTTCCACCATGAGAGGAAACAATTTCGAACCATTTTCCGCGACCAATATTTTCGGTACCTTCAAACAGTAAGTGTTCAAAAAAATGCGCGAATCCAGAACGGCCCGGAGTTTCATTTTTGGCACCTACGTGATACATTACAGATGTAATTACCACTGGAGATGTTTTGTCCTCGTGAAGAATAACGTGCAATCCGTTGTCCAGATCGTATTCTTCAAAATTTACGTGCTGTGCCTGAATACTGCAGATGGCAGCTACGGCTAAAAAAGCGGTTAGAAATGTTTTTTTCATTTTTTAAGTTTACAGATTATTTGACTCAAATTTTATCATGCAAAAATACAAAGATTATGGAGATTTTAACAGCTTAAGTGTAATTGGCAAATGTGCAAATTGCTGATTTCATTTTTTTCTTCAACGTAGGATGCTTATTAGGTCGTTTCCTGAAATATTCGGACTTATTCTAGGGAGCCTTACATTTTTAAAATTATAAAATTTGCAGCGTTGAAATAACAGGGATTCTATTACGCAATTCTTTGTCTTAAATCCAACTTATTAAAAATGAATCAAAGGTTTTTTAAAAATTCCCTATAAATTTTAGTTAAGGTGTATTCCCTTTTCCGCAAGTTTTGTAACTTTCAACTTAAAATCTTCGGTATGATCAAAGTTTACTCCACTTATGGCATTTTTACGGCAGTCGCCTTAATTGTTTATTTTCTTCTTCTAAAATTGATTGGGCTTCATCAATATCCCGTTTTAAGTGTAGTGAACGGATTGATTTTCGCAGTGGGAATCTATTTGGCATTAAAAAAATACGGTTCTTCCAGAAAGGAATTAAAATTCGAGAAAGGTTTTGAGGTAGGAATGTTTACTGGAGGGATTGCAGCAATTATCTTTACCATATTCATGGCATTTTATATGTACCAAATAGACAACGAGTTTGCCACAGCCATTATGAGAAGTTGGAATATGGAAACCGATCTGGGAACTGCAATGCTAGTTATATCAATCCTTATTATGGGAATTGTAACTACGTTGGTTTTAACCTTTTCGTTTATGCAACTTTTAAAAAGATCTTGGAACACCCAGGATGGAAATAGAAATACCCTTTAATTTCTTCAAAATTTTCCTTTTAAAATTTAACGGAGCTTCTTCACCTTTGTTATGGATGTTATGGGTTGTGTCTAATTATTTGGTTCTAAAAGATTAAGTAAAAAACAATTTGTGGTTTAGCATTAAAAAACTATATTTGCACCCGCTTTTACTGGAAGGTAAAAGATTTTTTGTTTAACTAATTTATAAACGATTCGCTATGTACGCAATTGTAGAGATAGCAGGGCAGCAGATAAAAGTTGCGAAAGACCAGAAGGTTTTTGTCAATCGTTTGCCAGTTGAAGAGGGTAAAAAGGTGTCTTTTGACAACGTCCTTCTTATTGGTGACGGTGATAATATTACCCTAGGCGCCCCGGCTATAGACGGAGCCCAGATTGGAGCTACAGTCATTAAACACCTTAAGGGTGACAAGGTTATTGTTTTCAAAAAGAAAAGAAGAAAAGGTTTTCGCAAGAAAAATGGCCATCGCCAGTACCTTTCTCAAATTATGATTGAAAGCATTGTAGCTTCAGGTGCTACTCCCGCTAAAAAGGAAGAGACCAAAGCTAAAGTCAAAAAGGAAACAAAGGCTGAACCAAAAGTAGAAGCTAAAACATCCGCACCAAAAGCAACTCCATCCGCAAAGAAGGAAGTTGAAGTTAGCGAAAACTTGGTTACTCGTGCAGAAAATCGTGCTGAGGCGGCCAATATCGAAATCAACATCGATAAAATACTTCACAGTATTGGTACCGCTGGCAAAGCTGATGCAGACGATTTGAAATTGATCAATGGTATTGGACCAGTTTACGAAGAGAAATTGAACGAACTTGGTATCTACACTTTTGAACAAATCAGCAAACTAAAAGCAGCTGATCGCGAAGAGCTCTCTGCAATCGACGGCGTTACCCGTGAGAAAATTGAGGCCGAAGAGTGGGTAAAACAAGCGAAAGCTTTGTTGAAAGACAAGAAATAAGAATAATTAATTAAAAAAGTATAAACCATGGCTCACAAAAAAGGTGTTGGTAGTTCCAAAAACGGTAGAGAATCCGAATCGAAACGTCTTGGCGTTAAGATTTTTGGAGGACAAGCAGCCATTGCTGGGAATATCATCGTAAGACAAAGAGGATACACACATCATCCTGGTGAAAATGTATATGGTGGGAAAGATCATACCCTTCACGCACAAGTGGATGGTACTGTGAAGTTTACCAAAAAGAGAGATAATAAGAGCTACGTTTCTATCGTTCCAAACGCAGAAGCATAGTTACTGTTGATGAATATAAACTGAAACCTTCACAGAAATGTGAGGGTTTTTTTATGGATAGAAATTAACGGTTATCGAAATCGCTAAGAGAAATGGATTTATCCAAAAGTGTCCAACTTGGATTTTCAGGATAATGCGATAGGATAAAGTCAGTTGGCTTGGTGAAATACCAAAAATCATCGGGTTTCTCCGGAGTACCGTAGCCAACGGCCCAGGTAATATCCAATAATTGCCACTTGCCGTTCAACTTTACTGCATTCCAGGTGTGCGTAGGTTTTTTATAATCTTGGTTTCCGGAAGAATAATTTTTTGTAAAGCCGTGCACGACCTCGGCAGATATTCCTACCTTCCCACAGAGATCCTTGAATAGGAAAGCGAATCCTCCGCAAAGTGCCATCCGTCTTTGTAATACGTTTCTAATAACATTCTCTTCGGAGACATATATTTTTTTCTGGAGATTTGTATTTAGATGGAGTTGATTATCATAAACGATGTTTGTTGCAATCCAAAGGTAAATAGCATAGACCTTTTCTGAATCGGAGTGGGAGTTTTTAGTTATCGCTTTAGCTAATTTTTTCGTTAAATGGGTGGTTTCATTTTTTTTGGTGTGTGTGTTTCGGCTTTCTCTCTTGCCTATAATATTCCCAACCTGTCCATAAACCGTACTGCCTAGAAGTATAAATAAAAATATGCTATATAAATCCTTTCTTATCATTCTTAAGTTCTCCTAATGTTTAAAGAACGTTTCAAAGTTCTCCTTATTGAGTCCTTATGCACATATTATTCCAAAAGTGCTTGCAAATCTCGAGCGTCATTTAATTTAAGTAAACCTGCTTTCGGTAAACGTTTTGTCAGTTTACGCCATTGTGGATCACGCCTATATATTTTATGGAGCATCTTGGCCGCTTCTACAATCCGGTTATCGTTTGCCAAGGCGATAGCGGTCCAAAACTGCATTTCTAAATTGTCTGGAAACATTTCCATGGCAGTGTTATATTCCTTTCTTGCCTTTTCCATTTCGTTTTTTGCCACAAATATATCGCCCTCATTCATATGGTCGTAAGCCCGTGAAACCTTTAGTAACCTATCCAATTCCTGCACTGGAAACGTGTCGTCATCTACGCGTAGATCTACAATACGGTCGCTCCATGGTTCCGAGCTTGCCTCACCTTTTACGATTATTATTGCTGCCGATTGCCGCCCTCGAATATCTCCGCCCACATCTTCCGCAGATTTTAAAACCGCGATCATTCTTTCAGCAAGAGGTAAATCTGAATTTTCTAACCAAGTTTTTTCCATGGCGCCAACTACCTTATCCGTAAGCATCATATTAGCTTGGACTGAAAAATCCTGACCGTTTTTTTGTCCGGCGTGGTCTATACAATTTCTTCCGGTGAAAGTGGCAACGCGTCCCACCTTATCCATTATCGCTACTTGACGGAATTCTTTGCTCGGATCTTTACTTAATAGGATGTCCAGAACTTCTTGGGGACTTTTTCCTTCTTTCAGTAATGCTAGTCCTTTTGGCCCAAATGAAACATTTGCAAAAGATTGGGTCGCAACCACACCAACTCCTGCCTCAGCCCAGGGAACAACAGTGCCTACATTGAACCAATGACTTTGTACAGCTACGCCCATTTCGCCAGTTTTTGCATCTCGCGCTACAATGGAATAGGTGTGGGCAAATGGGTCGTGTGGTTTTTGATCTTGGGAATTCATTTGTAAACTAATGATAAATATGACGAAAAATACTTTTAAGTGCATAGCCTTCCGAATTGATCTATTAAAGATAAATTATATTCTTCGGAAAAATTAAATTCATCTAAAAATAAAAAAGCCCCGCATTGGCAGGGCTTATATTATTTTCATGCATTTATTTTCAGGAGATTAAAATCTTCAGAAATCGGCTAGGAAATATTAATCAAAAAGTGACGATTCATCATCCAAGGTCCAGGCATTGGAAAGAGGTCCTTTTAAACTTGCACTCATATATTCGCGATTCATTCGCGCAATGCTCACAAGAGTAATACCTTTTGGACATTCAATTTCGCAAGCTCCCGTATTGGTACAATTCCCGAATCCTTCGGCATCCATTTGTTTTACCATATTCAATGCACGATCTGTAGCCTCAATTTGTCCTTGTGGCAACAAAGCAAATTGACTAATCTTGGCAGAAGTAAACAACATTGCACTCGCATTTTTACATGCAGCTACACAAGCGCCACAGCCAATACAAGTAGCGGCGTTAAATGATTCATCGGCGTCGTGTTTGTTTACCGGTATAGTGTTGGCATCAACTGTGTTTCCAGAAGTATTCACAGAAATGTAACCACCAGCTTGCTGAATTCTATCGAATGAGCTTCGGTCAATAACCAAATCCTTTATTACCGGAAATGCATTTGCGCGGAACGGCTCAATAACAATATGGTCGCCATCGTTAAAGCTACGCATATGCAGTTGGCAAGTGGTAATTAAACGATCCGGTCCGTGTGGTTCCCCATTGATCTGCAGGGAACACGAACCACAGATTCCCTCTCGGCAATCGCTATCAAATTGTACAGGTTCTTCGCCTTTGTTGATAAGCTCTTCATTGAGAACATCCAACATTTCCAAAAAGGACATATCACCTTCTATCCCATCTAAGGGGTAGGTCACAAATCCTCCTTTGGTATCTTTATTTTTCTGTCTCCAGATATCGAGTGTAAGTTTCATAATTTCCGGTATATTTTACTCATTGCTGAGTTTGGATAATTCTGTTTAAAAAAAATAGTTATTAAGTTATTGGTTATTGAGTTATTTAGGGTTTACGATTTTGGAGAGATTTAATATCCATTCAAAATCAGTAATGTTTTATCATGAATAACTCTAAGTTCCTTTAGATCAACTTCGGATAAATATTTTTCGTCCAAAGCAATTATTCCGTGATCCAGAGTTTCACTCAAAGAGCTGCGAGCCATTCGACTTACAAAATTTCGAAGATTTCTTGCTTCTTCAGCAAGCCAATTCTTCAAGAGATTGAAAACTTCCCATCTTCAATAACTTAATAACTTCATTAACACTATTTATAACTTCTAGCTTTTACTTCAATATTCTCATAATTAAGCTCCTCTTTATGGAGTATTTCATTCGCTGGATCGCCTGTATATTCCCACGCGGCAACGTACATATAGTTTTCATCGTCTCGCAAGGCTTCCCCCTCGTCGGTTTGAAATTCCTCACGGAAATGTCCACCTGCGGATTCATTTCTGTTGAGCGCGTCTTTTGCCATTAATTCCCCGAGCTCCATAAAGTCTGCTACCCGAGTTGCTTTCTCCAATTCGGCGTTAAGTTCAAACTGGGTTCCCGGAACACGCACATCTCTCCAGAACTCCTCTCTCAGTTCCCTTATTTCGGCCATCGCTTCTGTTAAACCTTGTGCATTACGCGCCATTCCACATTTGTTCCACATGATATGGCCCAACTTTTTGTGGAAATAATCAACGGAATGTTTCCCTTTGTTGTTTAACAGTCTATCTAGGTTATCTTGAACACTTTTTTCGGCCTCATCAAATTCCGGGGAAGTTGTTGGGATCTTTCCTGTTCTAATATCTTGCGCCAAGTAGTTTCCTATAGTATAAGGAATTACAAAGTACCCATCGGCCAAACCTTGCATCAGGGCCGATGCTCCCAATCTATTGGCACCGTGATCACTAAAGTTTGCCTCTCCCAATACAAAGCATCCAGGAATTGTAGATTGTAAATTGTAATCTACCCAAATACCGCCCATAGTGTAATGTACTGCTGGGTAAATCATCATCGGCGTTTCGTAAGGATTCTGATCGACAATTTTTTCATACATCTGGAAAAGGTTACCGTATTTCTCTTTGATAACTTGTTTTCCGTAGTTTCTTATTTCTTCGTGGGATGGATTATGGTTACCATGGACTATCGCCCGTTCTTTCCCATAGCGCTCAATTGCTGAGGCAAAGTCAAGAAACACTGCTTGTCCTGTTTTGTTGACTCCATAACCGGCATCACATCTTTCTTTGGCTGCTCGTGAGGCAACATCGCGTGGTACAAGGTTTCCGAAGGAAGGATACCTGCGCTCCAAATAGAAATCACGCTCTTCCAAAGATAAATCGTTTGGCTTTTTCTTTCCCTGTCTGATAGCTTCCGCATCTTCCTTTTTCTTTGGAACCCATATTCTACCATCATTCCGAAGAGATTCGGACATCAAGGTCAATTTGCTTTGGTGTTCTCCTGAAACTGGAATGCAGGTAGGGTGAATTTGGGTATAACAGGGATTAGCAAAATAGGCGCCTTTTTTATGAATCTTCCAGGAGGCAGTAACGTTACTTCCCATAGCATTGGTTGAAAGGAAAAACACATTACCATATCCACCTGAGGCAATTACAACGGCATGGGCGGAATGTCTTTCTAGTTTTCCGGATACCAAGTCCCGGGCAATAATTCCTCTTGCTTTTCCATCCACTACAACCAAATCTAGCATTTCGTGACGGTTGTAAGCAGTAATCTTCCCTCTATTTATTTGTCGGTTCATTGCAGCGTAAGCACCCAAAAGCAATTGCTGGCCAGTTTGACCTTTTGCGTAAAAGGTTCGGGAAACCAAAACTCCTCCAAAAGATCGGTTATCAAGATATCCTCCATATTCGCGGGCAAAAGGAACGCCCTGAGCTACACATTGGTCGATAATATTTCCCGAAAGCTCTGCAAGTCGATATGAGTTTGCCTCTCGAGAACGGTAATCCCCTCCTTTTACGGTATCATAGAAAAGACGGAAATTAGAGTCGCCGTCTCCTTGATAATTTTTGGAAGCATTAATACCTCCCTGTGCTGCGATGGAGTGGGCACGTCTCGGAGAATCCTGGTAACAGAATGTTTTTACATTATAGCCAAGTTCTGCAAGCGTTGCGGCGGCACTTCCACCGGCAAGTCCGGTCCCGATGACTATAATATCAATATTACGTTTATTGGCCGGGTTAATGAGATTTAAATCATTTTTATGTTTTGTCCATTTGTCGGCCAATGGGCCTTCAGGAATCTTTGAATCTAATTTTGACATAACTTTAATTTTTAGAAGGATCCATTAAAATGTAGGTACAATGCAATAAAAATGAATCCAAGAGGGACTACTACTGCATAAAACTGTGTAAATCCTCTGAGACCTTTAGAGTATTTATTGTTCCAACCGATACTCTGGAAGGTAGATGAAAACCCGTGCCATAAGTGGAGCGCCAGTAATACAAAGGAAATGCAATACAGAGCTGTACGTACCGGATCGGCAAATTTATGGACCATCTCTGTATAATACCGGGTAGGATCCAATGGTCCTCCTTGAATATATTTAATATTCATTTCCGGAAACCAGAAGTCATAAAAGTGCAAACCTAAGAATGCCAAAATCACTAATCCAGAGATTAGCATATTCCGGGAAACCCAGGTTGAATTTCTATTCCCCTTATAAGATTTGTAACTTATCTTACGCGCATTTCTGTTTCGAGCTTCCAGAATAAAACCCATTATAAAGTGGAAAACCACCGCGAAAGCTAGGATCGGCTGTAATATAAACTGAACAGCGATATTGGTACCCATAAATTCTGACCAACTATTGAAGGTCTCTGGATCAAATACAGAAGATAAATTGATGGTAAGGTGTTGCGCTAGAAATAACACCAAAAATAGCCCAGATAGTGCCATCGCGAACTTTCTGGCTATTGAAGTAGATAATATTGCCATTATTCTTTTGTTTCAGGAATTGTTATACAAAAATAGGATTCAAACACATTGACACCAAACATTCAGGCGCTATTGTAAGCTATTTAGAATGGGTTTAAATACAAAATAATCGACACTTACCAAAATGATTTTCAGAGGTTTTATTATTCAAGGAACTTATCTGATATTATAAGTTTCAAATTTCTCGTGTAATGCAAAATGGATAGACTTTTATTTTGAAGACTTTTTAATCTCAAAACCTCTTTTATTGTTTAAAGTTTTAAATAGAAAAATAAGGTCCTTTGTAGTAAGGGAGAATTGAGAACCATAAAATTGAATAGATATAAGCGAGGCAAAAACCCTTTGTTTTTATTAATTTTATAGACTTGATTCTTTTAAGAATCCATAATTCATATTAAAAAATTAAGATGCTTTTAAATCAAAAAGACCATTGGGAAACCGTCTATAAAACCAAGGATGCGAGTCAAGTAAGTTGGACGCAGTCTGTCCCCATAACCTCTTTGGAATTTATTCATTCCCTTAATCTTCCAAAAAATGCTGCAATTATTGATGTTGGTGGAGGGGACAGCAATCTTGTAGATTATCTATTGGATGCGGGGTTTACGGATATTACAGTTTTGGATATTTCATCGCACGCATTGGAAAAAGCAAAACTACGATTGGGGGAAAAAGCAAAGAGGATCAATTGGGTAGTTTCAAATATTACCGAATTTAATCCCACAAAACAATACGATCTCTGGCATGACAGGGCTGCCTTTCATTTTCTTATTGAATCAGATGAAAAAGATTCATATTTGAAATTAATCCGGGACACGGTAAAAAATTATTTGGTTATCGGGACATTCTCAGTAAACGGGCCCACAAAATGTAGCGGTCTGGAGATTACTCAATATTCCGAGAATACTTTATCGAAATTTTTGGAGCCCCATTTTGAAAAAATAAAATGTAAAACCGAGGATCATATTACCCCATTCAACACCTCTCAGAATTTTCTATTTTGTTCTTTTAAACGTTTGAAATGAAAGGGGATCAAGAATTCGAGGAGGCAATCCAAAGCTTTTCCGAGGAAATAAAAAATATGTCCCGTCAAACTCGGAATTTAATTAGAAAAATTTTTCCCGAAGTTGTTGAGGTCGTCTGGAAAAAGCAAAAGAACATTGGATTTGGCACGGGTCCAAAGAAAAAAACGGAACACTTTTGTTGGCTGATGCCGGCTACGAAGCATGTAACTCTTGGATTTAATTACGGTGCTCAATTGCCGGATCCCAGCAATATACTAGAAGGTACGGGAAAATTATTCCGACATTACAAGGTGAAAAATGAAGTTGATCTATCCAATCAGGATTTAATCAACTTAATAAAATTTGCCATCGATTTTAGAGGGAAGAAAATTTAAAATACATTTTTTGATTATGAGAAAAGCTATTAAATTGTTTTTAAGACTGGCACTTGCGGCCGGATTTTTATCCGCTGTTGCCGATAGATTCGGCTTTTGGCCGGATAATGTTAGCGCGTGGGGAAACTGGGAGAGCTTTTTACAATATACGGCAACTATCAATCCTTGGTTTCCAAGTTCGGCAATTCCAGCTCTCGCTATAATCGCCACGTGTGCTGAGATTATATTTGCAATTTTCCTTATAATCGGCTTTAAGACAAAATTGTTTGCAAATCTAAGTGGCCTGCTTTTGCTCATTTTCGCCCTTTCCATGAGTTTCTCCATTGGCATAAAACCCGTTTTCGACTACTCTGTTTTTATTGCCTCTGCTGGAGCTTTCGCCTTAGGCGCTATGAAAGAGAAATTTTGGGAAGTGGGATAACCATTATTCAGAAAAGAGTAAAGAGAAAAGAGAACAAAGAATAAAAAACAAAGAACCAATAAGTATCAGGAGCCAAGAACCAGGACCCAAAAATCAAAGAGCCACTGGGCTGCCGAAGCTTGATCGAAGTTGGAGGACCACGATTCAAGAATCTTAATCTGAAAATTCCTGAAAGGAGTAGAGTTATTTAAAAAATACCTTGTTGGAAAGAATGGAATGAACCTAAAGTTGTAAGTTTTAGAGGTTCAAATTTAGAAATAAGCTCGCAATTGTACACTTCCCGTATGCACGGTTTTAGTGGTTTCACTCTTTCTGCCAAAATAAGATAGGTTTGCATCCAGATATTTAGTTATCCTCTTTTGAAAGAGCGCTCGCCAAGTAAAGTTGGTTCCGGGCTGCAAACCTTCAAGCATTTGGTAGGCCACTGGAGAATAGGCATTCCCCATAAAATCATTGTCAATATAATTAAATTCTCCGTTGATGGATATTTTTTCCGAATTGGAGTACGCAAATGAAAAGCCCAAGGTCTGTTGTTTCAACTCCTCAAGCCCCAACTGATTTCCAGCGTTTTTAAGATTGTAGAAAACATCAAAGCGGGTTTGTTGGTTAAGCAAATAGGAAAGCTTTGGATTTAGTTCTTGGGATTTTAAGCGATAATTTCTGTTCTCAAAATTTTCCGACAAACTTTCATTCGAACTGTTGGCCGCCTTGAGATTGAATAGCCATGCTTCCCAAAATTTGTGGCTAAAGTTCAATTGGTGGCTTTCCAGTTCGTTCTTTTGTAGTCCAATAGCCAATAGATTATCAGAAGAGCTAGATACAAAGGTGTAGCTCGTGGTAAAATGCTGTTTTCCGCGATTAAAGAAAAGAGCATTTCTAAAATTAAGATTCAATCCCAATTGATCGTCGCCCCCATCTTTAAAAGGATTAATATTAAAGCCATCATTTCTGCGTTTTACTTTTCGATCCAATATATACGAGGTCTGATTGTAAAAATGGGAAAGCAACTTTTTGAAACCTTCGCTATTTGACCAGGCTTGCGGATTTAAGGTAAGGATCTGACTAAACTTATTCTGTCGGATTTTCAAAAACACTTGATTGGGCAACAACACCCGTATATATTCAGCTTGGTCAGGAAATTGGGCCACTTCAAATTCTTCTAATTCCTGTATTCCATTATTGTTGTAATCAATCCACATGTATATTCCTTTTCCGGGATCAGTCTTCACATAAGTATATTCCTGTTGGGGAACTACACCATTGTTCGTTTCCAAAGTGGTATTCCAATGTATTCCCCCATCAAAAAACATCTGATTATATAAAATCCTAGAATTGAATGATCGCTCCGTTTCCTTTGTTACCAATTCATTTTGCAGGGTGCTATCAATGCTCACGGAATTTTTGTAAAACGGTTCGTATTTTACCGTACGATAGTTTGCAAAGGCAGATAACTGAGTATTTTCAGAATTGATCAATCGTGATTTCAAGTAATATGTATTGGAGGAATTCACTTTTTGCAAACGTTTGTTCCTAACACTATCGTTTACCCTAAATTGATAACCCATTTCCACAAAAACATTTGTACTGTCGCCAATACCTGAAAAAACTTCGTAAGACCTGAACTTTTGACTTATAATAGAAAGACTGTCATGTACCACATCTTTTATTCGGTTATCCTCCAAAGCTAATTTTCCTCCTACCCAGGCTTTTCTCAATGAATAGGCAGTGGTATTATTTAGCCGAAAGAATTCCGTTGAAATAGAATCTGCCTTACTGTTCAACATACTTCCATAAGTGGTTATTCTGAGTTTTTTAAATTTTAGTTCTGAAGCAATTAAGTGTCTCGAACCATTAAAATTCTCCGAATAATTTAGATTCTGAAACTCATAACGCCCACCTCCAATTTTGGGATGCGAGACTTCAATGCCGGATACTACAAAACTTTGGTTTCCTCTGGGATCTACCAAATTCCAATCTCTATTAAACTCCACATTATATAATCTTTCAATAGTTCTAAAATCTCTCTGTACATAATCCAAAGACCCAAGTGCATCGATTCTTAAAGTATCGGTGGTAGTCAGCACTCGTTGTCTAAAGGCCAATCTGCCTGCAAATCCGTCATTGTCATTGTTGTCAAGATCACTAAATAGATTTTGGTCGTTATTGCTCCCCGCAATTTCAAAATCTATTTTTGTTTTTTCTGTGGGGTGGTAGCTGCCAGTAAGACCGCCTATCTGTAGTTTTTCTGGAGGATCTAATCTAATAATGGGTTCGTAATTTCCCTGTTTTATTCCATTTATGGGTGGAACATACTCGTATATGCGGCTTATGGAATTCTGACTTCCTACTATATAATTTCCATTATTACTACCCATTAAAGTAAACCGAACATTGTAAAGATCATCTTCCGGATCGTTGGAATAAACAAATACATCCACACCGTTGATTAAAATCTTTTTATAGAGAATTTTGTTTTCCGAATAAACATCTGGAACGGCGGAGGGTGCCATCATTTTGTCCTTATCGTCCCCTGCCTCTTGTAATATCTCCACCTGTTCCTTAGTAAGACTCTGTTGTAGTGGCTGGTTTTTTGCATCACTTTCCGAATATACATAAACTCCCAAATCAAGTTTTTTACTGGAATAATTGCCCCCGCCATACCCAATAAAACGGGTGTAACTTCTATCAGTAAATTGATATTCCACGGTAATTCGCATATTGGCAGTAATTGGGTAGGTCGGGTTAAATCTAATTTCTCCCGCATTGTAGTCTATTTCGTAGTCCTCGTTTTCACCTCGTTTTAGCAGAAGTCCATTTACATAAACCTTCTCACTACCAGAAACAACCAGTATATAAAGTTCACCATTAGGTCCAACCAATTTATAAGGACCCTGGTTACCTTCTTGGCCTACAAATTCGCTTTTGGCGAAAACACCTTTAACCAACGCTCCCGAAGCAAAGGCCGAAATCTTGGAGCCATCTTCATTATGGATTATTCCACCCAAGGATATTCCCTGCACCTTTTTGGTAAATCGTCCAAAATAGCTGCCTCTGTTTTCAAGATCAATATCTCCCGCACGAATATTCCAGTTGTCACTAAAAAGTTCAATAAAAATCTGGTCAAATTCATTTAAGCTCTGGGAATATCCTCCTTCCTGAACGGGAATATTGGCATCCTGGATAGAAGCACGGATTGCTACCTTCTCACTAAGTTTTCCGGTTATTTGAAGATCAAGCTGACTATTTACCACCGCGTTTTGATTATTCCCAATGGTAATTCCCCGCGAGATACTTCCGGAAGTATTTAAACCTTCAAAGGGTGTAAATATATTCTTATTAGTGCTTTCATGAAGTGAATATAATTTATCCATTCTTCCCGTGTTTTCCATGATAATCTTTTTATCCAGAGTAAAATATTCTTGGGTAAGGAATGAGGGATATTGCAGATATTCAATGGTAATAGAATCTTGTTGCTCTTGCAATTCATCGGAGAAAAATAAAGTACCCTTTTTAAAATCAATACGATAGCTAAAGGGATTTGGAGAATTACCCTCTTTGTCCATCAATATAAAGCGTTTAGGGTTTATACCAGAACTATCAAGAACCACCGAATCTCTTACAGCAACTGTTTTTGTCCTGTAATTCGATTTCAAATCCTGCGCGAGCCCAATGGAGGTCGTGAGAATAAAAATCAAAAGCAGTAGGTATTTCATCAACTATACAACTAAACAGTGCTGGATTTATTTCGTGGTAATGGTTCCACTCGCTATATAAACGTTGGAATTTGGCCAAAAGTAAATAAAACAACAATGAATTTGGAAACAACTTCAATTGCTAATGGTTAGGATAAATCCTACTATTTGAATATAACAAAACAATTCAGGAGTAATTTTATTTATTGCTCACTGGGCGTTCCTCCTGCCCAAGAAAAATGGGCAGGAGTCGGGCTATTCGCTACAAGTCCTCGCTCCCCAGAAAAAGGGTCGCTGTGGGATTTTCGCTGCTATCCCTAACGCGGGTTTATCTAAACCTTTATTTTTCGGTAATTTTACCAATTGAGTTCTACTATATTGAAAATATCTAAATGAAAATAATTTCATACAATGTCAACGGCATTCGCGCCGCAATGCGAAAGGGTTTCATCGATTGGCTCAAAGCGGCAAATCCGGATATCATTTGTCTTCAGGAAATAAAAGCCAATTTTGATCAAGTGGAAATAGAGGAAATAGAAAATGCCGGTTATCCGTATCATTATTGGTATAGCGCTCAGAAAAAGGGTTATAGTGGAGTTGCAATACTTTCAAAATTTAAACCTAATCATATAGAATATGGAACGGGTATAGAATATATGGATTTTGAAGGGCGAAACATTCGTATTGATTTTGATGATTTTTCCGTTATGAGCCTATATATGCCCAGTGGTACCAACATCAATCGATTGGAACATAAGTTTACCTATATGGCCGATTTCCAGAAGTATATCGACTTGATAAAAACGGAAATTCCAAATCTGATAATCTGTGGGGATTATAATATCTGTCATCAAGCCATCGACATTCACGACCCTATAAGAAATGCTAAAGTTTCTGGATTTTTACCCGTAGAAAGAGAATGGTTGGATAGATTTATGAGAAGTGGATTTGTAGATAGTTTTAGACATTTTAATAAAGAGCCTCATCAATATACTTGGTGGAGCTATCGGGCCAATGCACGAAACAATAACAAAGGTTGGCGGATAGATTATAATCTGGTCTCAGAAACTTTGAGAGATAATTTAAAGCGAGCTGTCATTTTAAAAGATGCCCTGCACAGCGATCACTGCCCGCATTTGGTAGAATTGGAGTTTTGACTATTAGAAAAGAAAACCAAACACGAAGGTTATATTTTTTAATTCCTCGAAATGTCTTTGGATTTTGTAATAATTTCTCCTCCCTTGGGAGGCTGGAATGGGACTTCAGTTAAAAACCCCAAAGGTTAGATTGCTTCATTCTTCGAAATACCTTTGGGGTTTAATTTTCCTAACTCCTCCCCTTGGGGGAGGCCGGGAGGGAACTACAAATCAAATTTAATACCCTGCGCTAAAGGTAGCTCGGTAGTATAATTAATCGTATTTGTCTGTCTTCTCATATAAACTTTCCAAGCGTCACTTCCACTTTCGCGGCCGCCGCCTGTTTCTTTTTCACCTCCAAAAGCACCGCCGATTTCAGCGCCCGAAGTACCAATGTTCACGTTTGCAATTCCGCAATCAGATCCTTGAACCGATAGAAATCGCTCGGCATCACGAAGATTATTAGTCATAATCGCAGATGAAAGTCCCTGTACAACTCCATTTTGAAGATCTATTGCATTTTCAATATCTCCACTATACTTAATAAGGTATAGAACCGGAGCAAATGTTTCGTGCTGAACAATTTCATAGTGATTTTCGGCTTCAGCAATTGCTGGTTTTACGTAGCAACCACTTTCATAACCATTGCCTTCAAGAACTCCTCCTTCAACGATGATTTTCCCACCTTCCTCAACAACTTTATCCAGCGCGTTTTGATAAGCTTTAACAGCATCCTTATCGATAAGAGGTCCAACGTGGTTTTTCTCATCCAGTGGGTTTCCAATTTTCAATTGTTTGTACGCATCAACAACCGCATTTTTTACTTTGTCATAAATACTATCGTGAATAATCAGCCTTCTTGTGGAAGTACAACGTTGACCAGCAGTTCCAACAGCACCAAATACCGCACCGATTACTGTCATTTTAATATCGGCATCAGGAGCTACAATAATTGCGTTATTTCCCCCTAACTCAAGAAGTGATTTTCCTAGTCTTTTAGCAACAGCCTGAGCTACAATTTTCCCCATTCTAATGGAACCGGTTGCTGATACCAACGCAGTTCTTGGATCGTTTGTCATTAACTCGCCAACTTTATAATCCCCATTTATCAAACAAGAAATTCCTTCTGGTAAATTGTTATTGGCAAAAACTCTCGCAGCAATCCGTTGACAGGCCACACCTGTAAGTGGCGTTTTTTCTGAGGGTTTCCAAACACAAACATCTCCACAAACCCAAGCCAAAGCTGTATTCCAGGCCCAAACCGCCACAGGAAAGTTAAATGCGGAAATAATTCCTACAACTCCAAGTGGGTGGTATTGTTCGTACATTCTATGTCCAGGGCGCTCAGAGTGCATTGTCAATCCGTGTAGTTGTCTTGAAAGTCCAACTGCAAAATCGCAGATATCAATCATTTCCTGAACCTCTCCCAAACCTTCTTGGTAGCTCTTTCCCATTTTATAAGAAACCAATTTTCCAAGAGGTTCTTTCAATCTTCTAAGCTCTTCTCCAAACTGACGAACAATTTCACCACGTTGCGGAGCAGGTTTTAATCTCCAGGTTTTGAAAGCCTCTGTAGCAGTTTTCATAACCTTATCATAATCTTCTTTGGAAGTGGTCTTCACTTTTGCGATTAGTTCTGCATCAACCGGTGAAAAAGAGGATATTTCCTCACCATTTGAAAACCAGTCACTTCCAGTGGAAGTTCCGTTGCTAATCTCTTGTATTCCTAGTTGTTCCAAGGCTTCTTCTATTCCGAAGGAAGTTGTAGTTGCTTGCATATTCTAATAAGTTTTGATGTTTTCTTTTTGAAATAATTCAAGTGTTTCCATCATTTTGAAAACAGAGTGCAAAGGTACAAAATTTGAAAGGTATTTTTTGGATTGTAGATCTTAATCTGTCCACTAGGCAGAGAATCAGGGTAGAAATGTTTTAAATATTTCGTGGCTGGATCTGCAGGAATATTAAACAGAGCTTCAAATTAGATTGATTGGTTTATTTCTTAGTGGAAAGTAATTTCGAAAACTGGATTTTACCAATGAGAACAACCGTATTCCGTATAAAACCTTTTATTTCGCATTATTCTTTATCCTCAAGTCAAAAATAAAATCCCTTGCTTCTACAAATTTAAATGCTGTATTCCCTACGAAGGGATTAAGAATGTAATTAAATTCCGTTGGAATGATAATAGAAGGAATCTTTATAATAGAATGACCTTCCTCCAATAGTTTTGTTCCAAAATCCTTGGTCGATTTTGGCGCAGGTGTCTGTTTCCAGTTTCCAGGCAGGTCTTCTTCTTTAACTGAATAAATCTGATCTTCCTCTATTTCAAAAACACACATGCTCAAAGCACGTGGAATAAAATCAATATTTACATTAACCGAATATTCCAAAATGGATAAAGCCCGACTTTCTGCCGTATAAATACAGGGAATGTCAATATGGTTCCATCTTCCGCCATAAAGTTTGGCACCTGTACCTTTCAGATCGTCGTCAAATTGGGTTTTGGTTAACCTATAAATCTTCATAATTATGAAAAAACGCCGTGTGCAATTCTACCTATAAGGTTTCGTATTTCTTCACGACCAAATTGATTGTCCATCAATTCAAAAGGTTTGGCACCTGAAAGTGCTTGATTGGGGGAAAACATCCAACTATTGAAGTTGTCTTTGTTTTCAAAAACCTCATAGCCAAAAGAATATAGTTCTGCGACGGCGACAATGCGCTCACTTACGTGGTCGCTAAACCTCTGGTCATTCTTTTTGTTAATGAGTGTGGATCGTGTAACGCTTAAAGCTTGGGCCAAAGCATCATAATCCAGCGAAGTTTCTTCCTTTAATTTGGTGAGATAGGATTTGGTAATGCCATCCCGAACAATTTGCATTTTTTGATAGGAAGTTAAGTCTACGAGCGGCACCGCTAAATTTCCCTGATAAAAGCTCGTAGGAGCTTCCTTCACATAATCGGTACTTTGGGGTATTTTATAAGACTTTTTCATTGCAGTATAAATTTAATCTAAACATAGTTCAAATTTACACTTTTTATTTGGTTTTTCAAATTTTTATTCCATCTTTTCCATCGTTACACTAGGTTGTAAATCTCGGATCTGTTTCCATCACAGTTCCGCATTGATCGCAGGTTCGAAGTTCCTTGCTATTATAGAAGTGTTTAAAATGCTCTAGAAAATCGGTTTCTATATCACTTAATGGGAAATAAACTTCATATAGTTTATGATTGCAGTTGTCACAGAACCATAATAAGCCGTCCTCACCTTTTAAATCCGTCCGTTTTCTTTCGATGACCAAACCAATGGAGCCTTCACTCCGCGCAGGGGAATGCGGAGTTTTTGCAGGATTTAAATACATATCCCCAGGACCCAAATCCATAACTTGTTTTTCGCCGTTCTCCTGGATAGCAACCTGGATATTTCCCTCCAATTGATAAAACAGTTCTTCCGTTTCGTTATAGTGATAATCTTTCCGAGCATTTGGACCCGCAACAATCATTACGATATAATCGTCCGAATCCACATAAAGATTTTTGTTACCAACGGGTGGTTTTAGCTTATCACGATTTTCTTCGATCCACTTATTTAGGTTAAAAGGTTTTTTAATAGCCATTGTTGTATATTTATCAGTTACGTAAAAATAGCGTAAAATGATTTAAGAGGAAAAAGATTGGTGAAAAGAGTGCTTAATTTAAAAAAAACAAAAATGAACAGAATCATCCTATTCCTAATTGTACTATGCAGTTTGGTTGCCTGCGAAAACACAAAAACCAATTTAGAAAATAAAGACACAAATGAAAAAGTTTCAGAAAACAAAGAAAACTTTGGAATCGTAATCCACGGTGGGGCAGGAACTATTTTAAAGGAAAATATGAGTGATTCTCTTGAAACCGCTTATAAGAAGAAACTTAAAGAGGCTATTTCTACAGGATACGAAATTTTAAAAAATGGTGGAACTTCTTTGGACGCTGTTACCGCAACAATAAATGTTATGGAGGATTCGCCTCTTTTCAACGCCGGGAAAGGAGCTGTCTTTACTCACGAGGGAAGAAACGAATTGGATGCTTCCATAATGGACGGTGCCACTTTGAATGCCGGTGCCGTAGCAGGCGTTCGACATATTAAAAATCCCATTAATTTGGCTCGTGATGTGATGGAAAAAAGTGATCATGTACTGTTGTATGGTGAGGGAGCAGAGGAATTCGCAAGAGGTTTGGGATATAAAATGATGGATACTTCATATTTCTACACTCAAAATAGATATGAATCACTCAAAAAGGTTTTGAAAAAGGAAACTGCTCTTCACTACACTCCTTCGAAACACTCAGGGATCGTAGCCGAGACAGGGACTGAGGACTTTATGGATCCGTACATAAAGAATTCGAAATTTGGAACTGTGGGTTGTGCCGCTCTGGATAAACACGGCAATCTCGCTGCAGGAACTTCTACTGGCGGAATGACTAACAAGCGATGGAACCGCATTGGGGATGCACCTATTATTGGTGCAGGAACTTATGCAAATAATGCAACCTGCGCTGTGTCCTCAACTGGCTGGGGAGAATTCTTTATTCGTTCTGTAGTCGCCTACGATATTTCTGCATTAATGGAATATAAAGGGATGAGTTTAAAAGATGCCGCAAAAGAGGTAATTCAGAAAAAAGTTCCTGAACTCGGTGGTGAAGGCGGAATTGTAGCAATTGATAAAGATGCAAATGTAACTATGGAATTCAATACGGCAGGAATGTATAGAGCAACTATGAATTCTGAAGGTGAAATGGTGATTGGGATTTATAAAGAAAGCGAGTGAATAAAATATATAGACTAAATTCCCGAGTTCTCAATCTAAAAGATAATGCTTATAACGACTCCCATAAATAGAGTATATTTAGAAAGACCAATTGCGCGAAAATCTTATTTCCCTTACATTTAAATCTTCCAAAAATTGACCAGTTATGAAAACATTCCATCGTCTTTTCATCCTTTCACTAATTCTCTTGATTTTTTCCTGTAAGAAGAAAGACGAGCATTCCGAAACTGACAATCTCTTTAAGTTCAAGGATTATATTTCGTATAACACCTACGGAAATAAATCCATTACCACCGACATAAAAGTGGGGTTGGCAAAACCTTTGGATCAGTTCGAAATGACCCAAGAACTCAAAACCCAAGATTATTTAGAGATTTCTCCCAAGGTGGATGGAAAGTTAGCAATCCAAAATGGGAATACATTAATCTTTCAGCCTTCCAAAAATCTAAAACCGGATACTGAATATACCGTTACGGTAAAACTCAACAAGCTTTACGACAATATTTCCAAGGAGTTTAAAACATATACTTTTAGTTTTAAAACCATTAAGCCGAATTTCAGGGTTGTAATGGGAAATTTGCAATCGTATAATAAGGAGTGGCAATACTTGGAAGGGGAGATAGAGGCATCGGATGCAATTTCCTTGGAAAATACGAAGCAGCTCATTTCGGCATCACAAAACGGTAAAAACTTAAAACTAAAATGGCCAACAGAAGCTGCCGACGGTGAGATTTTTAATTTTACCATTGATAGCATTAGCCGGAAAATGGATGATTCTGAAATACTAATTAAATGGGATGGGAAATCCATTGGTGCTGAAAATAAAGGAGAAAATACATTTAAAATCCCGGGACGAAATAATTTCACAATATTGGATGTTAAGAGCACTCCCGGTCCCCAGGCACTTCTGAGTATCAACTTTTCAGATCCTTTGATGGTCAACCAGGATTTTGCTGGATTGGTAACCATTGAAAATACTAATAATCTTCGTTACGAGGTGGATGGTAACGTACTAAACGTTTATCCACCCAACAGAGTTGTGGGAGATGTAAAGGTGAATATTTTCAGGGGAATCAAAAATACAGAAGGTGTAGGCCTTAAAAAGGAATTTTCAGAATTGATTTCCTTTGAAGCATTAAAACCTGCTATCAGAATGATTTCCAAAGGTGTGATACTGCCAAATTCGGCTTCAACTCCGGTTTATTTTGAAGCTGTAAATCTTTCCAAAGTGGACGTTCGCGTGATAAAAATTTATCAAGACAATGTACTTCAGTTTCTGCAAAGCTATAATCTCAACGACATCGAGAGTTATGATATTCGGCGGGTGGGAAGAAGAATTGCCAAAAAAACGATCGACTTAAAAGCTGGGGGTCTTGGTGGTGATGCAAGTTGGAAGGCCTATGCTATCAATCTTTCGGAATACTTTAATGCCGATCCGGGAGCTATTTATCAACTTGAGCTCAGTTTTAAGAGGGATTATATTACGTATGATTGTGCGGGAATAGTTGCAAAAGAAACTGATACCGAAGAGGACGATGAAGATGATTATTATGAAAATGATCCATATTATAAAATGGATTCTTCAGAAGACGAAGAAATACGCGAACAACGGTATTGGGATAACGAGATTTATCGTTGGAGAACTTACAATTATAACTGGGAGCAACAGGATAATCCGTGCCATCCGGCATATTACAATAGCGATCGGGTTGTAACTACGAATATCTTAGGGTCCGATTTAGGGCTTATCGTGAAAAAAGGGAATAACCGTACCTACCAATTTTTTACCACGAATTTGTTGACTGCTGAGCCAGAGAATGGCGTCAAAATCCAGATCTATAATTATCAGAAACAACGCGTTGGCGCTGTTCTTACAGAATCTGATGGAAAAGGTATTTTCGATAACAGTCAAAATGCCGCCTTTGCCATTGCCCAAAAAGGAAATAATTATGCCTATGTAAAACTGGAAGATGGCAATGCGCTTTCAATGAGCAATTTTGATATTTCAGGGAAGGAACTTCAAAAGGGATTAAAGGGATTTACCTATACCGAGCGTGGAGTCTACCGTCCCGGCGATAGCATCCATCTCACTTTTGTTCTAAATGACAACGCGAATCCACTTCCCAAAAATCATCCCGTAACCCTTTCAGTTACTGATGCAAGAGGAAAACTTGTGCAAAGAACTGTACTGAATAAATATTCTAATTTCTCCCCCACGGGGGGAGATCCCGCAGGGAGAGGGGGACTGGGTGCGAGGGGTACTAAGAACTTCTATTATTTTCCCATCACCACCGAAGCTTCCGCCCCCACTGGAAACTGGAATGCAACCATAACAGTAGGAGGAGCCCAATTCAGCCACACTCTGAAGGTAGCTACGATTAAGCCCAACCGCCTAAAAATTAAACTCGATTTCGATGATGAAATCTTGGACGCTACCAAGCCAATAAAAGGGACGGTCAGCGCAATGTGGCTTCACGGTTCGCCGGCCAGGGATTTAAAAATAGATATGACCGCCACACTACGGGCAAGCAGTTCTGCTTTTCCAAAATATCCAAAATATAACTTTATCGACCCAGTACGGAATTTTGATGAAGTTGAAATCCCGGTTTTGGACACCAAACTATCTTCGGAAGGAAGTACGTCTTTCAGTAAAAATCTGGAAGTGGGCAAAAATGCACCCGGAATGTTGAAAGCGACTTTTTTGACAAAAGTATATGAAGGCGGTGGCGATTTTTCATTGGATGTATTCACCAAGGAATTGGCGCCCTATTCCTATTTCGTGGGATTAAAATCACCTGAAGCGCGTGAATACGGCTCTTATTATACCGATGAGAACACCTCATTTGATGTTCAAACCGTCGATGCACAGGGAAATCCTGCGGGAAATCGAAATCTAGAAGTCAAGGTTTTTCAAATTGAATGGCGCTGGTGGTGGAACCGTGGTCAGGACAATCTTTCTACTTATGAAAACTCAACTGTGCACAGACCAGTAAAGGATTTCACTATAACCACCGATGCAAGTGGGAAAGGCAAATTCAACATAAATATTCCCGATGAAGAAGGTGGCAGATATTTGGTTCGGGTAATCGATCCTCAATCCGGACACGCTACAGGAGGAGTAGCTTATTTCTATAAAAACTGGTGGCAGCGTCCAAGTGATGGTGATGCAGAAAGTGCCAAAATGTTGGTATTTTCATCCAATAAGGATAAATATAAAGTCGGTGAAAAAGCATCCATAACCTTTCCTTCAGGCAGTGATGGCAGAGCGTTGGTAAGTGTTGAAAATGGCACGGAAGTTTTGGAAACCTATTGGATTGAGACTCAAAAAGGGAAAACTCAGGTGGCTATTCCAATTACCGAGGAGATGGCTCCCAATATTTATGTGAATATTTCCTTACTTCAACCGCATAACCAGACCAAAAATGATTTACCAATGCGCCTTTATGGGGTAATTCCGATTTCGGTAGAAAATCCTTCCACTGTGCTTCATCCAAAAATCACTATGCCTGAAGTTTTAAAACCTGAGGAAAATTTCACCGTAAAAGTTTCCGAAGAAAATAATAAACCTATGACTTATACTTTGGCGGTGGTAGATGATGGACTTTTGGATTTGACCCGATATAAAACTCCGGATATTCACGGCGCATTTTATAGTCGCGAAGCGCTTGGCGTAAAAACCTTTGATATGTTTGATTACGTTATCGGCGCTTATTCCGGCAGTGTGGACAATATTTACGCCATTGGAGGTGGCGATGAAGCTTTGGGAGCAAAAAACAGAAAGGCTGATCGGTTTAAACCGGTGGTAAAATATCTCGGCCCATTTGAACTTGCCGCAGGAAAGACTGCCACACATCAAATAATGATGCCAAATTATGTGGGTTCTGTGCGTACAATGGTTGTTGCGGGGGATAACTCAAAAGGCGCTTATGGAAATGCCGAAAAAACCACGCCCGTCCGTAAACCCTTGATGGTGTTGGCATCACTTCCGAGGAAATTATCTCCAGGTGAAAAAGTCACTCTTCCAGTTACGGTGTTTGCTATGGAAAATAAAGTGAAAAACGTTTCCATTTCCGTAAAAGCCAGCGATGCTTTAAAACCAGTCAATGGAACTTCAAAAACTATTTCCTTTAATTCTCCTGGGGAACAAATTGTCAATTTTGAGTTCGATGTGCTACCAACTCAAAAATTCCAAACAATTGAAATATTGGCATCTGGAAATGGAGAAAAGGCAAGTTACAAAGTAGAAATCGACGTTGAGAACCCGAATCCGATTTCGCAGAAAACAACGGATTATACATTGGACGGGAATGCATCGCAGACAATTGATTTTGCAACTTTTGGAGTTCCTGGAAGCAATGGAGCCACTCTTGAATTCTCCACTTTGCCACCGATGAATTTTGGAAGGAGAATGAGCTTTTTGATCCATTATCCTTACGGTTGTTTGGAACAGACCACCTCAGCGGCATTCCCGCAGTTATATTTGGCAGATGTTTTTGATATTCCCTTTGATAAAAAACAGCAAATGGAGAAAAATATCAAAGCTGCAATTGAGAGGATGAATCGATTTCAGACTACAAATGGCGGACTTGCCTATTGGCCAGGCGAACGTGAAGCAGATGAATGGACAACCAATTACGCCGGGCATTTTATGCTTGAAGCACAACAAAAAGGATATGCCCTACCCATCAGCTTTATGAGCAATTGGATATCGTACCAGCAAAATACGGCGCGACAATGGCGGAATTCCTATGCAGTTTACAATTCCAGTTTAACACAGGCTTATAGACTTTACACATTGGCACTTGCCGGAAAACCGGAATTAGCCGCGATGAACAGATTGCGCGAAAGCAAAGAACTCAGCAATGATGCCAAGTGGCGCCTGGCAGCAGCCTATGCCTTAGCTGGTAAAAAAAGTGTCGCACAGGAAATCGCACAGACTGCAAACATTAATTTCATACCTCAGAAATATGACAATTATACTTACGGTTCTCCCTTTAGAAACAAAGCGATGGCCTTGGAAACTATGGTTCTTTTGGATGATCCAAAACAGCGGGATTTGGCATTGTCATTAGCAAAGGATTTAGGGATGGATCGTTGGTATAGCACCCAAGAAACGGCATATGCACTTTTGGCAATGGCAAAAATGGTGGAAAAAAACGGTGGAAAAGCAATGGAACTCACCTTTACCAAAAATGGAAAGACGGAAGAAGTAAAAAGCGACCGCGCCTTGGTGCAAAAGAATCTTTCGTTTACAATGGGAAGCAATTCCGTTACAGTTACCAATAAAAAAGGAAATGTGGTTTACGTCACCCTTTCACAAACAGGAAAATTACCTCTTGGTGATGAAATGGCCGAACAGCGCAACCTTTCCATCAAATCGCAGTACTTGGATGGTGCTGGAAAAGTATTGGACGTTACCAATTTGCGACAAGGAACAGAAATCATAGCAAAAGTGAGCATCACCAACACTTCAAGCAATGCCATAAAAAATGTTGCTTTGGCGAAAATCTTCCCTAGAGGATGGGAAATCGTCAACACCAGTTTTACCGAACTCGGTGGCGGTGCAAGCGGAAATGCACGCTATACGGATATCCGAGATGACCGAGTTAATTTCTTTTTCGATTTGGATAGAAATGAAACCAGAACATATACCGTAAAATTGAATGCCTCTTATTTAGGAACTTATTATCTGCCGGGGACCCAGGTGGAGGGAATGTATGACCATAGTTATTTTGCGAGGAATAAGGGGATGTGGGTTGAGGTGAAGTTATGAGTTATGTTTTTTTCTAATTTTAATTATAATAACGGTGTCATACTGAGCCTGTCGATGCGCAACTGAGTGGGTCTTCGACAAGCTCAGACTGACAAATGGAATACAAATTTATTTGGAACAAATGGTGTCCTGCTGAGCCTGTCGATGCGCAACTGAGTGGGTCTTCGACAAGCTCAGACTGACAAATGGAATACAAATTTATTTGGAACAAATGGTGTCCTGCTGAGCTTGTCGAAGCGCCTCCAGACGGTCGAAATTTTTAACAATGAAATATTACTTTACATATATAGTTCTCTGTTCCGACAATTCCTATTATACAGGAATAACCAATGATTTGGAACGAAGACTTGTACAGCACAATGAGGGTATAAAAAGGGATTGTTATACATTTAATAGAAGACCAGTAGAATTGAAGTGGTATTTACAATGCACAAATCCATCTGAAGCGATAAAAATTGAAAAACAAATAAAGGGCTGGTCAAGAAGAAAGAAAACTGCGTTGATAGAAGAGAATTGGCAAGATTTAATTGAGTTTTCAAAAAACTATACTGAATATGGACATCCGGATAATCGGCACCTCGGGACCGACTGACATTTGGATTACCAATTTAATTTAGAAATAATTTTGTCACGCTGAGCTTGTCTGACCTGAGCGTGTCGAAGGTTCGAAGCGCGGATGGCAAAAGGTCTTCGACAGGCTCAGACTGACATTTGGATTACCAATTTAGATTTGAACCAACGTTGTCACGCTGAGCTTGTCGAAGCGCAACGCACGGGTCTTCCACTCCCGATATCCTCGGGACAGAATGACATTTGCATTATCAATTAGATTTGAACCAACGTTGTCATGCTTTTCAAAGCACAGTTGGCAAAGAATCTTCGACAAGCTAAGACTGACAAATGGAACACAAATTTATTTAGAACAAACCTGGTCATGCTGAGCTTGTCGAAGCACAGTTGGCAAAAGGTCTTCGACAAGCTCAGAGTGATATTTGGATTATCAATTTAGAATTGAACCAACGTTGTCACGCTGAGCTTGCCGAAGCGCAACGCACTGGTCTTCGACAAGCTCAGACTGACATTCGTATTCATAATTGAATTAAATTTTAAAATTGAAATTCCCTCGGTCAAATAATTATATTAAACCCCACAAAATAAAACTCAGCCTCCTACTGGTTTTGTTTCTGCTCTGGCTTTTCTGTCTTCCGTCTCCGCTATTTAATGTACCAACAGCCACGGTGGCGGAAAGCAGCAACGGGCAAATGCTCGGAGCTCGAATTGCGGCAGATGGCCAATGGCGATTCCCGCAAATGGATTCTGTGCCGGTGCGTTTTGAAAAATGTGTGCTATATTTTGAGGATGAATATTTTTATCTGCATCCGGGTTTTAATCCGGTTTCCATCTCCAAAGCGCTTTGGAACAATATGAGCGGGAAACCGCGCCGTGGTGGAAGTACGATTACTCAGCAAGTTATCCGTCTTTCGCGTGAAAATAAAGGAAGAACCTATTTTGAAAAACTGATTGAAATATTTCAAGCCACACGATTGGAAGCGGGTTATAGCAAAAAATCCATTTTAAATCTCTACGCTTCTTACGCCCCTTTCGGAGGAAACGTTGTGGGATTGGAAACAGCTTCTTGGCGTTATTTTGGAATTCCTGCTAGTGAACTTAGTTGGGGGCAATCCGCTGCTTTGGCTGTTCTTCCGAATGCCCCTTCATTAATATTTCCTGGAAAAAACGAAGTATTACTAAAACACAAAAGAGATGCTTTGTTATTTAAACTTTTTCACAAGAAAGTAATTGACAAAACCACGTATGAGTTGGCTATAGAAGAAGTTTTGCCCGGAAAACCCCAACCTTTGCCAGAAGTTGCTCCTCATCTAACGGAGAAAATCAGAAAAGAACATCCCGGAAAACGTATTCAAACTACTGTAGATTTCGCACTTCAAAATAAAGTGAACCATATTGTAAAAGAACACCATTATATTTTGGCGCAAAACCAAATTCACAATCTGGCCGTGCTGGTTATGGACGTGAATACTCGCGAAATCTTGGCTTATGTTGGCAATTCTCCCACCACTGCAGATCATAATAATTTTGTGGATATCATTGAGAAACCTAGAAATACCGGAAGTATTTTAAAACCTTTTCTTTTTGCATCAATGCTCGATGCGGGGGAAATATTGCCCAATACTTTAGTTGCAGACATTCCTACTTCCGTAAATGGGTATGCTCCAGAGAATTTTGACAAAAAGTTCAATGGCGCGGTACCAGCAAGTATGGCATTATCCCGTTCGTTAAATATCCCCGCCGTTAGAATGTTGCGGGAATTTGGATTTCAACGGTTTTATAATATCCTAAAAAAGACCAATCAAAAAGCTATTAATAAACCCTCGGATTATTACGGCTTGGCAATGATTCTCGGCGGAGGAGAAAGCAGTCTTTGGGATATAACCAAAGCATACGCAGGAATGGCTTCCACATTAAACTACTTCAACGATACTTCCAGTGAATACCGGGAAAATGAATATGTGGAACCTACTTATTTAAAAAGTCATTCGGAAAATCCATTCGGGAATATTCGTAAAACTCCTTCCGTATGGAATGCCGGTGCCATTTATGAAACTTTTGACGCTATGCAAAAAGTGAATCGCCCGAGCGGAGAGGAAAACTGGGAGTTTTTTACCAGTAGCCAGCCCATTGCTTGGAAAACCGGAACCAGTCACGGTTTTAAGGATTCCTGGGCAGTTGGGGTCACGCCAAAATATGCAATAGGGGTTTGGGTTGGCAATGCATCGGGAGAAGGCAGGCCGGGATTGACAGGTATCCAAGCTGCTTCGCCAGTCCTTTTTGATATACTGAATAAACTTCCCAAAAGTGGTTGGTTCAAAGTTCCTTACGATGAATTGACAGAAGTGGAAATCTGTTCCAAAAGTGGCCATTTGGCCGGGCTATTTTGTGAGGAAACAAAAAAGGAATGGATTCCCATTAATGGCACTCGAACAGATGCCTGTCCATATCATCAGACCGTTTTTTTGAATTCTACGGAAACCTATCGGGTGAATTCTTCTTGTTATCCCCTTTCGGAAATGAAACAGAAGGAGTGGTTCACCCTACCGCCGGTTATGGAGTATTATTACGCTGCCCTTCATCCTGAATATAAATCCTTACCCCCATTTGCTTCAGATTGTTTACGAGAGGGAGAAAACCTAATGGCGTTTATATATCCAAAGCGAAATGAAACGGTTTTACTTCCAAAGAATTTTGATGAAAACATTAACGAGGTCATTTTTAAAATTGCCCATCGTTCGCCTGAAACTTCGGTGTATTGGTATCTGGATTCACAATATATCGGCAGCACGAAAACTTTTCACGAGTTGGCCGTTTCCCCAAAGCCAGGGAACTATATTTTGACGGTATTAGATGACGAAGGAAACACTTTGAAAGAGCAGATCGAGATCCGACGAATTTCTGGCAGGTGACAAAAAAATGTCAGAAGTGACAATCTAACACCAAAAAGACTCACAATACTTAATCGGAGAAAGCGAATTGAAATCTTATGTTAATGATTATAACCAAAATCCCAATTTATAGGTTTTAGTAGGATAAGAATATACAGAGTCATACATTTGGCAAAATTTAAAAAGTTAATTGAAATGAAAAAAATTTATTTTACTGCTTTAGTATTAGGCGCAGTTCTAACCACTAAAGCTCAGGTTTATGATGTGGGAAGTTTCGCACAGGTTGTCGATATATCCAACACAGGCACTGCTGTTGGTAATATTTTTGGTATGGCCAGTTTTATGTGGACAGAAAATGGTGAGCCTATTATAATAGGAGAGGCCTCAGAATCAGGTGCATCTGGAAACCAAACTATTTCCGCCGATGGAAGTTTAATTTCCTGCTCTGTTGTAAATCCTGATACCGGTATTGAAGTAGCAGCACTATACAGACCTTTAGAAGATGAATGGATCTATTTGGAAGGTTTGGGTGTTTTTTTGGATGATGGAGAATCTTCTTCATGGGGTATGTCATCAAATGGTGAGCACGTTGTTGGTCTATCATGGGCTAGCGGAGGAACAGCACATGGTGTGTACTGGAATTATCCTAGCCCAGTTGTAGATCTTGGTTCTACTGTAACAGGTCGTTCCACCAGAGCCAATAATGTTAACGCAGACGGAACAAGGATAATTGGTTGGCAAGATTCGGATTTTGGTGACAGACAGGGTGTATATTGGGAGAATGGCGAACAACATTTCCTTACCGATAATGACGGAAATATTTTAGGAGAACCAAATGGCATCAGTGCCGACGGAAAAACCATAACAGGTTTCTCTTTGGATAGAGTAGGTTATATTTGGAATGAAGATGAGGGAACAATTCTATACAATCCAAATGCCGATGATCCGTTTGCTGATGAGTTCTTCACCAGTATTGCTGCAATTTCAGATGATGGCACAGTAGCTGTTGGTTTTTCATTCAATCCTTTTGTAGAAGGAATCTTAGATGGCTCAGCTTTTATTTGGACACAAGAAGATGGATTCAGAAACCTTAATGAGTATATCTCTGAATTGGGATATGATACCTTAGGAATTGATTTTGCCATAGCCGACGCTATCTCACCTGATGGAAAATATATTGGAGGTATCGGGGTGAATCAAGATCTACAGGATGCAAGAGGGTTTGTAATTAAATTGCCAGAAGGAAGTATGGGCACCAATGACGTGACAAGTGTGGATACAATTTCCATATTCCCTAACCCCGCTCAAGATTATATTAATTTCAGTTCTAAATACACTATTCAAAATGTGGAGATCTATAATAGTTTAGGACAACAGGTAATGAATTCTAATGCGGTGAACCAAAGCCTAAACATTGGCGACCTGAGCAACGGAATCTATATTTTGAAGGCGCAGACCGAGAAAGGGTCCCAAATTATTAAGTTTATTAAAAAATAAAATTAGAACCTCACTGTTACTGTTTTATAAATTTTAAAAAAGAAGCTGCCTTATAACCGGGGCAGCTTCTTTCATTTTGATTTTCTGCGAGTTAATTTTTCTTCGTATCCTCTTTCAGAAAAGACCATTGGACCTAAACCTTTCATTCTGTACTTTGGGGCCGCGCGTTAACGCAAAGTCTTCTTTATATCCTGCATTTAATATCAAAAGTCAATATGATAAGCCATCCCGCTCAAGAACAATTGCCTTTAGCTAAGTATAAGCTGCCACAATTGATCCAATTGCTTCAGAGCTTCCCAAAGTCGTTTTCTATAGTAGTATATTTCCAAAAATAGACCGGCTGTTTATATCAATATGAATATTAAATGAAAAAGAGGCCCCTTAACGAAAAGCCTCTTTGTAAGATAATATATAAAAGATTCAGTTTTAAGTCCTTGTCTTAGTACCTTAAACTACCTCCTTTGTTTTGCTTAAAGTTTTACAAAACGAACAGTCGAAGTCTGTGAATTCGAATTCAACTTAACCAAGTAAGTTCCGCTTGCCAAAGAAGAAACATTGATCTGTCCTTTGTTTTGGATTTCGGAGTTATAAACTTTTTTGCCCAACATATCATAAATTTCTACTTGATATGTCGAAGAAGCGTCATTCATTTCTATCGTCAATTGTTCACGAGCTGGGTTCGGGTAAATTCGGAAATCGGTATTTTTGAAATCTTCAACCCCAACCATGCCGTCATTCAAAAATCTTGAAACCACAAACATGGAATTATTTCCATCCAGTGTGTAAGCATGACCGGCCAAGATAATTTTTTCATCTGCCTGAAGTGCAACAGCTCGTCCATAATCTTCGAGGCCCGCATTTTCTACACTTACCATTCCATCGCCCGCTGGTCCAAAAGTTGCATCCAGACTTCCGTCAGTGTTAAATCTTGCCATTGCCATTTTATATTCTCCCTCAAAAACAGTTGAACCAATTAAAATAGCTTTCTCGTCAGATTGCAAAACCATATCTGACGCATAGTTGGCTCCATCTACCAAGCGAGCAGTGGCAACTCCATTATTTCCATAGGAAGTATCCAAACTACCATCTGTATTCAACCTTGCTACAATTAGATCATGTCTCTGATGAACGTTAGCAATCCATTTATGTCCACCAATAAGTATTTTCCCATCCGCTTGAAGGGCTAATGCATCTGAGAAATCGTTCCAATCACCTACATTGAAAATTAGTGTTCCATCTGTTCCGAAAGAATTGTCAATAGTGCCATCCGCATTAAGTCTTGCTGCGGCTATTTGAAAACGATTATCAAAATTCAACGAAAATCCGGAGACTACAATTTTATCGTCATTTTGAATTGCCATCGCTCTAATATAACTTTCGGGTAAACCATCAAATGGAACAACAGTCCAGCCGTTCACTCCAAAAAAAGTATCCACACTGCCATCTGCATTGAATTTGGCTACTGCGAAATTATTGTTTCTATAACCAGCCATCAATATTTTACCATCGTCCAATAAGGAGATTGCTTCAGATACATCATTTTCTGTCGTGGTGATATGGGAAATCCCGCCTGTGCCAAAAGTATTATCAAAACTACCATCCTCGTTAAGCCTCACGAGAGCAAAATTTCCTGCAACATTATCCCAAGTACGTCCTCCGATTAGAATTTTCCCATCGGGCTGTTGTACAAGATCCGTAATAAAAGATTTTACCTGACCCACATTAAAGCGAAGAGTTCCATCTCCATTGAAAGATGAGTCTAAAGAGCCATCTGTATTATATCTGGCAATAGCCATCTGGTAGGTTGCTGAAGTTCCAGCATTACCGGCTACTAATATTTTTCCATCGGTCTGGACCCTTGTGGTCTCAACAAAATTGTAATTTGGAAATACAGAAGTGGTAACAGTTCCACCATTTCCAAAAGAAGAGTCCAAGGTGCCGGACTGGCCAAAAATTAGTATTGGGGATACTAAAAGCATTAATAGAATAAAGGTCTGTCTCATTGTAGTATATTTTTTAAAAATTTTTGCGAAGTTATTATTTTTCAGGCGTATTGGATAATCGTGGCAGCATTTAACATATAAAATCTAAACACTAAATTTTTATCACCATTTAACGATCATATTTTTTAACATAAGTTTAATTGCACTAAGTTCGGTATAAACCGAACCAATCGTATATTTGCACCCTGCTTAAGAAATACGACGTGAAGAGAAAGGAAAAATTAATAGAAAAGATGGGAGTTCACCTGGAATCCCGTGAGCAACTTGCGCCACTGGCAGCACGTATATTGGCACATCTTGTTCTTAAAGGTAAAAAAGGTGAGACTTTTGAACATCTGGTTAGTGATCTAAACGCAAGCAAAAGCACCATCTTTACCCATCTCTCTACATTACAGGCTTCTAATAGGATTACCTACTATACCAAATCTGGTGATCGTAAAAAATATTTCATTCTTAGTCCGAATGCTCTAATAAATTCAATGGATGAGATCATTGAGAATTGGAAGGACGAAAAAGAGCTTCATTTGGAGATTTCGAATTATAAAAAAGATATCAACGAGACCCTTCCTGAAGATTCTGAGGACAAATTCGATCTCGAGTTCCATCAGGAATACCTAAACTATCTTGATCAGGCTTCATCGTTAATGCAAAACCTACGAACAAAATTAATTGAAAACCATAAAAATCACTAATTACCTATTCAAATGAAAAAGATACCATTAACCTTCATTATACCGAGCATTTTATGCGTTCTTTTGTTTTTGACGAGCTGCGGCAATGATAGTAGAAATCAGATGCAACAGGCTCCCCAGGCCATGCCTTTTCCCGTTGTTACTGTACCGTCAGAAACGGTTACGGCATATTCCACGTATCCTACGAGTTTGGAAGGGATTGTGGACAGTGAAGTTAGAGCAAAAACATCAGGTTATATCACTGATGTTTTGGTGGATGCAGGTCAGAAGGTTAAAAAAGGCCAAACTCTGTTTAAATTGGAAACCCAATCCCTAAGCCAAGATGCCGCCGCGGCAAAAGCAAATGTTGCCGCCGCACAAGTGGAAGTTGATAAATTGAAACCGCTGGTGGAAAAGAATATAATAAGCAATGTGCAATTGGAAACGGCCAAAGCCAAACTAGCGCAAGCCCAGAGTGGATACAATTCCATTGCCGCCAATATTGGCTATTCCACCATTAAAAGTCCTGTCGATGGATTTGTGGGTGCTATTAACTTTCGTGAAGGTGCTTTGGTGAGTCCAACATCACAAGTACCGATGACTACGGTGGCCGATATTGAAAAGATCTATGCGTTTTTCTCAATGAACGAAAAGGAATATCTCTCGTTTATTCAAAACACCGAGGGTAAAACCCTTGAGGATAAAATCAAAAACCTTCCAAAGGTGCGTTTAATTCTGGCTAATGGGAGTCAATATGGAGAAGAAGGTACTATCCAAACCATTAATCCTCAGGTAGATCCCGCCACCGGTACGGTTTCTTTTAGAGCGGTTTTTGATAATTCTGCACATATTCTATCTAGCGGATATAGTGGAAAGATCCAATTGCCCAAAACTTATACAGATGCCACGGTGGTTCCTGCGATGTCCACATACGAACGACAGGGCGTAACATACGTTTATAAGGTGCAGGGAGATACTTTAGCCACTTCTGCTTCTATTAATATTCTGGACAAAGTGGATAATCTTATAATAGTAAAGGACGGTATTGTTCCCGGTGATAAAATCGTTGCAAAAGGAGTTGGAAAATTAAGAGACCAGACTCCAATAATCGCACAACGAGTTGACTTTGACAGTATAGCCAAAGGATTAGACAAAGTATTCAAATAAAGAAACATCATGATCAGAAAATTTATTGAACGACCCGTTCTATCGAGCGTTGTTTCCATCATTATATTAATATTGGGAGTTTTGGGGATTATGGCCTTGCCCACAACCCAATATCCAGATATTGCACCTCCTACAGTTCAGGTTTCTGCCAATTTTCCAGGTGCTAATGCTGCCACGGTTCTTGAAAGCGTGGTAGTGCCAATTGAGGAGCAAATTAACGGGGTTGAGGGAATGACTTATATTACCTCTACCGCAAGTAACAACGGAAGCGCAAGCATCAACGTATTTTTTGATCAGGATGTGGATCCTGACATCGCCGCGGTAAACGTACAAAACCGTGTGGCGCGTGCTACCGCATTACTGCCTTCCGAGGTTATTCAATCAGGGGTAATCACCCAAAAACAACAGACCAGTGCGCTGATGTTCCTTACAGTATATTCTGAAAATCCCGATTATGATGGAACATATATTCAAAACTATTTGAATATTAATGTTCTTCCAGAATTGAAGAGGATTAATGGAGTTGGGGGTGTAAACGTTTTTGGAAGTAAGGACTACGCCATGCGTATATGGTTGAAGCCTGAAAAAATGGCTGCTTATAAATTGGAGCCATCAGATATCGCCGCTGCCATTAGGGAACAGAGTCGTGAAGCTGCTGCGGGTTCTTTGGGACAAAATGATGCGCAGTCTTTTGAATACGTACTTACCTATAGTGGTAGATATAAAGATGCTTCGGAATATGAAGGTATTGTAATCAAAGCCTTAGGAAATGGAAAATTCCTCACTTTAAAGGATGTTGCAGATGTAGAATTGGATGCGCAAAATTATGGTTCCATTTCATTTACAAATGGATATCCAGGAGTGAGTATGGCCGTTTACCAAACAGCTGGTTCCAATGCCCAAGAAATCATTAGAACCGTTCACGAGAAGATCCAGGAAATGCAAAAAGATTTTCCAAAGGATGTGAAATATATAGTGAACTTTGATTCCAATGAGTTTTTGGATGCGTCTATCCACAAAGTTATTACCACACTTATCGAAGCGTTTATTCTAGTATTCCTTGTGGTATTTATCTTCCTTCAGGATTTCCGTTCTACTTTAATTCCAGCTATTGCGGTGCCTGTTTCCATTATCGGAACTTTCTTTTTCTTGAATCTTTTTGGTTATTCTATTAATCTTTTAACTCTATTCGCTCTTGTTTTAGCGATTGGGATTGTGGTGGATGATGCCATTGTAGTAGTAGAGGCGGTGCATGCGAAACTGGAAGAAGGTGAAAAGAATGCTTTAAAAGCAACCCATTCTGCTATGGACGAGATTACCGGCGCAATTATCTCCATTACTCTCGTGATGGCGGCGGTATTTATTCCCGTAACTTTTATAACAGGGCCAACTGGGGTTTTCTACGAACAATTTGGGGTAACTTTAATTGTGGCCATTGCTATATCAGCCGTAAACGCATTAACGCTTAGTCCCGCGTTATGTGCTATCTTCCTTAAATCGCATGATGAAGAAGTAAAGAAGAAAAACCTTTTGGGCAGATTTTTCAGCAAGTTCAATACGGCATTTACTGTTACAACCAATAAATATGTAAGATCCCTAGGATTTCTATACAAACACAAATGGATTACGGTTTTATTCCTCGCAATATGTGTAGTAGGGATTGTTTGGGCATCAAATACAACTCCTACCGGTTTTGTGCCAGACGAAGATAGAGGATTGATATTTGCGAATATCGAACTTCCTGCCGGTGCTTCCTTAGACCGGACCGTAGGAGTAACAAAGGAACTGGGAGAAAAAATAAAATCGATTCCAGGTGTGAGCGATGTGTCGTTGGTAAATGGGTTTAGTATTATAAGCGGGTCCGGAAGTAACTACGGAATTAGCTTTATTAAACTGGACAATTGGTCTGAAAGAGAAGATGATGATAAATCGGTAGAGGCCATAATTGGAAAACTCTTCGGGATAGCTGCTACCATACCTGATGCAAAAATCCTCTTCTTCCAACCTCCAAGTGTTCCCGGTTTTGGGATTTCATCTGGGTTCGAAATGAAAGTTTTGGATAGATTGGGAGGGGACTTTAACGAGTTGAGCGAAGTTACACAGAGTTATTTACAACAATTGATGCAACGGCCAGAAATAATGTATGCCCAAACTTCATTTAATACAGATTATCCCCAATATGAAATTGATGTAGACATTGCAAAAACCAAAGAAGCGGGCATTACGATAAGTGCAATACTTACCACCTTACAAGGGTATATTGGAAGTATCTACACCGCGGATTTCTCTAGATATGGAAAACAATATCGCGTGTTTATTCAAGCGTTGCCAGAAGATAGAGCCACGCCTGAAAGTTTGAACGAAATGTATGTTCGAAGTGCGAACAATGAAATGTCTCCGATTACTGAATTTATAACCTTGAAAAGAGTTTATGGCCCCCAATCCGTAACGCGGTTCAACCTGTTTAACTCTGCAAGCGTAAATGGTGCCGCAGCTCCTGGCTATTCTTCTGGAGATGCTATTAAGGCCGTACAGGAAGTGAGCAAAACTGCTTTGCCTCAGGATTATTCCGTTGCTTTCTCAGGATTAACACGTGAAGAAATATCCGCTGGTAACCAGACCACCTTTATTTTTATTCTGGTAATTCTGTTTGTATATTTTATTTTGGCGGCACAATATGAAAGTTATCTCATTCCATTTTCTGTAATCTTTTCAGTACCTATCGGAGTTTTTGGAGCATATATAGTTACCAAAATTGCTGGTCTTGAGAACAACGTGTTCTTCCAGATTGCACTTATAATGCTGATAGGACTATTGGCGAAAAATGCAATTTTGATTGTGGAATTTGCCCTTCAAAGACGTCGACACGGTATGTCGCGAATGGAAGCGGCCTTCGAGGGAGCTAAGGCGAGACTTCGACCTATTTTGATGACCTCCCTTGCGTTTATTGTTGGATTGATGCCATTGGTATTCTCTACCGGAATTGGGGCAAGGGGTAACCAAGCGATTGGAACCGGTGCAGTAGGTGGTTTATTGATCGGAACCATTTTCGGAGTATTTGTGATCCCTATTTTGTACATCTTTTTCCAATGGCTGCAGGATAAAATGAACAAAACTCCTGATAGACCGGTCAAAGAAGTGGAAGTTGAAAATTAAAAGAAATCAGATTATGAAATTTATAAAAGGACTTGCATTAACCCTAGCCTTCTTATCGTTACAATCTTGTTTTGTAGCTAAGGAGTACAGCAGACCTGAAGTGGTAATGGAATCGCAGACCTTCCGCACAGACCGTTTGCCACAAGATAGCTTGTCAATGGCAATAGTTTCTTGGAGAGAGATTTTTACGGATCCCGTTCTTCAAGGCTATATTGAGGAAGGGCTTAAAAATAATATGGATATCCGCATAGCGTTGAAACAAATAGACATAGCATCGGCTTATCTTAAGCAAGGAAAAGCTGCATTTTATCCCACGCTAAGCGGAACTGCGCGGGCAACTCATCAGGAGTTTTCAGAAAGCAGTCAGTTTGGTGGTCAATTGTCATCTGCAAACCAGTTTGAAATTTCGGGAGGTCTATCCTGGGAAGCGGATATCTGGGGAAAAATACGAAGTAATAAACGTGCTTCCGAAGCCTCCTATCTACAAACGGTAGCAGCACATCAAGCGGTAAAAAGTAGATTGGTGGCGAACATAGCTTCCACTTATTACCAATTGCTCGCGCTGGATGAACAAATCCGGGTAACCGAGGAAACCATCAAAACCCGTGGAAAAGGTTTGGAAACTACCAAGGCTTTAAAAGAAGCGGGAATTGTAAACGAGGTTGGGGTGCAACAAACACAAGCCCAACTTTACTCTGCGGAGGCTATTCTAATTGACTTAAAATCGCAAAGTAGGATAATGGAGAATACATTGTCTATATTATTAGGCGCCCAGCCCCAGGAAATAAAACGAACTACCTTAGAAGAACAATCTATTGATATCCCCTTGGAGACTGGCGTTCCCTCGCAATTATTGAGCAATAGGCCCGATGTTATGGCGGCCGAATATAATTTGGTAAATGCGTTTGAGCTTACTAATGTTGCCAGAAGTAGCTTTTATCCTTCCTTGACCCTTAATGCCAATGGAGGACTTCAAAGTTTGGAACTGGATAAACTCTTTAATGCGAATTCGCTTTTTGCAACTTTGGTAGGAGGTTTAACACAACCCATTTTAAATGGTAGGAGGATCAGAACACAATATGAAGTGTCGCAAGCACAACAGGAACAGGCGTTATTGCAATTTAAATATTCTTTGCTAGTAGCCGGAAAGGAAGTCTCTGATGCAATGTATGTTATAGAAGCCGCTTCGGAAAAAATATTGGTTAAGGAGAATGAAAACAATGCTTATAATTTAGCTACGGATTATTCTGAAGAACTTTTAGACAATGGAATTGGAAATTATTTGGAGGTTTTAACCGCCCAAGAACGTGCACTTAGCTCCAATTTGGATTTGGTTGCAGCAAAAAATAATCGTCTTCAGGCAATCGTAGATTTATATGAAGCTCTCGGTGGCGGTTGGAGATAAAGTTTTTCATTTGGTTAGTTAGTTGGTTGATTGACTGCCCTGGCTTAATTGCTGGGGCAGTTTTTTTATGTCAAGGATTTTGGCAGGTTGCGGATACAAATTTTATATTTTCGCAAAATGAAAATCCCGCAACTTTTATTTCTTCTTTTTGTCTTCCTGTTTTTTTCTTGTAAGGAATCGGGCAATGATCGTATTCTTTTAAATGACGGCTGGCAATTTTCTGATACGGAGAATATAAACTGGCGGCCGGCGGAAGTGCCAGGCACGGTTCAGTCAGATTTATTGCGGTTGGGGAAAATTCCAGACCCGTTTTTAAGGAACAATGAGGATTCTATTCAATGGGTATCCACTAAAAATTGGCAGTATGAAAAGGAATTTTCACTTTCCCCAGAAACTTTAAAAAGACAAAAAAATATTCTGAATTTTGATGGGCTGGATACTTATGCTGAAGTTTTTCTGAATGATAGTTTGATACTCACTGCGAACAATGCTTTTAGAAAATGGGAAGTGGATGTTAGTAATATTCTCCAATCTAAAAATAAACTTTTGGTAATATTTACAAATATCGATGCTATTGAAAAGGTAAAAGCTGCCGAAATAGATTACACATTACCGGATGACGGCAGAGTCTTCACTAGAAAACCCCAATATCAATCGGGATGGGATTGGGGACCAGTTATCAAAACAATGGGAATTTGGCGGGAAGTTTCCTTATTAAGTTACGATACCGCAAGAATGACAGATGTTTTCCTTCAGACAAATTCCATCAGTGATACCCTTGCTAAAATTGTTGCAAAAATTGAAATTGAATCAATAAAAGATGAGGATCTTTCATTTAAAATCCATAATAAAACTACGGGTGAAACCTTTACGAAAACTTTTCAAATAGTTCCAAATCAGCAGGAATTTGAAATTCCTTTCACTATCAAAAATCCCAAACTTTGGTGGACACATAATCTTGGCGAACCTTTTCTCTATGACATTCAAGTTGATTTAATCCATAAAGGAAACGTTTTGGAGAAGGATTCAAAAAAACTCGGAATCCGCACCATTGAATTAGTTACTGAAAAGGATTCCATAGGCGAAAGCTTCTATTTCAATTTCAATGGAAAGCCTGTTTATATGAAAGGAGCCAATTATATTCCCCAACAGATGATTGAGGGCAAAGTAAATCGTGGAAGATATATGGAGCTTATAAATGATGCTGTTTTGGCAAATATGAATATGCTCAGAGTTTGGGGCGGTGGAATTTATGAGGATGGTTATTTCTACGATCTGTGTGATCAAAAAGGAATATTGGTCTGGCAAGATTTTATGTTTGCCGGCGGAATGTATCCGGGCAATACGGAGTTTTTAAGTAATGTGAAGGAAGAAGCTATTTACAATGTAAAGCGACTTCGAAATCACGCCAGTATCGCCTTGTGGTGCGGTAACAACGAAATCAGCGAAGGTTGGGCACGATGGGGCTGGCAGGATGATAAAACAGCAGGACAAAAAAAGGAAATTGCCAAAAGCTATCAGAGAATATTTACTGACATACTACCAAAAGTGGTCGATAGTTTAAATTCAAGTATCGACTATTGGGAGAGTTCCCCAAAATACGGTCGTGGCGACAAACGTTACCAGTTTGAAGGTGATGCCCACGATTGGTGGGTATGGCACGATGGTTATCCCTTTGAACATTTTGACGAGGAAGTGCCTAGATTTATGAGCGAATTCGGTTTCCAAGCCTTCCCAAATGTTGAAACTATTGAATATGCCACGGGTAGAGATTCGGTGATAATGAACGATCCGCTTTTCGCAAACCACCAAAAACACAAGCGAGGTTTTCAGATAATTGACGAATACATGGTGCGCGATTTCCCTGTGCCTACAAACGCGGAGGACTATGTTTATGTGAGTCAGCTCTTACAAGCATATGGTATAACAAAAGGCATCCACGCCCACCGCAGAGCAAAACCGTATAATATGGGTACGCTTTATTGGCAGCTAAATGATGTCTGGCCGGTAGTTTCCTGGTCAAGTATTGATTATTTGGGGAACTGGAAATCCCTGCAATATGAAGTGAAGAAAGCGTTTGAAAACGTGCTGATTTCCACTGAAACAAAAAATGATTCGGTAGCAATATTTATCGTAAATGATACTTTCAAAAAGGTATCCGACACACTTCTAATAGAAATAATGGATTTTGACGGTAGACAAATATTTCAGAAGAAAATAATGGTCGAAAGTCCGGAAAACAGCAGTAAGATTGTTTATACAATTCTATTAAAGGATTTAAATTTTGATAAGAGATCTTCGGTGTTAAAGTTGGATTTTGGCAAAAATGAATACTTACATTATTTTGTAAAACCGAAGGATTTACAGTTGAAAGCAGGAATTATTTCAGGCCAAGAAGAATGTCAGGTTGAGCCTGCCTTGCCGGCAGGCAGGCGCAGTCGAAACCCCTATGAAGGTTCGGAATCAAATGTTCTCGACTTCACACAAACCGACGACAGTTCATATTCTATTACCCTCTGCTCAAAGACTCTTCAAAAGAACGTATTCCTCAATTCAGACAGCAAGGGAAGATGGAGCGATAATTTTTTCGATTTGTTGCCTAACCTCCCAAAAACTGTCTACTTTTATACCGACAGCAAATCCCCATCTAAATTGCGGTACAAAACCTTAAATCAATTAATAAATTAGCGATGCGAACCTACTTCTTACTAATTCTATCCGTATTCTGTATAAGCGGATTTTCCCAAACTTCCGAAATTGTACTGATTCCGAAGCCACAACAGATGGAAATCCATAACGGAACATTTACCATCGACAAAAACACTAGCTTCTATTTCGAACCCCAATTCGAGATTGCGGGGAACTTTTTCAATGAATTTCTGCAAAAAGGCGCTGGATTTAAACTTCCGAGTAAATCCAAAAAGAAAGCCCAAATTATAATTGAAAAAGATGGAAATCAACCTTCCGAAGGCTATTTTTTAGATATTTCAGATTCAAAAATCAATATTAAGGCTTCGGATGCAAGTGGTGCTTTTTATGCTATACAAACACTTCGGCAATTGCTTCCCACTAGTTTAGAGCGACCTCTTTCCGCTGGGGAAGAAAATAGTACTCTTTCCGTTCCCCAACTTACAATCACAGATTTCCCAAAATTTCAATATAGGGGAATGCACTTGGATGTTGCCAGGCATTTTTTCGATAAGGAATTTGTGAAAAAGTACATTGCCAATCTTGCAATGTTAAAAATGAATAAATTTCATTGGCATTTAACCGAAGATCAGGGCTGGCGAATAGAAATAAAAAAGTATCCGGAACTTACTTCGAAAGGCGCTTTCCGGGAAGAAACCAGAATTGGTCATTATGAAGACAAGCCTATTCGCTATGATGGCAAACGTTATGGCGGTTTTTACACACAAGAGGATATTAAAGAAGTAATCGCTTTTGCAAAAACCCAAAACATCACTATCATTCCCGAAATTGAAATGCCGGGCCACGCACAGGCCGCCATCAGTGCCTATCCCGAACTAGGCTGCACAGGAGAGCAGATTCCTGTGGCAACGACTTGGGGTGTGTTTGAGGATATTTTTTGTCCAAAAGAAGAAACCTTTACTTTTTTGGAAAATGTTTTGACCGAGGTTATGGATTTGTTCCCTGGAGAGTATATCCATATTGGTGGCGATGAGGCGCCAAAATTACGATGGAAGAACTGTGCACATTGCCAACAGCTCATCAAAGAAAAAAACCTGAAGAATGAGGACGGCTTACAAAGTTATTTTATTCACCGCATTGAAGAATTTGTAAACAGTAATGGGAAAAAGATAATCGGTTGGGATGAAATTTTAGAAGGTGGTCTTGCTCCAAATGCCACAGTAATGTCTTGGCGTGGAGTGGAAGGCGGTATAGAAGCGGCAAAGCAGCATAACCAAGTTATTATGACTCCCGTTTCACACGCCTACTTGGATTATTACCAAAGTGAGAATTTGGATGAACCTACTGCCATTGGGGGTTTTCTTCCCTTGAAAAAAGTGTACTCCCTAAATCCAATTCCACAAGAATTATCAGAGGAGGAAGGAAAATATATATTAGGAGCCCAAGCCAATTTATGGACGGAATATATTCCCACGGAAAAACAAGCGGAATATATGGTTTTCCCAAGAATCCTTGCTATGAGTGAGGTTGTTTGGAGCGGCCCCTCAAAGAATTTTGATAAAGACTATCCTGATTTCTTTTCGCGAGTAGAAGAGTTTATGCCGCGATTAGATGCCTTAAATATTAATTATGCCAATTATTTATATGAAGTGGAAGGCGAAATAATTAAAAAAAACGGTAAGGTTTATTACGAATTGACTACTCCTACCAAGGGAAAGGAAATAAGATATTCCATAAATGATTCCGAAGAACAGATTTATACTGAACCAATATCAATTACAGAGAACTCAGAGATTAACGCGAATGTTTATAAGGATGATGAAAAACTTGGCCGGGGGTTTAATGAGAAAATAAATTACCACAAAGGAATTACAGGAAACATAAAGATCAATGTTGAACCCAATCCCGCATATGCAGCTGGCGGAAAGGAAGCGCTGATAAATGGAATCTCAGGAAGTGAGAAACGTTATGGCGACAAGGAATGGTTGGGATTCTGGGGTGATGATCTAGAAATCACCATTGATTTAGGAGAAGAAATGGAGCTTAGTTCCCTAAAAACCCGATTTTTCAATTCACCTGGAGTATGGATTTATGCACCAAAGGAGCTACATATTACTTGCACCAATACCCGCGGGGAAGAAGTTTATTTGTCAAAGGAGATTAAGGCGTCGAATAAAAACCTAATTGATTTTAAGCAAGAATTGAAAAGTCTGAAAAATTTAAAGCCGAGATATATAAAATTGACCATCCCAAATTATGGTATGATTCCCGATGGTTTGCAAGGTGCTGGGCATAGAGCTTGGACTTTTATAGATGAAATTGTTATTGAATAATTTTAAAGCTTTGTCAAATTTTAGAACTTTGACAAAGTTGAATTTTAAACTCTGGCTATGATAATAGAAATCTGCGCAAATAGTTTTGCAAGTGCTAAGGCCGCCCAAGATGGGGGAGCTGATAGAATTGAACTGTGTAGCCAACTTTCTGTAGGTGGTCTTACGCCCTCATTGGGATTAATTGAAAAGGTCATTATTGAGCTTGTTATTCCCGTCCACATTTTAATCCGTCCACGTAGTGGCAACTTTACCTATTCGGAAGAGGAATTTGATGTTATGCTGAGAGATATTGCCTTTTGTAGTGAAATTGGCTGTGCAGGGATAGTAAGTGGGGTTTTAGATCATCATCTTGAGGTAGATAAAAAACGTACCGCTAAATTAATTGAGGTCTGCAAAGGAATGGATTTTACCTTTAATCGTGCCTTTGACTGGGTGCAAGATCCAAAAGAGGAAATTCAGAAATTAATTGATCTAAAGGCGGACAGAGTCCTCACTTCTGGATTGCAAAAATCCGCAGTGGAAGGGATGTCCCTTTTAAAAGAATTACAGGAGATTGCGCAAGGAAAAATAGAAATTATGCCGGGAGGGGGCATTAATGTGGACAATGTAATGGAATTTAAAAATGCTGGTTTTAAAAGCGTCCATCTCTCAGCACTTTCCCAAAAACAGACATTATACCAAGCTCCGAAAATCCCAATGCACAATACTGCCCTTTTCGAAGAAGGACTGATTGCTTTTTCCGATAAGGAAAAGATTGATAAGGTGGTTAAACTTGTTTCGGAATAGCCATTTCGGCTCCGCTCGATGACCAAGGACTTTAAAATCCTAATTTACAGAATCTAACGGTCTCCGAGCGGAGCCGAGGAGTTCATTTTTGCTCATCTCGGCTCTTCTCGATGACCAAATGATTTTCATACATTAGAATACGAAAATCTTATGATGTGCGAGTGGAGCCCGACTGATGATCTGAATATTCCTAATCCCAATCTCTAAAAGGGTTTTTGCTGAGGTTGGAGTTGTAGTATTTCACTTGGCCAGTTACCTCTCTACCCAACCATTCGGGTTTATGAAAAGGTTCGGCTTCATCTTTGAGCTCGATTTCGGCAACAATCAAACCTTCATTATCACCTGAAAATTCATCCACCTCAAAAATATGATCATCGTTCTGTACCTCATATCGGGTCTTTTCAATAATACCTGCCTCACAAAGATGAAGAAGTTGTTCTGCTTCGGCGATGGGAATTTGTTTTTCCCATTCAAAACGTGTCGTTCCGGACTCATTGGGTTTCCCCTTGATAGTAATATAGCCGGTCTCTCCGTGAATTCGAACCCTTACCGTCCTGTGAGGATTGGAGTTTAGAAATCCTTGTAATATACGTGCGCGTTTAAAAGCCTCGTTTTTGAAAGCTTCGGAGGTAACTAAAAATTTGCGTTCTATTTCCTGCATTTTGAAATTTGTTTGTCGTGAATTCTTGATAAAATAATTACAGCTAAAATAGCACCTATTAAAGCAAAAAGCATATCAGATTGCGTATCCCAAATATATCCTTGGGTTCCCAGAAAAGAATCTCCGCCCTCTCCGCTTAAAACGGAAACGCCCCATTCTATCAATTCGTAAGCGGCACTTATTGCCAAAGCGATACAGACCACAATAAAAAATAACCAGTTTTTTTTTAAAACCACTTTTTTGCGAAGGACCAACTCTCTGGCAATCATAGCCGGTACAAATCCCTGAGCGAAATGGCCCAACTTATCATAATTGTTACGGGATTGGTGAAAAGTATCACGAATCCAATCAAACAAAGGTACTTCTGCATAAGTGTAATGTCCACCAATGATAAGAATAGCACATTGAAAAAAGATCAAAATATAAACCAGATTGGTGAATTGGAATTTTTTGAATGTAAGAATTAAGATTAAAACTCCAATCACGGCAGGAGCCACTTCCAAAAACCAGGTAAATTGCTCTTTCGGGTTGATTCCAGACCAGATTAAAAGGAGCAGTAATAAAGATAAAAGGATATAAAGTAATTTCATATGTAAATGGGCAAAGAAAGGAAAGCTCTATATAAAACTATTCTGCAATTTCTTTTATCGTTTCCGAAGTAATTATTATCTCAGAAAAATCAATTTTTGTTAAAACAATCATGGCCTTTGCAATCGTTTCCGCGTGAATCATTTTGTACTTTCTAGGAATCAGAAATCCTAGAGTTTTCATAAAAAATTCTGCTACATTTTCGCCGAAGCGTGCTTCATTTCTATCACCAACAATCAATGAAGGTTGCAATATGTAAGTGTTTTCAATATTCTGCTTTAGGACATCGCGTTGCATCTCTCCTTTGGTTCTATTATAAAAAACTGAACTGTTAGTGTCGGCACCTAAGGCAGAAATCACAATAAAAGTTTTAATCCCATTAGTTTGGGCAAGTTTGGCCGCTTTAACGGGAATGCCGTAGTCAATTTTTTTATAAGTTTCTTTATCGGGAGTTTTAGACTTTGTTGTTCCTATACAACAGAAAACAACATCTCCTTTAAAGTCATCGGCATATTTATCCAATTTGAACATATCTATTAAATGTTCTTCAATTTTTGGACTTTTTTGCTCTACGGAACTGCGGGAGAACAGTTTGATTTTTTTAAAAGAATCATCTTCTATTAATTTATCTAATAGTATTCCGCCGGTTAGACCTGTTGCTCCAATGATTAATGCAGTTTTCAACTTTGACAAAATTTTTGGATGTTTAATTTACCATAAGAAATTTTATGTTCTCTGTATTAAAATTAAATTTAGGTAAACTTTGTCAAAGTTCTCTTCGGCTTGAACAAGTATTTATCTTAGTCAGAGTTCCTCAACAACTTTGACCAAGTATCAATTGACATGATAATCCATAGACCATGATCACGGATAAAAGTCTCAAAATAAAATACGCTAAACTTTGTCAGGATTAATCAAGGTGAAATAGACATTTATTATCTTAACGACATTATCAGGTTGTCATCCGCTTCTAGGGAATGTGGAAATTTTCAAAACTCAGGAAAATTACATTTTTTTCCTTCGGAAATACAAAAAACAATTGCTTACTATAGTCGATACCCTTTGTTATTGTTTAATGCCAAACCATTTGCATATAAAGACCTGAACAGAAGAAGAGCTTATTAACTTAAAAACCTATCAAGACTTTGAGAGAAAGGATATTTTTATCAGCAAACAATTTTCAAATTTATTCAGTTCCAATACTTAAGCATTTAATACAGAACAAGGAAGAAAAGGGAATTTATTTATGAGAGGTTTTAAAAGAACGGAAGTAAATGATGAAAATTATCTTCAAATATTAATTTATTTTATCCACTGCAATCCTGTGGAAGGTGGACCTTGCAACTCACCAGGAAATTGGCAGCGTTCGTCTTTCCGAGCGATATTTTCCGACAGGCATACTCAGTTGAGGCGGAAAGAAGTGCTAGTTTATTTTGATACTTTAGAGAACTTCTTGTATATGAATTCCCATCGCCCTAAATTGACCGGCGTAGAATAATTCTAGGGATAATCTCTTTCAACCTTAACAAAGTTTTTCGGTGTTTAAGTCCAACCCTGGGAGTTTTGATAAACTTTATCAAAGTTCCACTTGATTCGAGGTAGGAAGGTTTCTAAATCTTTAGGGTTTGAAATCCTCTAAAGGTATTAATTTTACAAAATGCTCGAAGACCAATATATCCGTAAAATAATCCACGTCGATATGGATGCTTTTTATGCTTCTGTAGAGCAATTGGACAATCCAGAATTGGTTGGAAAACCTTTGGCAGTCGGAGGTAGCGAAAAACGAGGAGTTGTTGCGGCAGCCAGTTACGAAGCACGGAAATACGGAGTGCGAAGTGCGATGAGCGGAATGGCTGCAAAACGGAATTGTCCCGAATTGATTTTTGTCCCACCGCGTTTTGATAGGTATCGCCAAGTTTCGCAAGAAATACGGGAGATATTTTTGGAATATACAGATATGGTCGAACCATTATCTCTTGATGAGGCTTATTTGGATGTAACCGAAAATAAAAAGGGAAATCCAAGCGCCACAAAGATAGCAGAGGAAATTCGCCAGAGAATTAAAGAAAGGACGGGTCTTAACGCTTCAGCGGGTATTTCTGTCAACAAGTTTGTGGCCAAAATTGCAAGTGACATCAATAAACCAAACGGACAAAAAACTATTTCTCCGGAAGAGGTGGTGCCATTTTTAGAAACCTTGGATGTTAAAAAATTCTTTGGCGTAGGAAAAGTTACTAGACAAAAAATGTATCGCTTAGGAATTTATACTGGAAAGGATTTAAAAGAACGACCTCTGGAAATGTTGGTTAAGCATTTTGGAAAAAGTGGAAACCATTACTACAATGTGGTGCGGGGTATTCATAAAAGTGAAGTGAAGTCGTTCAGAAAACAAAAATCCTTGGCAGCGGAACATACTTTTTCAGAAAATATATCCTCAGAAATTTTTATGATGGAGCGGTTGGAAGAGATCGCTAAAGAAGTGGAGGGCCGACTAATAAGGAGAAAATTGGCGGGTAAAACTGTCACCCTGAAAATTCGTTATAGCGATTTCACCATACAGACACGTAGTAAAACGGTTTCTGAATTCATAGATTCTAAACAAATGATCTTGTATGTGGTTAAAGAATTGTTATATCAGGAGAAGATGAAAGATTCGGTGCGCTTATTGGGTATTTCAATTTCAAATCTAAATAATGAAAATCTTCAGAAAGAAGATGTGCCTAAGGAAATCATCGAAGTACAATTAAAACTTGAATTTTAATTATGAAAAAAGCTACTTATCTTTAATTAATTTAAATCTCCCGATTATGAAGACCACCGCCCTTTCCATCCTTGCAATTGCAGGTTTTAGCATTCTGTTTTCCTGTAAGAATGAGGTAAAAGACACTGAGGAGAATCAAGCAGTTGTTACCGATTCCATTCCTCAGAGCTCCGCACCTAAATCTCTTTATGTTACAGCCGTAAGCGGACTCACCCTTCGGGAACATCCTAATTTGCAGAGCAAGAAATTGGTTGTAATGCCCTTAGGTACGAAGGTCAATGTAATAAATCCCGAGCCGCAAACCACTATGAACGTTGGCGGGATTGATGGCGCAATGGATGAAATTGAATACAACAACCAGACGGGATATGCATTTAATGGATTTATGTCAAAATTCCCTCCTCCAGGTGCAAATGCCAATGCAAAAAACTATGCTGAAACACTGAAAAATGAATTCCCCGCCGTTGAATACGCAGAATCTACCGGAGGCACAGTTAGTAAACCGACCAAAACGGAAACTTTGATTTTGCCGACAGATAAATGGCACGAGGCATTTTTTACGGCGCAACAACTTTTTGAGATTCCGAAGGAATTTGCTTTTCCAAATCCAAAAGGTTCCAATAATGAAACCCAGAATAATTCGAATAAAAAGAAATCGGACTTCTTAAGCGATTTACAAATTTCAAGGAATTCCAACCAACTTCAAAAGATAATGTATAATTACAAAACCACCGGATTTGGTTATACGGTTACAATTACCCAAGAAGGAGATAGAATGAAAATAGAAAAGACTGAAGTTTCAGATTAAACTATTAAAATTTGTTACAAATCGATTTTGTTTTTCTTCTTAGGGAATAATTATTTTACTTGAGTTACTCTTAATGTATTTACCATACCTTTATCAACAATTGGCATGGCAGCAAGGTTAATCAAATAATCTCCTTTATGGACATAACCTTTTTCACACGCAATTCTATTAACATCCTCCACGGTTTCATCGGTACTCACATATTTATCGTAATAAAAGGCTTTTACACCCCAAAGTAGATTTAGGCGCCCAAGGATACGTTTGTTTGAAGTAAAGGCCAATATAAACGCAGAAGGCCTCCATGACGATATTTGAAAGGCAGTGTAACCACTATTGGTTAAAGTACAAATAGCCTGCGCCTCAATTTCATTTGCCATATTCGCCGCATGATAACAAATGGATTTGGTAATGTATCGGTTGGTTTTAATCTGCGGAGGTTCTTGGGGAACTCTTATCAATTCAGAATTTTCTACGCTTTTTAAAATTTTCGAAATGGTTTTGATTACCGCTACTGGATAGTTTCCCACCGATGTTTCTGCAGAAAGCATTACGGCGTCTGCACCATCCATAATAGAGTTCGCCACGTCGTTTACTTCTGCTCTTGTAGGAGTTAAGCTTGTGATCATGGTTTCCATCATCTGTGTAGCAATAATTACCGGAATTCTCGCTCGTTTTGCAGTAAGGACAAGTTCCTTTTGAATTAATGGGACCTCTTCCGCGGGAACTTCAACGCCAAGATCCCCTCTGGCTACCATTAATCCATCACAATAGCTTACAATCTGGTCGATATTATGAACCGCTTCGGGTTTTTCAATTTTCGCGATAATGGGAATCTTATAGTCGGAATGTGCTTCGATCAAGGCTTGTAGTTCTTTCAGGTCTTCCGCATGACGAACAAATGAAAGTGCTATCCAATCAACTTCCTGCTCAATGGCAAAAATGGCATCCTGTTTGTCCTTAGCAGTTAGTGCCGGTAAAGATATATTGGTATTTGGAAGATTTACTCCCTTTTTGGATCGTAAAGGTCCACCTTGAATTACCATAACCTTTACCTCATCGACATCATTGGTTTCCAATACCTCAAAAATGAGTTTTCCATCGTCCAACAGAACTCGTTCACCAACATTTACATCTTTGGGAAAGTTGTCATAATTCATATACACCTTTTCTCGGGTGCCTTCAAATTCCTTACCGGTACAAAAATATAATAGGTCACCAGGCTGAACTATTACCTCTTCCTTCATCATTCCCACCCGAAGTTTAGGCCCTTGCAAATCGGCAAGAATTGCCATGTTTATATCCAATTCCTCGGATAGACTCCGAATAGTCGCAATGGACTCTTTTACAGTATCATAATTTGCATGCGAAAAATTCACTCTAAACATGTCCACCCCTTCCATCATCATAAGTTTGAGAATTTCTCTACTAGAAGTTGCAGGCCCTAATGTTGCGACGATTTTTGTTCTTTTTTGTTTAAACATTAATCAAAAATTAAATTGTTCTTAGATTTTATTTCTTCAAATTCTACAGCATAAGCTGAAACGACTTCATTGATTTGACTTATTTTAGAAATTATATCCTGTAAGGATGAAGATTCAAAATCCGAAAATATTTTTAGAAAATAGTCAATTTTCTTAAATTCAGGAAACAAATAATGGAGATTAGAATTTTCAACGGATTCTTCTCCAAATAAATCACCCGCACCAACAATACTTTTTTGGACTGACCGACACTTATTGGCAACCAATTGATAGGAATCATGATGGTGAACGTCTTCAAAATCGTAAATCGGAAAAGCTATTTCTCCTTCTTCACTTTTAAAATCAAGATCTGTTTTTCTTCTTGCCAGTCTTAATCCAAGATGTAAATTTAGAAGGTATGCCAGTTTATATTCTTCTTCGCTACAATGAATAGCAACAAGAGCATACGGCTCTTCAAACTCTTCTTCAAAATCAAGTTTAAGATGGGCCATTTTTAAATTTTCAGGTCTTTTCCAAGGTTTGGCAGGAATTGATAATTGAATGATTGAAGTGGTTTTTAAGGCGTATTTGTGCGATTAACAAAAATACGGAAGTAAAAGAACAAGCGAGAGGAAAACCTCTTAATTATTATCTAATTTCTCTTAATGAAAAACTCTCATCCTCTTTTAAAATCTGCTGTGTGCAATAACCCAGACCGTAAAATTGCAATAAGGTTATTACCTATAATATTAAGGAATTATAGATTGTAGCGAATTAATTTCCGTCAAGCAATTAGATTAATTATGTGTGAAGAAATGCTTTAAGGGAATTCTTGCCAATTGGTTTTTTCTATGATCCTGATAAGACTTACGGTTAGTTTAAAAGACTGCTTATCCCTTATCCGAATCGATAGTTGTCTGGAGTTTGTAGTAGGCGCGTTTTGCCGCTTGCTCCTCAGCTTTCTTTTTTGATGTCGCGCGTGCTTTGGATATTACCTCATTATCGAGTTTTAAACGAACCGCGAAGTGTTTTGGTTCATCCTTGCCATTATCCTCATAGATCTCAAAATTGAAACTGTGTTTGTCTTTTTGACACCATTCGATAAAAAGACTTTTGTAACTAATTACCTTTCCTTCCAGCTTCTTAATATCCACGTATGGTTTTATAACTCGTTTTTGAATAAATTTTTCGCAGTATTTTATTCCGCGATCCAGATATATTGCACCAACAAGGGCTTCAAAAACATTTCCATAAATGTTCCCTCCAAATTGTTGGGTTGGTACGCTGGATTTCAAAAATTTAACCAGATTCAAATCTCGACCCAATTCGTTCAAGTGTTCACGGCTTACTACTTTGCTTCTCATTTTTGTGAGATAACCCTCATCTCCCTCAGGTACTTTCTTGAATAGATGGGCGGCAATTACGGCGCCAAGCATTGCGTCACCAAGAAACTCCAACCGCTCGTAATTTTGGGGCTGGCCGGATTCGTTTTTTTCATTTGTAGATCTATGGGTGAATGCCGTTTCGTAAATTGAAAGGTTTTTTGGTTTGAAACCTAATATTTTCTTCAGGGAATCAAAAAATTCCCCGTGCTTATCCTGGCGGGAAGAAAATATATTTTTAATGGAACCCATTAAGTTTTTTAGGCATCAAGTTTTTTAAAGAGCACACATGCGTTGTGCCCTCCAAACCCGAAAGTATTGCTCATTGCGACATTAATCTCGCGCTTTTGAGCTTTATTTAGGGTAAGGTTTAAAGTCGGGTCAATATTCTCATCTACCGTAGTATGATTGATGGTAGGTGGAACAATCCCGTGGGTCATAGCTAAAATAGAGGCTATTGCTTCAATAGCACCAGCTGCACCCAATAGGTGGCCGGTCATGGATTTTGTGGAGTTGATATTAATGTCTTTGGCATGCTCACCAAAAACTTTCACGATGGCCATAAGTTCTGCAACATCCCCAAGCGGGGTTGAAGTTCCGTGGGTATTTATGGCATCTACCTCTTCAGGGCTCATATGTGCATCCTGAAGACAATTTAGCATAACACGTTCTACACCTCTTCCCTCGGGATGGGGCGCTGTCATGTGGTGGGCATCGCTGCTCATACCACCACCCACTACTTCTGCATAAATTTTTGCTCCTCGCTTTTTTGCATGCTCGTATTCTTCAAGAATAAGAGCTCCTGCTCCCTCTCCTAATACAAAACCATCTCTGGTTGCATCAAAGGGTCTAGAAGCGGTTTCGGGACTATCATTTCGGGTGGAAAGGGCGTGCATGGCATTAAAACCTCCCATACCGGCAATGGTTACCGCTGCTTCGCTTCCGCCAGTAACGATAATATCACAAGTTCCTAACCGAATGTAGTTAAAGGCATCAATAATTGCATTTGCAGATGATGCACAAGCCGAAACGGTAGTATAGTTAGGACCCATAAAACCGTGTTTTATGGAAATATTTGCCGGGGCAATGTCCGCAATCATTTTTGGAATAAAGAAGGGGTTGAAACGTGGCGTTCCATCCCCTTCAGCAAAGTTCTGCATTTCATCTTGAAAAGTTTCCAGTCCACCTATCCCAGCACCCCAAATTACGCCAACTCTAAATTTATCTACATCAATAAAGTCAATTCCCGCATCGAGAATAGCTTCATCGGAAGATACAAGGGCGTATTGGGCAAACCGGTCTAGTTTTCTGGCTTCTTTTCTGTCAAAAAAGTCCAATGCATTGAAATTTTTCAATTCACAAGCGAATTTCGTTTTGAACTTTTCAGTATCAAAATACGTAATTGGCGCACAGCCACTTTTCCCATTAACAAGACCATCCCAATATTCTTGAATATTGTTGCCTATAGGGGTAAGGGCACCAAGGCCGGTAACTACAACTCGCTTTAATTCCATTGAAGAATACTTATTTTGCAGCTTCTATATAAGTAATTGCTTGACCTACTGTAGCAATGTTCTCAGCTTGGTCATCAGGAATCTGAATGTCGAATTCCTTTTCAAATTCCATTATTAGTTCTACCGTATCCAAGGAGTCTGCTCCCAAGTCGTTAGTGAAGCTGGCTTCGTTTACAACTTCATTTTCGTCTACACCTAATTTGTCTACGATAATCGCTTTTACTCGTGATGCAATGTCTGACATAATCTTGATTTTTAAATTTAATTATAATTCGCAAAAATAAAATATTTTAATTGATTACACCATTTAATGTTTAAAATGTGAAATCTTCTCATTCTGTTCTCCACCTTTCCCTCTAAAAATCTTGCCCTATTAAGCAAATATGATAATTTAATATCAAGAGGTATAAAGGAATTCCATTCTTTGAACAAACTCTAGCTTGGGTAAATAAAGTAACCAAATTAAGCAAATTTCCGCAAAACCAACTCCGATTGCTTTACTTTTGTGGTTTCTTTAAGGATATTGGTATGAACAAGCGATAAGTTGGCAAGACTGTTTATATTGAAATATCCTCTAAAGAGATAGCAATTGTAAATATTAGGAATCTAGCACGAAAATGGATAAAAAACGAATAGTGATTTTCGCATCTGGCAATGGAACAAACGCGGAGAATATTATAAAATACTTTCAGGATAGCGAACTGGCAGAAGTAGTTCTGGTTCTCGCAAACAGTGAAAATGCTAAGGTTCTGGAACGGGCGAAGAACCTAAATGTGAGTACTACTACTTTTACTAAAGCCGAATTGTTTTTACCCGACGGAATAATAAAGAAATTAATTTCAGCCCAGCCTGATCTAATCGTATTGGCAGGCTTTCTTCTTAAATTTCCTCAGAATATTATTACTGAATTTCCCCATAAAATTATAAATATTCATCCCGCCTTGTTGCCCAAATATGGAGGAAAGGGAATGTATGGACAAAAGGTGCATGAAACTGTAATTGCGAATAAGGAATTAGAAACGGGAATTACTATTCATTATGTAAATGAAAATTATGATGAGGGTGCTATTATCTTTCAAAAAACCGTTCCTGTTTTAACTTCCGACACGGCCGAGTCCGTTGCGAAAAAAGTGCATAGCTTGGAATATGAGTGGTTTCCCAAGGTAATTGAAGGGCTATTAAAGAAAGAGCAATAGGAGGGGGTCGAAAATCGAAATCGAATTTCAAGATGAAAATGAACATGAAGATGACTTTGAAGAAATAAATGGAATATTCCAAAGGAAGCAATTATATATTAGCAATCTATAATCTTAATGGCTAAGAAGAAACAGAAATTTTATGTAGTCTGGTTTGGAAATCCCGCGGGTATTTTTGGCAGTTGGGATGAATGCAAGCGTTCCATCCAAGGCGTAAAAGGAGCACAATATAAAAGTTTTGAAACCTTTGCGGAGGCAAAAACCGCTTATAATAAAGAGTATTCTGAATATAAGGGAAAGAAATCAAAGCCTGTACTTTCACAAGAAAAACTTCAGCTTATAGGAGAACCTAATTTGTATTCCATTGCGGTGGATGCAGCGTCTAGTGGCAATCCAGGTAAAATGGAATATCGCGGTGTGGATACCCAAACACGAAAGCAACTATTCCATCAAGGCCCATTTAACCAGGGAACCAATAATATTGGGGAGTTTTTAGCATTAGTTCACGGGCTGGCTTTTCTAAAAAAGAATAATAGTGACCGTATAATCTATAGCGATTCAAAAATTGCAATCGGGTGGGTAAAGCGAAAAAAATGCAACACTAAATTAAATAGGACGGCAAGAAACAAAGTCCTTTTCGATCTGGTTGATAGAGCAGAGACTTGGCTTAAAACCAATACTTATTCAACAAAAATTGTAAAATGGGAGACTAAAGCTTGGGGAGAGATTCCGGCGGATTTTGGCAGAAAATAGCACTGTTCACTATAATAATTCAAAAATCCTTTTCGGATCTTGGTGGTTGTTCCAAAACAATAAAAATTCAACGGAGTTGTTATAAACGGTGTAAAATAGAGTTATTTGCTCAACTATTGGTATAATTCTCACATTTCCGTCGAGCTCCCAAGCGCTAAAAGAAAACGGTTGCTCTTTCAGTATATGTTTTACTCGTTCAGGTTTTTCGATAAATTTCCCAACTTCCTTCACTTACCATTTATTAAATAGATAGTCTAAATTATTGAAATAACTTTCTTCAGCCGTTTGACTGATTATAATCCTATAAGCCATATTTTTCTTTCGACTCTTTTAACACATCTTCAAAATCCCGATATTCTCCGGCTTTGATATCTCCCTTTGATTTTTCAATCAAACTTTTGATTGCCTTTATCTCAAGTTCCTTATACTCCATTGGAAAGAGATATCTTGAAAGAAGTTTTACTTCTTCACTCGTAAAATCCTATCGGCACATAGAAATATATCCAAGACATTTTAGGGAAATGCAGATATATTAGACGCTAAAATTGAATTTTCATTTGAAACAAAGGTGAAAAGAAGTACTATTGGATTTGCATAAAATTCATCTTCTCCATTCTCTATCTCTAAGTTGTTAAATCACATCTTTTGATATATTTTTAAGTAAATTTGCACCTCACTTCAAATAACCTTTATGAGCAAGCTCGTTATTGTGGGTACAGTTGCGTTTGATGCTATTGAAACCCCTTTTGGAAAAACGGATAAAATTCTTGGCGGGGCCGCAACTTATATTGGGTTGGCGGCTTCACAATTTAAGGTGGATGGTGCCATAGTATCCATTGTAGGTGGCGATTTCCCAGAAGAAAATTTGGATATGCTTAAGAGCAAGAACATGAATCTTTCTGGACTTGAAGTTGTTAAAGAAGGAAAGACTTTCTTTTGGAGCGGAAAATACCATAATGATATGAACACGCGGGATACTTTAATTACAGATCTTAACGTTTTGGCCGACTTTAGTCCACGAGTTCCTGAGGCTTATAGAAGTTCTGAAGTTGTTATGTTAGGAAATTTGCATCCCCTCGTCCAATTGGATGTAATCGCGCAAATGGATTATCCAAAATTGATCGTCTTGGATACCATGAACTTTTGGATGGATAGCGCACTTGAAGATTTAATGAAAGTAATTGCAAAAGTAGATGTCGTTACTATCAACGATGAAGAGGCTCGACAGCTATCTGGGGAATATTCTCTGGTAAAGGCGGCACAGAGAATAATGGAGATGGGACCCAAATTCGTCGTTATTAAAAAGGGAGAGCATGGCGCTTTACTGTTCGGTGAAGACGATGTTTTCTTCGCCCCAGCAATGCCCTTGCGTGAAGTTTTTGATCCTACGGGCGCCGGTGATACATTTGCCGGTGGTTTTACGGGATATTTGGCAAAAACAGGAAATTACAGCTATGATAATATGAAGAATGCCGTTATAAACGGATCCGCTTTGGCTTCTTTCTGTGTAGAAAAATTTGGTCCTGAAAGATTGCTCGACCTCACTAATACCGATGTCCATCAACGCATACAACAATTTAAGAGCTTAACCCAATTTGATATTAAATTAACCTAATTCAGAATTCTGAATTCTGAATTCAGAATTAAAAATATATGAGCGACGCGTTAAAACACGAATGTGGAATTGCCTTAGTTAGATTGTTAAAACCCTTGGATTATTATAAGGAAAAATATGGCACTGCTTTTTACGGGGTAAATAAAATGTACCTGATGATGGAAAAGCAGCACAACCGTGGGCAGGATGGCGCTGGATTGGCAAGTATAAAGTTGGATATGTCCCCCGGCGAACGATATATAAGTCGCATCCGTTCTATTGATCCACAACCTATTCAAGATATTTTTGCGCAGATAAACGAACGTATCAACGTCGAGTTTAAAAGCCATCCAGAATATCTTACCGATGTTGCCGCTCAAAAAAGGAATATACCCTACCTAGGCGAATTGTTTCTTGGCCATGTGCGCTATGGAACCTTTGGGAAAAACAGTGTTGAAAATGTACATCCCTTTCTTCGCCAGAACAATTGGATGCACCGAAACCTCATTATTGCAGGAAATTTCAATATGACAAACACGAATGAGTTGTTTGACAATCTTATAAAACTGGGTATGCATCCAAAAGAAAAAGCTGATACCGTTACCGTTATGGAGCGAATTGGCCATTTTTTGGATGATGAGGTTAGAAAGCTTTATAAAAATGCCAAAGCCCGAGGCATGAACAAGCAGGAGGCTTCCCCTTATATTGCGGAAAACCTTAAACTAGGCAAAATCCTTCGGAAATCCTCTTCCAATTGGGATGGAGGGTATGTAATGGCAGGTTTGTTGGGTCACGGAGATGCCTTTGTTCTCAGGGATCCAGCCGGAATTAGACCAGCTTATTATTATCAAGATGAGGAGATTGTCGTAGTCGCCTCAGAGAGACCCGCCATTCAAACATCTTTTAATATAGCTTTTGAAGATGTAAAGGAATTGGAGCCTGGGAATGCGATTATAATTAAAAAGAATGGGCACGTTAAGATTTCACAAATACTTTCTCCATTAGAGCGTCGCTCGTGTTCTTTTGAGCGTATCTATTTTTCTAGAGGAAATGATGCCGAAATCTATGAGGAGAGAAAAATGCTAGGTAAATTGGTCATGCCCAAAGTATTAGAGGCAATTGATTACGATACCGAAAATTCCGTTTTTTCATTTATCCCAAATACAGCCGAAACTTCCTTTTATGGAATGTTGGATGCTGCCCAAGATGAGCTAAACAAGCAGAAAAATGAGGCAATTATAAAAGAGCGAAAAACCCTTAACCTAGATCGTCTTCATCAAATTCAGGCACACAAAATCCGTACGGAAAAGATTGCGGTGAAAGATGTTAAGCTACGTACTTTTATCACCGATGACAATAGCCGGGACGATTTGGTAGCGCACGTTTATGACGTTACTTACGGAGTGGTAAAACCAGAGGATAATCTGGTTATTATTGACGATAGTATTGTTAGGGGTACTACTTTGAAAAAGAGTATACTCAAAATGCTCGATAGATTGCATCCAAAGCAAATTGTAGTTGTTTCTTCTGCTCCACAAATACGTTATCCCGATTGCTATGGAATAGATATGGCACGACTAGAAGATCTGGTAGCCTTTCAAGCCGCTCTTGAACTTCACAAAGATCGGGGGACGGAAGCAATAATCCAGGAAATATACGAGAAATGTAAAGAACAGGTTTCTTTGGAAGATATGGTGGTTGTAAACCATGTGAAAAAACTCTATGCTCCATTTAGTGATGAGGAAATTTCGGATAAAATTGCTGAAATTATAGGTGCCGAAGGGATAAAAGCGGAGGTTAAGATAATATTCCAAACGGTGGATGATTTGCACAAAGCATGTCCAAAAAACCTTGGTGACTGGTATTTTACAGGAAACTACCCTACTGCCGGTGGTAATCGGGTGGTAAACAGAGCTTATATCAACTTTTACGAAGGGAATTCAGCACGGGCTTATTGATAGGTTCTTCCTAGTTTAAAGACGAACTTCTCTTCATAATAAAAAGGAAATTCACCATTTTCAAATGCTGGGATTCTGAAGTTCATTAAGGATAACTTCACGTGTTTCTCTTTTTAATTCCCGTCTATCTTCCAAAGTCATTCCAGTAGTTGGAATTAGCTTTTTAACTTTTACCCGCATTCGCCCGGGACCTCCCTTAAAGAAAGAATAGGGAAAACGCTTTTTATTATCATGAAATATCATTGGCGCTATGGGAATTTGATGCTCTATCGCCAACCTAAACGCACCATCCTTAAATTCGTCCAAAATCAAATCCAGATCTTTTGGTACACCACCTTCAGGGAAAATACAAACTCCCAAACCTTCATTTATTCGCTTTTCAGCATTTCTAAAGGCCTCTACTCTGCTTTTGGTATTGCTTCTATCTACTAGAATACAACTTCGTTTATAAATATATCCAAATATTGGAAATTTCGCCAATTCCTTCTTTCCCACAAACACAAAGGGATTTTTAGTTGAATAAAACATCAGCATAATATCCGTCATTGAGGTGTGGTTGGCAACAAACAAATAGCTTTCGTTTTTTATGTACTTAACTTCTCTCTTAATAACGGGGTAGCATCCAATTCCGAAGATTATCGCGCCCGACCAAACCCTAGCTACCTTAAAAAAGAATGGATACCACGAATGTTTTAGAAGACTTATAAAAAGAAACGGAAATAAGACGATAGTAACGAGTGCTACTATTAAATAGAACCATACTCGATAGAAGACAGCAAATATATACTGGAGAATTTTCATCTACTTTCAAAAGTAATAATTTCAATGACTCCAATAAATCAAATAAAGTACCTTTGCGGAAAATTATCTAAGAAATGTCCAGAATACTAACCGGAATACAAAGCACAGGAACTCCCCACCTTGGAAATCTGTTAGGAGCACTCATTCCCGCAATTGAAATGGCGAATGACCCAAAGAATGACTCCTTTCTTTTTATTGCAGACATGCATTCGTTAACGCAAATAAAAAATGCTGCGACCTTACGGGCAAATACGTACAGTACCGCTGCAACTTGGTTGGCATTGGGACTGGATACAGATCGTGTAGTGTTTTATCGTCAAAGTGATGTTCCTCAAACTACGGAGTTGACATGGTATTTGAGTTGTTTTTTCCCATTTCAGCGACTCACCTTAGCACATTCTTTTAAAGATAAGGCGGATCGTTTGGAAGATGTAAATGCCGGATTGTTTACTTATCCCATGTTGATGGCGGCGGATATCTTAATTTATGATGCCGAAATAGTTCCCGTAGGAAAAGATCAAATGCAGCATATTGAGATCACTCGCGATGTTGCCTCTCGTTTTCATACGCAAATGGGTGAAACTTTTGTAATGCCCGTAGGGCAAGTCCGAGAAGAAACTATGTATGTTCCCGGAACTGATGGTAGCAAGATGAGCAAATCCAAAGGGAATTATATCAATATTTTTTTAGATGATAAAAAACTTCGGAGACAGATAATGGGTATCGAAACCGATAGCACTCCTATGGAAGAACCTAAAGATCCTGATACTTGTAATGTTTTCAATATTTATAAATTGTTAGGTTCAAAAGAAGAAGTGGCTAAAATGCGTAATAACTACGAAGGTGGTAATTATGGCTATGGACACGCCAAGCAGGCGCTATTTGATTTGATAGTGAACAAATTTTCAGAAGAACGTGCTCGATATAATTATTATATGGAAAATCTTTCAGAAATTGACGACGCATTAGCAGCCGGAGCCGCGAAGGCCCATAAAGTCGCCGATGATGTTTTGCAAAGAGTAAGAAAAAAATTGGGATACAACTAAAAACCCATTTTCAATATCTTTTTTTTCCGGAAAAATTCTACATTCTATAAATCCAATCTGCTGGATTGATTTTTGTTTTATTCTTATAAATATAGAATTTCAAAACTGTCCTTCCTTCGGTAGGACTTTTTGCAACAGTTCCTATCTTTTGCTTGGTAGAGACCTTATCTCCTTTTTGTACTGAAACCGTTCCAAGATTGCTATATACAGAGATATAATCTCCATGCTGGATAAACAGCACTTTGTTCGCACCTTTAATCACTTGGATAGACATTACCTGACCTTCAAAAATAGCTCGGACTGGGGCATTGTCCTCCGTTGCGATTTCCACACCGCTACTGCTGGTTGTTACATTTGGAAACTGGGGATGCTGGTGGGTTCCAAAACTTTTAACCACCATTCCCTTCTCCACTGGCCAAGGAAGTTTTCCTTTATTACTGCTAAAACTGGCAGCGAGAGCTTTATCTTCTGCGGTAAGTGCAAATCCGCCGGCGGCTGCAGGTTCCTTTGTCGGCTTTTTTGAGGCATTTGCCTTTCTATTGGCTTCGGCTATGGCTGCCTTTATCAAATCATCTATTTCCCTATCAATCTTATCAGCTTCTTTCTGCTTTGCACGAATTTGTGTTGTAAATCTACTCTCATCTTTTTTCAGGGTTGCAACCAGTTCTTGTTGTGATTTACGTTCCGCAGTTAGTTGTTTTTTGGCAACCTCATTTTCGGCAATTAGTTTTTGTTTGGTTTTTTTCTGTGCAATTAGACTTTCATTCAGTTTTTGGAGTTCTTCGGTTTTTGCACGTATTCCCTCACCCTGTTTTTTTCGGAATTTCGCATATTGTTTCATATACTGAACTCTTTTATAGGCTTGCAAAAAGTTTTCCGAAGACAATAAAAACATAATTCTACTCTGCTGACTTTTACTCTTGTAGGATTTCCGGATCATTTCGGCATAATCGGCCTTCATAATTTTTAATTCTTCGCGCAGCGAACTTATTTTATCAATATTTCCATTGATGTTCCGCGTGAGCAAATTAGCCTGTTGGTTGGTTACCCGAATCAGATTTTCTGTTGCGGAAATCCGTTGATTGATGTCTTCTACCTGGGAAAGCACCGATTTCTCTTCTTTTTTAGTTTTGAAAAGCAAGGAATTTATTTGTTTAATTTCCTGCAAAATCGCTTGGCGCTTCTCCTCGAGTTCCTTTTGTTTATCCACTTGGGCAAACGTTGAGGGAACCACAAGGAAGCATACTAGGACGGCAAGATATATAGGTAAGTTCCTCATTTACAGTTCAATTTTTTCATATCCCGAAGGAATGTCAAATGGAAAACTGATATCTACGTTTAAATCTATTTTTTTGTAGATCAGTTCTATTTTGGTCTGGGATTGTTCTTCTGTAGTTATAATGGAAATATCCACTGGGAAATATTGCCCACCAATTTGCTGATAATTGCCATAACGAACGTTTAATATTCGGTCGTGATCTGGCTGGGCTAGTGTTTCCAAAGCTATTCTGAAATTTCCTGGGTTTAGAAAAAGCGAATGTATAAAATTTTCGGGCTGTCTTTTTGGAAGCAACTTAAACTTCTGTTCAAATATTTCCGAAGAGTATCTGGAGGCATCTAGATGAAAAATCGATTGCCCCAATAAAAGATTTTGCGCTTGTTCAAAGTTTATGGGAGTTCCAATCCATTCTCCTAACAATGAAAAATCACCTTCAAAATAAGTTTTCCCGATGGTTTCGTAATAACTCACACTTTCTGGAGTAATCAGCACCTTGGCCAAAGTAATCCCCAATATGGAGGCCTTAACCCAGATAGTTTTATCCTTTTCCATGCGCAGGCTTACGGCTACGCTTTGGGATTTTTTTTCAGTGTCGTAGCTCAATTGAACTCTTCCCGCCAAGGTTTCAAACTCTGGCATCGTAGTTAGGTGAGAAGCGATAAGATTTTTGGTGGAGGTTTCCTTAATATCGGTCGTGATTGCTTTAGAAGGGCCACAAGAGGTGAAAATAAAAGTTGCTAATATTCCTACGAGTACAGAAATTCGACGAATTTTAATAGGTACCATTCTGTGTACCCATTTAGAATCCGAACCCGATAATAAAACCGATTTTAAATATTTCATATTTTAATTCGACGATTGGATTTGGGATGCTTTTTCAGAATAGAATTTAGCCTTTTTTAAATCGTTTTTGGCAGTATAGGCTACTTGTAGTTGGTTGTAAAAGTCAAATTCCATTTGTGGATCATCAAGTAAAAAATCTAAGCCCGTTTCCAAACTTTCAATAGCATCCGAAAACTTTTCGAGACCATTGTTGGCAACACCATTCAATAAATACAATAGCGCCTGGGCGGGGAAAATTTCCAGTCCTTTTTCGCTAAGTGCTGCGGCTTCATTATATTTTTTAACATCTAACTGAAGCAAGAGTGTGTTTTTTAGTAAATTATAATTGTCCAGAGAATGCGCAATTCCCTTTTCATAGAAATGCAAGGCTTGTTCTTTTTGAGATTTCGACGAAAAATAATCTCCTAACTTCTCATAAACTTTACCGCCATTTTCTTCTGAAAACAGAGTTGCCATAGCTTCCAAATCCTGTTCATATTCTGGATTTTTATTGACAAACTGAATAAAATCTCCTAGAACCCGATATTTACTTTCCTCATCGATCTGATTGGAAGAAAAAACGATCTTCATGGATTTCAGGGCTTCTGTAGTATTTCCTTCATCCAAATAAAATTTATAGAGGGCCAAGTGGACTAGCTGCGATTTTGGATTGCTCTTCAATAGGTTTTTTGCCGTTTCAAAAGCTTTTTCCTTATTGTCTTGTTCACTATAAAGAAATATTAGACTCAAATATTCCTTTTCATTCTTCGGATTACTATCAATTTTTTGCTCTAAATTTTCAATAGCACCTGCTGTATTTCCCGTTGCCCGATATATTTGCGCACGAAGAGCATTTCGAATATCACTCTCTCCCCAAATGTTATCTAGTTCGTCCAACTGCGCGATGGCCTCATCATAGTTTTTGGTGAGCGTTAAAAGATTGGCAAGATCTTCTTTGTAGTCCTCATCATAAGGGATCAACCTTCGTACAAGTGGAAGCGCCTTTTCATAATCCTTTTCTTGGTAGTATAAATCATAAAGATGCTGAAGGACATCCAATCGGTCACCTAAAATATCCAAAACCTTTTTATAATCCACTTCTGCCTCGTCATAGACCTTTAAGGCAGCATAATTTTTCCCCATTTCAAAAAAAACTACTGCGTTCTCCTCCGGAGTTTTGGCCACGTCTTTTGCTTTATTTAAAGCAGCTAAGGCCAACTCATGATTTTCAATTGCCTTTTGTTTTAAAGCTTCAAAAAAGTTTTCCTGAAATTTATCTTCTTGTATTCCCAGTTGGTCCATTGGGTTTTGGATGGAATCTGTGGGTTTTTCTTGGGCAATTAGAGCCTTGGGGAGAAGGAAAACCCCAAAAATAAAAATTGAAAAGAGTATTTTTTTAGTAATCATAATAAGATTCAAAAATCACTATTTCTAATATCCAATGGAGAGCACCTTTGCCAATCCATCTTAACCAGCTCTAGTGTTTCAGCATCAATTTTTCTGGTTTTCTTTATTTCAGCACCAACCGTTGGATCGAGGTTGATTAGCCAAATTTCACCTTATTTCATAAAAATCTTCAAAATCGAGTTCTGTAAAAACCGTTAATTCACCATCGTTTTCATAATCCTGTGAAAGTCTTTCAGCAGCCATCAACATTTCTGTTTCAAAATTATTTTTACGAATGGATTTAAGAGTCTTTTCAATCAACCACATCTTTGCTCAATTGGTAATCGTTTAATTTCTTTAAATAATTCTTTAGCCCCATAATTCAAGATTTTTCGATTAAATGATACTAACAAGTTATTTCAACTCCGAATAATCCCCGATGCTAACATTGGTAAACTTTCCATCAAAAATAGCATAATTGCCAATCATCGCGCTGTCCAAATGTGCATTTCGGATCGTGGAATTCGTCTGGATAATGCTATTCTTTACCGTGCTGTTTTCAATTATTGTGTTTTTACCGATCGATGCGTAAGGTCCAACTGTACAGTTTTTTAAAACCACTCCCTCATCAATAAAGCAGGGTTCAAAGATTTTGGAGTTTTCATTTTGAATATTTTTCGAAATTAACTCCTCATGATCCTCAGAAAGAAAACGAAGCATCCTCTGGTTTGTTTCCACCGTCACTTCCTTATTTCCGCAATCCATCCACTCATTAACCGTTCCAGTTTTAAAAACTTTCCCTTGGGCCATCATTCTTTTTATACCATCATTAATCTGGTATTCTCCACCGTTTATGATGTTGTTGTCCAAAACGTACTGCAATTCCTGTTTAAGCTGTGCCACATCCTTAAAATAGTAGATACCTATAACGGCCTGATCGCTAACATATTCTTTCGGCTTTTCGACCAATTCGATTATCTCCTCTTTTTCATTAAGATTTACTACTCCATAAGCCTCTGGATTGTCCACTTTTTTGGTCCAGATTACAGCGTCGGCCTCCTTATCCAAATCAAAATCCGCACGGATTAAAGTGTCTGCATAAGCAATAACGGCGGGACCCGACAAAGAATCCTCTGCGCACATTATGGCATGGCCGGTTCCCTTTGGATCAAGTTGACGGTAGATACTTGGTTTTGCTCCCAAACCTTTGGCCAATTCCTTTAAACTTTCTACCACTTCATCTCCAAAAAAAGCTGGATCGCCAAGAATAAAAGCAATTTCATCTATTTCTTCATTTAAAACTCCCACAATATCTTCTACCAAACGATGTACGATTGGTTTACCCGCAACTGGGATTAATGGTTTTGGTACTGTTAATGTATGTGGTCTAAGACGGCTACCTCGACCCGCCATTGGGACAATTATTTTCATTTATTATTCGTTTATTTTGATATCGTATTTTTCTAATATTATTTTATGTAACTGCTGGATAAAAAAACAAAGTATTTTTCAACATTGTTTTTTTACTTGCCGATTCCGGATTAGTTACAAGCCTTTTTTATTTTGTTCCCGTACTTCCAAAACCTCCGGCACCTCGTGAGGTTTCACCCAATTCCTCCACTTCTTCCCAAACCGCCCGTTCGTGTTTGGCAATTACCAGCTGTGCGATTCGTTCTCCGTGTTGGATGGTAAAATCGTCGTTAGAGAGATTTACCAAAATTACGCCAATCTCTCCCCGATAGTCCGCATCGATGGTTCCAGGGGAATTTAGAACTGTAATTCCTTTTTTGGCAGCCAGTCCGCTTCTTGGTCGAACTTGGGCTTCATGGCCGATCGGCAATTCAATGAAAAGTCCCGTTTTTACAATGGCGCGTTGCAGGGGTTTAAGCGTTGAAGATTCCGTTACACAAGCCCGCAAATCCATTCCGGCAGAAGCGATAGTTTCGTAAGATGGCAACGGGAATCCAGAATTGTTTATGATTTTTATTTTCAAAGTATATTTTTTTTTAAAGTTTTGGCTTCGGGTTTCGATCACTCGACCACCTTCATGCCTTTCTTCGATTTATATTTTATTCCAGGATTTTCAATTTTTTATAAAATCAACAACAGCTGAGTGGTTCCGATGAAAATGGAATGGTACCGAAGCTATTTTCTGATGATCCTTAAAAATTCATTCTTTTCGGAATAAACCAAAATGGCAACAAACACAAGTAATAACAACGTTCCTACCCAAATATTTCCACGAAGTCCATAAAATGAAATTCCCGAAAATAAGATAGCTAAAAACAACAGCCCTCCAGTTTTTTTCAAATCGTAAGGAACTCGGTAATACTTTTGTCCGTAAAGGTACGAAAGCACCATCATACTTCCATAGGCTGCGAGGGTGGCAATAGCGGAACCGATATAGCCGATGTAGGGAATAAGAAGATAGTTGAGGACCAGGGTGATTATTGCGGAAAAAACCGAGATGTAAGCCCCAAATTTCGTTCTGTCCGTAACCTTATACCAAACGGAAAGATTGTGATAAATTCCCAAAAACAAATTAGCTAAAAGTATCAAGGGAACAATCTTTAACGCTTCCCAATATTGGCTGTTCGGAATTAAGATTCGTTTAAAAATATCGATATAAATTATTACCACAAGTAGAATAAGACAACCAAAAAGGGTGAAATATTTCGTGATTGCCGCATAGGTAGTTTTCGCATTTCCCTGATCGGAATAATTGAAGAAAAACGGTTCGATTCCTAATCGAAATGCCATCACAAAGAGGGTCATAAACATTCCGAGTTTATAGCACGCCGAGTAAAGACCAACTTGGACCTCAGCAATATCCTGGGGTAAAAGATATTTTAAAAGGATTCTGTCAAAAGCTTCATTTACGCTAAATGCTATTCCCGCGATAAGTACCGGAATTGCATACTTCATCATTTGCTTCCAAATGCTTTTACTGAAACCAAAACCAATTTTCAAATAGAGTCCTGAAACCATCAATAGAGTCAGCGCACTGGCAATTAAATTTGCAATAAATACATAAGAAACTTTATTCTCCGGATTCCACATCGGTTCCCAAAAACTCCCGGGAACTGCGAGTTTCGGAAGAATAAGAAAGAAGAATAGATTCAGCCCCAAATTTATGCACACGTTTAAAATCTTAATCACCGCATAGCGCATAGGTTTTTCATTGACCCTGAACCATACGAAGGGGAGAACCACCAAAGCATCTAATGCTAATATCCAAAGACCGTAGGTTACGTATTCCACCTTAAATTCAGATATTTCCGCTAAATAATTTCGAAATAATAAAGTGACTGCCAAGAAAACAATTGAAGAAACCGTAAGGGAAGTAAGTGTAGTTGACTGAACAACTTTCTGATTGGTGTTTCCCTTGGTGACAAACCGGAAAAAAGCAGTTTCCATTCCATAGGAGAGAAGAACATTCCCCAAAATGAGGAATGCCATCAAACTAGCGTAAACTCCGTACTCTTCCGGCAATAAAACTTCCACGTAGAGCGGAACCAAAATAACAGATAGAATTCTGGGCAAAACAGTAGCAAGCCCATAAATAAAAGTCTGTTTAAACAGTTTTTTGAAAAGTGCCAAATTTGTATCTTGATTTATTTAAACCCGCACAAATTGAAAGGTTTAGGATAGAGGCAAAAGTATCGAAAAGATTAATTTTCGGATGAAAATGAAACCACGAATACACGAATGCTTTCCAAAGAAATATTTGTGTATTCGCGGTGAAAAATTCTTAATTTATAAAATCGAAGCCGCAGTAAGGAACTAGTACTTCCGGAATCTTTATTCCATCTTCAGTTTGATAATTTTCTAGAATGCCTGCAAGAACACGAGGTAACGCCAAAGAACTGCCATTTAAAGTATGTGCCAATTTATTTTTGCCATCGGTATCTTTAAATCGAAGTTTTAAACGGTTGGCCTGAAAAGTTTCGAAGTTGGAAACAGATGAAATCTCCAGCCATCTATCTTGAGCAGTAGAGAATACTTCGAAATCATAAGTCATAGCCGATGTAAAACCAAGATCTCCGCCACAAAGTCGAAGAACTCTATATGGCAATTCCAATTCACGAAGAATTCCTTTCACGTGTTCTACCATTCCATCCAAGGCGGCATAGGAATTATCTGGATGCTCTATTCTTACCAATTCCACTTTATCAAACTGATGCAAGCGATTTAAACCACGAACGTGCGCACCGTAACTTCCAGCCTCACGGCGGAAACAAGGTGTGTAAGAAGTACACATTATTGGAAAATCGGAATGGTTCAACAAATCGCCACGGAACATATTTGTAACGGGGACTTCGGAAGTTGGAATTAAATATAAATCGTCTATACCTACATGATACATCTGGCCTTCCTTATCGGGCAATTGTCCAGTTCCGTATCCCGAAGCTTCATTGACCAAAAGCGGCACTTGATATTCTGTATAACCAGCGGAAATATTTTTATCCAGAAAATAGGCAATCATCGCTCTTTGCAGTCTAGCGCCTTTTCCTTTATAAACTGGAAACCCAGCACCAGTAACCTTAACGCCAAGTTCAAATTCGATCAAGTCGTATTTTTTTGCAAGTTCCCAGTGGGGTAATGCGCCATCAACAAGTTTTGGGATTTCTCCTTCTTTGAAAACCTCGAGATTGTCCTTTTCATCGGTACCAGCAGGAACCAACTCGTTTGGAATGTTGGGAAGTGTATAAAGTAACTGCTGAAGCTTTTCGGCAGCACTCATCATCTTTTCATTCAATTGCTTTGAAGTTTCCTTCAATTCAACCGTTTGCTGTTTTAATCCATTTGCTTTTTCAACTTCTCCGCTTTTAAAGAGTTTCCCTATTTCTTTTGAATAAGAATTACTTTGAGCCAAAACCTCATCCAATTTCGCTTGCGAACTTCTTCGTTCTTCATCTAGGGACAAAATTTCATCAAATGTAGATTCCACATTCAAACCTCTCTTTGAAAGGGCTTGCACATATTTTTCTTTATTCTCTCGAATTTCGTTTACTTGTAGCATTGACTTAATTTTAAGGCGGCTAAGGTACAAAAAAAGACCTCAAAGAGTTTGGAATCTTTGTGGTCTAATGGCTTCAATTTTAGAATCTTCCTACTACCTATTTTTGATAATAAATTAGGCGAATTCCATCAATCTTTTTATATATTTCTTTCGCATTCAATAATTCTATCAAATATACAAAATTGAGTTTTGATTTATTTCGTATTATAATCCATTGGCGAATGCAAGATCCAATCACTATGTCTAAACGGATGCCATTCCTCTGCGGCTAAATCTACATTTACATCTGTAAAGGGAAAGTAGGGACCGTGATTTATGCTCACAAAGGCTTCCATATAGACCGCAACATCTCTCCCTTTTTTGGCTTCAACTTCCTTAATTTTCTGGGCCAATTGCCACATTAAATCGGGTTTTGTTCTTACAGAGGCATTTTGTTTATGTCCTAAGATTTCAGAAAAATCATATCTTTCCCTATTTCCGTTTTCTTTATCTGCTACATACACATTCAATGTTCCACTTCGAGAGCGTAGCATCATCCGCCAGCTCAGTCGATGACCTTCTTCGGTCCAGAGCACATCATCCTTAAAAAACCAATGACGCAATGGAAGACCGAGCTGAAAAAGGAAATAAATCGAAAAGACAGCAACAATTAAATTTTTATGTTGTGGAACAATCACTTCTCCAGCATTATATATCTTTTTATTCGGAAGAAAGCGTTTTCCAAGTGTTTCCGGTGAGAAGAAGAATAAGGCAAATGCTATAGACATATAAGGGAATATTCCTATTTGGAAAACAACCGAATTAAAGAGATGAAAAAATACGGAAACTACAAAACCCAAAATCCGCGTTCGACGCCAAAGCATGAGAGGAACAATAAGCAAATCGAAGAAAATACCTGTATAGGCCATCGCCCAATGAACCCAATTGAGTTGAAGAAAATCGCCGATTAACCAATAATCTTCTTTTCCCGACATAAATAGTGCTGGAGCGGTTGCGTCTAACCAGCTGGGATAAAATTTGGCAACGGAGGCATAAGTATAAACAATCCAAACCTGTAAAATCAGAATCAACAATACCCATCGCGGCATAGATGGCGATTTAATTTCTGGATGAATTTTGGCATCTATTGAAAACCATCTGTGTGCTGGTAAGAATGCCATAATCCAGCAGAGAAGCATCATAAGGTAATAATGATTGTTATAACTTGATTTTTGCATTAAATATGCGCCCGTCCATAGTATGGCATACCCAATTATACTTACGCGATATTTGTAACCCAGCATTACAAATACTCCAAATATTCCCATTAGTGCGAAATAATAGTACATTAAATCACCTTGGAGATATTGCAGAAAATCGAATCCGATAAAATTAAACGTAAAAGGGGGGTCCACCAGATTTCGTTTCACCCAGCCTGTAGCTAAAGCGCCAAAAGCTTCTATTGTAATCAATAGACCAAAAACCGCTCTGAAAAGGACGAGATTAATATTGTCTATCTGTTTAAAGAGAAATTTATTCACGGTTTTCTAAATAATCCTTGGCAAATTTTTCATCTTTTTCTATTTCCTGGCGCAAGCGTTCAATAGATTCGAAAGTTTCTTCCTCTCTGATGAATTTTAAAAATTCAATCGTAATATCCTTCCCATAAAGATCATCGTTAAAATCAAGGAGGTAGGTTTCTATGGTTTTTTCCATTCCACCAACAGTTGGATTGGTACCAATACTCGTTATTCCGAAAAATTTGATACCGTTTAAAATAGATTGAACAACATAAACTCCATTTTTGGGAATGAGCTTATACTTTTCTTTTAATTTCAAGTTGGCCGTTGGATAGTTGATTGTCCTTCCTATTGCTTTTCCGCGGACTACTTCTCCCGTAATCATGAAATTGTAACCCAAATAATTATTAGCAGTTTCAAGGTCGCCACGGCCCAAGGCCTTTCGGATTTTCGTAGAACTTACTGCCACATCATCTATTTCCTTGGCTGAAATTTCTTCTACCTCAAATCCGTAAGTAATCCCGAACTCCTTAAGATTTTCAATATTGGCAGTCCTATTTCTGCCAAAGCGATGGTCGTAACCTATAATGATTTTCTTGGCTTTCAGACTATTTACAAGAATATCCCGCACATATTCCAAGGCCGTTAGTCTAGAAAAAGCGTGCGTAAACGGATGGATTACCAAATGACCAAGTCCGGTTTGCTCTAGCAACTGAGTGCGCTCTTCAATTGTATTTATTAGTTTCAGTTCATCATCCTGTTGGAGTACCATTCTTGGATGGGGAAAAAATGTGAGCACTACCGAATCAAGATTTTCTTTCTCTGCGGTTTCTACGAGACGTTTTAGAATCGCTTTATGACCACGATGAACGCCATCAAACGTGCCGATAGTAACCACGCTTTGACGATCATTTTTATAAGCTGAAGCGGAGGTGTATTTCTTCAAAATTATTTTCCGTTAAATGTATTCATGGTAATATTCATTCCCGCTAAAGGAAAGGACTCTATTATTTCGCAGCTTTTCTCCAATCTTTCCGGCAATAGTTTTTCCTCTTCAGAATCCCATTCACCTAAAACGTAATCTATTTGTCTCCCCTTGGCAAAAGCATCGCTTATGCCAAATCGAAAGCGATTGTAATTAGTAGTTTGAAGTATATTCTGGATATCTTTAAGACCATTGTGGCCGCCGTCACTTCCTTTTGTTTTAATACGAATTGTACCGAAAGCCAAATTTAGGTCATCGGTAATAACCATCAGATTTTCCAAAGGGATTTTCTCTTTTTCCATCCAAAACTTCACGGCCTTGCCACTTAAGTTCATAAAGGTGCTGGGTTTCAATAATATAAGAGTTCTTCCTTTTACTTTATGTGTTGTAATATCTCCCAATTTTGCCGTTTCCCAAGAAAGAGATTTTTTTTCGGCATAGAAATCTAGAATTTTAAAACCGATGTTATGACGGGTATGTGCATATTTTGGACCTATATTTCCAAGTCCAACGATAAGGAATTTTTTCATAGCATCTTCTTCAGAAATTATCTGTTCTCGCTGCGGCGAAAGGATATTTTTAAAAAACGTAAGCATATTCTTTAAAGAATCTTGGGTAAAAATAAAAAAAGCACCCTGAATTATCAGGATGCTTCAAAGATATTCTAAAAAGAAGTTTATTCTTTTACTGCTGCTACGTCATCAGTCTCAGTTGCGGGAACTTCTTCGCCTTCCGCACCTTCAGCTGTTTCTGCATCTTCATCTTCAACTTCATCAGCAATAGCCGTACGAGAAGTTCTTATTTGACAGATAACAGTGTTGTCTGGATGCATTATTTTGTAGTTTTCGCTTTCGACAGCTCCAATATACATTTTGTTTCCAATTCGCATATCAGTAATGTCAGCTTCAATATAATCAGGAAGATTTGCAGGCAATGCCTTAATACGGAGTCTTCTTGTAACGATTCTTAAAACCCCACCGCTTCTAACGCCACGAGAATTACCTACAGTTCTAACTGGAATTTCCATAGTAACTTCCTTATCATCGAAAATTTCATAAAAATCGATGTGAAGAATTCGGTCTGTAACAGGATGGAATTGGATATCCTGTAGAATGGCCTGAATTTTTTCGCCGCCAAGTTCAATTACAACTGTGTGTACGTTTGGGGTGTAAATTAAGTCCTTGAATGCAATTTCATTTGCTGAAAAGCTAATTGGCTCATCCCCTCCGTAAACTACGCAAGGAACCATTCCAGCATTACGTAAGGCCTGTGTTGCTTTTTTGCCCACGCTTTCTCTTTTTGATCCTTTGATTGTAATAGATTTCATCTGTGAAAATTAAGTATTAATAAATATTGGGCTATCTAAAACCCAGTTTTTTAAGGACGGCAAAGATAATGTTTATTTTGGAATTATTATTTTGTGACTTGTAGTTTTTTCAAACCGGCAATAATTGAATTGAACAATAATGTTTATCGTAATAAATCGGGATTTCAGTTTGGTACAGATTTTCTATCTGAACAGATTTTTATGTAAAGCCACTCTGTAGTAACTCGATGGTCTAAATTTGAGATGGTCGTCTCATTTCTTTCCTGCGATCACAATAACGATCTCTCCTTTTGGAGGCTTATTTTCAAAGTGTTTTAAAACCTCTTCTGCACTGCCGCGGATGGTCTCTTCGTGAATTTTTGAAATTTCCCGTGAAACGGATATTTGTCTCTCTGCTCCGAAAAATTCAATTATTTGGGGTAAGGTTTTTAGTAGTTTATGAGGAGATTCATAGAGGATTACCGTTCGGGTTTCTTCGGCTAAACTTTTAAATCGTGTCTGTCTCCCCTTTTTTACGGGTAAAAAACCTTCAAAAACAAATTTATCGTTTGGAAAACCACTATTTACCAAGGCCGGTACAAACGCCGTAGCTCCCGGTAAACAATCTACTTCTATTCCTGCTTCAATACAGGCTCTTGTTAACAGAAACCCGGGATCACTAATTGCCGGCGTTCCCGCATCACTGATAAGAGCAATATTTTCTCCCTCCTGTATGCGTTTTACAATGCCATCCACCGTTTTGTGTTCATTATGCATATGGTGCGAATGCATCTGTGTAGGAATTTCATAATGCTTGAGCAATTTTCCACTAGTGCGGGTGTCCTCCGCCAGAATTAAATCTACTTCTTTTAAAACTTCCACGGCACGGAAAGTAATGTCCTTCAAATTGCCGATGGGTGTTGGCACGACATAGAGTTTTCCCATAATTAGAAAACGAAAATTATCAATTAAAACTTTTCTCTACAATGCTCATAAAACGGCTGCTGTATTCTTCCTTGCTAAGCCAGTTATTATAATCTGGCTTCACATTTGTATGGATGAAGTTTTGTGCCTCTTCAAAATTTTCCATTGTATTGATTTGGGATAGAACCCTTGTGTAATCTTCGGCCTGTCCTTCAAAAAGGTGCTTTATAAAGGCCAAGCGATCGTTTAATCCAATGTTCAATCCTCTTTTAATGGTATCGTTCAAGGATTTGGGTTTGGATTCTTTAAAATTGTGACTCGCAGTTTTTACTTCATTGGAAGGTGGAAAAAGCTCGGGATTTTTACGTTCAAATTCAGGCATTTGTTGGTAATTTGCTGCGAACTCTTCCAATTCGTTCTTGGTTTTTTTTGGAGTTTCCCGGGGAAGCTTTGGCTCTTTATCTTGAGCGGGAAGCATTTCCTCCAGCATTTCATCAATGGCATCGCTCTCTTCAGGCATTTGTGCGACAATATCCTTTATTTTTTCCATTAATGGCTCGATAAGGTCTTCTTTATGCTCAGGTTGCGGGACAGGTTCTGGCTCCACAAACCAGTTTTCCTCTCGAAAGCTTTTAGAATCAAGAGATTCCTCAAATTCTGGTTCTTGAGTATCGTCAAGTTGATTTTCAAGATATTCCAGAATTGTAAGTTTTTCCTGCAATTCGCCTACCGATTTCCTAATTGTGGAGACGTTAAATGTTTGTTCTTCTTGTAAAATCTGATTTGCAAGCATTTTGAGCTGTTCGCGGATTTTCTTTTTCATTTTTGTTTGATGTTTTTTTCCTGTTATCCTTCCAATTCCTCTAATGAAATATCGAACTCACAATGAGATCAATTTAAATTTCACAAGGATTTGTGTTCCGAATTATACCTCAGCATTGATTAAGGACCGAAATCCTTTTTAGCTGGTAAACAGTTCAAAATTACATTTTTGTTTTTAAATAAAGGGATTTTAAACTAGAACCGTCATGATTCGAATTTGGATAAATGCAATGATAGAATTATGCCCAGTTTTAAAAGCGGATCGGCATTTCATATCTTTCTAAATTAAACAGAATTTCTATTTTGTTTTTATAAATTTACGCATCCTTTTTGTAAACCTCAATTGTTTTTATTAGTAGGTTTAATTCCTTTGTAAAGTGATGGTTGTAGACAAACGGATAATTTTGTCCAAACTTTAGAATTAACATCTTGCTCCTTTGAGCGCCTAAAATAGAATTATGTTTCTCGAAAATACTGTAAATCAGAAAGAACAATTTGGCTGGATAGAGGTTATCTGCGGTTCTATGTTTTCCGGGAAGACCGAGGAGCTTATCCGCAGGCTTAAACGGGCTCAATTTGCACGGCAAAAGGTCGAAATTTTTACGCCTGCCATAGATACGCGTTATGGAGAGGATTCGGTTACAAGCCATGATAAAAACCAAATTCGCTCTACTCCAGTCCCGGCAGCGGCGAATATTCCGATATTGGCCGATAGTTGCGATGTGGTAGGAATTGATGAAGCTCAATTTTTTGATGATGAAATCGTGAAAGTGTGTAATGATCTGGCCAATCATGGGGTTCGGGTAATTGTTGCGGGATTGGACATGGATTTTAAAGGAAATCCCTTTGGACCCATGCCTGCTTTAATGGCAACAGCAGAATATGTTACAAAAGTACATGCCGTATGCACCAGAACGGGAAACTTAGCCCATTATAGTTATAGAAAGGCAAAAAGTGATGCCCTCGTGTTATTGGGTGAGACCGAAGAATATGAACCATTAAGTCGGGCTGCTTATTATAAAGCAATGATTCGAGATAAGAAAATAAAACAGGAAGAAAAGAACTCTCAGATCAACCTTACCGATTCTTCTTCGAAAGAAACAGTGAATTCAGGAATGGAAAAAGAAGGTGAAATTTAAATTGCCAAAAACCGGTTCAATACCAATAACAACATTAATTAATATTACTTTCCCAGATGCCTAAAGCAACGGATACCATACTCGAGATTGATCTAAACGCTCTTGACAATAATTTCAAATATCTTACTTCCAAAATTGCTCCAGATACAATGGTTCTTGCCGTGGTCAAGGCTTATGCTTATGGCAACGATTCTATTGCAATTGCAAAAGAGTTGGAAACCCTTAACGTAGATTATTTTGCTGTAGCTTATACCGGAGAAGGAGTTGTTCTACGAGATGGAGCTATCAAAACTCCTATTTTAGTTTTACATCCAGTTCCTACTAATTTTGAAGAAATAATCGATCGTTGTTTGGAACCGAGTATTTATTCGCAAAAAATATTGAGGGAATTTATCGCCGTGGCCGAGGCAAAAGGTCAAAATGATTATCCAATACATTTAAAATTTAATACCGGTCTCAATCGTCTTGGATTTGAGAGCCATCAAATATCCTTTATATCAGAAGAGCTTTCAAAAACGTCATGTGTAAAAGTGAAATCTGTCTTTTCACATTTGGCAGCGAGTGAAGATTTGAATGAAAAGGAGTTTACAGAACAGCAGATATCTAATTTCACGAAAATGTCGTCGGATCTAATAAATGCTCTTGGTTACCGTCCTTTGCTCCATTGTACTAATACCTCTGGAATTTTAAATTATCCCGAGGCCCATTTTGATATGGTCCGTACGGGAATTGGGCTCTATGGTTACGGCAATGATAAAAAATATAACAAATATCTGAAACCCATAGGTACTTTAAAAACAGTTATTTCCCAGATACATAGTATAGTTAAAGGAGAAAGTGTTGGATATAATCGCGGCTTCTTTGCCGAAAGACCTACCCGTTCCGCAACGCTTCCCATTGGGCATGCGGATGGAATTCCCCGCTCGTATGGAAAGGGGAAAGGTTGGGTAACCATACATGGAAAGAAAGCCCCAATTATTGGAAATGTTTGTATGGATATGATAATGGTGGATGTCACGGACATTGAATGTGAAGAAGGTGACGAAGTTATTGTTTTTGGTCCGTCCGTTACTGCCGAAGAACTATCCGCAGCTATAAATTCGATTTCTTACGAATTAATAACAGCCGTTTCCCAACGCGTACAAAGGGTTATTTGTAGAAAGTAAAATTGATCGAGCTTATTAGTCCTTTTTTTATTTATTTTAGCAGAAACTAATCTCAAAACCAATCAATATGTTAAAAGAATTTAGAGACTTTATAATGACCGGTAACGTTGTGGACCTTGCCGTGGCGGTTATTTTGGCCGGTGCTGTGGGACTTGTTGTAACAGGTTTTACAAACGACGTAATTATGCCTGTAGTAGGACATTTTGCGGGAGGCATTGACTTTGCGGATTTTAAATTTGTTCTCGATCCTGCTGTAATTGATGCGGATGGGAATGTGGTAGAACCCGAGAATGCCGTGTTATATGGAAAATGGATCAATACTCTAATAAACCTTCTAATCGTGGGCTTTGTTCTTTTTATGATCGTGAAAGCTTATGCAAAAGTAAGAAAGAAAAAAGAAGAGGCACCCGCTCCAGATCCAGGACCTACTGAAAAAGATATCTTGTTGGAAATTCGGGATGAGCTGAGAAAAAAATAATATATCCTTATCCCTAGTGTTAATATTTTTAAGGCTAAGAAAATTATGAATAAATTTTTGAGGATTTTCGGAGTATTGATTTTGTTATTTTCATTTTCACAAGCTAAGGCTGGGGAAAAAATTGTAGTCATTGACATAGGTCATGGAGGAAAGGATTCTGGATTTGAATATAATGGACTTCTCGAAAAAGACCTTACATTAGAAATTGCCCAGAAAATACAATCCTTGAGTGTTGATAGTGAAATCAAAATTCTCTTTTCAAGGGATTCTGATGATTTTATTTCGCTAGAGGATAGGGTAAAATACATACATTCTTTAAATCCGGATTTGGTAATTTCGCTTCATATCAACTCCGATTCTGACGAAAGAACCAATGGGTTTGATATTTTTATAAGCCCACAAAACTCGAAAATTGAGGATTCAAAGATGTTAGCGCTACAACTACAGTCCTCTCTTTCGCAGGAGTTTACCGTGAATGGGGTTAAAGAGGTCAATTTTTACTTATTAAAGAACATAAATAATCCTGTTGTAACCATTGAAATGGGATATTTAAGCAATCTAGGAAATAGAGATTTATTAACTTCCGAAAGGGGCCAACATGCAATTGCAGAGGCAATTTTTAACGCAATAAAGTAATTCCTCAATTTGAGGACGAATCCGCTACACCACAAGTTTAACTAACCCCTCCCAAACTGTTGCTCACAGAATGGGAGGGTTCTTTTTTGTGTTAATTGGAGAATATGAACTTTCCAAGATGTAATTTTACCGAATGATGCGATTTGCGTAACAATATTCTTCGGAATTTGTTCGTGAACAGAAAGCCACGTTTTTTTAGAATAATGATTGAGTAAATTATCAAATATGAAATTAGCGCTTGTAGGTGCCACGGGAATGGTTGGCGAAGTGATGTTAAAAGTTTTGGAGGAAAGAAATTTCCCTATGGATGAATTATTATTGGTAGCCTCTGAAAGGTCTGTAGGAAAACAAATATTTTTTAAAGGGAAACCGATTTCAGTAATAAGTTTGGAAGATGCCGTAGCTGCAAAACCCCAAATAGCCCTTTTTGCTGCTGGAGGTGCTACCTCCCTTGAATGGGCACCGAAATTCGCCGCTGAAGGAACTACCGTAATCGACAATTCCTCCGCATGGAGGATGGAGGCGAGCAAGAAACTTATTGTGCCCGAAATTAATGCGCATATATTGACAAAAGAGGATAGAATAATTGCCAATCCTAATTGCTCAACTATTCAATTGGTAATGGCATTGGCGCCACTTCACAAAAAATATAAAATGAAACGCGTTATTGTTTCTACATATCAATCTGTTTCAGGAACAGGTCTCAAGGCTGTCCAGCAAATGGAGAATGAAATGGCAGGAATAAAAGGGGAAATGGCCTATCCCTATCCAATCCATCTTAACGTTTTGCCGCATTGCGATGTTTTTGAGGATAACGGTTATACTAAAGAGGAAATGAAATTGGCTCGCGAACCCCAAAAGATTTTGGATGACCGTACTTTTTCAGTAAGTGCAACAGCCGTACGGGTTCCCACCGCGGGCGGACATAGTGAGGCGGTAAATGTAGAATTTGTTGAAGACTTTGATTTGGCTGAGGTGCGGAGAATCCTTCACCATACTCCGGGAATCAAACTGCAGGATAATCCAGATACAAACACCTATCCTATGCCATACTATGCCCATGAAAAAGATGAGGTTTTTGTTGGTCGTATCCGTCGGGATGAGACCCAACCAAATACTCTTAATATGTGGATTGTTGCGGACAACCTTCGTAAGGGTGCTGCAACTAATGCCGTTCAGATCGCAGAGTATTTAGTCGAAAATGATTTAGTTTAAGGTTTGGCTTGTTTATATCCAATTTTATAAAATTAAATTGGAAAATTATAAGAAGCTATTTCTTCTATAAATAATACTTTTTTCACTTCTATTTTTATAAAAAAATAATAGGGTGTTTTATAGAATGGTGTTAAATTTTGCTTATATTTAAGAAATTAACCTAAAACACCACTGCCTATGAACTCTACTTTTACAAAAATTCTAAGAATTATTTTAGGTTTGGGCTTACTCTTTTTGGGGATCAGCCACCTAATTGGTTACAGGTTTTTACCCATGTATATTTACGCAGGAGATACTGCGGTTATTTATGAAAAGCTCAGCGAATTAGGTTATATTTTAAAGATTGTGGGAATTCTTGAAATATTTATCGGGCTGATGTTGATCCTTGGTAAATGGGTTCCATTCGCTTTGCTTTTGTTAGCTCCTATTTCAGTAAATATTCTGCTCTATCATCTGTTTCTTGATGCTCCCGGACTCATCATCGCTTTAATATTAATCGCATTGACCTTTGTTTTAATTTACAAGCATTGGAAAGTCTACAGGCCATTGTTTCATTAACGCCCATTATTTTAGTGCTATTTAAAGGTCTCAGGAATGGGGCCTTTTCAATATAGTGTTGTTTTCTTACAATATAAAAAATGTTACATTTACAGCTATATCTAAGTTTTAATTTATGAAAATTACATTTATCCCCACAATTCTTATGCTTACACTAATCGGTTGTAAAGATCAAAATAAATCGGACCAGCCTGCTGGCCAGAGAGAACCGATTACCGTAACCTACCCGAAAACCAAACAAGTTGACACCGTCGATACTTATTTCGGAGTTGAGATTAAAGATTCCTACCGTTGGTTGGAAGATGACCGAAGTGCCGAGACAGAAGAGTGGGTAAAGGAAGAAAATAAAGTTACCTACGATTATTTAAGTAAAATTCCTTTTCGCGGGGAATTGAAAAAACGGTTGTCCGATCTTTGGAATTATGAAAAGATGGGACCGCCTTTTCATGAAGGAAACTACACTTATTTTTATAAAAATGATGGTCTTCAAAATCAGTTTGTGCTATATCGTTATAAATCTGAAGACGATCCAGAGTCTGCAACCGTATTTTTAGACCCAAATACCTTTAAAAAGGACGGAACTATTTCATTGGGGGAAACCAGCTTTTCGAATGACGGAAGTCTTATGGCCTACAGTATTTCAGAAGGCGGAAGTGATTGGCGAAAAGTATTGGTATTAAGTACCGAGAAGAATGAATTGATAGGTGATACATTAAAGGATATTAAATTCAGTGGTCTATCTTGGAAAGGGGACGAAGGTTTTTATTATTCCAGTTATGATAAGCCAAAGGGAAGCGAGCTTACGGCCAAAACGGATCAGCACAAAGTGTATTACCATAAATTGGGAACTCCCCAAAGTCAGGATAAAGTAATATTCGGATCCACTCCAGAAGAAAAACATCGATATATTGGTGCTGGAGTAACAGAAGATGATAAGTATCTGGTTATTAGCGCAAGTACTTCCACTTCAGGAAACAAATTATTTATTAAAGATTTGACTAAACCTGGTTCGAAATTTATTACCATTTTAGATGACACCGATTCAGATTCTTATGTAATGGACAATCGGGGCTCGAAGCTTTTTATTGTTACGAATAAAAATGCCCCAAACAAGAAAGTAGTCACAGTGGATGCTGCCAATCCAACACCCGAGAATTGGAAAGATTTGATTCCGGAAACAGAGCACGTACTTTCCCCGAGTACAGGTGGAGGAAGTATTTTTGCCAATTATATGGTTGATGCCGTTTCAAAAGTTAAGCAATATGATTATGATGGTAAATTAATTCGGGATATTGAACTTCCTGGAGTAGGTTCGGCCGGCGGTTTTGGAACAAAAAAGGAAGAGAAGGAACTTTATTATTCTTTTACCAACTATGTTACACCTCCAAGCATTTACAAATTTGATATTGCCAGTGGATCTTCGGAACTATTTATCAAACCTGAAATAGACTTTAATCCTGAAGACTTTGAAAGCAAACAAGTATTTTATACTTCAAAGGACGGTACTAAAGTTCCTATGATAATTACCCATAAAAAAGGATTGGCTCTAGATGGCAAAAATCCAACTATTCTATATGGTTATGGCGGTTTCAACATTAGTTTGACGCCGAGTTTCAGTATAGCCAATGCAGTTTGGATGGAGCAGGGTGGAGTTTATGCCGTTCCCAATTTAAGAGGGGGTGGTGAATATGGAAAGAAATGGCACAATGCCGGAATAAAAATGGAAAAACAGAATGTGTTTGACGACTTTATTGCCGCGGCGGAATATTTAATTGAAAATAAATATACCTCCAGTGATTACTTGGCAATCCGCGGAGGATCGAACGGAGGATTGTTAGTGGGGGCAACAATGACACAACGTCCCGAACTTATGAAAGTGGCACTACCGGCTGTTGGGGTTTTGGATATGTTACGCTATCATACCTTTACTGCGGGTGCGGGATGGGCATACGATTATGGAACTTCAGAAGACAACAAGGAAATGTTTGAATATTTACGAGGTTATTCACCGCTTCACAATATAAAAGAAGGTGTGGAGTATCCCGCCACACTTATTACGACGGCCGATCATGATGATAGAGTAGTGCCGGCACATAGTTTTAAATTTGCCGCCGAACTACAAGCAAAACAAACAGGGAATAATCCAGTGCTGATCCGGATTGAAACCGATGCCGGTCATGGAGCAGGGACCCCCATTAGCAAGACGATAGAACAGTATGCAGATATATTCGGGTTCACGCTGTTTAATATGGGATATGATCAATTGCCCGAAACAAAAAAGAACTGAAATGAATAGAAAAGTCGGAGAAGAATTTTACAATTTTAATTGTAATGCTTCTTCGATTGTTCTTAATTATTCCGCTTCCATCTAAAAATATGGATATAAGTTTAAAAAGCTATTTTTTTAAAGCTAAATAAGATAGAAAAATGGAAGCCGAGTGGGATGAAATTATAAGCTCTTTTATTCAGATGACCTATAGCAGTGAGGTTCGGATGATTATGGTAGGGAGCGGAGCCTTGAATTATTATAAATATAAGGTTCCTTCATTCGGAATGGATTTCTGGGTTGATGCAACCTCCAAAAACCTAAATAAGATAATTGCGATCCTAAAGGAAATGGGCCCTGATAAAGTCAATTTTCCTTTTCCGTTGCAGGATAGAAAGCAAAATATTTCCATCCAGTTTTTCCCTTCTCGTCAGCATTTACTTTTTATTCCCGATTTTGTTGTTGATAAATCTTTTTCTTGGGCCTATGACGATAGCCAGGAAATTTCCCTTCGTGATAACGCCAGTGTAAAATGGCGGGTGTTGGCTCTAGAAGATTTGATTGATTTTAAATCAAGATCTCAGAATCCTCATGACTATTTAGATCTTCAGGAATTAAAAGAAATTAAAGGAGCAGAAAACGATTAAATCAATCCAGCTTTTCCGTTAGCTTTTTGAATGTTTTTTTGGGATCTTTATTCTCATATAGAATTTGGTACACGGCATCTATAATAGGAGTTTTGGCCTTTTTCTTTCCTTTTTGTTGGTTTAGGTGATAGGCGCTTTTCGTGGCGTAGTAACCTTCGGCAATCTGGCTAAGCTCTAGTTGGGCGCTTTTTACGGTATAACCTTTTCCAATCATAGTTCCAAACATTCTATTTCTACTGAAAATAGAGTATCCAGTAACCAAAAGATCTCCTAAATAGGCAGAGTCATTTATGTCCCGTTTCATTTTATGAACGCGCTTCACGTATTTCTTCATCTCACGAATTGCGTTGCTCATCAAAACGCTTTGAAAGTTGTCTCCGTAGCCCAACCCATGCGCAATACCTGCCGCCACAGCATAAATATTTTTCAACATAGCAGCGTATTCCGTGCCAAGAACGTCGTCACTGGTGGTGCACCTTATATAATCGCTTCTTAGGGCATTGGCAACGATTTCGGCCTTGGTGCTATCTGCGCTGGCAATGGTAAGGTACGAAAGCCTTTCCAGAGCCACCTCCTCGGCGTGGCAAGGACCTGAGATAATTCCAATATTATTAAAAGGAACTTTGTAAAAGGTATTAAAATGATCTCCTACAATCAGGCTTGTTTCCGGGACGATCCCTTTAATCGCAGAAAAAATCACTTTATTTTCTAATGATACCGTGAGTTTTTCGAGCTCAAGATGAAGAAATGCAGACGGAATAACAAAAATAAGGTAGTCTGCCCATGATGCCATTTCATCTATATCATTACTGAGGTATAATTGATTGAGATCAAATTCTACGGAACTTATATAATTTGGATTGTTCCCATGTTTCTTAAGGTGATCAATTGTCGAGGTGCTACGCATATACCAACCCACTTCATTTTGGTTTTCACATAACATTTTTACAATGGCTGTGGCCCAACTTCCCCCACCAAAAACGGCAAATTTGGTTTTATTTGTCATTGTAGTTTTAGATTTTTAAAATTGATCCTTGAATACTATTTTCAACCTTTAAACTTTGCATTTTTTCAAAAGTACACATTTCAACACAAAAATATTTCTTGAAAATCAATAGTATATAAGTAATTTCTCTCCCGGAATGTATGTGCTTAAGATTAAAACTGATAACGGAATTTTTCCTTCTAAGATAGTAAAGGATTAATATTATTTATAAAAATTCATTTCATCTAAATATTTCCAAACCTCTGCCGGTAGCATAGGACGGATATTCTTTCCAGACTTTATTCCTTTCCGAATAAAGGTGGAGGAGAGTTCGATAATTGGGGCATCAACCATTTTAATCTTTTCGTGGTAAATTTTCTTCCCTCCATCTGGAGAAGTATAAAATTGGGAATCAACATTCCCATTTGAGATTCTGGGATATACGTAAATCGGGTAGCGATCCAAGATAATATTATAGTTTTTCCATTTTGGAAAACTCTTTAAATTATCTTCTCCCATTATCAAACAATAAGTGTGATTAGGATATTTTTCCTCTAAATGCACCAAGGTATTTATGGTATAATTGGGCTGCGGAAGATCGAATTCAACATTACTCACCCTTAGCTTTGGGAAATCCTCCACAGCAATTCTAACCATTGCTAATCTATGGTGGTCTTCTAATAAGGTTTTTTTCTTTTTAAGGGGATTGTGTGGAGTTACCACGAACCAAACCTCATCCAAATCACTAAATTCCACCATATAATTGCCAATAATCAAATGCCCAATATGGATTGGATTGAAAGTTCCGAAGAAAAGTCCTGTTTTTTTTGGTTTCAAACTGTTATTTCTGATTTTTGGAAGTAAGGTTTTTATTCTTTTTTCTCTTCTCTCTTTCTCTTCTTTTTTTCAACTTATTCGCAGCCCTTTGTTATAAAATCAGCAACCAATGTATGTGCTTCATCCAAAGCTGTCGGTAGGTCATGGTTTTTTATAATGTAATCAAATTGGGGCGCCGTTGCCAGCTCAACGGAAGCTTTTGCGATCCGCATGTTTATACGATCGTCACTTTCGGTTTTGCGTTTTTTAAGTCGGATTTTTAATTCGTCAATGCTTGGCGGTTTTACGAAAACAGCAAGGGTTTTTTCAGGAAATTTCTTTTTTATGCGAAGGCCGCCAACTACGTCAATATCAAAAATGACATTTTTCCCATTGCTCCAAATGCGTTCTACTTCGGTTTTTAATGTTCCGTAGAAGTTATCGCGGTAGACCTCTTCCCATTCCAGGAAATCGCCATTTTTTATATGTTGCTTGAATTCCTTTAATGAAATAAAATAATAGTTTTCTCCGTCCCTTTCATCCCCACGTGCGTCGCGGGAAGTACAAGAAACGGAAAACTCTAGGTTTAGGTCTTTTTGTTTTAATAAATGTTGTACTATAGTAGTTTTTCCACTGCCCGAGGGTGCTGAGAATACTATTAATTTGCCTCCTTTAGTTGAGTTCATGTTGGTAATTTTCCTAGAGCTAATTTTGTGAAATTTCTTATCTAAAGGACATTAAGGGCTTGTTCCTTTATCTTTTCCAGTTCGTCTTTCATTTGGACCACTACTTGTTGCATTGGGGCATAATTTGCCTTGCTTCCAATGGTATTGATCTCCCTGCCAATTTCCTGGGTTATAAATCCCAATTTTTTCCCGTTGGAATCATGCGATTTTAAGGATTTCTCGAAATAATCAAGGTGATTTTTCAAGCGGACCACTTCTTCTGTAATATCATACTTTTCTAGATAATAGATCAATTCCTGTTCAAATCGATTTTCATCTACTTTCTCTTTCAAATCGGAAATAGCCTTTCTAAGACGTTCCTTAACTCCGGAAATTCGCTCAGGATCCATAACTATAACTTGCGCGAGTAATTTTGAAATAGTTTGGGTGCGGGCCAGAAAATCCTTTTCCAAGACTTTGCCTTCGTCGGTTCTATATTTGTTGATAGCTTTTAAAGCTTTCTCAACACCTTTTATAATAGCTTTATATTCCTTATCGTCCACTTCTTCGCGCTCGGTTTTTAAAGCATCTGGCATTCGAACTGCCATTTTCAACAGTTCAACGGGGTCGCCATTTACTACGTTTGCCAATTGTTCTATATATTGTTTTACAATGGCCTCATTTAGCTGTGTGGAAGTTTCTGTACCAGAAGTCTCAATATTGAGCATGAAATCTATTTTTCCCCGTTCCAAGGATTTGGCGAGCAAATCGCGAATATCAAGTTCTTTATCCCTATAAGCGGAAGGCACTCTGGTATTAAGATCGAGCGATTTGCTGTTGAGTGATTTTATTTCAATGGTAATGGTTTTGGATGGTAGTTGAACAACTTCTTTACCGTAACCGGTCATGGATTGGATCATATTCCTGATTTATTGAAGCGCAAAGGTAAGGAAATAGTCTTTAGTGAGTAGAGGGTAGAATTTAGTAAAATGACACCATCCTCCAACCCTGCAGAGAGTGCATTGGGTTATTTTGAATTTAAGAATTCTATGGTTCTTGCTTCGCTATAATATAATTCATTCGTTTTATGAAAACCCACATGACCTCCATATTTGGGAATTTCAAGATGGATATTATTCATTTTTTTAGCCAACTCCTGAGGATAGCATTCAGATGAAAGAAAACTAGAATTTTCAGCATTTAAAATATAACTGGGAATTTTAATATTTGGGAGAAATTGTAAACTGCTATTCTTTTTATAATAATCGTAAGCATCCTTAAATCCGTGGGCAGGAGCGGTGTAAACATTGTCAAATTGCAAAAGAGAAGTGATCGTTTCATATTCAGAAAGAGTCATTTTTTCAGGAAAAATCTTCATTTTGGATCTGTATTTTTTCCGAAGATTAATCAAAAATGATTTTTGGTATAACCAATTTGAAACTTTATCCAGAGATTCCAAAGAACCCTTTAAATCGAGAGGTGTTGAGATGGCTACCGCCCGCTTTATTTCCTTCGGAAATGAGTCTCGCTCTCCTAAATACTTCAGGAGTAAATTTCCTCCCAAGCTAAATCCTACCAAGGCAATTTCATCGTATTTATTTTTTTTGAGAATTAAATCGATTATAGCTTCCAAATCATCTGTTTTACCCGCGTTGTAGGAGGAATACAAAAGATTTGGCTCGCCGCTACATCCGCGAAAATTGACCGCGGCTACATCCCAATTATTTTCCACTAAAACTTTAGCTTGACCCTTGATATAAGTACGTTGCGCATTTCCTTCCAATCCATGAAGAACTATCGCAATTTTATGGGAGCGTTTTTTGGAAAAGGACCAATCGATATCCAGAAAATCTCTATCCTCTAAATACAGTCGTTCCCGTTCTTGATCCAATTGCGGGGATGGCCTTAACTTTGAAGAATAGATAGTAGAAAAATGTCCATTCCGGAATAAATATTTAGGTTTATAAGAACTTTGAATTAAAGGCATTTCCTTCGAGGAGTTTTAACAGAAACTAAATAGATTTACTATGCTTGCATAGCAAAAGTAACCTAAATTTGTATAAAAATTTAATGATGTACACCAAACAATTTGAAATCCGTTGGAGTGATGTAGATGCCAACCGCCATCTTAGAAACAGTGCCTATATCGATTATATGAGCCATACCCGTATGAGTTTTTTAATGGAAAATGGGTTAGATCAAAAGCATTTGGTCGATTTTAACTTAGGTCCTGTTGCCTTCTCAGAGAAGATGTATTATTTTCGAGAAGTCTTTCCCGGAAAGCCCGTTCGTGTATCCCTGCAGTTAAAGGGCATCTCGGAAGATGGAATGTATTTTGCCTTTCTCCATAATTTCTACGATTATAAAGGAAGAAATTTTGCACGTTGCATAATGATGGGCGGGTGGATTGATCTGGAAAGTCGAAAGTTGACAGGACTTCCTCAAGAACTTTTGGATAAATTCAACGTATTTGACAAAGCGGACGATTTTAAGATTATTTCTAAAGAGGATACCCGAAAATCGGGGATGCGCCCAAAAGATTTGGATGTAAACTAAATTTTGGTCTGTATTCCGACATTTCTTGGTTTTCTGGTCGAAAGGAATACTCCTGCAAATATTAGGCAAGCCGCGCCAATTCGAAGCGCGTTCAAAGTATCTGCTCCAACTAAAATTGCAAAGGTTGTTGCCACTAGAGGTTGCAAATAGATAAAAACTCCAACAGTGGATGGACTTAATTGTTTTAACGCGAAGATGTTAAACAAATAGGTGAAAAATGTGGTTGCTACAACCACAAAACCTATTTGTCCAAATTCTGAAAATGTAAGTTTCGACCATTCCACTTGCATTACTTCAGAATATCCGATAGGAAGGTTTATACAAAATGCGATTAAGAAGAAAAACTTAAGAAGTGTAATTGCTCTGTATTTGGCAACTAAGGGTTTTACCAAAATTAAATAGAAAGAATAAGAAATGGCATTCAAAACAAACAATAAGTTTCCTAAAGGAATATTGGGTGCGTTAATCTGGGTCTTTTCCTGAAAGAGAATAAGCGCCAGGGCTCCAGAAAGTCCGAAAAAAATTCCAAATGTTTTAATCCAAGTAATGCGTTCTCTTAGGATCAATGCCGTTAAAAGGAGTAATAGAATTGGCGTGATGGTCATGGAGACCGCACTGTTGATTGGAGTAGATAAACTTAAGCCTTTAAAAAACATCAACATATTAAGTACCATCCCAAAAACTGCACAGGCTAAAATCCGGAACCAATCGTTCCGCTCAATTTTTTCAGCTTTTGTAAATAGACTAAGGATCCAAAAGAGTATTGCGGCTCCTCCAACCCGTAAAACGATAAAACCGAAAGGCTGAATTACGTGCGGCATTAAGCCTTTGGCCACCGTATGGTTAATGCCATAAATGGTTTCCGTGGCCGTGGCTGCAAGAAGCGCAATAAACCGCTTATCCATTATTTATGGATAGAACTTTTAGCAGCGTCCACGGTTTTTGGGCTACTTCCTATAAAGATTTTCCCATTATTTACGATAATAGGACGTTTGAGGAAGGTATAATGTTCAAGGATTAGGTTTTTAAAATCTTCCTCAGATAAATTTTTATCCTTTAGATTGCGTTCTTTATACAGTTTTGCTCTTCTGCTAAAAAGGGATTCATAATCGCCAGCAAGATTCATAAGCTTTTCAAGTTCTTCGGGGGTAATCTTATTCTCTTTGATGTCCTTTTTTATAAACGTGGAAGGAATTTCAACTTCTTGCATTACGCGCTTGCAGGTGTCACAAGTGGATAAGTAATATACTGTTTGCATTTAGAAAAATATTTTGAATCAATTAATCTTCAATGATTTTCAGATAAGGTTTTGCTTCTTTTAGCGATATCTTGAGTTCGATGGGCCCCTCGGCATAGCTCGCAATATCGTATTGGTTGTAAACAAAAATAAGACTATCCTGTGTAAATCCCACGGTGTTTGGAAGATGGAAGGAGTCGTTTTCAAACCAGAATCCAGGATCATTAATGGATTCATCTTGAGCTATTTTTTGCTGCTCTCGAAATTTCTTTTCCGCGAAAACCGTAAAACCCTTTTTATTTTTAAACAATTCGTTGGCGGTAAGTTCTTCTCCAGAATCGGGGTCTATGTTTAAGAATGAAGTTGTCCCATAGCCGTGAGCTCCGCCAGTATATAAATATTGGCGCAGTTCTAGGCATATATGTTTGGGGGAATTGTAGATTTCATTCACGGAAATTTCTGCGAAATAATCTGCGGCCATATCTGGAAAACGGGCTCTATCAGCATTAAAGGATTCGATAAAAGTAGTTGCTGCTTCCTCAATGGTTTTAGCTTTCTCTTTTTCATCTTCCGCCATGGACAGGGAAGAAATAATGAAACTGGTTATTTTTTCATTTATTTTCTCGGCTACGTTTCCATTTCCAGAGGCTTTTAAATAGTTAATAGTAACTTCCGGGCACTTGGCATTATTGCAGATTTTCAAATCGCCTTCAGTTAGACTTTCAGCGTTAAGTTGAATGCTTTTTTCCTTATTACATGCCGTTACCAGCAATCCTATCAAGATCAGGGTTATAATTTTGTTGTTCATAAATTAGCGGAAATGTGTGGTTAAGAATGACAAAAAAGGGAGTGGTGAATTTCCATTTTCAAAAGTAATAACTTTGTTATCAGCGATTGTGAAAGTTATATTAAATAGTAAAAGACGGGATAGTTTGGTTAAATTTCAGGATTAACTATAAAAATTAGTAATTACCTCTTAAAATAAATATTGGCAACAGATGAAATTTAATACTAAAGTAATACACGGAGGTCAAGAAAAGGTAGATCCAGCCTATGGCGCTGTAATGCAACCAATTTACCAAACCACAACTTATTCCCAAACAGCACCGGGGTCCAATAATGGTTTTGAATATTCCCGGACCGGAAATCCAACACGTGACGCTTTGGAAAGAGCTTTTGCCAGTCTTGAAAACGGTAATTTTGGCCTTGCTTTTGGAAGCGGAATGGCTGCGATTGATGCAGTGATGAAACTTTTGAGGCCAGGTGATGAAGTAATTTCTACCAATGATCTTTATGGAGGCACTTATCGACTTTTTAAGAGGATTTTTGAAGGCTTTGGTATCAAGTTTCACTTTATAGGGATGGGAAAAATGGATGAAGTTGAGACTTACATAAATAATAAAACCAAGCTGATTTGGGTAGAAACGCCGACCAATCCTATGATGAACATCATCGATTTAAAATCGATGGCACTTAGTGCAAACAAACATCACGTTCTTTTGGCGGTGGATAATACCTTTGCTTCGCCATACTTACAACAACCACTAGATTTGGGGGCAGATATTGTAATGCACAGTGCAACAAAATATTTGGGAGGCCACAGTGATGTGGTAATGGGTGCCTTGGTAGTTAAGGACAAAGAACTCGCAGAGAAACTTTATTTTATACAAAATTCCAGTGGCGCCATCTGTGGTCCACAAGATTGTTTTCTGGTTTTGCGAGGACTAAAGACTCTTCATGTTAGGATGCAACGTCATTGCGAAAACGCAAGGGCAATTGCAGAATATTTGTCCAATCATCCTAAAATTCAGAAAGTTTATTGGCCTGGTTTTAGAAATCATCCTAACCATGCGATAGCCAAGGAACAAATGAAGGATTTTGGTGGAATGATTTCCTTTGTTCCAAAAATGAGTACTGTGGAAGAAGCAATACGGATTGTTCAAAATCTGCGCATATTCACTTTGGCTGAAAGTTTAGGAGGCGTGGAAAGTCTTGCTGGGCATCCAGCGACAATGACTCATGCGAGTATTCCAAAGAAGGAACGGGAAAAACTGGGAATTGTAGATTCTTTGATCCGATTGAGTGTGGGAATCGAAGACGTGGAGGATTTGATTGCAGACCTAAAACAGGCATTGGGATAATTAAACAACAACTATCTAAATTACTATTTTTATAGCTGTTAAATAGAATTTAATAACGAGCAAAGAGATAAATCTTGTCTAATTCAGGTAAAATATATAACCAAGATTTAACCAATAAACCCAATCGTTTGCCTTGTTCTCCGGTACTGGCCTTGTTCCATTATTTTCAAGACTTGGGTTAAGTCCATCCATATAATCCGAGAAATAATAGATCCAACGGCTGTCAAGCATCAAATCGCTAGAGGAATTGAGTTTATATCGAATACCCACACTGCCGAGAACTGCCCAGGTTGAACCGGGATCTTGTTGAAAGGCATTCATATATTTCAATGGGGTAGAATAGGGACTATTTAACTTGCCACGAGAAGAAGTAACTTCCGGATCGAAATTTACCCAGTGGACACCAAAGCTTACAAAAGGTGCAATTTTATATCCACCGGCAGCAAAATCCCGAATGCTAAAGGGGAAATATTCTAACTGCGAACCTAGCTCAATAACTGTTGTGGAACCGCTCATTGCCCGCAACTGCTTGGCCATTAGTGAGGTTTTTTCTGGTCTTACCCATTCTCCATAATGTTCAAAGTTTGTTTTATGGTAATTAAGTTCATTGCGCACCTTAAAGTGATCGTTAAAATAAGTATCGCTAGTGTAGCAATTACAATCTGCTCTATATGAAAAGTTCAAATAATGAACAAGCCCAACTCCAAATCCAACATTTTTTGTATTGGTTTCAAAATTGTTTCGCTGCCCGAAATCGGAATAAAACACTACCGGTCCGGTGATTACACCTATTTCTTGAGAAAAGCCGAATTGAGCAATGGCTTTCTGTTTTCCTCCAAAGACTAATATTAAAAACACCACTAGCAGTATTCTGGTATTCATTAGGAAAAACAGGTTTAGGTTAATGTTAACAAATATAAAAAAACATCATAAACAAAAGAGTAATTTTCGTTCTATTAATCAAATCTTTATGTTTTAACATAAAGCCCATAATAACTGCCAAAATTCAGGTCCCAGGCATCGCGGTAAAAAATAGTAATTCTCAACCAATTTCTATGATAACTATGGAAAGAGGAATCAAGAGAAGATGGATTAAAAAATGGGATTATTCTTCGGAATTATGTGTTGAAAATATTTCTATAAAATTGAAATTTTTTAAAATCAATTCGCATTGGGAATTTATTTATGCCCATCAATTCTGCAATAAATACTATTTTAGCGTGTTTATAAATCAAAACTATTTCTATGAAGCGAGTGGTCGCTCTTTTACTTGCTTTGCTCCCTTTTTCTGGTATAGCACAAAATTATCAGGATCGTTGGGTTGGGCACTTCTCTTATGTTTCTATTAAAGATATTTCCAAAGGAGATAACAAATTATATGTGGCAGCAGAAAATGCTGTATTTACCTATGACCTTGCTTCAGGTAACCTAAAGACGATTTCCACCATAAACGGGCTTTCCGGAGAATTTATCACTGCTATCCATTATAGTCAGGAATACGGGTTGTTGGTAATTGGTTATGAAAACGGTCTTATTGATATAGTTAAAAAGGGAAAAGAGAATGTGATAAAAGTTGTTGACATAAAGGAAAAACAAACCATTCCCCCAGACCGCAAACGGATCAACAATTTTAATGAGCACAACGGCAATCTGTATATTGCGACCAAATATGGAATTTCTGTGTATAATCTGGCAAGGCTTGAATTTGGAGATACTTATTTTATAGGAAATGGGGGGAGCCAAATTAATGTAGTTCAGACCACTGTTCAAGACCCTTATATTTTTGCTGCAAGTGAACAGGATGGAATGTTGCGCGCTCGAGTAGCTGACGATAACTTAATTGATTTTCGTAATTGGTCCACAATTATAAATGGAGGATTTAAAGCTTTGGAGAATCTGGGAGGTGAGCTTTATACTGCGAATAGCTCCAATACGGTATTACGGTTTACGCCATTTGGGGATGTTACGAACATGCAAAGTTTTTCCAGCAACATTCAAAGCTTTAGGAAATCTGATGATTTACTTACCATTACCACAACAAATTCGCTACAGGTTTATTCTCCCGGATTTCTTATTGAAGATCAAATTAGAAATGTACAGGGATATGATTTAAACCTATTTTCGGGATTTGCAATTGGAAGAAATGCCTATTTAGGAACCCAAGAAGATGGACTTTTAATTGTTCCTTTCGGCAGTACGCTACCAAATCAAGTTCTGCCAAATGGCCCTATCCGGAATAGTCCTTTTGCGATGGATACTTCTGCAGGAGAATTATGGGTAAGTTTTGGAGAAACCACGGTTAATTTTAATCCATATCCACTTTCGCGATATGGGGTAAGTCATTTAAGAGATACCGTTTGGAATAACATTTCTTATAAGGAACTGAGTACGGCTGTAAATGCAGAACCTACTGATTTAATGAAAGTAACTATCAATCCAGATAATCCTAAAGAAGTTTTTATGAGCTCTTTTCAAAAGGGACTACTTAAGCTTGTGGATGAGGAACCTGTGATTCTTTATGACGAAACCAATAGTCCTTTGGAGAGAGTTCAGATTGTAACTAACCAGGGAACAGCCGATGCGGGAATTAGAATATTCGGGTCGGATTTTGACAGTCAAGGCAACCTGTGGTTTGTGCAAAGTAAAACGGATAAAGGTTTGATAAAGCTTTCTCCAGGTGGACAGTTTCAAAAAATTGATTTGACCAATATTTTACCAAACCCTTTGGGAGAATTGGCCCTGACTAAATTGGTAATATCGCGGGAAAATTATATATTTTTTGGGTCTTACTTTAATGGGGTAATGGGCTATAATCCCCAGACGAGAGCAATGAACAAGATAAGTGAGAACGCTGGAAACGGAAATCTTCCCTCCGCAAATGTGCGGGCCCTGGCCCTCGATGCGCAAAACAGGTTATGGATAGGCACCTTGACTGGACTAAGAGTACTCTACAGTCCCTCTAGTTTTTTTCAAGACGGTAGTCGACCTGAATCACAACCCATAATTATACTGGAGGATGGGGTGGCGCAGGAACTTTTATACCAACAATCTATAACAGATATTGAAGTGGATGGCTCCAATAATAAATGGATTTCTACAGCTACCTCTGGAGTTTTTTATCTCTCTGCCGATGGGCAAGAAACGATTTTAAGATTCACCAAGGATAATTCGCCTTTGCCTACCAATAATGTTCAGGATATCGCTATTGATCCCTTCACGGGTATTGTTTACTTCGCTACCACCCAAGGTCTTGTAGCTTATAAAGGGACCGCGACTACGCCGCGAGATAATTTGGGAGACCTTCATGCTTTTCCAAATCCAGTGCGTCCAGGTTTTTCTGGAGACGTAACTATTGATGGCCTAACCGCTCGTGCTAACGTTAAGATTACCGATATAACAGGGAATCTTGTTTTTGAAACCACTTCAAAAGGGGGAAGCGTGCTTTGGGATACCACCGCCTTTGGAAAATACAAAGTTCGTTCTGGAGTTTATCTGATTTTAGTTACAACAGATGATTTTGTCGAAACGAAGGTTTCGAAAATTATGATAATACGATAATGATCGTAAAGACTAAAGCCATCGTTTTTTCGGCCATCAAATACTCTGAGGCCGATCTTATTGCTTGCTGCTATACAGAAAGCGATGGTGTAAAATCTTATTTACTGCGGAACATTCTCAAATCTAAAAAGTCCGGTTTAAAAGCTTCCTATTTTCAACCTTTGACACAACTGGATATAATCGCTAACCATAAGGATAAGGGTACACTTGAATATATTAGGGAAGCCAAAGTTTCTATTCCTTATGTTAGCTTACATACGAATATTGTAAAATCTAGTTTGGTTATGTTCTTGGCAGAAATGCTCAAAAACTGCATTCGCGAGGAGGAAGCAAATCCAATGCTTTTCGGCTTTTTGGAAGATTCTTTATCTTGGCTGGATCAAAATGATGGCGTGGCGAATTTTCATATTTATTTTTTACTTCGCATAAGCCATTTTATTGGTTTCTATCCGGACGCATCCAATATGAATCTTGATTATTTCAATATTTTGGAGGGAAATTTCCAAGATTCCAAGACTACTGAATATTGTCTGCAAGGAGAAACCGTGGAAGATTTAAAAAGATTTTTTAACTCCTCTTTATATGATATGGGATCAATAAAACTTTCAAAAACATCACGTTCCAGCCTATTGGAACTTCTGTTATCCTATTATAAACTTCATATTCAAGGTTATCAACGACCCAAATCCCTATCGGTAATTAATCAAATCTTTGTTTGAATTCATTCCAAACTACACTAACAGAATGTTAACGTATAAAGTATTTTTCTCGGAATTAATTAATTTAGAAGTAAAACAAGTATCATGAATACCAATAGACTTTCAAAATCAATCGAGGATATTTTGAACAAACAGCTTACCAAGGAAGCGCACGCAGCTCAGATTTATCTGTCGTACGCCATTTGGGCGGACAGTGAAGGCTACGCAGGAATCGCGGATTTGCTGTTTCGGCATTCGGGGGAAGAGAGAAACCATATGATGAAAGTAGTGGAATATATTCAGGATAGAGGGGGAAGGGCAAAAGTAACTGCCTTAGGCGCTCCTCCAGCTGATCCGGAAAGCCTTCATAATTGTTTTCAGAAATTATTTCAGCATGAGGTGGATAACACCACAGCAATATACGGTATTGTCGATTTAGCCCTTCAGGAAAAGGATTGGGCTACTTGGAATTTTGCCCAATGGTTCGTAAAAGAACAAATAGAAGAAGAGACCTTGGTATTGAATCTTCTGGATAAATTGAAAATTGCCGGAGGTGATCAAGCTTCTGATGAGTCATTGCTATATTTGGATACCAAGATTGGTAATCAGAAGGACGACGCTGAACTTGCCCGTGATGCCAGTGTAGATGAACCTTAGACCAAGGTAAGCTGTAAGTGCTCATAAACTCCGTTTCCCAATTTTTTAGTGCCGACAGATTTATACCCCAACGACGAATATAATTTTTTGGCATGGGGGTTATTTAAATCCACCAATAATCCAATTTTTTTATGTCCTTCGGCAGCCGATTTCATTTGGATAGCTCGTAAAAGTTTCTTTCCTATTCCTTTTCCTTGATAAGTTGGATATACACTAATCGTATCAATATAAACTTCTCCTTCCATCGTTTCATTTTCAATTACTAAATCGCGCACATTGTAGTTCTCCGAAATGTATTTTAGAAATGGCTCTCTGTATTCCGGCAATAGGGCTCCGTCATAAGCAATAATAGATCCTTCAATCTCATTGTTTTCTTCATAAACCAAACAATTCTCAAAGCTATACTGATTCCCTGATTGTTGGAAAAAGTTTTCAAACAAGGGATAGGTTTCTAAGGGATTTTTAGTATTGGCAAAGGTGCAGGCCAAATCTTCCATCGCTTGAACTATTAAAGGAGCAACCGATTTATAATCTGTGGGTTCCGCTTTCCTTATATGTGGAAATAAAAATGTATTCATAGCACAAAATTAAATTAAAATATAAAGCTACGCCCAGTTATAGAATGTTTTGGCATTTCGGCAAATTTTAATTGTGGCCTACTATAAATTTTATTTCGATTCCTAACATTTTGTTATAGACTAGGTAGGGTTCTTAATTACGGCGTACCTTTAGTTTATAAATCCCACTACCCATGAAAGCAGAGAAAAATGAGAAGAAGAATTCCCAGCAAAAGCCTGAAGATGCTGAAAAGCAAAATGCACAACAGGAAAGGGAATACAGAAAACAAAAACATACTTCAAAAGATTACCCAGACCAGCCTACTGGACCCGAGGCTATTGAAAAATTTGACGATATCCAAAAGAAACACAAGAAGAAAAAAGGTAGTCCCGAAGAAGAATAACCCTGAAATAAAAATGTATTCTGAGATTTTAAAAAGAATTGTGAGACTTAAAACTGTAATAAAATAATCCCTTTACATTGAATTTTTGAATGGTGTAATCATTTCAAGTCTTGCAAAAAATCCCCTTGAATACTTTAAATTTTTGATGAACTTCTCGCGCTGATTTTATATTTCTTTTCAACATTAGTTAGCGGCAAAACCTTCTATTCTTTTTAATTCATTTCAAAATTGCTAACTTTCTTTCTTAAACTTTTTATGTAATGAGTCGAGGTTTTGTGAAAGAGGGAGATCAAGAAGAAACTCCCATTATTCCATCAAGAGCTGCCCTTCCGGAAGGCGCAATTAATTATGTTACATCCTTTGGAATGGAACAATTATTGGGCGAAAGAACCGATTTGGAAAACCAGATAACCAACCTTTCAACTGAAAATGAAACTGAGCGACGACGCGAATTAGCTATTTTAAACGGGAAATTGGATCTTCTCCAAGAACGTATCGCTAGCGCACGAGTTTTGGATATAGAACAACAGCGCAAGGATGAAATTCGATTTGGAGCTACCGTAACTTATAAAATGTTGGCCAATAATATGGTTAATACCATACAAATTGTTGGAGTGGACGAAGCTGATCTAAAGCTCAAGAAAATTGCATTTGTCGCCCCAATTGTCGTTGCAATGACCGGTCATAAAGAGGGAGATGTTATCGACTTTAAGTTAGGTGGTGAAATTAGAAAAATTATAATTCTAAAAATTGAGTATTAGAATGTTCGAAACCTAGATTTCTTTCAGAATAGAATTATTCCTTCTCTTCTCGCTTAAAATCCAAATCTTGGTAGTCGTAACTGAAATCGGTTAAAGGCGAAATAGGGCTCATTTTAAACCCTTCAGCTTTCCCTTCAACATTAAGATCGAAGTTAACAAAAGCATCCGCTTTCAAAGCGGGATCATTCCAGCGAACCACGAAAGTCGTGCCTTTATAGTAAGTCATTTTTCCAGTTAAATCAGACGATTTTTCAGATTTAAAATGCAGGCCATCCTTTTGGTTGCTAACAATAACTTCCCCAAACCATGGGTCTTTATAGGTGCCAACATAATCTGTTGGATTTGGTTTTGGAACTTTGCTTTTTATTTGAGCTTGGATGTCCTTTTCAAGTTGTGAAACAATGCTGTCTTCCCGACTTTCCGCTTCGAGTCTTCTTTCATTATATTCTTTAACCCTGTCCTTACCCTTAATTCCAAAATAGCTGTCCTTTATGGAGTTCGAAATAGCAGTAAAAGCAGCTCCTGATTGTTGATTAGTCAATATTATAATTCCTAAATCTAAATCAGGAAACATGATTACTTGGCTCACGATTCCTAGCAATCCTCCGGTATGCGTAACCTGAAAGTTTCCGTCTATGTCACTTAAAAACCAACCAAGACCATACGCTGTAAAATGGGTGTTATAAGGCCATTTTCCACTTCTAACTATGGTTTGGGGCGTCCACATTTCGCGGTGTACTTTTTCACTAAAGAGACTGTCTTTTAGTTTTTCACCGTATTTACCCTTATCTAACTGTGCTTGAACCCACTTGCTCATGTCGTTTATAGAGGCATAAATTCCCGCTGCAGGAGTGGCAATTTGTGTGAAGGTATTTGTTGTAATTTCCAGCTTTCCATTAACGGGAGCATGCCCATCAATCCGATTTGGATCTGCATCAATCTCGGGGATGGACAGTTTGGAGCGAGTCATTTTTAAAGGCTCAAAAAAGTTTTTTCTTATATAATCATCGTAATCCTCTCCCGAAACACGAGCGACAATTTCTCCGGCCACTATATATAGCAAATTGTCATAATCATACTTTGATCGAAAAGAGGAAACCGGTTTTAAGTAACGTAGATTATGAATCATTTCCTTTTTGGTCGTAGTGTTTGAAGCCGGGAAAACCATAAGATCGCCCGCTCCCAAACCTAAACCACTCCTGTGGGTTATTAAATCGCGAACGGTGAATTCATTTGTAACGTAAGCATCATAGAGTTTAAAATCAGGAATGATATCGGTTACCTTAGTATCCCAATTCAACTTTCCCTTATCCACAAGTTGTCCGAGAGCAGCCGTTGTAAATGCCTTGGTATTGGAAGCCACTCCGAAAAGAGTATTCTCATTTACTTTTTCTTTCGTTTTAATGGAACGGATGCCATAAGTGTTTTTATGATAAATTTTGCCATCCTTTAAAACCGCCACAGCCATTCCCGGAACATCAAAAGTTTTCATGGTTTTCTCCACCAAACTATCAATTTGAGAAGGGCTTAAAGCTTGTGCAAATAGGGATAAATTAAGGAAAAAGAGGAGAATTGAAAGATTTAAATTTTTCACTGCTGCTGGTTTCATATTCCGGATTTTTTAACGGGTTTAAAGATATTGAATATAATTTTCTCTAGTCTCCAGTCTCCAGTCTCTAATTCCGCTCATTCCAATAATAGCTATCCGGAAACGGTCTTTGTCCAAAAATTGCCGTACCCACCCTAATCATCGTGCTGCCCTCTTCAATAGCAAGTTCCAAATCGTTAGACATGCCCATTGATAGCTCATCGAATGATGCATTCGGCAATTCAAGAGCTTGGGATTTTAATTGGATTTCTTTCAACAATTTAAAGCAGTCCCGCACTTTTTCATCTTGTGAAGATAGTAGACCAATTGTCATTAAACCCTTTATATGCAGACGGGGAAATTCCGAAACCTGTTTTATAAATTCAATAGCTCTTTCAGGTGCTATTCCAAATTTGCTTTTCTCAAAAGAGGTGTTCACTTGAATGAAGATATCAATATTCCTTCCGTCATATTCGCAACGGTTTTGGAGCTTGTTGGCTAGTTTAATGCGATCCACCGATTGGATTACATCGGCAAACTTTAATGCATATTTTATTTTGTTGGTCTGGAGATGGCCGATTATATGCCACTCACACCTATTTTCTTTTAAAACTTCATATTTTTCCATTGCTTCCATCACCTTGTTCTCTCCTAAAAGCGAATATCCTTCATCTATAGCGAACTGTATATTTTCTACCGAAACCGTCTTAGTGGCCAAAAGCAATTTTACCTCGTTTTTATTTCTATTGGAAAGGTCACAAGCCCTATTAATTCTTTTTTGAATTATTTTAAGATTGTTTTTTATGATATCGCTCTCCATCCTAATTTTCTTTCTATTGAACGGTATCAAAGTTAGCCTATTTTAAATGCCTTCGCGAATTTCCTGCTAGGTTTCTGGTTCAAATCGGGGTAAAGGATTTTTATAAAAATTTTATGTGGGCCATGTATTTTTTTAAACTAATTTTATCCCCGATTAATATTAATTCCATAAAGTTATGAGGGAAAATGTAATCTCTGCTTTAATAATTGTAGGTGTGCTGGTAATAGTGGGCGTACTTTGGTTTGCTTATGAAAATCCCGCATTGAACCCAAGGTTGAAAGAAGAAAGCTACACCATAGTTAGAAAATGGGACGTACCCAAGGAATTGGAGGAGATTTCAGGAATCACTTATCTTTCAGATAATAAAATAGTATGTGTGCAGGATGAAGAGGGAATATTGTTCATATTCAATCTTGATACAGATTTGATCGAAAAGCAAATAAACTTTGCCAAATCGGGAGATTATGAGGGCTTGGCTATTATCGACAGTACAGCCTTTATAGTTGAGAGCAGTGGAAAAATTTTTGAAGTGAGCAATTATTTAAGCATAGACTTTCACACGGAAGTATATCAAACTCCATTTTCGGGAAAAAATAATCTAGAATCCCTCACAGCCGATCCGAAAAATAACAGACTGTTGTTGGCCGTAAAGGACGTCGATCCGAATAGCAAATCATATAAAGGAATATATGCCTTTGATCTAGAATCGAAAAAAATAGATTCAAAACCAATTTTTAAAATTAATCTCGACGATCCTATCTTTAGAGGTAAAAATGGCTCGTCCGATAATGAGCGCCACGGTCAATTTTATCCTTCTGAAATTGCAATAAATCCCGTAGATGGAAATATCTACATTCTTGAAGGAAAAGATCCGAAGTTGCTGATTATGGATTCAAATGAAAAGTTATTACAACTTCATACCTTAAATAGGGAATCCTTTCCGCAACCCGAAGGAATGACCTTTGCGCCTGACGGCACCCTATATATCTCCAATGAAGGAAAAAAGGGAATGGCAAATATTATGGAAGTTGAATTGAAAAAGAAGTGATCTTTTTAGTGGGTCGAGGTAGTCGGTGGTGTGTAGAAGTTGGTGATCATTGTTAAATGGAATCACTTTAAAGATTATTACTTTATTGGGTTTTGAAACAATAGGTTCATTTCCCATCCAAAAATATAAAGGTAGAACAAATCTTTGTCCCATAAGGAACAACATATCGGTCGGTAGCTTTCAAATTATAAGGCAGGCAAATTTTCGTCCCGTTAGGGTCAAAATATCCGTAACACAGATGTGCAAAAGATTCCTGTTTCTTTAGGTACAGAATATATTGGGATTTGATATTGTGTGCCAAGGAAAACCAAGTAAATCAAACCTTGAATTTTGCTTTCTTCCTTGACGATAAATAAAATCCTTATTCTTTGTCTGTCTTAAGATTCTTGAGCATAATTTCGGTCATTTCGTCTAGGGATATTTTGCTTTCCCAACCCCAATCTGCACGCGCTTCGCTATCATCTATACTTTGGGGCCAACTATCGGCAATTGCCTGTCGGAAATCTGGCTCGTAACTTATTGTAAACTCAGGGATGAGCTTCTGAATACTTTCTGTAATTTCTTCAGGATTAAAACTCATTCCAGAAAGATTATAAGAGTTTCTTATTTTGATATTGGCCTTGTCGGTTTCCATAATATTTACGGTAGCTTGAATAGCATCATCCATAAACATCATAGGCAGGGTAGTTTCTGCATTTAGAAAACAAATATAGGATTTGTGTTTTAACGCTTTATGGTAGATATCTACCGCATAATCTGTTGTTCCGCCGCCAGGCAAGGTTTTGTAGCTAATAAGACCCGGATAGCGAATGCTCCTAACATCTACACCATAACGGTTGTAGTAGTATTCGCACCAACGCTCGCCAGTTTGCTTGCTTATTCCGTAAACTGTGCTAGGTTCCATTACCGTTCGTTGCGGAGTATCAACTTTAGGGGTTGTGGATCCAAATACAGCGATGCTGGATGGCCAGAAAACCTTATCTATTTTCTTTTCTTTAGCCAAATTTAAAACGTGAAAAAGGGAATTCATATTAAGATTCCATGCTTTCATGGGAGACTTTTCTGCAGTAGCTGAAAGCATTGCCGCCATTAGATAGACATCAGTAATTTCATGACGAATAACGACTTCTTGAATGGCATCATAATCCATTGCATCCAGGATTTCAAATGGACCGCTCTTCATAAACTCTTTATCACCTTTATGGATGTCGCTTGCAATTACTTTGTGGCTGCCATATTTAGAACGCAGAAAAGCAGTTAGCTCTGTACCAATCTGCCCGCAGGCACCAATTATCAATATTCGTTTCTTCATAATTTGTTTTAAGAAAATAGGTTGCAAATGTACAAATTCCTAGAGCTTTCGGAGTTAAAAAAAAATATGTCATTTGTTTAATTACCAGTATCTTTGCCCTGCTTAAAAATTTTATGAAGTATATAGTTTTTCTTTTAGTGCTTGCTGGGATTGTTTTTTCATGTAAGAATTCTTCGGAAGAAAATGAGAATACAGACCCTCAATACGAATCGGCTATTGTTTTTGGCGACACTACGTATAACTTTCCAGAACTTTCTATTCCTGCAAGAGAACAGGCTATTCAGTGGGGAGTGTTGGAAGATCTTCTTTCCGTGACCAAAAAGCTTAACGGCAGTAATTTTCAGTCGCTTAAGAATCGCTCTGAGCAACTTACCGAATATTCCGATTCATTATTTAAGAAAATACCCGATACCTTAAACACCAACCAGATTCGTAGTAGGTTGCTTGTTTTAAAAACACGCGCCGAACTTCTTAACCAAGTTGCCAATAGAGGAACATTGGATTCAGCCGATATACAAAATTCCGTTATAGAGATGAATTCTGCGGTTAAAAATCTTATAGTGCACTTGAACGAAAAATTTCAAAAGGATAAGATTGATTCCCAGCGACAAGATAATGAGAGGAGGGAATTAAAAGCAAAAGAACGGTTTAGAGATTCGATAATGAATTTGGAACTTCAAGATAAGGAAAATAGAAAAATGTAACTTTTCTCTACTTTTTGCGACAAGTCTATTTCAAAAGTATTTAAAATAATTGCCCAATAAATAAACAAATCAACAGAAGGTGCATGGTTCGGGCACTTCATCTTCCCCAAAAAATAAACAAATAAGAACAAATGAAAATTAAATTTTTAAAACCTGCCGTCGCTTTTGCAGTAATTATGGTGTCGGCTACTTCTTGTAAAGAAAAGGCTGAAGTTGCAAAAGCTGATACTGAAAGCCACGGAATTAACCTCCAAGATATGGACACTACTGTTAGTCCGAAGGTTGATTTCTACAATTATGTAAACGGTAATTGGATGAAACACAATGAAATTCCCGATGACCAAACTAGTTGGGGGGGCTTTACTATCCTAAGAAAAAATACGGATGCCGATGTTTTGAATATTCTTGCGAAAGCTAAGGAGAGTGGAAAATATGCTGCGGATACGGATCAAGCCAAGGCGCTTATGATTTATGAAACCGAATTGGATACCGTTGCTAGAAACAAGGCTGGCATCGAGCCATTAAAACCAGCTCTTGAAAAAATCGCCTCCATGAACAGTATGGAGGATTTTCAAAAGTTGATCAGCGCGAATGCGGCGACTATTTCGCAGCCTTTTTTAGGCCTTGCTGCTTTTTCAAATCCAAGCAACAGTGCGATAAATTCCGCTTATATAACCCCTGGAGGATTGGGTCTTCCAGATCGTGATTTTTATACCAATATGGATCCAGCTTCAGTTAAAATCCGTGAGCAGTACGTAGATCACATAACTAGAATGCTTCAGTTTCTAGGAGATTCTGAAGAATCTGCACATAAACAGGCAGAAACTATTCTTGCTTTTGAAACTAAACTAGCCACTCCAAGATTGGATAAAGTTGCCAGCCGTGATTTTAGAAATTTCAATAATCCAAAAAGCATTTCAGAATTGCAGAAAATGGTTCCGGAAATTAAATGGGAACAAGCTTTTAAGGATATGGGAGTAACAAAGGAACTGGATACAGTTATTGTTATGCAACCAAAATATATGGAAACTTTAAATCAAATTTTCTCAAAACCTGATTTTGATACTTGGAAAACTGTAATCCGTTGGTCAACCTTAAATAGTTCTGCTGGAATGCTAACTACTGAAATTGAGAAGGCCAATTTCGACTTTTATGCTACCACATTAAATGGAACCAAAAAACAAAAACCAGCTAACGAAAGAGCATTAGCCACAGTTAATGGAAGTGTGGGCGAAGCTTTGGGTAAACTGTATGTAGATGAAATGTTTCCTCCCGAAGCGAAAGCGAAGGCGGAGAAAATGATTGAAAATGTTATCGCTGCCTACAAAGACCGTATCAATGCTTTGGATTGGATGAGCGATAGCACCAAGGTAAAAGCGATTGAAAAACTTGAAAAATTCACCGTTAAGATTGGATATCCTGATAAATGGAAGGATTTTTCAACTATGGAAGTAAAAGAAGGAAATACTTTCTATGACAATATGGTGGCAGTTCAGAAATGGGGTCTTACAGATAATCTTAATAGAATTGATGAGCCTGTTGATCGTACTGAATGGGGAATGAGTCCACAAACTGTAAATGCTTATTTCAATCCGTTTAATAATGAGATCGTTTTTCCTGCAGCAATCCTTCAACCTCCTTTCTACGATTACAAAGCAGATGAAGCCGTAAATTATGGTGGAATGGGCGCAGTAATCGGTCACGAAATCTCTCACGCGTTTGACGATAGTGGAGCTCGTTTTGATGCTAACGGAAACCTATCAAATTGGTGGACCGACAAGGACCTTGAAAACTTTACCGAGCGGGGAAATAAACTAGCTGAACAGTATAGTAATGTTGAGGTTTTGGATAGCGTCCACATCAATGGAAAATTCACCTTAGGTGAAAACATTGGAGACCTTGGTGGTGTTCTTGCTGCTTATGATGGTTTACAACGTTTTTATAAAGAAAACGGAAGACCGGATAATATTGATGGATTCACGCCAGAACAACGTTTCTTTATGAGCTGGGCCACAATATGGCGTACCAAAGCGAGGGAGGAAGCGATTCGCAATCAAGTAAAGACAGATCCACACTCTCCAGGAATGGTAAGAGCTACCCAGCCTTTACTAAATGTCGATGCTTTCTATAAGGCATTTGATATTAAGGAAGGAGATCCAATGTATCTTGCTCCTGAGGATCGGGTTCGCATCTGGTAGAATATTTAAAATAGTAGTTTTAAAATGGTCGTTTCATAATTCGAGACGGCCATTTTTTTTGAAAAGAATGTTTATGATTAATTCAATAAATACCCTTTGAGATATCTCTTATTCGGAAATCTGGGTTAATCATTCTGCTTCGAGTTATCACACTTTGTTAGGCTTCAGAAGAACTATAGTAACGTTTTTTAATTTAAAATCCTTTTAAATATATATCCTAAAATAGAATCTAGATTCACAGAATCTACCTGTTTGAATATTCCATCTGGATCCGCATCTGCAAAAGTTGGAGGTTCTAGACCCATTTCCAGTGCTTTTTGAATATAATAATCGGACTTTTTCGGATGTTGTGGATTAACCCCATTAAAGACTTTGCCAAAGGTGTCTTGCTTAATTATTTCTACTAGAATATTAATACAGTCATCCCGGTGAATTAAGTTTACGGGCGCGTTTGCATCTTTTAAATCTTTTCTGCCCGCTAGGTATCTTGCCGGCTTTCGGCTGCCTCCAATCAATCCTCCAAAACGAACTACAGTAGTTTTAAATGAAGCGGTATTGATAAAAAGCTCTTCAACTTGTCGTAACTGTTTTCCTGCAATGGTTTCTGGTTTTGGATCGTCTTTTTCGGTTACATTTCCTTGTGAATCTGAGTAAACAGAAGTGCTGCTGACCAAAATTATTCGGTTTATAGCAGTTTTCTTTATATCCTCCCTAAGATGAACCATTTTCAATACATAATCGGCACCGGTATTTCTTCGAATACCCGGCGGAATCATTATAATGAGACAATCGGTATCTTTTAAAAGTGCACTTATTTCGCCCGAAATTCCTGTTTCCGAAATTTCTACTGGAAAAGCATTAAATCCATGTTGTTGTAACAGCGTGGCTTTTTCAATCGTGGTTACAGACCCCTTAACAGAATATCCCAAATTAATTAAACGATGGGCAAGTGGTTGGCCAAGCCATCCCAGGCCAGCGATGGTTATTCTTTTATTCATCTTCAACAAGTTTTTTTGCTCCAACTTTAATCGAATCCAAGGAAAAAGTTCTTTTTACCGCAATTGCATCTGTAACAACAAAAGGTTTCGGCATCATATAATCAGGTCGTTTTTCAATATCGAATTCGGGATTTCCCATCAGGTCGAAAGAATATTCCATGACTTTAAAAGAAATGGGAAAATCTTTTTCTGAAGTAAATTTCACCTTTAATGAATCTCCTTGAGAAACCATATAATTGATTAGGGCCGAGTTTTTGGTCCCTCTATATTTATCCGAAGATTCTCCAACGAATGCCTTTTTGCCATTGAATTCCAAGGTTTTGAAGGCAATATCCTTTGTGGTATAAATATCAATTTTGTTGACCTGTCGGCGGGGAACTATTACAAAATGAACATTCCGTGAGTCGTTGATTATGGAGTCTTGCCTTATAATAACTTCAAAATCCGGAATTGATTTTTTAGGAGCTTCAGCGGCGAAAGTGTAGTTGATTCCGTATTTGCTATAAGAAGCTTCTCCCAAGTATTTTGATGCCTTTTCGGGATTTTCGCCCAAATAATTCCCAGTCCATTCATCAATTTCTCGATCATAGGTAAGCCAATATGTTTTTCCCGAATCCTTATCTTCATAGTAAATCAGACTATTGGGTTTTTTTCTTTCAACCGTATAATCACTTTTTGAATGTGCTACCACAAAAAATGATATCGCCAACAAGAAACAGATTAACGAAAGCAATTTTTTCATTTTATATTTTGAAAAAATTGGCCACATAAGTCCGAAGAGTAAAACTGTAAAAACAGAGCTTATAAATAGCATTTTCAATCCTAATCCCACGGGGAAAAATTGGATAAGAGGAACAAAAATGAAGATTGCCGGTACTGCGAAAAACGTCATTAAAAGAGGATTGGGATTTTCTTGTTTCAGAAGTACGAAGAATGAAAACAAGCCAAAAAATACCGGAATTATAAAGAATGCAGCGCCTTTTAGAAATATGTCCACGGCAATATTTATGATTATCCAAAAGAACAATGGAGCAATATAAAAGGACTTTTCGTCATTATTCTTTGCAAATTTTTTATAAATCGCCAATGTGATCGCTATAGAAATGAAAACGAAGCCCGCAATATACCAATGCCCGTTATAGGTAAAGCCTTGTTGAATCTCCAAATATTGAGGATATAATACCAACAATAATTTCCATCCAAAAAATCCGAGCAATCCACATATAACAAGGGAAAGTAGAAATGGAATAAAACCGATTGCAATTGCTTTTCCATTTAATTTCTTTTGGTAGAAACCGTAAAAAACAAGGAAAACAAAAATTAGTACTGCTAAAATCAGCATTGGAATAATCCACGAAAAGGGATAACTGACCATTTTCAACAATGGGAAATTGAAATACACATCATCCGTATCGGATTTTAACTGTGCAAGATCCGCATTGGCAAAATAGTGAAGGAGCGGAAGTAAATAACTCCCTTGGTGCATCAAGCTGTTCCAATCTAGAAAATACATGGAATCATTAGCCGTATGATAATTAAAATGACTGTCTATAAAAGCGAAGAAAAAACTGTCAATATCCCCATCTTCTCTAAAAATAGTTGAATCGGTGTCATTTGGCAACATTTTATAAACACTGTACATCAAGGAAGAAGCTACAGGAAATTCGGGGTTGGCCTTTATAAATTCCTTAATCAAATTGGAGTTTCCACCATTTGTTTCCACAATCATATTACTTGGACCGCTAGTGCCACGTGCCTCAAAATTTAGTACGAGCGCTACATCTTTGGCCCATGGATGTTCGTTAACGAATAGTTTTGCCCCATCCAATCCCAACTCCTCCGCATCGGAAAAGAGAATGATAATATCGTTTTTCGGACTAGGGTTTGACGCCAAAAATGCACGAAAACTTTCTAAAATGGTGACTAAGCCCACACCATCGTCACTTGCTCCATAAGAAGGAACCGGGGCACTGTCGTAATGTGAAAGCAGAAGCAGTGCTTTTCCGGATTCGGTACCCTTTAATCGAGCGACAATATTAATGGGCTTATTTAGAGTTTTAGAAATTGGATTAAGACTGAACCCTTCTTGTATGTGAGGTTGCAATCCCAACTTCTGTAGTTCGGAAATTAAAAATTTACGAACGTCGGCGTGAGCTTTAGAGCCGACATAATGCGGCGCTTTGGCAATTTCTTCAAGAGGTGTGAGTGCCTTATCTACGGAAAACTCGGAAGGAGGGATTGAATCTGCCTCATCATAGTGCGGCATTAAATCATAAAAACTGTAATAAGACAATGCAACGATAAATAGCAATGATAATAGTGCACTGAAGTTTTTCATGGATGGAATTTTTGTTAAAAGTACAATTTTAATCGAAAGGAAACTTTTCGGATTGTTTTCCTACTAGAAAATTTATTATATTACAGGTTCGCAAAAAGCTAATACTATGGGAATTAAAAGTTTTATCGGCAGAAGGGTTAAACCCAATAAGGGATTTTCGGAGAAAATAAAGGTTTCGGATTATATGACGCGAAATCTTGTAACATTCAGACCGGAGCAACCAGTTATAGAGGTAATTGAAATTTTACTAAGAAAGAATATTTCAGGTGGACCAGTAGTAAATAGCAGAAATGAGTTGGTGGGGATTATTTCTGAAGGGGATTGCTTAAAGGAAATAAGTGATTGTCGTTATCATAACCATCCTATGGAAGATGTAACCGTAGAACAGCACATGATAAAAGAGGTTGATACCATTGATGGCGATATGAATGTTCTGGACGCAGCGAATAAATTTCTGGAATCTAAACACCGTCGGTTTCCAATTCTTGAGAATGGAAAACTCGTTGGGCAAATTAGCCAACGTGATGTGCTCAATGCGGCAATGAGGCTGAAAGGGCAGTCTTGGTAATTTCTTACAATATAAATTCAGAGTATTAATAACCAATCTCTCTACTTCAAAAATTCCAACAGGTATTTCTTCGTTTTTAATTGTTGGATATTTAATCCAATTCTTCAAAATGAGGTTTTAGCATAATGTTTTTTCTCATGAATTTCCCTTCTGAACCGGAAAAATCACATTATTTCACATTTTTAATTTCCATATTTCTTCATTTTTTTACTTTTTGATTCTCTCATTTAATACCATTTGAGCTTCTTTTTAAATTTTTTTTTTAACACGGATAATTTGGCATATTCCCCATTCTCCTCAGAATAAACCTCTGGACTGTTCTATTCGCCTTAAAATTTTATGGATTCTTTATTAGATTAAAATCACGTAAAATGGCATTATATTGAATTTATCTCATCATCTATTAAGTTTAAATATAAAATTGTGAAATGTTTAACTAAAATTAAAAATCATTAGACGGTTCTGTTTCCTAATTTTAACTAAATCAAAAAAGCAAATCACTATGAAAAACAAAATCAAAATCCATGATGTTAATCCATTGCGGAGGGACAGACGTCAATTTTTAAAGCTAAGTGGAATGGCCTTAGTAGGTACAAGCTTGGTTTTTATGACTGGCTGTAGCAACGACGACGATGCTCCTTCACCGCCAGAAGAAATTTTTGATCTTGGTACGGGAGATTTAGGAGTATTAAATTATGCTTATGCTCTTGAACAACTTGAAGCCGATTTTTATACACGGGTTGTAAACCATTCAAATTTTCGTTCCACTTTTAGTCAAAATGAACAACAGGTATTAACGGACCTCTACTATCACGAAGTAATCCATCGCGATTTTTTTAATACAGCCATTGGTGTAGCCGTGAGTGGTGATTTAACCAAAAGGCTTCCTGTTCTGGAGTTTGACTATGGAAATTTGGATTTTGGAAATAGGGAGATCGTTCTAGCCACTTCCAAGACTTTGGAAGATACCGGTATCGCTGCCTATAATGGAGCAGGTAAACTATTAACCAATCCTGATTATCTTTTAATTGCAGGTAAAATAGTTTCGGTGGAAGCAAGACACGCTTCAGCAATCCGAAATATTATCGCCACCGGTTCTATTGATGGTGCCGATTCCAAGTCTTTTGCGGGCGATGATATCGTTGATCCCGTGACAGGATTGGGCCAAGCGCTTTCGCCAAGTGAAATTGTTGCCGCAGCTGGCGGATTTATTACAACCCCGTTTACCTATAAGGAACAAGGAATAGGATAGAACCAAGAACAGAATAAAATAATCAACACTTAAAAAAATCGTATTATGAATATTATAAAAATAATGGATTACCTATCCGACAGTGAGCTTATGAATACCAAGAGTTCACGACGGGATTCTTTCGGTCATATTAAGACCTTGGGAAAAAATGTAGCAATGGCCTCCATTCCATTTGGTTTGGCAGCTACAAGTACAAAAACGCGGGCCACAACTTTGTCAATGGCTTCTTCAATGATGATGGCAGATCCGCTGGACATTTTGAATTTTGCCTTAACCTTGGAATATTTGGAACGCAACTTTTACCAAATGGGCTTGGATACCAACGGATTAATTCCAGCTGAAGATCGGCCTACTTTTGCCCAAATTTCAAAGCATGAAACATCGCATGTTGAATTTCTTTTAAGTGCTTTGGGCGATGATGCCGTTAGTGAACCTACTTTCGACTTCACTGGTGGTAGTTTAAATTTGGACACTTTCTCCAATTATCAAACCTTTCTGGCTCTTTCACAGGGTTTTGAAGATACTGGAGTTAGGGCATACAAAGGTCAAGCTGGTGGATTAATCGATAATGCGGATTTATTGACTTACGCTCTACAAATCCACTCCGTTGAAGCCTTGCACGCCTCCCAAGTGAGAAGAATGCGGGGCGAAAAAGGATGGATTACAAAATCTGAAAACACATTGCCGGGAGCTTTTAGTGCGATTTATGGAGGAGCAACTCCAGAGAGCAACACAGTTCAAGGAGGAGTGGATTTAAGCGGATTGTTTAATGATCTGGGAGGAAACAATGCTGTAACAGAATCCTTTGACGAACCTTTAACGATGGATGAGGTTAATGCTATTGCTAGTATTTTTATCGTTCCATAATTTTTATATTACCCTATTAAATTTAAATCTCGATTTATTTCGGGATTTTTTTGTTTTAAATTGAAAATGTCCATTTTCACTAAAACTGTGTTATCCCAGGAATAGCGGACATCTATCCATTTACAAACGCTTACAAACGAATATAAACGAAAGTAAATGGTTAATAACCGACTATCATTTGGATGCTGTTCTATGTTTGTCCTGTCGAATAAAATGAAATTCGATAGTATCAATTGTTTAACCCGCCTGCCTCGGGCAGGCATTAAAATTTAGAAATCATGAACGCACTTAGAAACAAAGTACAGTTGATTGGAAGATTGGGCCAAGACCCAGAAATCGTAACTTTTGCCAACGGCAACAAAATGGCCAAATTCTCAATGGCCACAGATGACAGTTACAAGGACAAAGATGGTAACAAGGTGGAGCGCACTTATTGGCACAATGTAGTAGTAAATGGCGGTCTCGTAAAAGTGGTTGAAAGCTATGTCACCAAAGGCCAGGAAATTGCCATAGAAGGGAAATTGACCAACCGCTCTTGGGAAGACAAGGAGGGCAAGAAGCATTACATTACAGAAGTGTTCTGTAATGAGTTGTTGATGTTGAGTAAGTAGTAAGTTGAACTGGTGCCGGTGCTTCGGTACGATTTTAAAATGGGCGCCCAAAGGCGTCCATTTTAAAATCACTCAGCAACCTTTGATTGTTAGGTTCATTCACAATTGAAAACAGATTTAAATTAAGGCTTTTATGCAGAATAAAACTCATCGTAAAGTGAAGAGACCATAACATAAAACCACCAACCGTTGATTGTTAGATTCATTTACAATTGAAAACAGCTTTAAATTAAGGGTTTTATGAAGAATAAAACTCATCGTGAAGTGAAGAGACCATAACATAAAACCAGCAACCGTTGATTGTTAGATTTATTTACAATTGAAAACAGCTTTAAATTAAGGCTTTTATGAAGAATAAAACTCATAGTAAAGTGAAGAGACCATAATATAAAACCAGCAACCTTTGATTATTAGATTCATTTACAATTGAAAACAGCTTTAAATTAAGGGTTTTATGAAGAATAAAACTCATCGTGAAGTGAAGAGACCATAACATAAAACCAGCAACCGTTGATTGTTAGATTTATTTACAATTGAAAACAGATTCAAATTAAGGCTTTTATGAAGAATAACACTCATAGTAAAGTGAAGAGACCATAACATAAAACCAGCAACTCTTGATTGTTAGATTCATTTACAATTGAAAACAGCTTTAAATTAAGGCTTTTATGAAGAATAAAATTCATAGTAAAGTGAAGAGACCATAACATAAAACCAGCAACTCTTGATTGTTAGATTCATTTACAATTGAAAACAGCTTTAAATTAAGGGTTTTATGAAGAATAAAACTCATCGTATAGTGAAGAGACCATAACATAAAACCAGCAACCTTTGATTGTTAGATTCATTTACAATTGAAAACAGATTTAAATTGAGGCTTTTATGAAGAATAACACTCATCGTAAAGTGAAGAGACCATAACATTAAACCAGCAACCTTTGATTGTTAGATTCATTTACAATTGAAAACAGCTTTAAATTAAGGGTTTTATGAAGAATAAAACTCATCGTAAAGTGAAGAGACCATAACATAAAACCAGCAATCTTTGATTGTTAGATTCATTTACAATTGAAAACAGATTTAAATTGAGGCTTTTATGAAGAATAACACTCATCATAAAGTGAAGAAACCATAACATAAAACCAGCAACCCTTGATTGTTAGATTCATTTACAATTGAAAAACAGATTCAAATTAAGGCTTTTATGAAGAATAAAACTCATCATAAAGTGAAGAGACCATAACATAAAAACCAGCAACCTTTGATTGTTAGATTCATTTACAATTGAAAACTTCGGTAAAAGAATAATACCAATTCAAAAGAAGAAATTATGGCAAATTCATATGTTTATATTTTGAAATGTAACGATGGTTCCTATTATGTAGGAAGTACAAAAGATGTTGGATTACGTTTTTGGGAACATTCGAATGGAGAAGGATGTGATTATACAGCGGAAAGAATTCCAGTTCATTTAATATATGTTGAAATTTTCACAAGAATAGACTACGCATTTGGAAGAGAACATCAAATAAAAAGGTGGTCAAGAAAAAAGAAAGAAGCTCTTATCACTGGTGAAATTCAAGATTTGCAAAAATTTTCCAAGAAGAAATTCAAAGTAAAAAACTCGGAGTGATTTCTTTTAATCAAAATGTTTATTAAAAAATCCGAAGCAAAGGTCCCTGAGTGATCCCGATAAAAATGCTTTTGCATTTTAATCGGGATCGTATCGAAGGGCCGGAACTATTATAACAAATATCTTTATTTTTACCACTATGAATACTTCCACAACAACCCAACAAACCGATATAAAATCCCTTCTTAAAACCCATTTTGGTTATGATGATTTTCTTGCCAACCAAGAGGAAATTATAAATAATGTCTTGGATCAACATGATACTATTGCCATTATGCCTACAGGAGGCGGGAAGTCGTTGTGTTTTCAATTGCCAGCTTTGGCAATGCAAGGAACGGCAATAGTTCTTTCCCCATTGATTGCCTTGATGAAGGATCAGGTGGATTCATTAAAGGCCAATGGGATTGCAGCTTCATTTTATAATAGCTCGCAACATTATGAGGAGCAACAAGAAGTATTAAGGAATTTACAGGATGAAACTTTAAAATTACTTTATGTCGCACCTGAAAGTCTGCCACAATTAATCTTTATTCTGAAGTCGGTTAAAATTAGTCTTTTTGCTGTGGATGAGGCGCATTGTATTTCCAGTTGGGGTCACGATTTTCGGCCTGCTTATATGCAGCTAAAAAGTTTAAAGGAGCAGTTTCCTGACGTTCCCTTAATTGCCCTGACCGCAACTGCCGATCGTCCAACCCGTGAGGATATTGCTGCCCAACTTGCCATCCCCAATGCAGAAACATTTATAGCTTCTTTTGACCGACCTAATCTGTATTTGGACGTGAGACCTGGGCAGAACAGGAATAGGCAGATATTGAGTTTTCTCGCCAAGCGCGGAAATCAAAGTGGAATTATTTATTGTTTAAGTAGAAAAAGCACGGAGAAGCTTGCAGATACACTGAAATCAAAAGGTTATAAAGCGGAGGCCTACCATGCAGGACTTTCTTCCGAAGAACGAAGCGAAATACAGGAAAATTTCGTTAATGACCGAACGCCAATTATTGTGGCGACCATCGCTTTTGGAATGGGAATCGATAAAAGTAATGTACGCTGGGTGATCCATTACAATATGCCCAAAAACATAGAAGGGTATTATCAGGAAATCGGTCGTAGCGGTAGGGATGGATTGGCTTCGCATACCATTCTATTTTACAGTTTTGCTGATGTGATTATGCTGCGAAAATTTGCTGAGGGCACGGAAACCGAAGCCTACCAACTGGCTAAGTTGGAACGGATGCAACAATATGCAGAGGCACTGAGCTGTAGAAGAAAAGCGTTGCTCGGGTATTTTGGCGAACATATAACCGAGGATTGCGGCAATTGTGATATCTGCAAAACTCCGCCAAAATATTTCGACGGAACCCTCATCGCCCAGAAAGTGTGTTCCGCAGTAGCGCGATTACAAGAACAAGAAGCTTTGGGGATGGTGTTGGATGTGCTTCGAGGGGCACAAAACGCCCAAGTTTATGATAAGGGTTATCAGCATATTAAAACCTTTGGTGCAGCAAAGGATATTTCGTGGCGCGATTTACAGCAATACGTTATTCAGCTTTTAAATCAAGGGATCCTTCAAATCTATTTTCATGAAAATGGCCGGTTGTTATTAACGCCTTTGGCAAAAAAAGTTTTATTTGAAAACAAAAAAGTCCGCTTGGCAAATGTTCTTCAGGAAACTGAAATAGTAAAAACCGATAAAGCAGAAAAGTCGTCTAGAAAACGAGCTGACCTGTTCGACAAATTGAGAACACTTAGAACAAAATTGGCCAACGAAATCGGTATGCCTGCCTATATCGTTTTTAGTGATGCCAGTTTGGAAGATATGGAACACAAAAAACCGCGAACTCGTGAAGAATTTGCAGAAGTATCAGGCGTGGGAGAGGCTAAACTTGAAAAATATGCAGACGACTTTTTAAGAGTCATCAACAGACATTTGGATGGATTGGAAAGTGCTGTATCAACCCACGAACGCAGCTATAAAATGTTTGCGGAAGAAAATCTCTCCGTTTTGGAAATTGCAAAACGACGAGGGCTTTCAGAAGATTCGGTGTACGGTCATTTTATAAAGATGAATCAGTCTGGAGCGGAAATCGACCTTTACCAATTTATTTCTTCAGAAGAGATCCAGCAAATAAGAGATGCCGAAATTAAACTGGAAAATCCTGATGGATTAAAACCCTATTTTGAATATTTTGAGGAGCAGATGCCGTATTGGAAGATAAAAATGGGGCTTCACTTGAGTGCTCAATAGCGAAAATATTTCCCTCCTCAATTTAAAAATATATCTCCTGCGCCACCCTAAAAGTATTCGCATGCGCCTCAATAATCGTTTTAATTTCCGGGGAATAGCCACCGCCCATACTTACTTGGACTGGAATGTTTAAATCTTTGCACGTCTGTAAGACAAAACGATCACGTTCTTTGCAGCCTTCCACCGTGCAATTCAATCTTCCGAGTTTATCGGTTTCCAAAATATCCACCCCACTCAAATAGAAGATAAAATCCGGATTTTGCTCCTTGATTAAACGAGGTAAGGTTTCTTTTAAAATTTGAAGATAAAGTTCGTCTCCAATTCCGTGCCGTACGACGATATCCAAATCAGCTCCTTTTTGAAAGGTTAGGCATTTGTTTATTCTTACTTTGCGATAAAAAGTCTAATCTACTTCATTATTTTTTTTGGCTTCCTTTCTTAGCAGGTAATGACTTAATATTAAAGCCAATCCCACAAAAAGTGATATTGAAAAAATATAGCCCACCATATTATTTGCCAATATTTCATTTTGTTCAAAATACGAGCCTATCAATGTACCTATAGCAGCGCCAACCGCGACCAACCCATATTTCAAGGCATTGTTGTCTAAAAAACTTCCTTTGTTGTTCTTTAGATTCAGATCTCCCAAATCACCTCCTTTTTCAATTATCTTTAAACGTTCACGATTTAGGGCTCTTCGATTTACTGTACTTTCTATGACCCAAGCGATGGATACAAATAGAACCATTGGTATAAAGGCATGCATAATTATTGATTTTTAAGATTTATACCCTTAGGACAACAGGCCATTCAAAAAGGTTACACCAAAATAGATATTTAAATTATTGTGGATAAACTGTAACCTTTCTAATACATTGCCTGTCTTAACATAAAGCATTGAATTTGCCATCCGAAGAATCTCTTATTAACGCCGTTAAAGCGGGTGATATTGAAAAATATGGCCAGTTGGTAAATTTATATTCTGGGAAAATATTTGCATTGGCCAATTCGTTATTAAAGAATCGGGAAGATGCTGAAGAAATAACCCAAGACGTGTTTTTAAAAGCGTTCAAAGCTTTGGATAGATTTCGCGGTGACAGTAAGTTTTCTTCCTATTTATATCGTATATGTTATAATGAAAGCCTGAACAGGATCCGCTCCCGAAAAATTGAAGTTGATATTGATAATGTAGTCATAGAAGATACCGATATCAATGATGGATTTTTTCAGATAAAACACAACGAACAGAAAGAATATTTAATCGCGGCTTTAGAAAAACTGAATCCTGAGTACAATATGGTGTTAACACTTTTCTATCTCGAAGAGCAATCCTATAACGAAATTGTTGATGCGACAGGAATGAGTCTTTCAAATGTAAAAGTCAAGGTACATAGGGCAAGGCATTCCCTGGCCGAAGTTTTAAATACAATGCTTAAGGATGAAGTCAAAAATCTTTATTAAAAGTTGAAAAAATGGAAAGAGAAGAAAAATTAGGGAAACTTTTTAAGGAAATAAATGTAAAGCCAAAGGATCTTGACCAAAATATAATGTCAGGAATCTATTCACACGTTGCATTGGAAAAAGCGGCGGATCGAACAGATTCAAAACCTTGGGTTTGGACTTATATTCTTCTCGGAATACTAGGTATTGGAGGAATATCATATGCTGTTTCTTTTATAAATTTTCAATCCGATTTTATTATTTGGATTATCGGCTTGACAGTCCTAATTCCTTTGGTATTGGATAAACTTCTGTTTTCTAATCGGAATATTAATTTGGGTTAATACTTTTCTAAGTTTAAAGACCAGAAGCTTGATATCAAAAATATATCTCCTGCGCCACCCTAAAAGTATTCGCATGCGCCTCAATAATCGTTTTGATTTCCGGGGAATAGCCACCGCCCATACTTACTTGGACTGGAATGTTTAAATCTTTGCACGTCTGTAAGACAAACCGATCCCGCTCTTTGCAGCCTTCCACCGTGCAATTTAGTCTTCCGAGTTTATCGGTTTCCAAAATATCTACTCCGCTTAAATAAAAGATAAAATCCGGATTTTGCTCCTCTATTAGCCGAGGTAAGGTTTCTTTTAATTTCTGAAGATAAAGTTCGTCTCCACTTCCATCGGGGACGGCGATATCCAAATCGCTTTCTTCCTTTTTAAAAGGATAATTTCCTGCTCCGTGCATAGAAAAAGTAAAAACTGAATCATCATTTTGAAAAATCTCTGCAGTTCCATTTCCTTGATGCACATCGAGATCTACAATCAATATTTTTTTAATAACCCATTCCGAGCGCAGCGAAGGAATCTTTTCATCGGAGGTGCCTTCTTTTTCAAGCAAAGCAACCCGTTCCTCATTAATTCCATACTTTCCCAACAAATACCGAGCAGCAATTGCCTGATCATTCAGCATACAAAAACCTTCCCCCGATCTGTATAAGCGTGATGCGTGCCACCTGCAATATTCATCGCAATCCCATTCCTTAAAGCGTATTCACAACCTTGAATTGTCCCTTGGGCAATGCGGAGCTCTCGTTCAATCAATGCTTCAGACAAGGGAAAACCAATTTTTCGGGCCGCTCGCCTCTCAATGGAAAGGTTTAGTAAACTGTCATAATATTCCTTGCTATGTACGGCCAGTATATCTTCTTCATTGGGCATTCCAGGTTCAAAGAAGTTTTTTGGCTGACAAGTTCCTTCGTATAACAATTGTTGAGGAATGAGATCATATTTTTCCATCGGAAAACGATGGCCTTTGGGCAATGGATATCTGTAAACGGGATGAAAAGCTATTTTAAGCACGAATATTTTTATATTTAAGGCATAATTGTCGGGAATAGGATCTTAAAAAGATAAAACCTAACAAATATCATAGTTTAAAAAGAAAGCAAGGCCGAATTTTGAAGCCATTTTTTAAAATATTTATAGCTATGACAACTTCGGGAAAAATAGAATTGATGGCCCCCGCCGGGAATTTTGAATCGCTACAAGCCGCTTTGGACAATGGTGCCGACTCCGTGTATTTTGGAGTGGAACAGTTGAATATGCGGGCGAGGGCGAGTATCAATTTTACGCTGGCCGACCTTCCCGAAATTGCCAAACGCTGCCAAAAGAAAAATGTTAGAACCTATCTAACGTTAAATACCATTATTTACGATCACGATCTGTCCTTAATAAAAACCTTGTTGGATGCGGCGAAGGCAGCAGGATTGACTGCCGTAATTGCAATGGACCAGGCGGTTATTGCTTATGCTCGGCAAATTGGAATGGAAATACATATTTCTACTCAAATAAATATCACCAATATAGAAACGGTGAAGTTTTATTCCCTTTTTGCCGATACAATGGTGATGAGCCGGGAACTGAGCTTGGGCCAAGTAAAAAAGATCGTCGATCAAATTGAAAAGGAGCAAGTAAGAGGCCCTTCCGGGAATTTAGTAGAAGTGGAAATCTTTGGACACGGCGCACTGTGTATGGCAGTTTCCGGGAAATGTTATTTAAGCCTTCATTCCCATAATTCTTCTGCCAACCGTGGTGCTTGTAAGCAGAACTGCAGAAAGAAATACACCATTATCGATCAGGAAACAGGTTTTGAGATAGAACTTGACAACGAATATATGATGTCGCCAAAAGACCTCTGCACCGTAGATTTTCTGGATCAGGTCATCGAAACTGGTATAAAGGTTTTAAAATTGGAAGGTCGAGGTCGCGCACCAGAATATGTTGCCAAGGTCACAAAGGTGTATCGCGAAGCCATTGATGCTTATTACGATGGAACTTATTCTCCTGAAAAAGTGGAGGAATGGATGGAAGAACTTGCCAAAGTTTACAATCGTGGTTTTTGGGGTGGATATTATTTAGGTCAAAAACTGGGAGAATGGAGCGATGTAGATGGTTCAAAAGCAACGCAGAAAAAAGTATATATAGGAAAAGGAGAACATTATTTTCCGAAGACCAAAATTGGTCAGTTTAAAATTGAAGCCTTTGATTTGAATCTGGGAGATACCATTCTCGTTACAGGACCAACTACGGGCGCAAAAGAATTTGAACTTTCAGAAATGTTGGTTAATGATGAAAACAATTCCACAGCAAAAAAAGGAGATTCCTGTACTATTCCCGTTCCATTCAGAATACGTAAGGCAGATAAACTTTATAAAATTGTCGCTTCTTAAAAATGGTGGTAGTTACCCTTCAGAGAAATAAATGTATTGGGTGTAATTATTGTGTGGAGGTTGCGCCCGAACATTTTAGAATGTCAAAAAAAGACGGCAAAAGTGTATTGCTACATTCCGAAGAGAAACGTGGGTTCTTCACACTTAGACTTGCGGACAATTCGCAGTTTGATGTATGTGAGCAGGCAGCTAAGGCCTGTCCGGTGAAGATTATCTCGACGAAATTGATTTAAAAATCTGTTTTCGTAGGTTCTTCATACTTAGGGTACATTCAGAATTCCTTCAGAAAATGAAAAAATATCAGCAAGATCTATTCTTATCATAGACAGAGTAAGGTAGTGAAAAACGTCAAAAAAATTAGATGTTTCTTTCCGACTCTTTTGAAATATTAACCGTTTCTACTTTTTTAGACCCAAAAATCTGCTTTTCGTAAAAGGTAATCCATATTCCGAAGAGAAGAATAACGCCACCAAAAAGCATTTGAAGGGTAACTTCTTCCCCAATAAACATCCAGGCCAGCAGTGTGGTCAATACTGCTTGTCCCAATAGGCTCACCGAAACTCTGGTTGCTTTCATATGTTTAGTAGCATATCCTAAAAGCAACCAAGCCATCAATTGACAGACGATTCCTTGTACTAGAAAAACTAACCATCCCGCGTTGCTATAACCTATAAAGGGTTCATTAAAGGAATAGCTCAAAATAGCCAAAAAGATGGCGGAAGTCGTTGTGCTCAAGGTTATAAACGGAACTACTTCCACTTCATAAAGCACATATTTGCTTACCAACATATAAATGGCATAAAACACTCCAGAAAGTATTGCAAATATGAATGCAAGATTAAAATCGAGATTTAGAAAGAAATGGAATCCTACCAAAGTTATCATTCCAAAAATGGCAACTACAGTTCCTATCCAGAAATTGAAGGTAGGCTTATTTCGCAAGAAAAAAAATGCCCCAATTCCCACCCAGACGGGTGATAAATTGGTCAGGAGGGTGGCTTGTGTGGCCGTAGATTCCTGAATAGCAATATTCCAAACTGTAACATCCAAAGCGAAAAGACCTCCACAAATGACGGTGAGCCAAAACATTTTCAAAGAGGGAATTCTATACTTCCCAGAAATAAGGGCAAAAGGAATTAGCATCGCGGCAGCAATCGCCATTCGGTAAAAGGCAGAAACTATTGGTGGCGCAAGCTTCAGCTTCACTAAAATAGGAAAAATGGAAATACAGATAATTCCAATGACAAGTGCGATTCTGGGCTTTGTCATAGCTTTAAAAATTGGGGATTATTAAGAGGGGCAAAATTAGGTTTTAATTCGGGGTACTTCGCTGTTAAAAGTCATATTAAAGAAACTTTTAACGGTGAAATTAGCATTCAAAGAATTTCGTCCATCACACCTCTTAGGTAAAGAGTGAAGTTTACCTTATTCCTTTTCCAATTTTAAAGTCATCTTCTTAATTCTATCAGCCAGTTTTTCTGAAGAAAGTTTTGCACGAAGACCATCGGTAATTATAGGAAAACTAAATGGTGTGGCCTTTTCACATTGTCGCCAAATAATTTTTTGTGAATTGATCCGCTCCAGTGCTTTCCGTAATCGTCCCTCCTCCAATTGATGTTCAAACGTTTCACGGTATGCTTGAAGGTATAAAAGATTATCCGCTTCATAATCTCGGAAAACATCGAAAAGCAGTTGACTGTTGCTCTGCAAGTGTTTCGTCTTAATTACTTTATTGGGATATCCTTGAAAAACCATTCCACTTATTACTGCGATATCCCTAAATTTTCGACGGGCGAGCTCGGTAGAATTTAAACTTTTATAAAGATCATCATAAAGATATTCAGGAGAAAATAGATCGTTGTCCAGAATGGTCTGAATATTCAAATATTGATCACTTAAAAGCTCAAAACCGTAATCATTGTAGGCAAGAGAAAATGAAATAGGAGAGAGCAAACTAATGCGATATGCCAGCAAACTACTCATCGCCTCATGTACAAAACGCCCTTCAAATGGGTAGAAAAGAGAATGGTAGCCGTCGCGAGTCTTAAAAGTTTCTATTAGAAATTCATTTTCACCTGGAACTATACTCTCTCTTTCCTGGCGGTCGAAAATATGGGCAAGTGCTTTTAATTCTGGCGTATTCCGTTTATGATCGGCCTCACTCTGCATTTCCTCCCTTAAAATTTGGCTCATTTGAGAAGACAGGGGTAATCTTCCTCCCAGAAAACTGGCCACTTTCCCCGATTTACGTGTGGACTTTCTCACTTGGGCAACCATTTGTCGCAGACGGACCAATTCCAAAGTTCTTCCAGCAAATACAAAACTGTCTCCCGGTTTCAACTTACTTAGAAACCATTCTTCAATAGTGCCGATAAATCCCCCAGTTACATATTTCACCATTAACATAGAATCGCTGACGATAGTCCCAATGCTCAGCCGGTGCATCATTGCAATTTGTCTACTTTCCACTTTAAAAAGTCCATCGTCCATTACCTCAACCTTTTTATATTCGTCATAAGCTTGAAGACTTTGACTTCCCAGGGTTATAAAATTTAAGCACCATTTCCATTGCTCATCAGTTATTTCTTGAAAACAAAAAGTGCTTTTTATCTCGGGATAGATATCTTTTGGATAAAATCCGTTGCCAACTGCCAAGGTGACCAAATACTGAATCAAAACATCGAAACTTAAAATGTAAGGTATTCGGTCTTCCACTACTTCTTCCTTTACCGCTCTTTTTAATGCTGAGGCTTCCAATAATTCCAAAGCGTGGGTGGGCAGGAAATAGATAACTGAAGGTTCTCCCGGTCTATGGTTACTTCGGCCAGCACGCTGTAGAAATTTAGCTACCCCTTTTGGACCGCCAATTTGTATAACCGTTTCTACCGGCGCGAAATCCACTCCCAGATCCAAGCTTGATGTTGCCACAACCGCTTTTAAAGATTCATTCCGAATAGCCTGTTCTACCCACAATCTTGTATCCTTGGCAATACTTCCGTGGTGCATCGCTATTTCACCGGCAAATTCGGGATGCGCACTTAATATTTTTTGAAACCAAATTTCACATTGACCTCTTGTATTGGTAAATATCAAAGTGGTTTTGCTGGCCTTTATGATGGGGATGATTTCTTCCAAAAGATGAAGTCCTAAATGTCCTCTCCATGGAAACGTTTCCATTGTTTTGGGTATGATGGATCTGACTTCGATTTTCTTCTTTTGCTTTGCCTTTATAAGAATGGAGTTTTTTCTGAATTCTGAATTCATTCCTAAAAGGACATCTTGGGCTTCTTCCAAATTCCCAATAGTTGCGGAAATTCCCCAAATCCGCATTTTTGGGGAAATGGTTTTCAATCGCGACAATCCTAGTTCCATCTGCACCCCGCGTTTGCTTCCCAAAAGTTCGTGCCATTCGTCAACTACAATGGCGGTAAGATTTTTAAATGTTTTATCGTATCCTTTACTTGCCAATAAAAGCATCAAACTTTCAGGAGTGGTAATTAGCAAATCGGGCATCTGCCGCTTTTGTTTTGCTCGCTCACTTTGTGAAGTATCCCCGGAACGAATTCCTACCGTTAATCCTGTCCCCAGATCATCGGCAAATCGCTGTGCAGCTTGTTGGATTTCAACGGAAAGTGCCCGAAGGGGAGTTATCCAAATAGCTTTAAGTCCTTTGGTATGTTTTGTTTTATAGTTGGGATTGTCCTTTATATATTGAAGAACGATGGGAATCCACAGCGCATAGGTTTTCCCACTTCCTGTAGGAGCATTGAGGAGTCCGTGCTTCCCATCGAGAAATGCCTTCCAGGTTTTTATTTGGAAAGGGAAGGGTTTCCAGTTTTTGGATTGGAACCAGGAAGTGGCGAGGGAGATTTGGGTTTTGTTTTTCAAATGTAATTTTGAAGTTAATTAATAAAGAGTGCAAAAACCACCCCGTCCGCCGGGGCGAACACCCCTCTTTTAAAAGGAGGGGAATCTAAACTGTGCTCTTAAGAAAAGCGAAGCTTCTTTTTGGGTTCCTTCCCTTTTAAAGGGAAGGTGGCTCGCTTGCGAGGCGGAAGGGTTATGGTTCCTTTTTAAAATGGTCTTTTATATCCTTAAGAACCGAAGGTAGAAAATCAAAAACCATTTTATTTTCAAATCTAATTATGGTAAATCCCAATTCCTCTAAATCTTTTTCTCGTTTTCTGTCATATTCTTCTGCATTACTGTTGAAATGAACTTGTCCATCAAGTTCGATAATTAATTTTTCCGAAGGACAGTAGAAATCTACTATATAATGATTGATGCTATGTTGCCGTCTAAATTTCCGCCCATCAAGTTTTGATCCTTTTAAATAATTCCATAAAAAAGCTTCTGCTGACGTATTGTGGTTACGGAGGTGTTTTCTGTAAACCTCCATTTCCTTACGATTGTGGATTTGCTTTTTCATAGATTAAATTTAATCAAAAAACGGGAACGCAACCACCCCGTCTCGCAAGCGAGCCACCCCTCCTTGAAAAAAGGAGGGGAGCTGTTTACTTCGGAATAAGTGCCTTCAAATCATCCAAAGTATTCGCCTCCTCCACAGGTTTATCCTTCCGCCACCGCAGCATTCTCGGGAACCGCACGGCTATTCCGCTTTTATGTCTACTGCTTTCTGCTATTCCTTCAAAAGCGATCTCAAAAACGTGGTGGGGAGTTACGCTACGTACGGGGCCGAAGCGCTCAAGGGTATTGTTCTTGATCCAGGAATCCAATTGGCGGAACTCTGCATCGGTTAGACCCGAATATGCTTTCGCAAAAGTTACTAGTTCGCCGTCTTCCCAAAGGGCGAAGGTGTAGTCAGTGTACAGATTTGCACGACGGCCGTGTCCACGCATAGCGTAGGTTAATACGGCATCAACGGTGAAAGGATCTATTTTCCATTTCCACCAATCTCCTTTTTTTCTTCCTACTAAATAAGGTGAATCCTTCCTTTTCAGCATTAAACCTTCACTTCGCTTTTCTCTTGAAAGCATTCGCTCTACTGCGGCGGCTTCCCAAGTATCGAAATTCATGGTTTGACTTAAATAAAGTCCAATTTCTGAAGAATTTATTCCCGAAATCAATTTATCCAGAATCTGCCGTCGTTCCACAAAAGGCTTTTGACGAATATCCTTTCCTTCCCACTCCAATAAGTCGTAAGCATTAAGGATTACGGGGGTTTTCTTTAATAATGCTTTTGATATGTTTTTTCTACCTATTCTGGTTTGAAGGGAATTAAAATTTCCAATTTCACCTTCACCAAATGGAAGAATTTCTCCATCCAAAACGGTTCCATTAGGTATTACTTTTAAAAAATCCTGATATTCGGGATATTTATCCGTTACCAATTCTTCGCCTCGCGACCAGACAAAGACTTCGTCGTTTCGAACAATAACTTGGCTTCGAATGCCGTCCCATTTATGTTCAAAGCTCCAATCGGAAATAGGTCCTAACTCTTCTTGAAAATTATCTTCAACGGCATAGGCCAGATAGAAAGGATAAGGTTTGCTCAAATAATCTTCTTCATTTTCTTCGAGAATCAGTTTTTTATAAGAGGTCGTTTCAGGTGTCCAATCGCCCATCAACTTATAGGCGAGAATGTCCTCATCAATTCCTGTGGCTTTGGAAAGGGCCCGAGTCATAAGTTTTTGGCTAACTCCGATTCTAAAACTTCCTGTAAGAATTTTGTTGAAAACGAATCGTTCAAAATAATTTAGTGCCAGCCAATTTTCGTGGAGGTATTTCTTTTTTTCTTCTTCGGGAAGAGTACGAAGCGTGATAATTTCTGAAACAAATTCAGAAAGGGATTTATCAGAATGTTCTTTAGAAGTAGGTAAGATTAATGCAATTGTTTCCGCCAAATCTCCAACAATATGATAACTCTCTTCAAAAAGCCAGAGCGGAATCCCACTAATTTCTGTAGCCCATTGTCTCAAAAGGGTAGTGTTCACGGGACGTTTTGGCCGCCGGTGCGAGAGAATGGCTATGGTCCACAACTTATCATCTGCATCTGCTTCTTGGAAATATGCAGTAAGGGCAGCTACTTTTTCATTTGTTTTGTTGGTGCTGTCCAGCTTCTTTATGAGTTGTGCGAATTGTTTCATAACCACCCCGCCGTTGGCACCCCTCCTTGAAATAAGGAGGGGAAAAGTTTAGGTTTATTATTTTTAATTGTCTTTATCATATTTCGTCATTTATCTTTGGAGCCGAATTGTGGTCACTGAGCGGAGTCGAAGTGCCTGTTTCAGATCCTTCTTCTTCATATTGGGTTTTTTCTGTTCTTGCATCGTAGCCTAATTCTTCCCGTAAATACCTTGAAAATATATCCGTGTAACCATGGGTTGTAATTATTTTTTCGCAGCCCGTAGCATCTATTGCAGTAAGCAATCCTTCCCAATCGGCATGATCGCTTAAAACAAATCCTCTGTCGATGGCCCGGCGTCTTCTGGCACCCCGAAAAGTCATCCAACCGCTGGCTGAAGCAGTGACAAAGGGAACAAACCGTCTGATCCATGTGCTTCCGTGCGCGCTTGGCGGGGCCACAATAATATTTCCTTTTATTTCTTCTTTGGAAGTTTCACGTGTAATTAGAGTCGTTGGAGGTAAATCGTAATATGGACGGACTACTTCAGTCATATTCTCTACTGCTCCATGAGTGTAGATTTTTCCTATGGAGGTGTCCAAATGTTTTAAAAGTCGCTGAGCTTTTCCCAGACTATAACCAAAAAGAATGGAAGTACGTCCTTCTTCTTTATTTGTTGCCCACCATTCATTGATGTCCTTAAATACTTCCGCTTGTGCTTCCCATTTAAACGCTGGAAGACCAAAGGTACACTCGGTAATAAAAGTGTGGCATTTTATAGGTTCGTAAGGTTCTGCCAGCCCATCATCCTCGGTTTTAAAATCGCCCGTAAAAACCCAGACTTCCCCTTTATATTCTACTCTTACTTGTGAAGATGCAATAATATGACCGGCAGGATGTAGGGAGAATTTAACCCCGTTTATTGTAAAAGTTTCGTTCCATTCTTTTCCAGTAACCTCAATTTCTCCCAATCTGTGCTTTATTATAGGAACATTATTATGGTGGGTAATATATTCTTTGTGTCCCCATCGGCTATGATCTGCGTGGCCATGGGTGACTATGCATTTGTCAACAGGTCGCCAAGCATCGATATATACATTGGCTTGTTGACAATAGATGCCTTTATCATTAAAAATAAGAAGTGGTTTTCTCATACTTTTTCAATAGCAATTAAAAATAATTAAAGGTTGCTAGTGGACTTCTGCAATTAAGAAAAGTTTATAGGATTTAGGTTTTTAAAATTGGAGTTGAAAAAGTTTTATAGTTTGCTGAATGAGGTCGAATTTGTCCGATACAAGTTCTATATTTGTCGTTTACTTAAAACTACTATATGTCATTTACAGATTTATTTGAGAGTGGGGAGCATTCACGTAATTTGAGTCACTTTGCGGCAATTGCTAATATGGCTACAGTAAACGGAAAGTTGGGTGTTGAAGAGGAAAAGATGTTGAAGCAATTTGCTGAGAAATTGGATATCGATGAAAGGGAATATGAGAAAGTCCTAAAAAACCCCAGTATCTTTCCAATCAATCCTCCCAATTCTGCAGAGGAAAGATTAGAGCGGATGCATGACCTGTTTAAGATTATTTTTGCTGATAACGTAATAGATGACCATGAGCGTTTTCTTATCGAGAAATATGCCATAGGACTTGGATATACTGTTGCTCAGGCCCGAGAGCTTATAGAAAAATCCATACGTATTTATACCGGCGGATTGAGTTTTGAGGATTATCGATATCTACTGAATAGATAAACCGTTTATAGTTATATATAAACTTGCTTTTGTCTTTGATCTTGATGCGAATCTGGAGTTATATTTTGTTTCCTTATAGATGGGACCGCCTCCTAATTATTGAGATTGTTTCTTACCATAGGAATTATTTTCAGCTTTAAATTATTCCTTGAATTGCCTTTTGAAATTGGTATCTTGCGTCAAAAATCAATAGAATAGAATATGATGCAGTGGGAACAGTTGTTATCTCTGAGGAAACAAGGGGACAAAACCAAGAGGTTACGAGCGGAAGAAAATGAAACCCGTCTTGGTTTTGAAGTGGATTACGATCGAGTGATCTTTTCTTCTGCCTTTAGAAGTCTGCAGGATAAAACCCAGGTTATCCCACTTTCCAAAACTTCATTTGTCCACACCCGTCTCACCCATAGTCTTGAAGTTTCTGTTGTGGGACGCTCCTTAGGAAGAACGGTTGGCAAATCCATTCTAGAAAAACATTCTAGGCTTGCTCATAAAGATGGTTATCAGTTTAATGATTTTGGAGGAATTGTGGCTGCCGCTGCGCTGGCTCACGATATAGGAAATCCGCCTTTTGGTCACAGTGGAGAAAAGGCCATTGGCGATTATTTTCTAAACGGGAACGGTAGGCGTTTTGAAGACTATCTTTCCGAAAAGGAATATCAAGATCTGATTGATTTTGAAGGGAATGCCAACGGCTTTAAAATTCTGACAGAATCTAAGAACGGAGTTCAGGGTGGATTACGGCTCACTTATGCAACTTTGGGCGCCTTTATGAAGTACCCAAAACAATCCCTCCCAAAACAACCATCTACATATGTGGGAGATAAAAAATTCGGTGTTTTTCAAAGTGAAGTTCCATTTTTTAAAGAAGTAGTTGAAGAACTTGGTCTTTTACGAAGAAACGCAAATCATTCCTATGCTCGACATCCCCTTGCATTTCTCGTGGAAGCCGCCGATGATATATGTTATACTATAATTGATTTTGAGGACGGTATAAACTTAGGATTAATTGAAGAAGAAATGGCGCTGGAATACTTGATCAATCTAGTGCGTGAAAATTTAAAAACAGAGATTTATTATCAGCTAGAAACGCCACCAGATCGATTGGCATATCTTCGTGCTCTGGCTATAAACACCTTGGTTTCTGAGGCATCGGCTGTTTTTCTAAAAAATGAAGAGGCTATTTTAAATGGAACATTCTCCGATGCCCTTTTGGATAGCAGTCAATATAAAGCCCAGATTGCGGATATAATTAAAATAAGTGTTGAAAAAATTTATCGGAGTAAAGAGGTTCAGGAAAAAGAGATTGCAGGATACAATATATTAACAACACTTCTTGATGGATCTACAACCGCATTTGAGAATTACCATAACGGTGTAGCAAGACCCTACGATACTCTGTTGTTGCGGACTGTTTCGCCTAAACTTACAAAATTTGATTCTGCCTATGAATATTTAATGGAATGTTGCAGTTACATCTCCAGACTTACTGATGGCAGCGCTGTGCAAATATTCAAAAAGATTAGAGGCTCTCTTTAAGCGATTTCCCTAAACGTTAAAAGCTTCAACATTGAAGAGTTATAACTTGTTTTATGATATTTTTGGGAATTCCAATTTTCAATACCTATCACCCGCAAACTTTGGATTCTTGTTGGATTGGAATCCTATAAAACCAAAATTAAACTTTCATGAAAAAAATTATTTATTTATTTGTTTTTCTAGTTGCCAATCTTTCTTTTAGTCAGGATTTTAGTGCAACTGTGAATTCGTATTTAAAGGATGCTCAATTAAGAACTGCTTTAAAGCAAAAAGATATTGCGGATATATCCATCGCATCGCAAAGTTATTCCAAGAGTTTGAAGGCCTATAATGTATATGTTGAGCAGCATTATCAAGGTATAAAAATTTACAATTCGGTTTCACCTTTTGTTATAAGAGATGGCCGGGTGCTAACTGCTAAATTATCTTTTGTTGAGAATCTCTCTAAAAAGGTCAATACTTCCGCTCCATCCATTACCGCTTTGGCTGCAATTTCAAAAGCGACAAATGGATTAGGAATAGATTCTCCATCCAGTTTAAGTTTATTGGAAACTGGAGAGCATAATGCCTATGTATTTTCAAATGGTAATATTTCTTTGGAAAATATTCCGGTGCAGTTGGTCTATCAAAGAGTGGGTGAAAATGAAAGTCTAAAGTTGGCGTGGGATCTCAGTATTTATTTATTGGACGGAAGCCACTACTACAGCGTACGGGTTGATGCTCTGACTGGAGAGCTTTTGGTGGTAGATGACTGGGTTGTCAGTTGTAATTTTGGTGAGGGATCACACTCTCATGGAACTACCGAAAGTGTTCTTTTTCCAAAGATAGCTCAAAGCCAGAGTGCTTTGGGAAGTTTAGTTGCACCTAGCTATAGAGTTTTTCCAATTCCTTTGGTTGGACCTAATGAAGGAGCAGATCAATTGGTGTCTGATCCATCCAATGCTTTGGCTTCACCTTATGGATGGCATGATATTAATGGAGCTCCCGGCGAAGAGTTTACAACTACACGGGGAAATAACGTTTTGGCTCGTGAGGATCATTCAGGAACTAATGGGGCAGGTCACCAAGCGGACGGAGGTGCTACTCTCACTTTTGATTTTCCTTACAATTTGCCCGATGATCCTTACAACTTTATGGATGCTGCAATTACCAATCTCTTCTATATGAACAACATTATGCATGATGTGTTTTATCAATACGGCTTTGATGAGGAAAGTGGTAATTTTCAAGCAAATAATTATGGAAGGGGAGGTAATCAGGGTGATTTTGTTTTTGCCGACGCCCAGGATGGTAGCGGGACGAATAATGCAAATTTCGCCACCGGTCCAGACGGGGTTTCCGGAAGAATGCAAATGTATCTTTGGACCCCGCGAGGTCAAGTTATAGGGTCCTTTCTAACCGTCAATAATGGTCCCTTGGCAGGAAAGTATTATACTACGGTGTCAGAATTTGGTCCAGATCTTCCAACCACTCCTATTACTGCTAATTTAGTTCTTGTGCAGGATGATAATTCAGGTCCTTCCGAAGATCCTCACGATGCCTGCGACGTAATTCTTAATGTTGCCAGCGTTGCGGGAAAAATTGCGGTGATACGAAGAGGAAATTGCGATTTTGTTTCGAAGGTTGAAAAAGCTCAGACTGCGGGTGCCATAGCAGTTGTAATGGTTAACAATGTTTGGGGCGATCCTATTATAATGGGCGGAGAAGGCCCCGATATTACTATTCCTGCTATTATGATCTATCAAAATGACGGGGAGGCAATTATCTCCTCTCTTCAAAATGGCAATACCATTAATGCTACCATTATTGATGATGGTTCGGGAGTGGATACCGATATGCGTGATGGCGATTTGGATAATGTTATAATCGCACACGAATATGGACATGGTATTTCGAATCGTCTAACGGGTGGTCGATTTACTGCTAGTTGTTTAATGAATGATGAGCAAATGGGTGAAGGATGGAGTGATTATTTCGGACTTATGCTTACTATGAAACCTACTGATGTAGGTGAAAATCCTCGGGGGATAGGTACCTATGCATTAAGCCAGGGGTATGGAGGACTTGGACTTAGAACGAAGCCTTACTCAACGGATTTTACACTGAATAATTTCACCTATAACAGCATTAAATCTCAAGCTGTCCCACATGGTGTGGGGTCAGTGTGGACTACTATGCTATGGGATATGACTTGGGCATTTATTGATGAATATGGATTTGATGCCGATATTTACGAAGGACAGGGGGGCAACAATATGGCGCTACAACTGGTTGTGGATGCCTTAAAAATTCAACCATGCAGTCCTGGTTTCGTCGATGGGCGCGATGCCATACTGCAAGCGGATGAAATCGCAAACGGTGGTGCCAATAGATGTTTAATTTGGAGAGCGTTCGCAAAAAGAGGACTGGGGCTTAGTGCAAATCAGGGAAGTTCATCAAGCAAATTGGATGGGACTGCTGCCTTTGATGTTCCGGAAGAATGTCAATTGGGCGTCGGAGATCTGGGCTCGGTTGAGAATAATTTTATTATATACCCAAATCCTTCACAAGGGGAATTGAACATAGAAGCAAGAATTTATGCAGGTCCTGCAAACCTCGCTATTTACGATATGAACGGTAGAAAGGTTTTCAATATGGATGTTGAAATTACACAAACAAGGAATATTGATATTAGCAGCCTGAAAACTGGAATATATCTTCTTAAAATTGAAGGTGGAGGTTATACACAAACAACTAAATTGGTGATTAAGTAAGTCTAATCACTTCATTATAAAGAAAAAGAGGCTGGATAAAGGCCTCTTTTTTGATTATAGGTGCTCGCTTATTTTCTCAGCTGATATACCAACCAACTCTGTTAATTGATCGATTGAGCCGTGTTCCGGAAAAATATCGGGAACTCCGAGAATTTCTATTTTGGAAGTATAATTATGGGTGACTGCAAAGGTAGCAACCGAAGTTCCCAATCCACCTTTTATTGTCCCGTCCTCGACGGTTATGATTTTCTTATATTTTTTAAAAACCTTATGAAGCATCTCTTCGTCTAAAGGTTTCAAAAATCGCATATCAATGCAACCAACGATATTTTGTTTTTTGGGTGGAAGGAGTTTAATTGCTTTTAAAGCATTCACAGATGTGGTTCCCAAGCATAAGATAACGGTTTCAAAACCTTCCCTTAAAACTTCAGCTTTACCGATTTCAATCTTTTCAAATGGTCTTTGCCAATTCAGAATATTGCCTCGACCTCTTGGATAACGTATAAATATGGGTAATTCCAATCCTAGCTGGGCGGTGTACATTATATTGCGCAATTCCACTTCATTACGAGGTGCGAAAATGATGAGATTTGGAATGCAGTTTAAATAAGCTAAATCAAATATCCCATGATGTGTAGCCCCGTCCTCACCTACAATTCCTGCACGGTCCAAACAAAAGATAACGGGAATTTTTTGTAAGCAAACATCGTGGATTACCTGATCGTATGCGCGTTGCAAGAAGGTAGAATAAATATTACAAAACACTTTGAAATCCTGAGTTGCCATTCCTGCAGCAAACGTTACGGCATGTTGTTCCGCAATGCCTACATCAAAGGCTCTGTCTGGAAATTCATCCATCATAAACTTTAAGGAGCTTCCTGTTGGCATTGCTGGGGTTATTCCTATTACTTTTTCATTATTGGTGGCCAATTCCACAATGGTTTTGCCAAAGACATCTTGAAACTTGAGAGGTAATGAATCCTCATTTTTTGGGGTTAAATCTCCGGTGAGGGCATTAAATTTCCCTGGAGCGTGATAAACCACCTGGTTCTCTTCCGCCTGTCTTAAGCCTTTTCCTTTTGTGGTGATTATATGAAGAATTTTAGGACCCGAAAGATCTTTCAATCGTTCGAGCTCTGAGATTACAAGGTCTAAGTTATGACCATCAATGGGTCCCGAATAATTTAAATTTAAGGCCTCAAATATATTGTCAGAAATGGAATCTCCATTCGTCTTAACTTTGGTAAAATAATCTTTTAAGGCCCCTACACTCGGATCAATACCAATGGCATTGTCATTGAGGATAATTAGTAAGTTGGTATCTGTTACACCTGCGTGGTTTAGAGCCTCAAAGGCCATCCCACTTGCGATGGAGGCGTCCCCCACAACTGCTATATGTTGTCTTTTTGTTTCCCCTTTTAATCGTGAGGCAATTGCCATCCCCAAAGCTGCGGAAATTGCTGTACTACTATGGCCTACGCCAAAAGTATCGAATTCACTTTCATCCCTTTTGGGAAATCCGCTAATGCCACCTAACTGTCTATTGGTATGGAAGATCTCTTTTCGCCCGGTCAGGATCTTATGCCCATAAGCTTGATGGCCCACATCCCAAACCAACAAATCTTCCGGTGTATTGAACACATAATGAAGTGCTAGAGTTAGTTCCACCACCCCGAGACTGGCACCTAAATGGCCCTCTTTGGTAGCTACTATATTTATAATGAATTCACGAAGTTCCTGCGCTAGCAATGGTAGTTTTTCCTGGGGAATTTTCCGAAGATCTTTAGGACATCGAATTGTATTTAAAAGATTTTTTTTCACCTTGTAAAGATACGGTTATTGGTAATTTGTTAATTCGTTTATTTGTAATTTCGTCCGAGGAGATCGGAATCGAAATCAAAAGCCACAACGAAACTTGCCGAAGGCGAACCGGAATCGAAATCGAAATTGAAAATGAAAATCGTCCATAGGTGGAGAATTGAAATTGAAACCGAAACCCAGATACCCAAAATTTGGAACCTGAAACTTGAAAAGAGAAAGCTTCTTAAACCTGAAAATTTGGAACTTTAACTTGAACTATAAACCTGAAACCTTTGAACATCATTCAACCTTACGACGATAATTATTTTATGAAAAGAGCTCTTCAGGAAGCTGAAATGGCTTACGAAAAAAAAGAGGTACCTATTGGGGCTGTAATCGTTATCAACAATCAAATTATTGCCCGAGCTCATAATCTTACGGAGACTTTGAACGATGTTACTGCCCACGCGGAAATGCAGGCCATAACCGCTGCCTCCAATTTCTTGGGAGGAAAGTATCTGAACAATTGTATTCTATATGTTACAATCGAACCTTGTCAAATGTGTGCAGGTGCCTTGTTCTGGAGTCAGATTTCAAAAATTATTTATGGAGCTAGGGACGAACAGCGGGGATGTATCTCGATGGGGACCCAGCTTCATCCAAAAACGGTAATGACAGGTGGTATCCTGGCCGAAGAAGCGTCGCAATTGCTAAAAAAGTTTTTTATTGAAAAACGGAACCTAAATTAAAAAAGCCCTTCATTTCTGAAAGGCTTGGTTTAAATAAACTATTCGTTTTTTTAGTCATGTATTACGCGAACTTGCGCTGCTACACGTCCTTTTCTTCCTTCTTCCTCAACAAATTCCACTCGGTCACCTTCCCGTATGGTTTCGCCGTTTAAGCCGGTAACGTGTACGAAAATGTCTTTGCCGGTTTCGTCGTTGGTAATAAAACCAAAACCTTTTGATTCATTAAAAAATTTTACTGTTCCTTCCATTGTAATAAAAAATAAATTAATTGTATATACAAATGTATGACAAATCCAAGTCCATTTATTAACCGAATTAATTTTTTTTCAATACTCCTGCCAATATCAATCTTTTTTGTTTTGGTAATCGTGCATTTTCATGATATTTTCTTTGTTAAGCATATAATCTTTTACGCTTCTATCTTTCCATCTATGGTACACAAAAGCTGGCATTAGCACAAAAAAACCAGCCATCAAGGAGAGTCCTATCAATAAATCGCCGGTTGCAGGATCAGTAGGTTTTAAATAGAAACCCAATGCAATGCCTATAACTACAATAAAGAATAATATGATCAAAAAATATTTCATAGTTTTCGTTTAATATCTTTATTAGACGTGCAAATTCTTAAAACTTCTGGGATCAGCTTAATTTATTTTGTAATCTGAACTTTTAAGTGAAGTTCTTCCAACTGCTTTTTATCTATGGCTGCAGGAGCATCGATCATCACGTCCCGACCGGAATTATTTTTTGGGAAGGCAATATAATCCCGAATGGTTTCATGTCCACCGAGAATCGCTACCAATCTGTCGAGTCCAAAGGCGATTCCTCCGTGTGGTGGCGCTCCATATTGGAAAGCATCCATTAAAAACCCGAATTGAGCTTTTGCCTCTTCAGGAGTAAACCCAAGATAATCGAACATTTTTGACTGTGTTTCCTTATCATGGATTCTTATGGAACCTCCACCTATTTCATTCCCATTTATAACCAAATCGTATGCATTCGCTTTTACTTCGCCAGGCTTACTTTCTAAAAGTTCAAGCTGGCCAGGTTTTGGTGAGGTAAAGGGATGGTGCATAGCATAATACCGCTGGGTTTCTTCATCCCATTCCAGTAATGGGAAATCTACCACCCATAATGGAGCGAATTCTTTTGGATTTCTTAATTCTAATTCCTCCGCTAGGTGCATTCTTAAAGCACTTAATTGCGGTCTAACTTTGTTTTTATTTCCAGAAAGTACGCAGATTAAATCCCCGGGTTTTGCACCCGTAACCCTCGCCCATTCTGCCAAATCTTCGTCGGTATAAAATTTATCCACGGAGGATTTATAACTACCGTCTTCATTGCATCGAACATAAACCATTCCCAAGGCTCCCACTTGTGGACGCTTAACCCAATCTGTAAGTTTGTCAATTTCTTTTCTAGTGAATTTATTTCCTCCGGGAACAGCTATTCCTACAACTAATTCCGCCTGATTAAATACGCTGAAATCTTTATGTTGGGTCACTTCGTTCAGTTCGCCAAACTCCATTCCAAAACGGATATCCGGTTTGTCATTTCCGTATTTAGCCATCGCATCATCATAGGTCATTCTGGGGAAATCGGTTACTTCAATGCCGTTAATTTCTCTCAGTAAATGCTTGGTCAATCCTTCAAAAGCATTCAAAATATCTTCCTGATCTACAAATGCCATTTCGCAGTCAATCTGTGTAAATTCGGGCTGACGGTCGGCTCGCAAATCTTCATCGCGGAAACATTTAACTATCTGGAAATATTTATCCATTCCTGCAACCATCAACAACTGTTTGAATGTTTGTGGGGACTGGGGAAGGGCATAAAATTGACCTTCGTTCATACGGGAAGGAACAACAAAATCGCGTGCGCCCTCTGGAGTAGATTTAATCAAATATGGAGTTTCCACTTCAATAAAACCTTTATCGGAAAGATAGTTCCGTACCGCAATTGCAACTTTATGACGAAAAATCAAATTTTCGCGAACGGGATTTCGGCGGATATCCAAGTACCGATATTTCATCCGTAAATCCTCCCCGCCATCCGTTTCATCTTCAATGGTGAAAGGAGGGGTTTGGGATTCATTCAGGATTATTAATTCTGAAACCAGAATCTCAACATCACCTGTTGGCAAATTGGGATTTTTTGATTGACGCTCAATGACGGTTCCGGTAACTTGAATAACAAATTCACGGCCCAAACTGGAAGCTTTTTCAAACAACTCTTTCGAAGTGCGATCAGCATCAAAAATTAATTGTGTAATGCCATAGCGGTCCCGAAGATCCACCCACATCATAAAACCCTTGTCACGAGTACGTTGAACCCATCCTGAAAGTGTTACTTCTTTATTGATATCTGCTGCCCGAAGTTGGCCGTTATTGTGTGTTCTGTACATTCTAAATTTAATTGGAGGTGCAAATTTAAGAAGTTAAAGTGCAATTAAGTGAGTTTAAAGTGCTAATATCATTTTTTAAGCTAGTCTTTCGCTACTTGTCGCCTGTCGAGCTCTTATTTTTGTTATCTCCTTCATTCTACGTTTTTTCCTAACTTTAATTTTGACGCGCAATACCAAGTAGAACATTACCGGAACTACGATTAAAGTTAAGAAGGTTGCAAAGGTTAGTCCGAAAATAACGGTCCAGGCTAGAGGTCCCCAGAAAATTACGTTGTCCCCACCAATATAAATATTGGGGCTGTAATCTGTGAATAACCCAAAGAAATCGATGTTGAAACCTATTGCTAAAGGTATAAGACCTAACACGGTTGTGATGGCGGTAAGAAGAACGGGACGCAAACGAGATTTTCCACCAGCTACTATTAGTTCAAAATACTGGCGTTTGGTGAGCATGTCGTCTTCATCCATTTCCAGTTCGAACATTTTTCTATCTATTAAAATCTGGGTATAATCAATAAGTACAATGGCATTGTTAACTACAATTCCCGCCAAGGAAATAATCCCCATCATCGTCATAATGATAACAAAATCCATGTGGAATATAACCATTCCCAAAAATACTCCAGCCAGACTCAGGACTACCGAGGACAGGATTATCATAGGTTTTGATAGGGAATTGAATTGCGCTACCAAGATCAACAAAATACCACCTAGTGCGAAGAATAACGCCAACATCAGGAAGCCCATATTGTCTGCCTGTTTTTCTTGTTCTCCTGTAAAGGCCAGAGAAATATCTCTCGGAAGTTCATAATTCTGAAGTTCGGTTTTTAAATCATTTACGATTTCGGTTCCGTTATAACCTCCCAAAACATTGGAATAAAGAGTGATTGTGCGTTTTAAATTTTTTCTTTTAATGGAACTGAAGGACGCCGTATTATTTTTAGTAACTACAGAGGAAATAGGAACTTGAACAATTTTTCCTTGATTGTTTCTAAAGGTGATAGGTTGGTTGAAAAGTACACTTTCATCATATCGATATTCGGGAGCCAAGCGGACGTTTATTTCGTAATCCTCGTCATCTTCCTTATAGGTAGATGCTTCTTCCCCAAAAATTGCACGACGAAGAGTTTGGCCTATTTGTCCCGTAGAGATTCCGACAAGCCCAGCCTTTTCCCGATCTACGGACACGTTCATTTCTGGTTTGTTTTTGTTTACGTCTATTTTAAGTTCCTCAATACCTGCAATTCCGGAGCCTTCAATAAAGGTCCGTAAATTCTCCGCAGTGCGGAGCATTTCGTCATAATCATCTCCGCTCAATTCAAGGTTTATAGGATATCCCACTGGTGGACCGGCTGCATCTTTTTCAACAATAATGGAAGCGCCGGGGAAACCTTTGACTGCATTTCGAACTTCTTCAAGAACATCGCTACTTTTTACGCCACGTCTTAGCTGATAATCGCGCATTGATAGCGTTACTTTTCCTTTCTGGGGCATATCACTGCCTTGTCCCCCATCTGTCATGGGGTTTCCAGCACCTTGACCTACCTGCGAAATGGCACTCTCGACCATGTAATTGTAGCCGTTATCATCATATTTTGAGATAACATCGTAAATACGCTCTTCTACTTTTTTAGTTAGTTCATTTGTCTTTTCAATATCTGTTCCCTGTGGATATTCGATATAAGTAATTATCTGATTGGGTTGGTTTTCTGGGAAAAAAAGTACTTTTGGTTTAATGATTCCAACTAAAATAAAGGAAAAGATCAATAAGGCAATGGTTGAGAATAAAAACACATAAGCCTTTTTCCCCCGAAGAGCGAAGGCGAGAGTTTTTTCATAAGCGTCTTCTAATTGTCTTAATGATTTATACTGGAAGTACTCTACAGCTCCTGCCAATACATATTTATAAAACCACAACATTATGGCACTGAGAATCGCAAGATTTCCAAATCCGCGTAGCGCCGCCACATCCATTATGAATCCTGCGACCAGTAATAGAATACCGACACCCAAGATGATTAGGCTCCATCTTATAAGTTTTTTCTTTGCAACTGGTTCTTCCTCCACTTTCATAAATTCTGAAGTAAGCACCGAATTTATTATCAGTGCCACAAAAAGTGAGGATGTGAGCACAACAGAAAGTGTTATTGGGAAATAAATCATAAATTTTCCAATGGTTCCTGGCCAAAGTCCCAATGGGAAAAAGGCAGCTAGGGTGGTAGCGGTGGAAGCAATGATGGGCCAAGCGATTTCGCCCATTCCTTGTTTAGCTGCTTTACGGCGGGTCATGCCTTCGCTCATTAAACTGTACACGTTCTCAACTACCACAATCCCATTATCTACCAACATCCCCAGACCCATCACCAATCCGAAAAGTACCATGGTATTCAGCGTAAAACCAAAAGCGGATAGAATGGATAGTGACATTAACATGGAGAGTGGAATGGCAAAACCAACAAAAAGTGCATTTCGGAATCCCAAGAAAAACATTAAAACCAGAACCACCAGGATTACCCCAAAAATGATATTGTTCACCAAATCATTAACTTGGTTTGCAGTCTTAATAGATTGGTCATTTGTTAGGGTGATATCCAAAGATTCTGGAAGATAATTTTCCTGTTCAGCGGCCAAAAGTGTTTTAATCTGTTCAACCGCTTCAATCATATTTTTCCCTGCCCTCTTTTTAATGTCCAGCATTACCACTGGCTTTCCGTATTCCCGCGCATAGGTAGTTGGATCCTTCTCTTGGAATTTTATTGAAGCTATATCCTTTAAAAATATAATCCCGTCATCTCTTTTTACAACCACTTTTTCCAGTTCTTGGGGATCTTTCATTTCACCGGTAATCCGAATATTTTTCTGGACTCCATGGGTGATAATATTTCCACCTGAAATGGTTACATTTTCACCTTTTATCGCATTGATAATATCGTTAAAACTCACCTGCGAAGCAGACATCCTGTAAAGGTCCACTGCCACTTCAACTTCTTTATCATCAACACCTCGTATAGTCGCTTCTTTAATTTCAGGAAGAAGTTCTATTTTGTCTTGAAGGTATTTGGCATAATCTTTAAGCTGCTGAATGGGATAATCTCCGGTTAAGTTGATATTCAGAATCGGAAATTCCTCGGAGAAATTCAATTCAAAAACATTAGGTTCCACCTTGGCACCATTGGTAAGAACCGGCCATGTGGTCTCGGCTTTTACCTGATCAACCTTATCCTTGATTCGTTGTTTGGCAATGGGAATTGCAACTGTTTCTTCAAACTCAACTATTATGGTGCTATAATCCTGCAAAGTTGTGGAAGTAATCTCCTTAACCCCTGCCACGCCTCTAAATTCTTCTTCCAATGGTTCTGTGATAAATTTCTCCACATCCTCGGCAGAGTTTCCAGGATTAATGGAACTCACATAGATTTTGGTTTCAATTATTTCCGGAAAGGCCTCACGAGGCATACTGTAATACGCAAATACGCCTAAGAACAGAATGATTGCCATAATCACATAAACAGTCATCTTGTTGTCTATGGCCCAAGAGGAAATACTAAATTCTTTATACGGATTTTTGCTCATGATGCAAAAGTTTCTTAGTTTTTGATAGTTACTCGTTGCCCATCCCTGATGGTTTTGGCGCCTTCCATAATCAGGGTGTCACCAACTTTTAAACCAGATTTTACCTCGGTGTGGTTGGAATACGATAATCCCGTCTCGATAAATATGCGTTTTGCTTCTCCAATGGAATCGTTTATCGGTTTATAAAGGTATGCGATTGTTTCACCAGCAGAATTTTCCTGAAGAATGTTCTCGGGAACGGTAATGGATTTTTGAGATTCATAGTCATTAACCTTTACGGTGGCAATCATATTTGGTTTTACTAAGCCATCCTTATTCGGAATCTCCACTTTGATCTCAAAACTACGATTGTTGGGATTAATGTATTTACCTACCTGTTTTACAGTTCCTGTGAACTCTTCATTAATTGAAGCTAAATTGACTATTACCTGTGTACCATCATGAATGTTCTTTAAATAAGTTTCAGGAATTGAGGCTTTCACATACATATTGTTCAGGTTTACCAATCTGATAATTGGCGTTTGTCCAGGCACGACTACTTGACCTGGATCTGAAATTACATTGTCCACAAAACCGCTAAAAGGAGCTGTGATTACAGTTTTAGACAATTGGGACTGCAATTGTCGATTGGCATTTTTTGCGGCTTCATAGTTGGTCTTTGCTTGGAGATATTGAATCTCGGAACCAATCTTTTGGTCCCAAAGACGTTCCTGCCGCTCAAAAGTTGTTTTAGCCAAAGCCATTTGAGCTTCCTGTTGTGCCACTTGGCTTGAAAGTCCACCGTCGTCAATTTTGGCAAGTCGCTGTCCTTTTATAACTTTCTGGCCTTCCTTTACATAGATATCAGTGAGAATACCAGAATATTCGGCATTCAGTACAATGTTTTGGTCCGTTTCCACATTTCCCTGGACCTCGACATAATGTTTAAAGATGGTATCCCTAACAATTTCAGCGGTAATTAGTACTGGACGTTCTTCTTTTTCGTGGGAATCGATATAGGCATTAAGTTTATCTAAGTCACTTTTCAAATCACGTTGCTTTTGGTTGAGTTCCGTACGTTTTGCTTTTATATCCGAAATATTTCCCGAATCTATTACAGCATCCACCGATTTGTTGTCATTACCACAAGAGGCGAGTGCAACGACGGTTATTAGGAGTAGGATTATTTTTTTCATTAGTGGTTATTTTTGAAGTCGATGGGTTATGAGTCGATTAGTTTAGAAATTCGAATTAATTTAAAATATCTCATTTATTTATCAGAGCCAAATAACAGGCTTTGAGGAAAAAATTTATTTATTGAATGTTTTCTTAAATTTTGTGCATTGTTATTTTCATTATTATCACTTTAGTTGAAGTTCAACTCTTAAGACAGTTTTCTCATTTCCCCAACCATTTACTGGCCTTTACGCCCCAAAACGCTAAACACCAAACCCTCAACTTATTTAATCAATATTTTTATGGTCAATTCGCAACTCCGGAATATTAAGGACGGTTTCCAGATTGGCCTTTTCGTTAATCACATTAAGCATTGCGCGAAAATACATTTGCTGTGCGGTATATAGCTGCGTTTGCGCCTGGCGCAGGTCGAAACTGCTGGATAGCCCCTCCGTAAACTTTACCTGGTTTTTAATTTCAATCCGCTCTGCCAATTGTAGGTTTTTCTTTGAATTCTCTAGATTGTCGATTGCGAATTGATAGTTGCTTCGTGCAGAAGTCAAGTTCAATCTTATCTGCTCCTTAGTTTGTTCCAAATCCGTCTTTGCCTGATCCAAAGCTATTTTATGGCGTTGAGTGGATGCACTCCGCATGCCACTACTAAAAATTGGTATGTGCATACTAACTCCGAAAATTGAGGATTGATACCATTTTTGGTCTCCATTGAAGAAACTGAAAGTTTCACTATTGGCGGAGGTTCCATAGTTTACAAAAGCCGAAAGACTAGGAAGAGCTTTGCTTTTTTCCAGTTGCATTTCCAAAAATCGCTGGCTGACCAAATTGTTTGCTATTTTGTAATCTACGTTATCATCAAGTGAAAGCGATGCATCCATTAAGGCAAGGCTAACATTTTGCCTGGCCAATTCGTCAAGATCATCGGTTAAGGTAACAGGAATCTCAACACCTATGCCTAAAGAAAGATTGAGCATTTGCTTCGCTATAGCGTAACTTCTGCGAGCATTACTTAACTCTGTTTCTACATCGAGAAGTGTTATTTCCAATTGCTCTACACTTTCTTCTTCGGTTAGTCCATTCTCAAAAATAGCTCTTGTCTCTTTTAGGTTTTTATCAAGATTGGTCTTATTCTTTTCAAAGATTCCAACAAGTTCTTCGGCGAGGAGCACACTTCCGTATGAATTGATTACCCCCTTTCTTACTTCCAAACGAGTTTTCTCATTGGCATTTTCAGAATAATTCAAAAATGTTTTTGCCGCTTTGAGTCCAACTAGATAACTACCGTCGAATATTAATTGGTTTAAAGTTGCGACGGCATTCGCACTCTGTTTGGTTCCGAATTTTAGAGGGATATATGTTCCTGATTCACCGCCACCAAACTCTGCCGGAATAAGAGTTACAGGCTGTTTTAAATTATTATTGTAACTTATATTTCCGTCAATTTGAGGGAGTCCAGAGGCAGTGGTTTCCCATTTTTGTTTTATGGCTTTGGCAATATCACGACGTGCGTTTATCGAGGTATAGTTACTATCGAGAGCGAAATTAATTGCCTCTTCTAGACTAAAGCTATAAGACTGTCTTTCTTGGGAAAAACAGCAGGTAGAAATAAGTAGAAAGCTGAAAATCAAAATTCTATTCATCATCGGTTTGGTTTTCTTTAATAAATCTGTTTAGACTCAATAAGCCTTGTGGTGTTACAATCCCGCGTAAATGATATTCAAGGTATTCATCGGCGATATAAGTGGTGGAAAACTGTTGGTTCGGAAAAAGGTTTTGGTCCCTAATACCCGTAATTCCCACAAAATAGACGCGGGCGATAAATTCAGGATCCAGATTTTTCCGGTATAAGCCCATAGCTATTCCTCTTACAATGTTTCTTTTTGTGCATTTCATCATTACGTCAAACTGATTTTGGCGCAACGATTTGCTTATTTCAGGATAATATTTTTCAAGTTGATATTGCGGAGAAGATTCCTCGTTACGAAGTTCATCCATTATGAACTTCTTGATTTCAAAGAGTTCATCGATCGGGTTTTTATCGAGCGAACAAATCTTATCAATCCCATTTGTTATACGGTCCAAAATTGAGAAGGTACATTGCTTTACAAGAGCCGTTTTGTTTTTGAAATGGATGTAAATCGTTTTTTTCGAGATTGCCAATTCATCTGCAATATCGTCCATAGTTACACTTTTAAAACCCAGTTTTAAGAAAAGGCTCGTGGCTTTCTGTATAATTTTCGTTTTCATATTGGACCGCGAAGATACGCTGCGGAAACTATCGGAACAAAAATAGTTTCCATGGTTTATCAAATTTAACATGAGCTTAACTCATTTTAATATTTGACTCTTTAAAATGTGTGCATTTGTAGGGCTTGTTTTACTTTAGCCAAAAAATTTTGAAATGGAGGTTTTGAATAAATATAATGAGGCTCTTACAGTTCGGCTTCGCTCAGCAGTGTCAAAAAAAGAGCCCAAACAACTTTATGAGCCTATACAATATATTTTATCCTTGGGAGGTAAGCGGATCAGACCAGCTCTTACGCTAATGGTATGTGAGTTCTTTGGGACCGAATTTAAAAAGGCAATTCCCGCTGCTCTGGCCGTTGAACTGTTTCATAATTTTTCGTTGATGCATGACGATATCATGGACCAAGCACCCTTACGAAGAGGGAAAACTTCAGTTCACGAAAAGTGGGATGTCAATACGGCAATCTTATCTGGGGATGCGATGTTGATATTGGCATATAGATATTTTGAGGATTACGAACCTCGGATTTTCCAAGAATTAGCTAAGCTTTTTAGCGAAACCGCATTGCAGGTTTGCGAAGGACAACAATTCGATATGGATTTTGAAACCAGGGAAGATGTGCAGGTGGTAGAATACATTCAAATGATTGAGCAGAAAACTGCCGTATTGTTGGGAGCAGCCATGAAAATGGGCGCGATTGTGGCGGATGCTTCAGAGGAGGATAAGGAAATAATGTACCAATTTGGGAAAAATCTCGGAATTGCTTTTCAGCTTCAGGATGATTATCTCGATGTCTTTGGAAATCCAGAAACTTTTGGAAAACAGGTAGGAGGGGACATCATCGCAAACAAAAAGACGTTTTTATACCTTATAGCGGAAAAGAAAGGATCGAAAGCACAGACGAAAGAACTCGCGCATCTTTTCACCATAAATCCAGTAGAACCAAAAGGCAAGATCGACACGGTCACCAAAATCTTTAGGGATTCTAAGGCCGATGAAGCTTCCCGAATGGAAATTGAAAAGTTCAGTAAGAAAGCTTATGCTTTATTGGACAAAGTGAATATTCCCGAAGATAAAAAGGAACTTCTCCGAAAGTTTGGCGAAAATTTAATGCAGCGCGATGTTTAGAAATAAATCCTTACAAAAGGTGCATAAGGTTCGGCATAAATACTTTTATCCCTGTCATAGAGAACATCATATCTTATGCCCATCGTAAAATTGCCAGTGCGAAATCCTGCACCTAAATATAATGCTGGGTACCAGAAATCTTCCCTAAAATTGCCTCCATCGTACTCGTATTTTCTACTTACATGGAGTTCCTCCAATTCTGCCGAAAGCTGGATTTCCGGAATTACATTATAAAGTCCAATCAGGCTTCCTCCAAGCACGGTGGAGGAATAATGGTTTTTCCAGCTATTATATCCCACATTTAAACCAACTCCCAACGCAAAGCTTTTATCAAACTGATATATTGCACTGGGAGAAAGGGAACCGCTAAACGTTCCATTGCCAAAACTGAGGCCAATTCCTCCTCCATACCTTACGTGCGAATTGAAGTCTTGTCCACTAACATTATAGAAGGATATCAAAAAAATAGTTGCAATTAAAAAATTGCGGATATGTCTGAATTTCATCTTTTTCATTGTAGATTTTTAAGCGATTGTAATTTATAAATATATGTTTTCAATCCCACTAATTAAGGTATTTATTGTACTTTTGTACCGTTTAAATAAATAAGTCCTTTTTGTATATTTATCATGGATAAATTCTCATTCCTAAACGCGGTACATCCTTCTTATATCGCTGAACTTTACGAAAAATATTTACAATACCCAGACAGCATCGAACCCAGTTGGAGAGCTTTTTTCCAAGGTTTTGATTTTGGTTCTGAACCCAATAACCGCGACTTTTTTGACGCTCCGGAATCTGCACCTATTTTTGTTCAAGAGCAGACCAATGTTGACGTGGGAGCCCTTTGTGCGGATGTGGTAAAGGAATTTCAGGTAGTTAGGTTGATTGATGGGTATCGCACACGAGGTCATTTATTTACCAAAACAAATCCCGTTCGTGAACGTAGACAATATAGTCCTACTCTGGCGATCGAAAATTTTGGGCTTTCACAGCACGATTTAAAGGAGAAGTTTAAGGCCGGTGAAATAATTGGGCTTGGTGAAGCTACTCTTGAGGATATTGTCAAACATCTTGATAAAATTTATTGCGATTCTATTGGAATTGAATATATGTTCATCAGAAATCCAAAGGAAATTGATTGGATTCAAAATAAATTAAATGCCAACGATAATCAACCTGATTTTTCGTCTGAACACAAAAAGCATATTCTTAAAAAACTTAATGAGGCTGTTGTTTTTGAGCATTTTCTTCATACTAAGTATGTAGGACAAAAGCGATTTTCTTTAGAAGGTGGAGAAAGTTTAATACCTGCACTCGATACTCTAATCGAGAACGCAGCGGAAAAGGGTGTTGAGGAGTTTGTAATGGGTATGGCCCATAGAGGTCGCTTGAGTACCCTTACCAATATTTTTGGGAAAAGTTCTAAAGATATTTTCAGCGAATTTGACGGTAAGGATTATGAACAGGTCATTTTTGATGGTGACGTAAAATATCACCTTGGTTGGACTTCAAAAAGAAAAACACCATCCGGTAAGGAAATCAACTTGAATATTGCGCCTAACCCCTCTCACCTTGAGACTGTAGGTGCAGTAGTACAAGGAATTGCCCGAGCAAAACAGGATGATCATCACAAAGAACACCCAAATAAGGTTTTACCAATCATCGTTCACGGGGACTCTGCCATCGCCGGTCAAGGCATCGTTTACGAAATAGTCCAAATGGCACAATTGGATGGTTACAAAACCCAAGGGACCATACATATAGTAATTAACAATCAGGTAGGGTTTACCACAAATTATCTCGATGCGCGCTCGTCATTATATTGTACCGATATTGGAAAAGTTACCTTTTCGCCCATATTGCATGTTAATGCCGACGACGTAGAAGCAGTAGTACACGCAACTTTGTTCGCATTGGATTTCCGAATGGAGTTTGGTCGAGACGTGTTTATCGATTTGTTGGGTTATCGTAAATATGGACATAATGAAGGGGATGAACCTCGATTTACCCAGCCAAAACTATATAAAGCCATAGCTAAACACAAAAATCCGAGTGTTATCTATTCCGAAAAGTTGATTGCCCAAGGGGTTATCGAAAAGGAGGATGTGGAAAAAATGGAACAGGAATACAGGGATAAATTAGAAGAAAATCTAGAGGATTCCCGTAAAGAAGATAAGACTACCATCACTCCCTTTATGCAGGATGAGTGGCAAGGCTTTGACTATGCCCGAAGAGATAAAATGCTCGAAACGGTTGATACTACTTTCGATCTTAAGAAACTCGATGACATTGCAGAGGTAATCACCAAGTTGCCGGAGAACAAGAAGTTTTTGAAAAAGATTGAAAGACTTATTGAGGCTAGGCATACTATGTATTTCGAGGAGAATAAGCTCGACTGGGCTATGGGCGAGTTGCTCGCATACGGAAGTCTTTTAAAAGAGGGACACGACGTACGGATGAGCGGGCAAGATGTGGAGCGGGGAACATTTTCACATAGACATGCCATACTTACGGTTGAGGATAGTGAAGAAGAAGTTTGTTTACTGAATGACCTAAAGGGTGATCAAGGCAAATTTTACATATATAATTCCCTACTTTCGGAATATGGGGTTGTTGGTTTTGATTATGGATATGCTATGGCGAGTCCAAGAAGTTTGACAATTTGGGAAGCTCAATTTGGAGATTTCAGCAATGGAGCGCAAATAATGATCGATCAATATATCTCGGCTGCGGAAGATAAGTGGAAGCTTCAGAACGGTTTGGTTATGCTTTTGCCCCACGGCTATGAAGGTCAAGGCGCCGAGCACTCATCAGGAAGAATGGAGCGTTATCTTCAGTTGTGCGCAACAGATAACATGTTTGTGGCAGATGTAACTACGCCGGCCAACCTTTTCCATTTGCTTAGAAGACAAATGAAGACTGATTATCGAAAACCGTTAATAGTCTTTACACCTAAAAGTCTTCTTCGCCATCCAAAAGTTGTTTCTACAAAAGAGGAAATGGCCAAGGGAAGTTTCCAAATGTTGATAGATGATGAAGAAGCAAAAGTGAAAAAAATAAAAACTCTCGTTTTTGTTACCGGGAAATTTTATTACGATCTTCTGGAGAAAAGAGAAGAACTGGAGAGAGATGATGTGGCTTTGGTACGGCTAGAACAATTATTCCCACTTCCCAAGGATGAGATTAGAGCAATAATAAAGAAATATAAAAATGCGGATGATATTGTATGGGCCCAAGAAGAACCGAAGAACATGGGAGCCTATTCACATATGCTGATGCATTTTGATGAAGCGAGAAACTTTAGAGTGTGTAGCAGAAAGATGTATGCCGCTCCCGCAGCGGGAAGTAGCGTTCGTTTTAAAGCACGGCACGTAAAAGTAATTGAAAGTGTTTTTGATAAGGATATGGAATAGTTTTTCTTGGACCTATTTCTTAATTTTAGAGGGTAATACCGTCAAATGAAATTATAGGCCATCGAAAATAGAATTCATGAAATCCGAAGCGAAAATGTGATGTTCGATTTTGATCTTGCTTAAATTTATGGTGTGGAAACCAGAGTTTTGAAACAAGCAGTATGAAGGAATATGGAACGTTTCCCTTAAGATTTTATGTTTCAAATTTCTAAAGGGAATTTGAAGAATTGAGATAACAATCTGAAATAGCAAGTGATCACAGTAGAACGAGATATATGCCCTCGTCTTAACATAGCAAGGTATGGCAGTGCTCTCGGGAGTACTGAGAAACAAAACAGCCATTATTGTGAATATTTCAACAATGAGAGCCTTTGTGATGATTTGAAAGTTTGCACTTTCACATAAAGATTTAAGTTAAAAACTTTCAGAACTGGAACAAAGGTATGATCAACAATTTACGAATGTTTACGATGCCTTGAAGTATTTGATTAAGAAGGACAAAAATGAAAAGGAGCAAACGTCGAGACAGAGAATAGGGATATAAATAAAAAGTAAAAAAATAGGTAAAATCAGCTTCAGTGTTTTAGGTCATTGAGGTTAAATTAAATAAATATTATGGCATTAGAAATGAAAGTCCCATCTCCGGGAGAATCAATTACCGAAGTAGAAATAGCATCGTGGTTAGTTTCAGATGGCGATTATGTTGAAAAGGATCAGGCCATTGCCGAAATAGATAGTGACAAAGCTACTTTAGAGCTTCCAGCCGAGGCAAGCGGGATCATTACCTTAAAAGCTGAGGAAGGCGATACGGTTGCGGTGGGTGAGGTTGTTTGTTTGATAGATACCGATGCGCAAAAGCCCGGTGGCGACGAAAAGTCCTCAGATAAAAAGGAGGGCAAGAAAGAAGAGGATAAAAAAGAAAAGGTTAAAAAGGAGGAAACGAAAAAATCGGAAGACAAACCAAAAGCAGACTCAAAACCGGTAGCCCAAGCTGAGGCTAAAGAGGCCAAAACTTATGCTACAGGAAGTGCTTCTCCTGCCGCCAAGAAAATCTTGGATGAAAGATCTATTCCGGCAAAAGATGTAAAGGGAAGTGGCCGCGATGGTCGCATTACTAAACAGGATGCGGTGTCTGCCGTGCCCTCAATGGGAACTCCAGGTTCAGGAAGTAGAGGTAGTGAGAGAAAGAAACTATCAATGCTTCGTAGAAAAGTAGCCGAGCGTTTGGTTTCTGCAAAGAATGAAACCGCGATGCTTACTACATTCAACGAGGTGGATATGACTCCTATTTTTGAATTGAGAAAAAAATACAAAGATCAGTTTAAGGATAAACACGGTGTCGGTCTTGGATTCATGTCATTTTTTACACTTGCCGTGGTTCGTGCGCTTGAAATATATCCAGATGTAAATTCAATGATCGATGGAGATTATATGATTACTTACGACTTCAAGGATATATCGATTGCTGTTTCTGGTCCTAAAGGATTGATGGTTCCCGTAATCAGAAATGCTGAAAATCTTAGTTTCAGAGGTGTTGAGGAAGAAGTGAAAAGACTTGCCCTTCGTGCACGTGATGGACAAATAACCGTTGATGAAATGACAGGAGGTACATTTACAATTTCTAACGGTGGAGTTTTTGGAAGTATGCTTTCTACCCCAATTATCAATCCGCCACAATCCGCAATTTTGGGGATGCATAATATTGTTGAAAGACCTATAGTACGAGATGGGGGAATTGTAGTTGCTCCTATTATGTACGTGGCACTTTCATACGACCATAGAATAATTGATGGAAAGGAATCTGTAGGATTTTTGGTAGCCGTAAAAGAGGCTCTAGAAAATCCAGAGGAATTGTTAATGGAGAGTAACGTTATCCGCGCATTGGAGTTATAAAATCTCCTTAGATAATAAAATAAAAATCCGGCCTTGAAAGACCGGATTTTTTTGGTTAGTTAGATAATTCACTTTGGTTAGTTAGATAATTCGTTCTAAAATTGTATTGAGAAATAGAATTTATCGTGATGTAAAGATGCAATGTTTAATCAACGCTCGAAATACGTGTTCACACGTAATTTTCAATTATTATCTTAAAATCCTCAATTATTTTTTAAGTGAGCTTATTTTGATTCTCCTTTGCCCAGATAAGAAGACTATTGGTCTTGGGTTCAAGATCGAGTTTGGTTATAATATTCGATCGGTGTTTCTCTACGGTTCTGTGGGAGATGAAAAGGCGCGAAGCAATTTCCTTATTAGTTTGGTCTTGCGCAATCAGCTTTAGAATTTTCTTTTCCGATGGGGTTAGTTTATCAAGTTCGCTGTCTTCGGTAGAAATTACCCCAATCAGTTCCTTAAGTTTTGCGCTAAAGAATGGTTTTCCATTTTTTACGGTCTGTATGCAGGTTTCAATTTCCTCAAGAGCAAATTCTTTCAAAATATATCCGAAGATATTTAGTTCCTTGGCTTTTTGATACAATTCCTTTTCCTTGTGAAGGGTTATCAATACAATTTTTGTGTGGCACTTCTGGTTTCGGCATTTTTGTGCTATTTCAATTCCGGACATCAAGGGCATCTGGATATCCAAAATAGCGATATCAGGTTGCTCTTGGATTATCAAGTTATATGCTTCACGCCCGTCCTTCCCGCTTCCCATTAAATTGTATCCTTTTTCAATAAGAAAGTCGCTCAGCCCTTTTAATAGAAGTGGATGATCGTCGGCTATAATGATGGATGGATTGATCATACGGCTAAAATTGGAAATTGAAATTCAATTAAAGTTCCCATATCTTTTTTGGAAGTAACCTTCATTTGGCCCTTTAAAACCTTGGTCCGTTCGAGTAGGGTCTTAAGGCCTAGAGATTTAGGATCTTTATACTTATCATTAAAGTCAAAACCTTGGCCATTGTCTTTAATTGAAATAATTATGGCGTCCGGGTGTTTTTTTACGGAAACCTTTCCAGCTCCTGCGCGGGCGTGTTTTACAATATTGCTTAAGCTCTCCTGAATAATTCTATAAATATTTACCTCATCATCTTTTGAAAACACATTATCGATATTGTCCATTTCGGTAGAAATAAATAATGATGTATTTTCATCAATCTGGTCAACCGTATATTCTATTGCTTTTGTTATTCCCATTTCCTGGAGTTGGAAAGGATATAAATCTCGGGATATACCCCGGACTTCTTCAATTGTTTGGTCAACCATCTCCTTTGCCACATTATCCCCATCGCCCATCAATCTGTTTTTGAGGACCAAAAGCTGTTGGCCAATTCCGTCGTGTAGATCTTTTGAAATCCTTCGTCTTTCGTTTTCTTGGTAAACAAGTAATTCCTGACTGAACTTTTCCTGAAGTAATTTATGGCTTTTTAAATGTATTTGATTGCGATATAGCAATACCACCCCGAAGAATAAAAGAATTGCAATCCCTCCGAAGAGTATAGCTTTCTTGAACACTTCATTATCTTTTTCCAAGAGACGGATACTTGTGGTCTTTTCGATAATTTTTTTACCCTGCTTCTCTATATCATATAAGGTTTGATAGTAAACAAGGGCATTGGCAGTACTTTTATTGTAAATGGCATCTTTTATAGCCACAGCCGCGCGAGTACTTTCAATACTTTTATAGGGTTCTTTAACAAGTAGATAAATTTCGGCAAGTAAGTTATGCGTGGCCATTATCTCGTCTTCAATCCCAAGTTGTTCTGCCAACCGGAGTTTTTTCTGTGCCAAATGGAGGGCAGCTTCAAATTGACCAATGGCCTTAAGGTATTCTGCCTTTCCGCCCAAATAATTGATCTCTGATGGGGTATCCCCACTGAAATTATATTCCAAAGCTTCTAGAAAATCCAGGTGTTTTTTAGCTTCATCAAAATCCCCGTCTTCGCAATAATATACAATAAGCATAGAATGGATACCAATAAAAGTTGACTTGTTCGAGGGGTTTTCGTCATAAAGTTTTTCAGCTTTTAGCAAGGATTCGTACTCAAGTTCTCTTTTGCCCATCTTTTTATAATCGATGGCTTGGTTGTAATATTCGCCGGCAAGAAAGGTGTCAAGATTAAGCGACTTCATTTTCTCAATGAGCATATCTCTTTCTTTTTTTGCCTTGTCAAAAAAGCCATTCATGCTAAACATGTTGATAATCCCTTGTTGGGCATACACCATATAGGCATATTCGCCTTTATCTTCGTAAAGAGTATAAGCCTGGGTTAAATTCTCACTAGCTTCTACGAATTTTCCCATGCTGGAATAAGCTTGTCCTCTAAATAGATATACATCTGCTTTATTTAAGGTGTCGTGCTGAGCAAAATTTTGTAAGGCAATGCCATAGTCCTCAATCGCCCTTTCGAGGTTTATTTTGGCCATTGCTCTTCCCCGTTTTAGATATAACCCTCCAAGCAAAAGACTATCTTTAATTCGATCCTTTTTATCAAGTACATTGTCAATAATATTTACGGCTTCGGTGGGATTACTGGAATAATTGGACAACGGCCGCTGAAGATTCATAGCCTTGCGCGCTGCAGCTTCAATATTACCCATGGACTCGGCAAGTTCAATATATTGCAGACTATATTGTATAAATAATTTAGGGTTTGTCGAGAATGTTCTAATTAATAGACTGTCAAGAGCGGCCATTTTTAGGCCCCTGTCATTGGTGGTTTTGATAATATCTTCATATTGTGCCAAGTCCTGGCAAGCTCCCATGCGCGGATATAGGAAGAGAATGAGGAGTAGAGGGACTAGCTTCTTCAAGTTGGCTTGTTTTGTTTGAAGTCTGAGTTAAAAATACTTTAAATTATTGAAAAAACCTTATTAAGCCTTAAACCTATTTCACGTAAAAGCAATTTCTCCCATAATCAATAACTGCGCGATGGTGCTTTAAAAAGTCGGCACCAATAATTCCGTGAACGGGTTTTTCGTTAGCTTGGGTCAATGCTTCATTCACGTGAGAAAGATCGAATAGCACAAAATCCATATCCTTTGTTGTCCAGTTTTCTATAGCAAATGTATTTTTTAAGGAAATCATGGTATCCATATTGATCGCCCCTGCTCCGGCAGCTTTTATAATACTGTCCTCGCTAATAAGTGAAAAATGGGAGCTTTCGTTAAAACCAATACAGCTAGTAGAGGCGCCAGTATCAAGAATGAAGTTTCCTATTACTCCGTTTATTTTTGCAGAAAATAAATAATGTCCAGTGATAAGTTTTTTAAGAGGAATACGATAAAACCCGTGGGCTTCAATAAATTTACGTAATTGCATCAACTTTTTTGAGTAAAGATAGCAAACAAAATCGGTAGCTTTGCCTCTATGTTGACAGACACCCACACCCACTTATACAGTGAAGCATTTAACGAGGATCGATCTCAAATGATGCAACGCGCCTTGGATAAAGGGGTAAAGCGTTTTTTTATTCCCGCCATTGATTCCAGTTATGTTGAAGGAATGTTTTCTTTAGAAAGAGCTTATCCAGATTATGTGTTTTTAATGATGGGCCTGCATCCCACTTCCGTAAAAGAGAATTATTTAGAAGAACTTGCACTCGTAGAGAGCTTTTTCCGAGAAAGAGAATTTATCGCCGTTGGAGAAATTGGAATAGATTTATATTGGGATTCCTCCACTTTGGAAATACAAAAAATAGCTTTTAAAAGGCAGATTCAATTGGCCAAGAAATACAATTTGCCCATAGTTATTCATTGTCGGGATGCTTTCAATGAAATATTCGAGGTTTTGGAAACAGAAAAGGATGACAATCTTTTTGGGATCTTCCATTGCTTTACGGGGACTTTTGAGCAGGCCCAAAAAGCAATTTCTTATAATATGAAATTGGGAATAGGAGGAGTAGTGACTTTTAAAAATGGAAAAATTGATACATTTTTGAATCAGATTCCATTGGAGCATATTGTATTGGAAACCGATTCTCCTTATTTGGCACCAGCACCTTTTCGTGGAAAACGAAACGAAAGTAGTTATCTTATCTATATATGTGAAAAACTTGCCAATATATATGGTATATCCTCAGAAGAAATAGCGCGAATAACCACTGAGAACTCAAAAATGGTTTTCGGAATATAATTTTCAGAAATAATTACAATGACCAAAAAACCTAACATACTCCTTATATATACGGGTGGCACCATTGGGATGATTAAGGATTTTGATACCGGCGCCCTTGTCAATTTCAATTTTGATGAATTATTGAACCATATACCCGAAATTAAGTTATTGGACTGCAATATAACCACCACCACTTTTGAGCATCCAATCGACAGTTCTAATATGGACCCAAAATATTGGGTGGAAATTGCCACAATTATTGAGGATAATTACGAAAAAATGGATGGTTTTGTCGTGCTTCACGGCAGCGACACTATGTCCTATACTGCTTCCGCTTTAAGTTTTATGTTGGAAAACCTTGGAAAACCGGTTGTTTTTACCGGCTCCCAACTCCCTATAGGCGATTTGCGTACAGACGCCAAAGAAAATCTTATTACCTCAATCCAAATTGCCTCGCTTCAAGAAAAGGGAGAATCGAAAATAGCAGAAGTATGTCTTTATTTTGAATACAGATTATATAGGGGAAATCGTACAACCAAGATTAACGCGGAACATTTTGAAGCTTTTGCTTCCTTAAATTATCCCGATTTGGTGATGAGTGGGGTTCATCTTGTGGTTAATGAAAAGGCACTTTATAAACCGAATCGTCGAAAGAAATTGATTGTCCATAAAAATCTTGAAACGGATATTCTGTTGATAAAAATGTTTCCTGGGATGAAAGAAGCTTCGATAAAGCATCTTTTATCCTATCCAAATCTTAAAGGGTTAATAATTGAGACTTATGGAACCGGAAATGTTACCAATGTAAAATGGTTTATCGATGCTCTTAAAGCTATCATCAAAAAGGGTATTCCCGTTGTTAATGTAACCCAGTGTTCCGGAGGAAGTGTGAATATGGGTATTTACGAAACAAGTACCGATCTCAAAAGTATTGGTGTTATTAGCGGAAAAGATTGTACCACTGAGGCCGCCTTGGCAAAGTTAATGTACCTGTTGGGTCAAAATCTATCTACTACCAGTTTCAAAACCATATATGAAACATCACTTCGCGGAGAAATGAGCTAAATAAACCCTCTAAATTATTTTATGGGTGGTTTTTTTTTTTGATATTTGGCACTCGATTGGAGAAAGTGGTTTTCTTACTGAAATATGAAGACGTTTTCTTAGATTATTTGAAATAATGTCTGATAATGATCCCGAGTATTTGCAAGGGTGAAATTAATAGAGAGGTGGCCGAGTGGTCGAAGGCGCACGCCTGGAAAGTGTGTATACGCCAAAAGCGTATCGAGGGTTCGAATCCCTTCCTCTCTGCTAATACATTTTTGTATAATGGAAATATTACAGCGGACTGGCGGATATACTTCCAGCCCAACCTTAAGATAAGGGCGTAAAATTGCTGGTGACTGCTCCAGCAATATAACGTGGAAACTCTTTAGGGATATCTGGATTGGCGGCACGACCGTGAATATTTACTTCGTGCTGGGGTCTTAGTGGTTTTTGGTTCTTGTTGAAATTGGATTAGGATTTTGACATAAGCATTGAATAAGATTGTTTTTTTTTGGCAACAAATTTTATTTTTAAGCGTTTATATCGCACCCTAGAAGAAATTCAGATTTCGATTTCAGATTTTATTTTTCGAAAGTTGATGTACTGCTTGATGCAGTGTGGATTAATATTCTTGTAGTTTAACTAAATTATTTTATATCTTTAAACCCTTAACTAAAAATCAAACTTTAAGTCGATAGCAATGAAAAAATTATTCTCTATTATGGCGGTGGCCGCAATGGTATTTGCAGGCTCGTTCAACGCAAATGCCGCAACGGCGCAAACAATGCCAACAAGCTCACAAGTTTTGCTCACAGCAGCTACTGTTACCTTTATACAGGACGAACCAGCTCCAGCAACTGATGACAACAAAGGTTTTCATCAAGAGTTAAAAGAGCGATTTGTCGAGGGTGGTCCTGGATTTATGGGAATCGTACTATTGTGTTTGATTCTTGGTTTGGCGATTGCTATTGAAAGAATTATATACCTAAACCTTTCAACAACCAATACTCAGAAATTGGCACAAAGAGTTGAAGATGCACTTAACAGTGGCGGTATTGAAGCTGCAAAGGAAGTGTGCAGGAACACAAAAGGTCCTGTAGCATCTATCTATTACCAAGGACTGGATCGTGCCCACGAAGGGGTTGACGTTGCTGAAAAAGCAATTGTTGCTTACGGAGGGGTGCAGATGGGCCAATTGGAAAAGAACGTTTCCTGGATTTCGCTGTTTATCGCCTTGGCTCCAATGCTTGGGTTTATGGGTACGGTAATCGGTATGATTATTGCCTTCGATAAAATTCAGGCTGCAGGAGATATGAACCCATCATTGGTAGCTGGAGGTATTAAAGTGGCACTGTTGACAACTGTATTTGGTTTGATCGTGGCTATTATCCTTCAAGTGTTCTACAACTACATTATTGCAAAGATTGATAGTATAGTAAATAGTATGGAGGATGCTTCAATTACTTTGATCGATATGTTGTTCGATTACAAAACCAAAAATAAACTCTAAACACACCACAAGATGGCATTACATAAAATATTAAAAATAGTAGCAATGCTTCTTAGTGTTGCAGGAATTATTTTTCTTGCAATGATCATCGCGAAAGGTGACGAAGAGGTAGCGGCTACAGGTTACGGTCTTAACGGATTCCTATATGTAGCTTACATTACATTTGCTATAACTGTTTTGTTTGTTCTCTATTTCGTTATTAAGGGAATATTCTCAGGAAACATTAAGAACACTTTAATTTCAGTAGGAGCATTTCTGTTGATTGTTTTAATTTCCTATCTGTTGGCAGATGGAACTCCGATGCAAACACGCGATATTTCGCTTTCTGCGAGCGGTTCTAAATGGGTGGATACAGGTTTATATGTATTCTATATAATGGCAGTTTTGGCCATAGCATCTATGATCTTTAGCGGATTTAAGAAAATAACCAGATAATTATGGCTAGAAGAGGAACACCTGAAGTTAACGCAGGGTCTATGGCAGACATCGCATTCCTGTTGCTTATCTTTTTTTTGGTAACTACTACCATTGAGAAGGACAAAGGTATTGCGAGACAATTGCCGCCAATAGAAGAAATTGTAAACCCTCCGAAAATTAAGGAAAAAAACTTGTTTATCGTTAACGTAAACAGACAGGATCAGCTTTTGGTTGACGAGAACCTTATGGAGCTTAAAGACCTTCGAAAAGCTGCCATTAATTTTCTAGACAATGGCGGGGCACCTCAAGGTTCTCCAGAATATTGCGATTATTGTAAGGGAGGGATGCCTGACAATCCGAATAAACACAGCGCGAAATCATCAGATAATCCAGATAAAGCGGTTATCTCTGTTCAGAATGATAGGCTTACTTCATACAAAATGTATATTGCCGTTCAAAATGAATTGGTTGCTGCATACAACTATCTTAGAGATAGGGAATCGCAGAGACTATACGGCTGGAAGTTTACTGAAATGACCAAGGCGCTTGACGAAGGAAATTTCAAAGGAAACAAAGATGCCTTGCAGGATAAACTCGAGGTTATTCAAAAATTATTTCCTCAGAAATTATCCGAGGCTGAACCTAAAAAATCTGGATCTTAAATATTTATAAATGGCTAAGTTTACAAAGAAAAAAGACGGCGGATTACCTCCGATTTCTACAGCTTCCCTTCCGGATATTGTATTTATGCTACTGTTCTTTTTTATGGTGGTAACAGTATTGCGGGATGATAATTTGTTGGTCCAGAATAATTTGCCAAAGGCAGATCAGGTCGAGAAATTGAAAAAAGATAGATCGGTTTATATCTATGCGGGAAAGCCCAGTGCAAGATATCAGGAGAAATACGGATCTGAACCAAAAATTCAAATCGGAGATAAATATACGGACCTAAGCAACCTAAAATTTGCATTGACCGAGGCTCGTCAGAAATTATTACCTGAGTTACAGGACAAAGTAATGGTTGCCTTAAAAGTTGATGAGAAGACCAATACAGGTATGGTTACCGATATAAAACAACAATTACGTGATCTTAATATGTTGAAGATTATCTATATTACCACTCCAGGTAATGAGGTAAACCAATAACCTATTTAAGTTTTTAAAAGAGCGCCTTGTCTTTAATACTTACGGACAAGGCGCTTTTTTTATTTCTAATTTCTTAAAATACCGCTATCTTTAACATTCAGACAGCTTCAAAAAAATGCGATATTTCTGGATTCTATTTTTACTCCCTTTCATTGGGTTTTCCCAAGAAGATTCTGGGACTTTGACCGATGATGTCCAAGGCGATCTAAAGTATCGAGATGATCAATTCTATTTTGGGGTTACCTATAATCTTCTTATGAATACCCCTCCGGGAATAAATTCTAGAGGTCTTACAGGGGGTGTTCACGGTGGATTTCTAAGAGATATGCCTATTAACAAAAAGCGCGATCTGGCAATAGCGGTTGGTTTCGGTTTGGCATACGACCAGTTTGGACAAAATTTGTTTATAGGAGAGGATTCTAATGGAGAATCGATCTTTAGAATTCTTGATGGGAGCGTAAACTACGACCAGAACCGTCTTGGAATGGCTATGGTCGAAATGCCTTTTGAGTTTAGATGGCGAACTTCCACACCTACAGATTATAAATTTTGGAGAATTTATGCCGGTGCGAGAATTGGATATGCCTATTGGTACAAAGCCACTTTTAGACAACCTGGAAACGGTGTAAACCAGACCAAAATTCCTGAATTTAATCCTGTACGTTTATCAGCTACGTTAAGTTTTGGATATAGCACCTTTAACTTTTTTGTCTCATATAGTCTTAATCCATTCTTCAAAGATGCTTATTTGGTAGAAGGAGAAAATATTGACTTAAGGGCGCTAAAAGTGGGGCTGATATTTTATATTCTATAGCCACATATTAAATAAAACAAACTGGGGCAGCGCACCCAGCAACAATCCCACGCTCAGTTCCGGATAGGTATGCGCATCCGCTTGCAATCTTGAGGAAGCGACCCATCCATTTACGAAAAAAAAGAAGCTTATGGCAGGTAATAGGTTTATTTTAAAATGCGCGCTAAGCCCGATCAAAAACATCAGAATCCCAGCTACACCTATTTGATGTAAACTAACCTTTACCTTAAACAATACCATAATAAGGGCCGAAAAGGCGGAAAATAGGATTCCTATAAAGAAAAAGTACAGCTCTGGACTATCATAGGGATTGAAGACCATTTTGATGATAAGCAATAATAGAACGCATTGGATCATTAACGGAAACTTGCGTTCCTTTACATCTTTTAAATAAATTGATTCTACAAATCCCAGACTGCGAAGTAAAAAAAACACTACTATTGGTATTATTACCGAAATAATAGTAAGTGCAAAAAGATTGGTAATTACCATTTCCTGCTCTACAAATCTTGGGGTTATATAGAAGTAAATGGCCGTTCCCATGATGGGAATTAGTAAAGGATGAAAAAGGATTGAACCGAGTTTTAGAAATAACTTCATCAGATTTCCTTTCTGAGCCTGGCCACGGGAACATCTAATTGTTCCCTATATTTTGCGATGGTTCTTCGTGCTATTGGATATCCTTTTTCCAATAAAATCTTAGCAAGTTTATCGTCGGTAAGGGGTTTCCGTTTATCCTCTTCCGCAATGGTCATTTCAAGAATCTTTTTGATTTCCCGAGTGGAAACATCCTCACCCATTTCATTTTTCATGGATTCGCTGAAAAATTCTTTTATCAGTTTTGTACCATAAGGCGTATCCACGTACTTGCTGTTTGCGACACGGGAGACAGTTGAGACATCCATATTGATTTTGTCTGCAATGTCTTTTAGGATCATTGGTTTTAGTTTGCGTTCATCACCGCTTAAAAAATATTCCTTTTGGTGATTCATAATGGTGTTCATTGTTACAAACAAGGTCTGTTGCCGCTGTTTTATGGCATCGATAAACCATTTTGCCGCATCGAGTTTTTGTTTAATAAACATTATCGCCTCTTTCTGTTCCTTCGATTTATCCTTTGCCTCCTTGTAGCCTTTCAGCATATTCGTATAATCGTGCGAAATATGGAGTTCAGGCGCATTTCGCCCATTGAGGGTTAGGTCCAATTCGCCATCAATTATCTTGATGGCAAAATCGGGAATCACGTGTTCAACAATTCTAGTATTGCCAGAATAAGTTCCACCCGGCTTTGGATTCAATCCTTCTATTTCGCGAATTGCTTCCCGGAGTTGGTCTTCTGTAATATTAAATTTTTGGATAAGTTTTTTATAATGTTTTTTGCTGAATTGTTCGAAAGCGGTTTCCATAATTTCTATGGCCAAGGTAACTGACGGAGTAGGTTCTTTTCGCTCTAATTGAAGTAGCAAACATTCTTGAAGGTCGCGGGCGGCAACGCCAGGTGGATCCAATTCCTGAACAATTTTCAGTACTTTTTCAACTTTATCTTCTGAAGTATAAACATTTTGGGTAAAAGCTAGATCATCAACAATATCCTCGATCTCTCTTCTTATATAGCCACTCTCATCTACGCTGCCCACAAGAAATTTGGCTATTTCCACCTCATCCTCGTCCAGTCGGTAGGTATTGAGCTGTTGTAATAAATATTGGTTAAAGGAAGTTCCTGCAGCGTAAGGTATTTGACGGTCCTCATCATCTGCACTATAGTTGTTCGCCGAAAGTTTATAACTTGGAATTTCGTCATCACTTAGATAGTCATCTACGTTAATGTCCGTTTCGATTACTTCAGTGCCATCATCATAATCTTCTTCATAACTATCATTGTCAAATTCATTCCCAAAATCCTCACCTTCCTCTTTCCCACCTTCAAGAGCAGGATTTTCTTGCATTTCCTGTGAAATCCGTTGTTCAAAAGCCTGCAAGGGAAGTTGAATCATCTTCATCAACTGGATTTGTTGGGGAGATAATTTTTGTGAGAGTTTTAAATTTAACTGCTGTTTTAACATAGTATAATCGATACTTCAATAAAGATAATTAATCCGACTGCTTTCTACGATAAGTTCTTATTTTTACTATCATCTATCAAAGTTATTTTCTTCTTTAGGAAAGCTTAATATTAGAAATCGGCATTGCCGGGAGTTCTTGGATAAGGGATAACATCTCGAATGTTCCCCATCCCCGTTGTAAACTGTACTAAGCGCTCGAAACCTAGTCCGAAGCCACTGTGCACGGCTGTTCCAAACTTTCGCAGATCTAAGTACCAATATAACTCTTTTTCGTCAATATTCATTGCGCGCATCTTTTCCAGAAGTACATCGTATCTTTCTTCTCTCTGCGATCCACCCACAATTTCTCCTATTCCAGGAAAAAGCACGTCCATAGCGCGCACGGTTTTTCCATCGTCATTTAGACGCATATAAAAAGCCTTAATTGTCGCTGGATAATCAAAAAGGATTACTGGCGATTTAAAGTGCTTTTCCACTAAATACCGCTCGTGCTCACTTTGCAGATCTGCACCCCATTCTTCAATAATATATTTGAATTTTTTCTTCTTATTTGGAGCGGAATTTTTTAATATATCAATCGCTTCAGTATAGCTTACCCGTTTGAAATTGTTTTCCAACACAAAACGAAGTTTGTCCCGAAGTTTCATTTCACTACGCTGATCTTGGGGTTTGTTCTTTTCTTCTTCAATTAAACGGTTCTCTAGAAACTCCAAATCGTCGTCACAATTGTCCAAGGCGAATTTTATAACGTATTTTATAAAATCCTCCGCCAAATCCATATTGGCATCTAAGTCATTAAAGGCAACCTCTGGTTCAATCATCCAAAATTCCGCCAAGTGCCTACTGGTATTTGAGTTTTCGGCCCTAAAAGTTGGACCAAAAGTATATACTTTCCCGAGTGCCATAGCATATGATTCTGCTTCCAATTGGCCACTCACGGTAAGATTTGTTTCTTTTCCGAAGAAATCCTCTTTATAGTTTACATTTCCGTTTTCATCTAAAGGAATGTTTTTGAGGTCAAGGGCGGAAACGCGAAACATTTCACCCGCACCCTCAGCATCACTTCCTGTAATAATAGGAGAGTGCATATAGAAAAATCCATTTTTATGGAAGTATTCGTTGATGGCAAACGCCAGTTTTGAACGTGTGCGCATCACGGCTCCAAAGGTGTTCGTACGGATACGTAAATGCGCCTGTTCCCGAAGGGTCTCAAGAGAGTGTCTTTTTGGAGAAAGAATTGTCAGCTTAACATCATCTGGGTGAGCTTCTCCCAAAACGGTCAGCTTTGAAACCTGTACCTCTACGGTTTGTCCCTGCCCCTGACTTTCAACCAGCATTCCCACGACCTCCACAGCGGCTCCAATAGAAACTTTTCTAAGGAGTTCATCATCAAAATTTTCAAAATCCACTACACATTGCAAGGTTTTGATTGTAGACCCATCACTTAATGCGATAAATCTATTGCTTCTAAAGGAGCGCACCCAGCCTCGCACTTTTACTTGGTGATGAGTGGGCTCGGTTTTTAACAACTGGTCTATGGTTCTACTTAACATTCGTAATATTTTGAGGGTGTAAAGATACTTTTAAAAAAAATTCAAAAAAAGTGAAAAGCTCTCGATTCGAAACGGTAATTTCTTATAAACTTTAAGAGAGAAAATTTGAAATCAGTTTAATTGGAAGTTCAATTATTCTCATCATCCTCTTCAACATTCGTTAGGATTTCCAATGCTGGTTTCCTCATAGTTTCTTTATTGGCTATACTTCTTTCCAATGAGAGCAATAGTGTAGGAAGCAGTAGCAAATTGGCAAGCATTGCGAAAAGGAGGGTAATGGAAACCAACGCTCCCAGAGCGACGGTACCTCCAAAACTCGAGATTGTAAATACCGAAAATCCAAAGAACAGTACAATGGATGTGTAAAACATGCTAATAGCACTTTCGCGTAGAGCTGCAAAAACCGATTTCTTTATTTTCCAATGGTTTGCTACCAATTCCTGTCTATATTTTGCCAAGAAGTGAATGGTATCGTCCACCGAAATTCCGAAGGCAATACTAAAGACCAAGATGGTTGAAGGTTTAATAGGGACCCCAACATAGCCCATAACTCCAGCAGTAATAATTAAAGGTAAAAGGTTTGGAATAAGAGAAATGACAATCATTTTAAAACTGCGGAACATCCACGCCATAATGGTAGCAATCAATAAAATAGCTAAAGAGAGCGAGAGAATTAGATTGTTGACCAAATAATGCGTGCCTTTCTGGAAAACTAAAGCCTTTCCCGTGACTGAAACATTATAGCGATCCGGTGGTAGAACCTTTTCAATTTCCTTATTGAGGTCTTCTTCAATTCGCTTAAACCTATCAGGATCAGTGTCCTTCATAAACGTTGTAATGCGTGCAAACTGACCTGTCGTATCTACATAACTTTGCAATAGGTTGGTTTCGGTATTGCTATTCTTGGCGTAAGAAAGGATGAAATTCTTTTCTTGATTGTTAGGGAGTTGAAAATACTCTGGATTACCGTTATAATAAGCTTGTTTAGAGTACTTCACGAGATTTACCACAGAAATAGGATTGGCAAACTCGGGAATTTCACTAATATGTTCTTGAAGCTCATCCATCCGCTTTAGAGTGGAAAGGTTCATAACACCTTTCTTCTTCTTGGTATCAACCATTATTTCAAGTGGCATAATCCCTTCATATTCCTTTTCGAAAAAACGGATGTCCTTAAAAAAATCTGTGTTTTTGGGCATGTCCTCGATAAGGCTCCCGGAAATTTTGATGTTGTAAATCCCAATGATACTTACACAAAGCAAGGTTACTGCCGTAATATAGATAGTCATGCGGCGGTCTCTTACCATACGCTCAATCCATTTTACAAACTTGTTGATCCAATTTTTATTGAGGTGTTTTAGGTGCTTATATTTTGGCACAGCCATATAGCTGTAGATGATTGGAATGATAAGCAGGCTTAGCAAAAAGATGGCAACTATGTTTATGGAAGCTACAATACCAAATTCCCGCAATAATTCACTTTTGATCAAGATGAAAGTGGCGAAACCGCAGGCTGTGGTAAGGTTAGTCATTAAAGTTGCATTTCCCACCTTCGTAATAACCCTTTGTAGCGATTTGGCCTGATTACCGTGCAACTGGATTTCTTGTTGGTATTTGTTAATAAGAAAGACACAATTGGGAATTCCAATTACGATTATTAAAGGAGGAATAAGGGCCGTAAGTACAGTAATTTCATAATGCATGAGTCCTAAAAACCCGAAGGCCCACATTACACCTATCATTACCGTGCACATTGAAATAAAAGTGGCGCGCCAGGATCTAAAAAAGAAAAAGAATATCAAGGAAGTCACCAACAGTGCTCCCCCGATAAATAAGCCTATTTCATCAATAATATTTTGTGAATTCAGGGTTCGTATATAAGGCATGCCCGAAGTGTGGACCTTAACTCCAGTTTCCTTTTCAAATTTTTGGATCAATGGAATGAGGTCATCAATTACAAAATCTTTTCTTTGGGAAGTGTTTACAATATCCTTTTTTAGATAAACCGCAGAGCGAATGGATTTTTTATCAGGGCTATAAATAAGTCCGTCGTAAAAAGGAAGTCTGTTAAAGAGGTGATCCTTATATTCTTCTAGGCTCGCATTTGTAAATATGGAATCTTTTATAAATGGTACCAACTGGAAACTTGTTGTATCCGTTCTCTTTTGAAGTGTTTTGAGGTTTCCTACAGAGAGAGTAAATTCTACTTCGTCGAACTTCCCAATATCTTTTGATAATTGTTCCCAAGCTTGAAATTTTTTGGGTGTGAAAATGGTAGAGTCCATTACGCCCATGACAATGAGGTTTCCCTCTTCGCCAAAATGTTTTAGAAACTCATCGTATTCAAGATTTACGGGATGATCGTCCGGCAACAGATTAGCTTCTGTATAAGTGAAACGCATATTCTTCCATTGCAAAGCAAGTAATACTGTGATTATGGCGATAACTACCAGAATCCCCGTGCGGTTCCGCAAAATAAATCGTGCGACGACATTCCAAAAACCAAAACTAAAAAGTTTGCTCAAAGTAATATTTTTTAGACCCGGCAAAGTTACGGATTCTAGATAAGGAGAAGATTTATTAAAGAAGGGAATTTATACGAAGAGATGTTCCTAGTGCCGAATTATAATTTAAGATTGAAAGTAAATTTGAAGGACATGTTTCTTTCAAATCCTGGCAGATTGAAATAGCCATAGCGGTATGCAAAACTCAATCCGAATCCCAAAATAATTTTGTTGAGTTCCAATCCCGATTCATTGTAAAGATGATCCAAGGTGTCAAAAGGAATTCCGAAATGTTGTTGAGGGTTGCTCATAGTACCAATTGCATGACGAGTTGTAATGGCTAGTTCCGGCTTCCACTTTTCCGTAAATTTAAAACGTCGCAAATTGTGTTTTATCTGGATCATTGCCAATTTATCCGAAAAGAACTCCCCAAAATACATTGTTTCAAAACTTTGGACCCCAGCTACGGAAAAACGACCGGTCCAGACTAATTTGTTGGGTTGGTTGGGATATGAATGGAATAGATGTGTCAATGGCACGTCTCCGGTAGCAAGCAAACCTTCCAAGATAAAACTGGTGGAGGTAAGGTTTTTGCGTTTAATATAATAATCAAGCTTAATTCCGAATTTTGTATAAGTGAAATCGCCCTTGGCAATACCTTTTATCCCTTGGGTAATTTGTGCACTTATTTTGGGAAGACCATCAAAATATTCCTTGGTGCCATCTTCATTAGTGAAAAACGCTGTTTTGGGACTGTACCTAAAGGAAATGGAGGCTTCAGAAAGTCTATATTTATCATAAAGCTTATCATCATCTATAAAGTAATAATTTTCGATATTTTCAATTCGGCTATGTGAAATACGAAATTCCGAAAGCAGTTTGGACGACAATTGACTGGATAGATTACCATACCATTCTTCATATTTATAAAACTGTATAATATTTATCGATCTCGGTTCAAAAAGAGAGTATACTCTTGCATCGGTTAAAAAGTCGAATGCGCCTATCTCTTTGATATCGTTGGTATAGGCCATTTTTACCCAAGTTAATTTTTCTTTATTAATTCGGGCACTGGCACTAAGGCTGTACTTCGTTTCCGCATCAATAAATCCATAGGCTATATAGCCTCCAAACTTATATTTTTCAAATAGCCTGTCATTTGTTAGGCCTCCCACTCCTAAACGGACTCCCTCGTGGTGATTATATTTCACCAAAGTCTTTAGGTCGATATCAAAAAAGCCAATTGGGAAGTAACCTGTAGATAGCGGATGCGCTTTTTCTTCCTTTATGGTGGAGACAGTATCCTTTTTTGTCTGTATTGCCGGGATTTGGGAATAGGCCAAAAACCCAACAAATAGGAAGACAAGAAGGAGGATTTTTGCCATAAGGGTACGTGAATAAAATGGAATTAAAAGTAAAAATAAAGCGGCATCTAAGCCGCTGTATTTTAATTAGTTTAACGAACCTAAATTATTAGACCGTCATTATCTCTTTTTCTTTAACTGCCAAAATACCGTCGATTTTCTTGATATGTTCATCGGTCATTTTCTGAATATCTTCTTCCAAGCTCTTTTTTAGATCTTCAGATATTTCCAAGTTTTTTAGCTCGTTGTTGGCATTTTTACGGTCATTACGGACTCCAATTTTTGCTTCTTCGGCAGCCGCTTTAGACTGTTTGGCCAAATCTTTTCGACGTTCCTCTGTCAAAGGTGGAACATTTATAATAACACTTTCTCCGTTGTTCATAGGATTGAAACCTAAGTTTGCAAGGTGGATTCCCCGTTCAATTTCAGAGATCATTGCTTTTTCCCAAGGTTGGATGCTGATTGTCATCCCGTCCGGGGTACTGACGTTTGCTACTTGGCTCAATGGAGTTGGATTGCCGTAATAATCGACCATTACACTACCAACCATTGCAGGAGAGGCCTTGCCTGCACGGATGTTTGCAAATTGCTTTTCCAAATGTTTAAGCGCATTCTTCATCGCTTCGCGCGTACTGTCAATTATAAAATCTATTTCGTCTTCCATAACGTTTAAATTAATTTTGGTTTCTTTCAGCCACGAATGCACGAATGTTAATACCTGGTTTTGGTTAAGGTTTTAGATATAAAATTCAACCTGTGTAATCTACCGACTGTTAGTGAATTAATTTATCAAAATCTATTAATTAGATAATTCTACATATTAATCGTAAATAAAATTATTTGTGCACCTGCCCGTCCGGCAGGCAGGTTCGTGGCAATTCTTTTTACAAATTCACTTTCGTTCCAATATTTTCGCCACAAACCACTTTTAAAAGATTGCCTTTCGTGTTCATGTCAAAAACTATTATTGGCAGTTCATTTTCTTGACTTAATGTAAAGGCAGTTGTATCCATTACCTTAAGTCCTTTTTGAAGAACATCCTCAAAACTAATAAAATCGAATTTAGTGGCAAGTTTATCTTTTTCTGGATCGCTTGTATAAATACCATCAACACGGGTTCCCTTCAAAATAACATCCGCACTTATCTCAATAGCTCTTAATACCGCGGCGGAATCTGTTGTAAAATAAGGATTTCCCGTTCCTCCTCCAAAAATAACAACCCGTCCTTTTTCCAAGTGCCGAATTGCTTTTCGACGTATGAAGGGCTCGGCAACCTCATTAATGTTTATAGCAGTTTGTAGCCGTGTGGGTATCTCTTCATTTTCCAGTGCGCTTTGTAGTGCCAAACCGTTTATAATTGTGGCAAGCATACCCATATTATCCCCCTGAACACGATCCATACCGCTACTAGCGCCGGCTAAACCTCTGAAAATGTTTCCGCCACCAATTACGATGGCAACTTGCACCCCTTTATCAACAATTTGTTTAATTTCCGTAGCGTAATCCTTAAGCCGAAGAGGATCAATACCATACTGCTGATTACCCATTAAAGCTTCGCCCGATAGTTTTAAAAGAATTCTTTTGTATTGCATATTTTGGATTTGCTGTGGCAAAAATAGAGAAAAATTTTGATGCAGTGGAAGTTATTCAAAAAAGTAGTATTTCGTAGGAAGTCATCCAGTAAAGTGCATTTTCTGCTTCCAATGATGACCTTTTGCGAACTGTTCGTTAAAGTAGTAATGTTTGATTTTTAACCTTAAAATTAATTTCTATGAAAACGTCTTTACTTTATTTATTGCTGGGTGCATCCTCATGTATGATCGCGCAGAAATTTAACCCTCAACCAGTTTCTTTTCATCCTATGTCGATTCCTAAAACCGAATGTATAAGCGAAGAAGAACGATTGGATATTCTGAAAGAAATTGAAACTAATAAACAGGCAATTTTACAATCTAATCCGCAAGCCTTCCAAAATCGCACAGGTGGCCATCCCTTGTTTGTTTTGCCTTTTCGTCCGAAGGATGGATTTGGAGATTATGGATACTATTCGCTATTTAATCAGGTAGATCATAATCCTGCTTACAACGGACAGTTATTGGATTACAACTGCGGTGCGAGAACGTACGATCTTTCCAATTATAATCATAGGGGGACCGACTATGTAGTTTGGCCCTATCCCTGGAAAAAGATGGAAGAGAATGTAATGGAGATTGTTGCGGCCGCTGCCGGAGTAATTGTAACAAAGAGAGATGGTAATTTTGACCGTAATTGCGAAAACAATGGGAACAATAATTGGAATGGGATTATTTTGGAACATTCCGATGGTTCGAAAACCTATTACTGGCATTTTAAATCGGGGTCACTCACGTCTAAGGGAGTGGGAGATTCGGTGGCTGCGGGAGAATTTCTTGGACGCGCAGGTAGTTCGGGAAGTAGCGATATTCCACACTTACATTTTGAAGTTTATGATTCCGGAAACAATAGGATCGATCCTTATGAAGGACCGTGTAATACCTTAAATGCTGAAAGTTGGTGGATAGATCAGCCAGCGTATTTTGTGCCAGAGGTATTGACACTGTCAACTCATAATACGGATAATTATGATACCGACTGCGGAATAGTAGAAGTCACCTATGAAGAGCTCAATTTTATGCCAGGAGATTTGGTTCGTTTTCGAATATTTTATCGGGACCTCCAGAATGGGGATATCACACACATCAATGTAAAAAAACCGGATGGAAGCGTGCTTTATGATTACAATTTTGTTTCGGAATGGCCAGATTATTTTGCGGCGTGGGCACAATGGAATTTCCCTATTGACAATAGTTCCATGGACGGCGTACATACTGTTACGGTTACTTTTGGAGGAAGTACCTATCAAACGATTTTTGGCGTCAATACGAATTTGGGAATAGAAGCCCTTGCATCCGAATTTTCAATTTATCCCAACCCAACTACAGGATTGCTGAATGTTGAAGGTTCTACCCAGATTGAAAAAGTGGTTGTCTATGATCTTTTGGGAAGAAATGTTTTGGAAACTTTTTCAAAAGCTACAAACCTTCAATTGGACTTGAACAGCCTGAAAGCGGGAGTGTATTTTGCTGAAATTACTTCCGAAAGAAAAAGAACCGTTCAGAAAATCGTAAAGGAATAATTATAGTTGTTTTTTCATAAAAAGGAGGCTGAAAATTAATATTCAGTCTCCTTTTGTTATTCAATAGTCTTATTTCATTTCTGTTGTTTGTAAAAAACAAATGCACAAAAACGTTTTTTATAGCATATTTGTCAACCATTGTTTTAGATCAACAGTTTGCGCAATCGGTCACATTTTATATTTCTTCTTAAAATGGGATAGATTGTCCTAACAAAACAATTAAGATAAAAAAGTCAATTTATTTTGTTTTACTCATTCTTTTTACATAGTTTTAACAATATATTAACTTCGAAAATGTTGAACTTATGAAACCACCAGCCCACCAGCCCACCAGCCCACCAGCCCACCAGCCCACCAGCCCACCAGCCCACCAGCCCACCAGCCCACCAGCCCACCAGCCCACCAGCCCACCAGCCCACCAGCCCACTAGCCCACCAGCCCACTAGCCCACCAGCCCACCAGCCCACCAGACCACAAGATTCTCCAGGCCTGTATTTGCGTCGGTATGGTCTTTATCTCCGTTTTCCTAACAGCCCAAAATAAACAGGAATATTATGTAGAAATAAAACCTGGCAATGATTTGGGAACTATACAAAAGACTACCAAGAATGATGGTGCCATCACAATTACCTCAAATAATAGTGCATTTTCCAATTTTTTAAATGCGAAACAACTCTATCATTTCGACAAGGCCTTTCCAGGAGCCGTTTCTGATCTTTTACGACGAACTTACCTATTAATATTAGAGGAGAATGAAGCTTTTACGGATTTTATGCTTCGAAGCGAGGTTAAAGACATTATAATGTTGGAAAAACCTATGTTGGGGAGCACGTATCCGAACGATTATATCGAAATGCTCGATGAAAATTTGCCAAATACAGCTATGGAGCTCATAAAAGCACCTTTAGCATGGACCATTACCAAAGGCGATCCCAATATACTTGTGGGAGTTGTTGATACCAAGTTTGATTTAAGCCACGAAGACCTTCAAGGACAGATTGTGATGGATTTGAATGATGGGAATAGCTCAATTTACCACGGGACCGGATTTGCCAGTATGGTTGCGGCCAAAACAAATAACGGCAGAGGCATGGCCAGTATTGGTTATAACACAAAAATGGTTACTGCGGATAATTATGGCAATGCAGCGAGGGTTTGGGAGTTTCACAAATTCCTGGAGTCAAGGTTATAAATTGTATTTGGTTCAGCTGTACGTTCAATTCAACTGATGAGGTAGCCTATGCTGAAATTGCCTCGCGTAGCATTGGTCTGTGACGGCGAAATTGTTGCCTCTAAAAATCTAGCTAAACAATAATCCCTCTAAATCTAAAATAATGAAAACTATACTATACATACTTGTATTCCACCTTGGCGCAATTTCCTTTGCCCAAGACCCTCAACTGTTTGAAAATGATTGGTACTTGCAAAATCTGGTAATTGATGATATAGAGTATTTGCCTCCTAATTCCCAAGCGGAGGGATTGGTGTTTTTTACCATTGACCAATTTTCTGCAGGTAATAATTATTGCCAATTTGGTTTTACTGGAGTTATAACATATAGTGGTGAGAACCTATTTTCTATAGAAGACGTATTTGCTTTCGGCCCCACCTGTGGAGACCAAGAAGTATTGAATTTTACGGATAGACATTTCTCTATTTACGTTACTTACGATTTAATAGGGAAAAATCCTATTTCATACGTAATGACTATTAATGGTTCTGACAAACTACTGGAGGTAACCAATCCTGATGGAGATAAAGCTTTCTATGGGAATTTTCCTTTGGCTATTGGAAATTATACCCAAGCTAATTTTTCAGTGTATCCGAATCCGTCACAGGATAAATTGTTTGTAATTTCAAGTAAGGATTTGGATGTTTTAAAAATCCAAATCTTCAATTGGGAAGGCAGGCTTTTAAATGGTCAAACCTCATTTTCTGGAAAACAGATTGCTATCAATGTTTCAGATTTATCCAGCGGAATTTATTTTCTCAAACTTTTTGATAGAAACGGAACGGTAGAAATTGTAAAGTTTATCAAAGAGTAACCAGCTTCAGTATTTTTCCCATAAAAAAAAGAGACTGAAAATAGTATCAGCCTCTTTCAATTTTAATAGTCAGTTCAAATCTGACATAGGACGAAAGGACATAAGACGTAGGACTGTTTCGGCATAATAAAGTATATCTAATCTAATATTCTTTTTCCCTATGTCCTAAGTCTGGACCCCGTGGCGGGTCCTATAGTCCTAAGTCATTTTTACTACGTCAAAGAACCTCTCTTAAAGCCAACAACCTCAACATCGCCATACGATTTTACGTATCGGCAATGCTTTTTTATATTCAATATAAGAAGCCGAAAAGCCATAGCGGGATTCTGTTCCCTACCCCATTTTCAATGTCGTCTGCAGCAATATAGGCCAAAGGAACTCCTTGAATCTGCTTGCCGGTCTTGGTAGCTCCTCCTATTTCAAAAGTAAATTGGTTGTCAACCATAAAATCTCCAAATCTTGACGACGTAACTTGATGTTTGGTCTGCAATTGGTTTAAAAAGAAAGTTTCCCTTAGAGTGCCCTTATTGGGTTGGCTAGCTGCGAAGGTGAAATTGAGATTTGGGTTTTGCAAGTAGATTTTTTCTGGTTTCTGAAGAAAACTACCGCCCTGATTACCACTGCGCAATAGATTCAAGACTCCTCCCCGGTTTAATAGATCGAGAACACGGAGGATAGCATTTCTTGAGACACCAATCTTTTCTGAAAGACTTTGGATATTTGGCGTAAATGGCACCGATTGGCTAATTACGTACAGCAGTTTTCGAATGCTTCGTACAGTAGTGTAATTGATGTTTTCCACAGAGGGAATATCGATCTCGGTAATTAATTGGATTACTTGTTGAAGTTTTTGATGGTAATCCTTTTTCTGGTTTAAAAAAAATGGATAATATCCGTAATTCAGATACTTTTGGAAAGCATCCAAGATGTTAATCCTATCGTTGATTTGTGGACTTATTTCAAGATGGTTTTCCAGGATTTCGGATAGCGGATAGATGGGAAAATATTCCTGATTTTCCAGTGCCAAAAATTCGCGAAAGGAAAGTCCAGAAAGATAGTGTAGGCTAGACCGTCTTGACAGATCGGCTTGGCCTCGGTCTATTTTCAAAATGGAAGACCCTGTTGCAATAATTTGAAGATCGGGATAATTATCAATCAGGTTTTTTAGGTCTTTCGACCAATGTTCATATTGATGGACCTCATCGAGAAAAATTTTTTTAAAGCCTTTTCCATAAAGCGATTCCGCCAAAAGCAAAAAGCGATTTGTTTCAAAATAAAAATCATCAAGGCTCAAATAGACTGATTGATCCTTTGTTTTACGCATTTGTTGAAGCAATAACGTTGTCTTTCCCGTTCCGCGTGAACCTCTAATAATGATCAGCCGTTGCTCCCAATCAATTTCAGTGGATAAGTATCTCTGAAATTCCATAGAAACCGACTCCGATCGTCTTTTTGAAATTTTAAGCAGTCGCTCCATAATAAACCCATTGTGTTGTTTGTAAAAAACAAATATACAAAATGTTTTTTCAAAACAACGAATTCTTAAAGTGTTGTATAGATTTAACAGTCTAACCCGGCCGTAACTTATTGCATAACTTTTAATTAGGTTGGGGCAAAAAAATACCTTTCTGAATTCTTCCTGACAACCTTCTCGTTTTCATTTGTTTAAGAAATTGGCAAATCTTTTTGGGGCTCCGAAAATCAATCGGGCGCATTTATATTTTCTTCTTAAAATGGGATAGATTGTCCTAACAACTAAAAAGAATTAAGATAAAAAAACCATTTTATTTTGTTTAATTCATTTTTTTTTATAGCTTTAACAATATATTAACCTCAAAAATATCCAATTATGAAACCACAAGCCCACAAGCCCACAAGCCCACAAGCCCACAAGCCCACAAGCCCACAAGCCCACAAGCCCAGAAGCCCACAAGCCCACAAGCCCACAAGCCACCACCCGCTGTCTCCATTACCGTTGTTTCAGAAGACAGAAATCTATTGTGCGGGTTAAAAATGCCACACCTTTGGATTTTTACTGTTTTTTTTTCCTTAATCAGCGCGTATAGTTTTTCCCAGAGCGATGATTTTTGCGCAACTTCCTCTCCTGCCATTCCAGATCCCCCCAATATTTACAGCAAATCAATAGATATTGGATATTTAAATAATTTCCCTTCCAGGACATTTAATATTTTCTTTTGGAGAATAAATAAGAATGATGGCACTTATACCCAACCAGGCTATCCAATTACTCTCGAAAAAGTGAAACGGGGTGTAGACTCGCTAAACCATCATTTTGCACCAATGAATATTTGTTTTAATTTGGTGGGGATGGATACTATAAACTCTACGATGCATCACACCGGCTCCAGTTTGGGCGTAATTAGATCTTATGCAAAATCAAAAGGACGTTTTATTAACAATGCATTTAATGTTTTTGCCCCACATTCTTTGTCACAAGGGTCAGGACAATCGGGTTATAACCAAACAACTGTAGCCATAATTTCTGCGGTAGTTGGAGGAAATAGCAGAACGTTTTCCCATGAAATAGGCCATTGTTTTAACCTAATCCATACTTTTGGCAATAGTAACGAAAGACCTGATCCAGCAAATTGTGAGAGAGTGACCCGTAATGTCCACGACCCATCATATAATGCATCAGATAAAGGGGATAGGGTTATTGATACCAATGCAGTTCCGAATTTTCAAAGAGAGCAAAATAATCATTTCGCATATGCAGTTCTTGACGCCGGTATAGTAAGTACTTGGGGGGCGGGAAGAACTATGTCATTTAGGGAGAATGGTTTCCACGAACTTCCTAATGCTTCAGCCATTGCACAGGCTCTTGCTGATTATGGTTTTACGATAACAGAAATAAATTTTTTAAGATATAATCCCGCACTTATAGATGCCTATAGCGATGTTCCAAATTGCAAATATCTACCGGATAGCAGAATCAACAATCCTAACTCACCATTTTTTAAGGATTGCGGGGGTACACCCTATAGTGTAACTACGTCCGATTATAGGAATATTATGGCATATTCAAATTCTACTTGTGGTCGCTTCTTTACTACGGGTCAAGCTATTCGTGTCCATGAAGCTATTACTGCAAATGATTCGTTGGTTTTTAATCCTGTAACATCACATAAAGTGGTAGATCTATATGTTCGAGATATGGATACTGACATAGGTCAAGAACCTAATATTCATACAGAAATTTTTTGGGACAGTCAAGATATTTGGGTCAGGAAACAAAATGATGGGATACTAAATCAACAGCACCAAAATCCTGTATATAAGACCTCGGGCAAAAATTATGTATATGTGAGGGTTAGCAATAAAGGATGCAGTACCTCCTCTGGCAATGATCAATTAAAGGTTTATTGGGCCAAAGGCAATACGTTATTAAAATGGCCTGAATATTGGGAAGGGGGGCCAGTTATTACACCTCCGCACATAATAATGAGCGATTTACTTGGAAGTAAAACTATTCCCCCCATAGCTCCGGGAGGAAATGCTACTATTATGTTTGAATGGGAAGTGCCGAATCCCCAGGATTATGTTGGCATCAATCCCAATCCTTGGAGTTTTAGTCTTCTGGCCCGGATTGAATCGAATGATGATCCTATGACCCTTCCCGAAGGGTTGAATATTGCTCTTAATGTGAAAAACAACAATAATATTGCTTGGAAAAACACCACAGTTATCACTGTAAATCCCAACACCCTTGCTGTAGGCGGTGCAATAGCCATAAGCAATCCATCGAGCAGTAGGAGATCTTTTAGTTTAGAATTAGTGGGGGATGAAAGAGAATCTGGAAAACCTATTTATCAAGAGGCCGAAATCGGGATAGAAATGGATAGTATTTTATTCAATGGATGGGAAAAAGGGGGCGAAAGTGGCATTAATTACGGCCGTACGGCGAATGAGAAAAGAATTATTGCAACAGGAAATAATCTTCTTCTTGAGGATGTTGATTTGGCACCCGACGAATATGCTACGGCTTACGTTAGTTTTAATTTTTTGACCAAAGAGTTGACCGACAAACAAAACTATCTTTACCATATAATTCAAAAGGACAAAATTACCAATGAGATTATTGGGGGTGCTACCTTTGAGATAAGAAAACAGCCAAGAGTTGGTTTTTATGCAAACGCAGGGGCCAGTAAGGAAATAGATAGAAATGATAGCATCGTCCTCCAAGCATCCGATATTTACGAAAGTGCTCTCTATAATTGGTATGGACCCGATGGCATTCTATTACATAGTGGGCAATATTTGACAGTTTCTCCAGATATGACGAAACAGTACCAACTGGAAATAATTTCAGACCTTGATGGTCTTAAGGACTACGATGCGGTGACAATAACAGTTAAGCCTTTTAGGATTATAAGTTTAACGCCCAACCCAGTGAGTTCTATGTTTACTATCAAATATATGGCACAAGAAGTAAATTCGGCTTATATTTCAATAGTGAACCAAGCCACGGCTGTAACGGACAACTTTATTCTCAATACCTCTTTGGATGAAATTGGGATTGATATAACAAACCATTCAATGGGATTATATTCTGTTTTCCTAGTGTGCGATGGAGAAGTGCAAGACATAAAAAACTTGATAAAACAGTAAATTATAAAAGAAACGATTATGAAAACTATACGAAAAATAGATATAAAACCCGCCATTCTTCAAGTACTTTTTTTTCTCCTATTCCCTATGGCATTAATGGCTCAAATCACCAACATTCCCGATCCAAATTTTGAGCAGGCCTTGATTGATTTGGGTATAGACAGTGATGGTGAAGTTAACGGGCAAGTATTGACAAGCGATATTGAAACAGTAGTTACGCTTAACCTAAATCATGTTCAAATAAGTGATTTAACAGGGTTAGAGGATTTTGCCGCCCTTGAAATTTTGGATGCGACAGGTAATTCCCTAACGTCCCTAAATGTCAGTCAGAATGTTGCATTAAGGGAACTTTATTGTAGTAGTGATTCAGCCGGATTCAATATGATGATTACTTCATTGGATCTGAGTAATAATGTCAATCTCGAAGTACTTTATGCGGAAAATCTAATCTTTTTGGAAACTTTGAACCTTAAAAATGAGAACAACGCTATTTTAACCGTGGAATTATCCTGTGGATATGAGGGTGAACCTTGTGAATTGACAGAATTAACATGTGTAACTGTTGATAATGCAGCAGCTGCGACCAGTAATCGACCTCCCTACTCCAATTGGTACATTGCTGCTGATTTTATATATTCTGAAGATTGCTCCCTAGGGGTTTCCTCATTTGAAGATCAGGGATTTTATATTCAGCAGAATCCAGTTGGTGAAAAATTGGGCTTGGTTTCCAAAACCTTTTCGGGAAAAACCACATTCAAAATTTTTAATTCGGAAGGCCGGCTTTTAAGCATCCAAGACTTATTGTTTGAAGAACAAGTCTCTTTAGATGTTTCGAACCTTTCAAATGGCATGTATTTCTTGAATCTCTCGGATGAAAATGGCAATGTGGCAGTAAAGAAATTTATCAAAGAGTAATCAAACATATTTTCAATAAAAAAGAGGCTGGAAAATCGTTTCAGCCTCTTTTGTTTTATAAAATAAGTAAGTCCGTGTTTTAAAGATTACCTCAAGTTCCAATGGAAGTAAGATGAAAAGTTTCAAAACCTTTTTTTGTCCTACTTCCTACGCCTGCCCACCGTGGCGGATCTTACAGTCCTAAGTCTCCTTAAAAAACTTAGGCCAAAGAAACTCTCTTAAAGCCTACTACTTCCATATCGCCAAGGAGAAATATACTCTATTGTTTTCAGCATCCGCTTTAAGATTTCAAATTTGGTCTTCATGGAACTTTTCCAGAGTTCCATTTTTGCCTTGCTTCGTTCATTATTTTAGTATATGTTTAACACCTTAACCAAATTCAAAAACTAAATTATGAACGCACAAACGCACAAACGCACTTCCTTAGGGTCTAAAAGAGCAAAACGGATCAAAAAGCTATTAACTTTTTCCCTTTCCTTGGTTTGCTTGATGGTGATTCTATTTTCGTGCTCTCAAGACGACACACTTAACCAAGGAACAGAAACTTCAACTGAAGTGCAGGATATCATTCCGCGAAAGATGCCCTTTGATAAAGCTCCACATTATGCTCAGGTAAAAAAGCTTCTTAATCAAATGACGAAAAACTTAAATGATAACACCGTCAAAAAGAGAGGGGGAGAAGGAACCGAAACGTTTGATATATTAACGGACGAAGTCGTCTATATGGAATATGACGATACACATACCTATACCTTTAAAGTAAGAAGAAGCAATCCGGAATATTATATTGAAAATGTCGTACTGCATTACAATCCCGAAACGGATGAATATGATGAGTATCTAATGCAATACCCGGTAAATGAGCAGGAATTCTTGGAAATCGCAAATGGCAATTTCGCAGCGGGCGAGTTGCCCGTAATTGCCCAAAAATTTGAAAATGGAACTTTCACAGGTTTATTGAGCAGAATGTCCTGTGTTACCACTTGTACAACCGTGGCAGTAAATTGTACAGCGAATGGTAACCATGCTCCGGGAGAGGACTGTAGTGGCACTCCCGATCAACTACCATACACTTATGTTTCCTGTAGCACCCGCTGTTTTATGGATTTCTCCATAGGAGATGGGGGCACCGGAGGAGGCGGAGATGGCGGTGGCGGAAATGGCGGTGGTGGTGGCGGTGGAAACACCAATACGGTCCCATTTCCTATGGAGCCCTGTAATACAGGAGGTGGTGGCTCAGGAGGCACAGGTCCTGGAACGGGAATTGAAGATGGTGATGGTATGTGCGTGGTACCGTGGGTGGCTGCCATGAATGCCCAACTGAACCTGACCCAAACAGAATTAAGGGTATTGGAGGATTACCCTGAACTTCTCGATCTGTTTGGGCAGTATTTTGCCCAGATGGGCAATGACGCCGATTATGGGTTGATTCGGTCGTTGATCAATTATATGATTGTAAAAAACGATTATGAGGGAGTTGCGTTTGTCTCCGATTTAATAAACCTATTAATTGACCTGGGTTATACCACCCCAAACTTTACAGCCTCTGATTATCCTGGGCTGACAGATGGTTTTCCTTTTGATTGGTGGAGTGATTACAATTTTTTAAACAATAATTTCTCCCTTGATACTTTTGATCCTTATAAAAGATTGACCGAGGAAGAAAAAAGACTCGTGAAGATATTTCCTACGCTGGCATATTTTATGAGCAAAAATAAAGATACTGCTGAAAATGAAACCATTTTAAGATTTGGTAAAAACGGATTGAACGATAAGTCAGATGCCTTTAGACATGCATATTTCAATGCCCTAAATACCCGTTCTGCCAAAGTAGCGGTTGTAGGCAACGGAGCAGCTGTTGTTAGGATGTTTGGAGAAGCTCATGAGTCTGAAGTTCCCGCTCAGCTACAATTGGAGAAAGAAATGGACTTGCATAATAATGAAGTGGGAATTCAATATTGTACTGTATGTTCTCCATTGGGAACTACAAATCAATCAATTTCTGATGGGATAATGCAACTGGTTGTAAATGGTACTCTTAAATATTTAGACCCCTTGAATTTCATTTTTTCCCCACCTTTTGATGCGAATAATGACGGGATACAAGATTGTCCAACTTGTTTAAATGGAATTATACCGACAACCATAATCAAAAATACAAATCAATAGTCATGGGGAGTATTTGCAAGGTATTTATCTTTCTTTTTGTATTTTGTTCCTGTGATAATTCGTCCAATAGGAAGTTTTCAAAAACATTTTTTGTCAATACTGATGAAATCGGCATTGGGGAGACGGAAATCTGCGCGGACATTATTAAGAATGGAAAAAGCCAATATAGCTTTGACAGGGAAATTAATATTATTGAGAACCGTCTCACTGACACGATTGTGGTAGGATTGTCCGTTGTGCCGCCCAATTATGTCGGAAAATTATTTTACGGCAGATTTGAAGAAGAAGATGGGGAAATTGTTGCCTTATACCAGAAGAGCAATAATCCACCTATAAAAAAAATATGCTTTTCCAAATATCGTAACACTACTTCTAAAGGCGTATTATTAATGGAATTTACTAATGTTGCTGATACCATTGATTAAAATTTAAGTAAAAGTTTATTTAATTTACGAGGTAAATGGTGAAGGTTCGCGAACTTGCTGCACAGTATCTCAAATACACGCATTAAACCAACAAATCAGTAGCCATGAGGATATTTTATATTTCATTGTTTACATTTTTTATTTTTAATTGCAGTCCAAAAGAGCGGACAATAACATTCACAAATGAATCTAAGACCTCTATAGATAGTTTAGAAATTAGTGTATCGTCTGCGGATGTTTATTCTGAAGGCTATCATAGCATCAAACCATTCGAAACGGTAATGTTAACTATACCCCGCAATAGACCTAAATCGAATCATCATGATTTCACGATTTCAATAACTGTTTTTATAAAAGACAACGTGATACATAAATCCTATCATAACGACTTATCAGGTTATTTGAATCGTGACTATAACGTAATGCTGAATAAAAAGGATGAAATTGAATGGAAATAATTATGTGGCAAAAAATTAATGGGTCTGGATAACGGCAACGGCGTGGTGCCCTGGGTGGCAGCCATGAATGCCCAACTGAACCTGACCCAGGCAGAACTGGGGATATTGGAGGATTATCCTGAGCTTATGGATCTGTTCGGTCAATATTTTGCCGCGAGTGGCAATGATGCCGATTATGGGTTGATACGGTCTTTAATTAATTCCGTCGCAATTAATAATAGTTATCAAGCAGTAGAATTTGTATTTGACTTAATTAATTTCTTGATTGACACTAATTACATTGTTCCGGAATATACAGATATAAATTTTCCCGGAAAGACTGATGGAATGCCTTTTAATTGGTGGAATAATTCTGTTTGGATAAATAATAATATAAGAATTAATGGTTTAAAGCCAGAAGAAAAACCAAATGCCCAAGAATTTATTTTATTTGCTCTATTCCCACGTGAGGCTGTTTTTCATATAAAAAATTCTATGAATGCCTTAAACACTGCGCAACAACTTATTTTGGATGGGACTTTCACACGAATCCACAATGGCAAAGCAGACGCATTCAGACATACATTTTGGAATGCGTTAGATGCTTCAGATTTTGGGGTGCCTATCACATTGCTGTTTACAACCGCGCATGAAACTGGAGCTATTGTTCCGAACCATCCATTAGAGATGGAAATGGATTTACATAACAACTCTATTGGTGCTGGAATTGGCGCAATATATAATACTCTAACTCCAAGCACAATTATAAAATCCGTAGTTATTAATGCGATGCAAAATACATCTCAAATTTTGTATCTGGATCCATTGGCAAATCATGATGGGGAAAACATTTTACCTAATTCTACTCTAAAATCAACAAATCAATAATGGCAGTAAATTGTAAAATCGGCAGAGGCTTTATATTCACTCTATTTATGGTTGTTTCCTGCAATGGCCAAGAAAATGTGAATTTAACAGTCAATAACTTTTCATCCCATAGAATCGACTCCATCGTAATTCCTAAAAATGAGGAAAAAGCATTGGAAAAAATAGTTTTTTCAGATGGAATTGGTGTGGATCAGAAAGATGTACTCAAGATTAATATTGATAAATCCCACATATGGTATCAAGGTAGTTTTTGGATCATCTTTTATTCACAAAATAAAAAATGGGAGACAAGTTGGGGTTTCCATGACATGGGTTATATCATAAATGATACCATCAATGTGTATGACAAGGGGGTTTCTAAAGGAAAACGTAAATTGGAAAAGCCCAAAGAGTTATTAGTCTATTTTTATAATAGAGATAAAGCAAAGAAAATAGACTCTATTATTTCCTCATCGATTCTGCGTGAGAAAATAAGTAGAACTATAGTCGATGGAAGGGAAAGCCAGAATTCAGAAAACAGGGAAATCATATTCGATTTTGAAAAAATAAAAAAAAATTCCGAATTTGATGTCTGGATTTCCGGGAAAAAATATAAGGCAATCATAGAACATGATTTTGACGATTGGAACAACAATCAAGTGTTTTTGTATTTTAAGAATGGTCAAATTATTTCTACAAATCAATAAGATATTGTTATGTATTGTAATTTTTGGATGTTTTGTTCTTAACTGTATATTCTGAAGATTGCTCCCTAGGGGTCTCCTCATTTGAAGATCGGGGATTTTATATTCAGCCGAATCCAGTTGGTGAAAAGTTGGGCTTGGTTTCCAAAACCTTGTCGGGAAAGACCACATTCAAAATTTTTAATTCGGAAGGCGGGCTTTTAAGCATCCAAGACTTATTGTTTGAAGAACAAGCCTCTTTAGATGTTTCGAATCTTTCAAGCGGTATTTACATCCTGCATCTCACGGATGAATACGGAAATAGGGCAACAAAAAAGTTCGTTAAAAAGTAAAGTGTAATATCAATAAGAAAGAGGCTGGAAAATCATTCCAGCCTCTTTTGTTATATAAAATAAGTATGTCCGTGTTTTAAAGATTACCTCAAGTTCCAATGGAAGTAAGATAAAAAGTTTCAAGACCTCTTTTAGTCCTACGTCCTACGCCTGCCCGCCGTGGCGGGTCTTACAGTCCTAAGTCTCCTTAAAAAAAACTAAGCCAAAGAAACTCTTTTAAAACCTACAACCTCAACGTCACCAAAAGATTTTACATAATCGGCAACGCTTTTCTTTTCATCTTTAATGAAATTTTGGTCAAGCAATGCTTTTTCGTGATCCAAGGTAGTGTTGTCACTGATAAAACGTTCTAATTTTCCAGGAAGAATTTTATCCCAGATTTGCTCTGGTTTGCCTTCGGCTTTTAATTCAGCTTTTGCATCTTCTTCCGCTTGTGCCAAAACTTCTGGAGTCAATTGTGCTCTTGAAATGTATTTAGGTACATTTTTTTTGGTTTTTCCCAAACGACCCAATTCGATATTATCTTTTTCAATAACAGCGATTCTTGCTTCGGTTTCTGAAGCAATATATTCTGGATCAAAATCTTTGTAAGAAAGGGTAGTTGCACCCATTGAGGCAACCTGCATAGAAACGTCTTTTGCCAATTCCTCAGCATTGTCCACTTTTTTTGAAAGACCGGTCAAGGCAGCAATTTTGTTAACGTGAACGTAGGAACCTACAAACGGTGCTTCCAAAATTTCGAAACCACCAATCTCTATTTTCTCACCGATAACACCGGTCTGCTCAGTCAATTTCTCTGCAACGGTCATTCCGTCGTATTCTGAAGCCCAAAGCTCTTCCTTTGAAGATGTATTCAAAGCGATTTCGGCCATTTTGTTTGCCATATCCACAAATGAATCGTTTTTGGCAACGAAGTCGGTTTCACAGTTTAAGGAAATGATAACTCCTTTTGTGTGATCACTGTTTATTTTTGCAGTTGCAACGCCTTCACTTGAATCGCGGTCTGCTCTTTGGTCAGCAACTTTCTGTCCTTTTTTTCTAAGGATGTTAATTGCTTCTTCCATATTCCCGTCTGCCTCAACTAATGCCTTTTTACAGTCCATCATTCCTGCGCCTGTGGCCTGTCTTAGTTTGTTAACTTCTGCGGCTGTTATTTTTGCCATTTTTCTATAATTTTTAGCGTTTAATATTGAAAAAAGCCGTTTAGTTTATTTTCGATGTAGAAAAGAACCAAACGACTTTTAATTTTAAAATATCGTTATTATTCTTCTTCGTTAAGAACTTCTTTTTTCGATTTCAAACGAACAGGTTGCTTTGCTTCCTCCATAGCTTCTACATCTTCCTTATCGGTAGATGGAACCTCTGGTTTTTCTTTTTTAGCAGGTTTGCCCGATCTTTCTCTTTTTGCTGCTTTTTCCATTTTTTCTTCGTCCTCGTCATCTTCGGTTCCTCCAGACTTTCTTTCGGATAGTCCTTCGATGATAGCTTCAGAAACCAAGCTCATAATAGCTTCAACGGATTTTGAAGCATCGTCGTTTGATGGAATTACGTAGTCAATAACACGTGGGTCACTGTTTGTATCAACCATGGCAAAGATTGGAATGTTCAATTTCAATGCTTCAGCAACAGCAATGTGCTCACGGGTTGTGTCAACGATGAAAAGTGCAGCTGGAAGGCGGCTCATATCGGAAATAGAACCTAGGTTTTTCTCCAATTTTGCACGAAGACGATCTACTGCCAAACGCTCTTTCTTTGAAAGTGTGTTGAAAGTACCATCTTGCTTCATTCTGTCAATGGATGACATCTTTTTAACCGCTTTCCGGATAGTTACAAAGTTTGTAAGCATCCCGCCGGGCCATCTTTCTGTGATGTAAGGCATATTTGCAGCTTTTGCTTTTTCAGCAACAATGTCTTTTGCTTGTTTTTTAGTTGCAACGAAAAGAATCTTGCGACCACTAGCAGCTATTTTCTTAAGAGCCTCATTGGCCTCTTCGATCTTAGCAGCAGTTTTGTAAAGGTTGATAATGTGGATCCCGTTGCGCTCCATATAGATGTAAGGCGCCATATTTGGGTTCCATTTGCGGGTTAGGTGGCCAAAGTGCACACCAGCGTCAAGTAAGTTTTTAACTTCTACTTTGTTTGCCATTTTTGTTTTAGTTTACGTTCTGTGAAAGGATAGCAACCCCCGCCGTGGCGGATTTGGTTTAGATGCTAAACTAACCTCCCGAAGCAAGTTCGGGATAACAGCTTTTTGATTAATAATAAATATGAACTTAACAACCTAAATTGGGTATCCCGAAGAGATACCCAATCAAGTTGGGTAATATTAACGTTTAGAGAACTGGAATTTCTTACGGGCTTTTTTCTGACCGAATTTCTTACGTTCTACCATTCTTGGGTCTCTAGTCAACAAACCTTCTGGTTTTAAGATACCTCTGTTTTCGTCATTAAGCGTACACATAGCACGTGAAATGGCAAGACGAATGGCTTCTGCCTGTCCAGTGATTCCTCCACCAAATACATTTACAGAAATGTCGAAAGTTTTTTCGTTATCCGTAAGTGTCAATGGCTGTTTTACCTTATACTGAAGCGTTCCTGTTGGGAAGTAGTTTTCCAACTCGCGCTTATTGATTGTAATGGTCCCGTTTCCTTCTTTAAGGTAAACACGTGCAACCGCAGTTTTTCTTCTGCCTATTTTGTGAATTGTCTCCATTATTTACCGTAGTTAAGTTTAATAGTTCTTGGCTTTTGCGCTTCTTGGCCGTGATTGGCATCCGCATAAACCTTTAAATTTCTGAACAATTCTGCTCCCAATTTATTTTTGGGAAGCATTCCTTTTACAGCCTTTTCAATAAGCCTTGCAGGGTCTTTTTTGTACATCTCTGCAGCGGTAAGGCTACGTTGTCCACCAGGATAGCCTGTGTGGCGGATGTAGGTTTTGTCATCCCACTTGTTTCCAGAAAGATCTACTTTACCAGCGTTTATAACGATAACGTTGTCCCCGCAATCTACGTGTGGAGTAAAACTAGGCTTGTGCTTACCGCGCAGTAATACTGCAACTTCGGCAGCAAGACGACCCAATGCCTGGCCGTCCGCATCTACCACCAACCATTCTTTTACAACGGTGTTTTTGTTGGCAGATACTGTTTTGTAACTTAATGTATCCATTTAGTTTTTGTCAATTGTTAATAAATCATTGTTTTCTCACCCTCAAACAAATAGAATTTTGTCTAAGAGGGGTGCAAATGTAGTGTTATTTATTTGAAAAGCAAGGGGTGACAATTAAATTTTCTTTTAGAAAAGACTTAAGACCGCTGCGCTGAAAGACGAAAGATATAAGACTAGAATAATTCTGAATTCTGAATTCTGAATTCAGAATTCAGAATTGGATCAACAGCTATGTCAGGTATTTTCGTTTATTGTTCTTATAACTCCCCCATCATAATGAAAATTTTCACTCCTCCTCCTTCGGATAAGTTTCGATTTGGTTTTCGATTTCGTTTTCGTTTTCCCTTCTTATTCCAAGGTTAAAACCAAATCTCCCTTCATAACCATTGTTCCCGGTTTTAAGGTTACGGATTTTACCGTTCCCGATTTATTTGCGGTTATTGTGGTCTCCATTTTCATGGCTTCAATGATGAACAAGGAATCATTTTTATGGATTTTCTGTCCTTTTTTTACCAATACCTTATATAAACTTCCCTGCAAAGGTGCGCCATATTGATTGCTGTCGTTTTCGTCTGCTCGTACATTTACTTCTTTTTGTACGAGTATGGATTTATCCTTAATCTCTACGAACCGGTTTTCACCATTTACTGAAAAGAAGACAATTCTTATTCCGTTTTCATTTGGAATACCTATAGATAGAAGTTTTACCAATATGGATTTTCCAGGTTCCAGCTCGATTGTTGCCTCTTCCTGTGGTTTCATTCCATAAAAGAAATTTTCCGTGGAAAGAATTGCAGTATTTCCATATAGCTTATACTTTTCGTGGGCGTCTTCAAATACGCGTGGATATAAACTGTAGGAAAGGAAATCCTCAAACTCAAGGGATCTCGAAAAGTTTTTTTGAAACTTTTTATTGAAAGCACTTACTTCCGCATCAAAATCTATGGGTTCTAAATGTGCATTTGGCCTGTCGGTATAGGGAGGAATGTTTTTTAGGATTATTTTTTGAAGTTCTTCGGGGAAACCGCACAAAGGTTGACCAAGGTCCCCTTTAAAGAAGCTGATTACCGATTCTGGAAATGATAGCGATTCGCCACGCTGCATAATATCTTCTGGTTGCAAATTGTTGGTTACCATAAAGATGGCCATGTCTCCAACTACTTTTGAACTTGGAGTAACCTTTATCAGATTTCCAAACATTTCGTTTACGAGACCATACATTTTCTTGACCTCATCAAACCGATCGCCTAGACCTAAAGCTTCAGATTGCGGACGAAGGTTGGAATATTGACCGCCGGGAATCTCGTGCTGGTACACTTCCGCGGTACCGGATTTTAAACCTGATTCAAACGGATAATACTTTTCGCGTACATCTTCCCAATAGTTTGAAAACTCATTCAATTTGGTAATGTTGAATTCGTGTTCGCGCTCGTGGTTTCGCATCATTTCAACTATGGAATTGAAATTGGGCTGCGAAGTAAGTCCGGACATTCCTCCCAAAGCAACATCAACAACATCAACGCCCGCTTCAATAGCCTTTAAATAAGTTGCGGATTGAATTGAAGAAGTATCGTGGGTATGTAAATGAACAGGGATATTTAGAGTGTCTTTTAATGCAGAAACAAGTTCGCCAGCCGCATAAGGTTTTAGCAATCCTGCCATATCTTTTATACAAATAATATGAGCTCCTGCATTTTCCAAGTCCTTTGCAAGCTGAGTGTAGTACTTTAAAGTGTATTTCGTTTCTTTAGGATCGAGAATATCGCCTGTATAACTTATGGCGGCTTCCGCCAATCCTCCAGTTTTGTTGCGCACATAGTTAATGCTGGGTTCCATTGCTTTTACCCAGTTTAACGAATCGAATATCCGGAAAATATCAATTCCGTTTTCCCACGATTTCTCTACAAACTTTTCAATAAGATTATCCGGATAGGCTTTATAGCCAACTGCATTGGAACCTCTAAGAAGCATTTGAAAAAGAATGTTCGGAATTCTTTCACGAAGTTCACGAAGCCGCGTCCACGGACTTTCATTTAAAAAACGAAGACAGACATCAAAAGTTGCTCCGCCCCACATTTCAATACTAAATGTGTTTGGATGGTTTTTAGCGAAACTTTCTGCCACTTCAATCATATCATACGTTCGCATTCTTGTAGCCAACAATGACTGGTGGGCATCGCGAATAGTCGTATCGGTATAATGAATTTTTCTTTCATTTAATAACCACTGACTGAATTTCTCTGGTCCCAATTCCGTCAATAAATCCTTGGTGCCTTTTGGGTAGGCTGCAGAAGAATCGAATTTTGGAATTTTCGGAGTTCTAAAAACTTTATTCTTGTCGTATTTTTTAACGTCTGGATTTCCGTTGACAATAACTTCCCCTAGATAATTAACCACTTTGGAAGTTCGATCTTGTGGCAGTTTTATTTCGAACAAAGAAGGAGTATTGGCAATAAAATTAACCGTAGCCTTTCCTTCAATAAAAGTTTTATGTTGAATTACATTTTGAAGAAAATGAATATTCGTTTTAACTCCCCGAATTCGGAATTCTCTAAGGGCGCGCGTCATCTTACGAACCGCACCGTCCAAAGTACGGCCACTTGCAGAAACCTTTACCAACATGGAATCGAAAAATGGACTTACACTGTAGGATTGATATATGCTTCCCGCATCCAGCCTAATACCCATTCCCGAAGCACTTCGATACGTTGTTATGGTGCCGTAATCGGGAGTGAAATTGTTTTCCGGATCTTCCGTGGTCAAGCGACATTGCATGGCAAATCCGTGGGTAAATATACTATCCTGATCGTATATTTTTATTTGTTTATCCGATAGTTTGTAGCCGCCCGAAACGAATATTTGCGTTTTAATAAGGTCAATTCCGGTAACCATTTCAGTAACGGTATGCTCAACCTGTATTCTTGGGTTTACTTCAATAAAAAAAACATTGTCATTTTTGTCAACTAAAAATTCAACCGTTCCCACGTTATTGTAATTTACCTCTGTGGCTATCTTAACGGCATATTTATAAAGTTCATCCTTTACTTTCTGCGAAACATTAAAAGATGGAGCAATTTCTACTACTTTTTGATGTCTCCGCTGAACTGAACAATCGCGCTCAAATAAATGTCGGATATTGCCGTGATTATCTGCTACAATTTGGACTTCCAAGTGTTTTGGGTCTTCCACATATTTTTCCAAAAACATGGTATCGTCGCCAAATGCATTCAACGATTCACTACGAGCAGATTCAAAATTGTTGGTAAGGTCTTCGTCATTTCTTATTACGCGCATTCCTCGTCCGCCACCGCCGGAGGCAGCTTTTAGCATCAATGGATAACCAATTGTATGCGCTTCGGAAATAGCAATCTTTAAAGACGTAAGTTTTTTTGTATTACTTTTAATAATGGGAACCCCACATTTTTCAGCGATTTTTTTAGCCGTTATTTTGTCGCCCAGAGCATCCATTACTTCCGGATCAGGACCTATAAAAATAATTCCATTTTTTGCACAGTTTCTTGCAAACTCCGAGTTTTCTGAGAGAAATCCGTAGCCGGGATGAATGGCATCTACATTTTTTGCTTTAGCAATCGCAATGATGGCATCCCCATCCAAGTATGGCTTTAATGGATCATTGTTTTCTCCAATTTGATAAGACTCGTCGGCCTTATAGCGGTGTTGTGAATACCGATCTTCGTGGGTGTAAATGGCCACTGTGGTTAAGTTTATTTCCGCACAGGCCCGCAAAATTCGGATCGCAATTTCGCCGCGATTGGCAACAAGAACTTTTTTGATTTTCATCATGGAAAACAGTCGGTTAGAATTTAAAAACAGTGGTAAAGATAGGGAACCCCCTTGCAGAGGAAATTAAATTTTTGAAAATTTTAAAAAAAATTAATTTTTCTCCATTTCTATTCCTCTTTTTTTGATAATCTGAGACAAAATTTACTGGAATGGAGACCTTTGCTTTTTTGAACGAGGGATTAAAAAAATAGAATTATGATCTTAATTTTTCCTTGATAATGTATGGATTTTCATTTTTATAATTCCTTGTAACATAGTCTAGGGCACTCGATAAAATCCTACCCATATTTGTCGCTTTTTTAAAATTTACATCTCCGGTAAGTTTAAAGAGAGACATCTTTAACTGCTTCACTTTTTCAGGAGGGGCAATAACGTCGTGCCGCATACAATTCATTAATCGTCTTAATCTTTTTTTCTCGCTTGTAGCACGCTTGGCCAAAAGTGATCTTTCTTCATTTTTATATTGATCTATAGATTCTTGACGAAGAAGGTCCAGCGTCATTTCTACCAATTTGTTGTTCTCTTTTAAAAACTGTGGTTTATAAACTTTTATATTTCCTTCATAACATTGTTGGTCGAAATCGATAGCGCGAATTCTGTATTGAATCCGATCGAAGTCATGGGTAAGAACAATTACGTAATTATAAGATCGCATATCGCCCAAAAGCCTAATAAAACATCGTTCATTGAATTTTACAAACTCTTTTACCACCTGCATTTTATCCTGGTCGCTGCATTTATCCAAATGATTCTCTATAAAATCATCTCCAGGAATACCTATAATATGCTCTTCTATTAAAGTGTTTTTATGAACTAAAAAATTCACGCTGTTTGGAGAGAGAATACTTTCCAGTTCTAGTCCATAAATACGCGAGGCATCGGCGGTTTTTATATACATATACGTATAGTTATCATTCAGTATATTCCGAACTTTTACACGGAAAGGTTTTGAGTTTCCGAACGTGCAAAAATCTACACTGTCAATATTGAGATAAGGCAAAATAACGTCGCTTCCATCAGATAACAAAAGTGAATAGATCTTCTTTAAACTGTGGTTTATTTCTTCGGTTTCAAATTCTGAATAGTAAACGCTGACCCATAAGGTGTCTTTTCCGTTTTCATCAAAAATGGAAACCGATCCTTGAAAACGTAGCAGGTCATCATAATAGACGGGAATTTGGATTGTCCGTCCGTGCCTTGTAAGGTATTTTAGAAGCACCTCATTTATTGGGTAACTAGGCTTCTTTTTGGAAATTAGTTTATTTTGATTTCCCATAGAATTCTGTAATAATGTCTAAAGATACAGATTTCATAATACAGGAATCTGACTTAATAATTTTGTGTTGTTATAGTTAAAGTCCTTATAAAACTCCTTAAATCTATTATAAATGAATAGCTCCTGATTTCTAGATGTTTTTAATTTGAGGGGAAACAATTAAAAAATGAAATTATGAAACGATTAATGAGTGTATTTTTTATTGCCGTTTTATTTGTAGCATGTTCATCAGACGATGATAATAAATCCCAAGCTACACTTGTAGGAAGTTGGACTTTGGTGGAATTAAATGCTGCACTTCCAATAGACTTCAATAATGATGGAACCGCCAACCGCAACATTATGAAAGAAATTCCCTGTTACGAAGGCCATGCTTCTTTTACGGAAGACGGAAATTACCTTCTTACTTTAAGTAAGGTGAATGCGGAAATTGACGGCGGTATATGGAATATTGAGTGTGACGGAAGTGTTGTAAATTCAGGTACCTATACTCTGGATGGTGACCAACTTACGATAAACCCCGACAATCCAGATGAGGAATCGAGTACAACTACTATTGATTTAAATAATAACACGGTTAGATATTCAATGGAAGCCGGAGATTTAGGAACGGTAGAGTTTGTTTTGAAACGTGATTAATTAAAAAAAATAGCATTATTAAATGAATAACCTATTCTAGAAAAAGTATTTTTTCACTGAAATTACCTTTCATTAAAACTTAAAAAGCTGGAGCCTCAACTCCAGCTTTCTTTATTGACATAAATCCGAAAATCAAATTTATTGTTCTTGAACGTGGTTAAAAGCAATGAAAAAACCTTGGTAATTTAAATTATAAACTTTGGGAAAAAGAACTCAGATCGAAACTGTCGGGAAAGTTTTTTAAAAACTTCTATTTTTATTTGGAAAAAGACCTGTCTTAATCTTTTATTATGAAGCTATTGCAAAATTAAGTACCTTTAATTGCCCTCCTCTTATCTTCTAAGTTATCATTATGGATACAATTATTGGTCACACGGAGTGTTTCCGTTTAAAATTGTGGAGTTCAATCTTTTTGTTTTTCTTATCACTAAATGCGATTTCACAAGATGGAATGGCACAATTTCAGATTATCGAAATGCTTTTTAATGGGCAAAGGGTTACCACGGTTAATTTAACTATATTAAGTCCCAACGAACCTCCTTTTACTGGCCCAGTGCCTTACGATCCCCAAAAATTGTATAGGTCGGGAACTACTTTTAAAACTCCCGATGGCACGTCCATTGTTCTTTTCTGTAAAGGACAAAAACAGGTTATGCAGCCCAATTCTGCCCTAAAATTGAGTTTTGTAAAAAATGGAATTAAAGCTGAAACTTTAGTTGGCAAGGTTAAACACTTTTTAAAGGATGTAAAAAGCAGCCTCAGTTTTTATAAAGCTGGAAATGGATTTACCTGGGCGCATGCTGAGGGGACGATTTTTGAGGTGGAAGCTTTTGAGAAGAGTAAAAAAGCTAAATTTTCTACTGAACAGGGAACAATTTCAATAATTGAAGAAATTCCTGTGAATATTAATGAAAAGGCTAAAAATCAGATTGATAGAAGCGGAAAAGCTGAGGAGCGTCAACTCACTTCGTCAAAAAGAACTTATAACTCCGCGGGGGACGAATATATAACAAATAATGTTCAGGCTTTTGAATACGCCACTTTCGATGAGGCTTTGGAGGCATTTGATAATGAAACTTATAAAAAGGATGAAGCGGTAGATTTAGAAAATCCAGACTATGCTTTAATAGAGGAGTTAGCTGGCGATTTTACATTATTGGGTGGCTTGTATTTAGAAGATGGGCAGCCGGTAATGGCAATTGATCCGCTCCGGAAGGCTTCAGATTACTATCAATTAACAGACCCCGAGGGATATTTGACTTTGGAATCTTTTCTCTATCTCGCGGAAGCTTTGATCCTTTCTGAGGATGATAAAAATAGAATTGAAGGTGAAACAATTGCAGAGGAAATTATTAAAATGTTAGAAAACATCCTAGGTGACGAGGTGGAGAATATGGAATACGCTCTGGGAAATGAAGATTATGATTTAGTATGGGATATTAAAAATGATTTAGTAGTTATCTGTGAATATTTAGGTTGGTCCTACGATTTATTGGATGATAGGGAAAACGCAAATATTTATTATGACTTTGTGGATCAATATAGCGATGATTAATATTATCCACCACCAATAAAATAATTGGGATTTTGGTGATTTCTACTCCCATACCCGAATCTAATCGAGAGGTGCTAACCGGGAAAATTCTTAAAAATAAAAGTTTTTGAACTTGCCATTCGATATCTATTTGTATTTAATTTGAAAAGTAATTTTACTTGTTGTTGTTTTTTTCTTATGTAATAATTAACTGTGTTTTGTTTAATAGAAAGGGGAAATGTTTGAGCTTTCAATTAAATATCTTGTAATGATATAAGATTATCTTAATGTTTGTTGGGAGGCTATTACAAATTTAAGTACCTTTAATTGTCTTCTTTCTCACTATAAATTTAGATTATGAAAACAATTTTTCTTCACAAATCTAGTTTTCGTTCAAAATTATGGGGTTCTACCTTATTTTTTTTCTTATCACTAAATGCAACGGCCCAATTTCAGATTATTGAAATGCTTTTTAATGGAGAAAGAGCGACCACCGTTAATTTAACCATTTTAGCTCCCAATGAGCGTCCCTTTACGGGTCCAGTTCCTTTTGATACCCAAAAAATATACAACTCCGGAACTACTTTTAAAACCCCCGAAGGAACTTCTATAGCTCTTTTGTGTAAAGGACAAATGCAGGTTATGAGACCAAATTCTACCTTAAAATTAAGTTTTATAAAAAATGGAATCAAGGCCGAGACTCTTACTGGAGTGGTGCAACACGTTTTGAAGGATATAAAAAATAATCTCAGTTTTTATAAGGCCGGAAATGGGTATGCTTGGGCGCACGCTGAGGGAACCATTTTTGAGGTACAAGCTTTTGAGAAGAGTAAAAAGGCAAAATTTACAACTCAAGAAGGTACTATTTCGATAATTGAAGAGGTTCCTGTTACTATTGCAGAAAAACCTAAAAAAGAAATTAACAGAAGTGAAAAGGCGGGGGAGCGACAACTTACTACCTCAAAAAAGACCTTAAACTCTGCAGGTGATGTCTATATTACAAATGAGGTTCCTGCTATTGGATACGAAACATTCAAAGACGCTTTAAATTCACTCGATGACGGAATCTACAGCAGAGATAACAATGTAGATTTGGGTAATCCCGACTATGCTCTAATTGAAGAATTAGCCGGAAATTTCAGTTTATTGGGTGGCCTATATTTGGAAAACGATCAGCCAGATATGGCTATTGATCCTCTTCGGAAGGCTACAGACTATTATGAATTAACCGATCCCGAAGGATTCTTGACTTTGGAATCTTACCTCTATCTCGCGGAGGCCTTAATTCTTTCTAAGGATGAAAACAACAAAACCGAAGGTAAAATGTCTGCCAAGGAGATTGTTAGGACCTTGGAAAAAATCTTATATGAAAATGTAGATGATTTAGGGTATGCCGTAAAAAATGGAGACCATGATCTAGTATGGGATATAAAGGATGATCTGGTAACTATTTGTGATTATTTGGGCTGGGCTTACGACTTATTGGATGAAACCGGAACGGCAAATGAATATTACCAATTTGCCGAGGAATATAGCAATGATTGATATATGAACCTTCTTACCCTTAAACGACTCGCCGTTTATCTACTCACTTTCTTTGTGATCCTTGGTCTCTCTTTTGCCTTCGCTGGTATCTGGAAGCAATGGGATAGGGGCATTTATAGATCGCTTTATATGGATAATGATTCCGCAACAGAGAAACTTAGTGGGAAAATTATGGTTGTCGATCTCGAGAAACCCGAAATGGACTCTAAAGATGCTTCCTTGGGAGTTTTCAGAAAACGTATTATTTCCTTTCTTAACACCGTAGCACACCGTGTTGAGGATAAGAAGGAATATCCGCGAGCGGTAATATTGGATATTTCTTTTTCAAAGGACTCCATAGAATTAAAGGAACTAAAGAAGGCACTGGTTTCCTTAAAGGATCAGGGAGTTAAAATATATGCCGTCTATAGTTTAAAAAGTTATTTTGAAAATGAAATGTTGGGTTTTCAAGCAAATGATGTCCAGCAAGCGACGGTTTTGTACGATAGCGTCTTCGATGGAGGTAGATTACACGCAGGTTTTAGGATAGATGACGATCTAATAACTTATCCGTCAGATATTTTTATAAATGGAGCTTTCGATACGGTGAAAATTGAATCGGTCATTAAACGTGTGGTCTTAGATGATAGGGATGCTGATTATATTCCAGAATTTCGGCAATTTGTCGCCCCTCTTGGACCAATTGAGCCTATGTACGCCCACACTTATAACTTTGAAGAAGCCACCGGTGAAGATTTAATAGGAAAATTTGTTCCAGATAGTCCAGAAAGTTCTTCCTTAGATTTACGTGATAAATTCATTATTGTTGGGGATTTAAAACACGATTACCAGCAGGATTTAGGAATGGCTCGAACTTATATAATGGCGTGGGCACTAAATGAAAGAATAATTGATAGTAAAATTGCAAAACAACCACTGGATTCCGTGGCAATTATAATCGGTCAAACCATTTTCTTCAGTTTATTTACCGTCCTGATATTTGCCTTTCTTTTTAAATACTGGAAAGGATTACAAACCAAGCCGAAAATCATAGCTGTTTTAGCTTTTGTGGTGGGATTGGTTTTTTTCATTCTTTATGGAATTCTCATTTATAATTTTGATAGAATAATTCCTATTGGCCTAACTCTTATTGGGATGGTAATTGCTACACTTTTAGCCTGGCGATTTGCGTATAAGTTTTTAGTTACTGGCATTGCCGAAGGGTCACAGAAATATGATGTGTTTATAAGCTACTCGCACGGTAATAGTGACTGGGTAAAGAAAAATGTGCTAGAGCCATTGAGGGGATATAGAAAACCCAATGGTGATAAGCTGAACATTTTTTTTGATGAGAAAAGTATAGGTGTTGGCGAGGCGTTTACTTCAAAATATATGTGGGCCATTGTCGATTCTAAATATTTTCTTCCCGTAATTTCAGAAGAATATTACAAAAAGAACCACTGTCGTAATGAAATGGACCTAGCGTATAAACGATATGTGGAAAAACTGCTTCTTTTGCTCCCTATTGCGTTTTCGTATCAAGCAGTCCCCGAAATTTATAATCAGATTAATTTTGCCGATATAACTGCAACTCCCAATTTCATGGATAAAATTAAGGAGGAATTGGAGAAATAGATAAGGCGATAATACAGCGTGAAAGCTATGTTTTTTAGTCTGAATCAGACAAAAGACCACTTCGCTATAGCACTTAAGACATAAGATTTGAATGGTTGACGCTAATAAATTATTGAATAACTTTCAAAATACTATCGATTTCTTTTTCGGTATTTTCATCATATCCCGTTTTCGAGTAGACAATTTTTCCATTTTTATCAGTCATAAATAAAGTAGGATAGCTCCAGACGTTGAATTTTTTGACTGTAGTCGAATCTACGAAAACAATTGGATAATCCATTTTATGATATTTTATAAAATCCAAAAGTTTCGTCTTGGAAACAGAATCATTATCAAATGGGTTGAGCCCAATGATCTTTATGTTCTGATCTTTATATTTTTGATGCAATCTGTTGAGTTGTGGAATGGTTTGAACACATGGCTGACATGAGCGGTACCAAAAATCGAAAAGTACAATCTTGTCTTTAAGATCAGTGGATTTAAAGAGCTCTTTTCTCTGTGGAAAGTACTCTCCTTTAAACTTTGGGACTTTGGAACCATTTTTTAAAGGCGCAGTTTCTTCTTCAGTGCGAGGTTTGAAATCTTTGAATATGTATTGCTTTGTAAGCGCTTGGAACCGATTTTCTAAGTCTTTCGCAGTTGAGGTGTTAAATTGGATATTGTATAAGTCCCACTGATTATACTGAATGAGATTATCCAATTCTGCTTGGTAGGTTTTCCTTAGAATGTGATTGTTAGAAGAATCTATTATGAGTTCTAAAGACTGATTGATCACTGGAGGATCGTCTTTTACTCTTATTTGAATCTTTTCAATGTCATTTTCCTTTGAATAAGAAATAACGTTTGAAGAATCCGTGGCAGCCTTTTTTAATTTCTGAGGATTTAGGAAATTGATGTTAATAACTTCACCATCGACCATCCCTGTAATGGAGGATGGAGGATTTTTTTCAAGATCAAATCGAGTAACTTCTTTTTTATTGTGGTCAATGTAATAGAGATCGGATAGGTCGTAATATTTTGTAAAGTTATTCAGACTGTCTTTGCGGCTATACCAAATGTATCCGCCAAAGAGGGAATCTTTTTCAGATTTAATAAGAATGCAATGCGCTTTTAATTTGGTAGTATCGTCATAATCGAAAAACTTAATTCTATAATCAACATCATATTCAATGGAAAGTTTATCCGAATACGCTTTAAGAAATTCAGAAAAGTTTTCCTTTCCAGTTTTCTCCTTTTCCACACATCCAATAAAAAGAGAGACTGCCAATGCGAAAAAGATAGATCTGCGTTTCATTATTTCTGCTCTTTTTTCTAAAGATAGCTTCTAAATCAATCTAATTACTAAATCAGTTTCGCCCGAGTATTATTCAGGGATTACCCTAACTACTGCCACTGAACACTGCCCACTTATTAATGTGCCTCCAACCAATTTTCCCCAACACCCAAATCTACATCCAAAGGAACAATAAGCTTAAATGCGTTTTCCATCTCGTGTTTTACCAGAGTTTTAAGATCTTCCAATTCTGGTTTATAAGCGTCAAAGACCAATTCATCATGGACCTGAAGCAGCATCTTACTTTTAAAACCTTTTTCTTCAAGCTTTTTATGGATATTTATCATGGCAATTTTTATGATATCTGCCGCACTTCCTTGTATTGGGGCATTTACCGCGTTTCGTTCCGCCGCGCCACGAACTATTTGATTGCTTCCATTTATATCCTTTAAATACCGCCTTCTTCCCAAAACGGTTTGTACATATCCGTTTTCACGGGCAAATTGTATTTGTTCACTTATATAGTTCCGTAGTTTTGGATACGTTTTATAATAGGTTTCGATCAATTCCTTGGCTTCGGATCTGGAAAGATCTGTTTGATTACTCAATCCAAATGCGGAAACTCCATAGATAATCCCAAAATTAACCGTTTTAGCATTATTTCTATGTTCTCGTGTAACCTCTTCAATCGGAATATTAAAAACCCGTGATGCTGTGGAAGCGTGAATATCCTCTCCATTTTTAAAAGCCTCGATCATATTGTCCTCTTCACTTAAAGCGGCGATAATGCGAAGTTCAATTTGCGAATAATCTGCCGCCATCAAAACATAATCTTCATTTCGTGGAATAAAAGCCTTTCGCACTTGACGTCCTCGCTCCGTTCTAATGGGAATATTCTGAAGGTTGGGATTATTGCTGCTCAATCGGCCAGTTGCGGCAACCGTTTGCATATATTCGGTATGAACGCGATTGGTGCTTTTGGCTATTTCATTGGGAAGAGCATCTACATAGGTGCTTTTTAATTTCGCTAAACCTCGATATTCAAGAACATCCTGTATAATTTTATGATCTTTAGCTAATTCTGAAAGGACATCTTCCGCGGTGGAAAATTGACCGGTTTTTGTTTTTTTCGGCTTTTCTATCAATTTCATTTTTCCGAAGAGAATCTCTCCAAGCTGTTTTGGGGAAGCAATATTAAATTCTTCCTCGGCTTCTTCATATATATTCTTTTCAAGTTGAAGAATATCTGTATCGAGGTCTTCGGAAAGAGAGCCAAGGAAATCCTTATCTAGGTTAATACCTTCCATTTCCATATCCGCCAAAACACGCAACAAGGGAATTTCGATTGTATCAAAAAGTTCTTGTGTACTGGCTTCTCCCAATTCATTTTCAAAATGATTTTTTAGTTGAAAAGTGACGTCGGCATTTTCTACAGCATATTCCGTCTGTTTTTCCATAGCGACATCGCGCATGTTTATTTGGTTCTTCCCTTTTTTGCCAATTACTTCTTCAATTAAAATAGGGGTGTAATTGAGATAGGTTTCGCTTAATACATACATATCATGGCGCATATCTGGATTGATAAGGTAATGTGCGAGCATGGTATCGAATAGTTTCCCCTTTACGCTTACATCATATTTTGCAAGCATTTTAAGATCGTTCTTTAAATTTTGGCCAATTTTTTCAATGGATTCATCTTCAAAGAAATCCCGCAATTCCTCTATCAATAATTGCGCTTCCATTTTATTCTCGGGGAAGGGAAGGTAAAATCCTTTTCCTTTTTCCCAAGAAAATGCGATACCGACCAATTCTGCTTCCAAGCAATCCATGCTGGTAGTTTGGGTATCAAAACAGACGCTTTTTTGTTTCATCAAATTTTGTAGAAACAACTTTTTACCCATTCCAGGCCAAACCGTCTGATAAAAATGTTCGGTATTTTCTATGGTATTTCTAGAGTTGAAGTTTTTTATTTCCGCAGGTTCCCCATCTCCTCCAAAGAGACTGAATTGTCCACTGCCTGCTTCAATATTACGAGCAGGAGTGGGAGTATCCCGTATTGACGAGTTTTCTGCCCGTTGTTGTTCATTGGAGACTTCCGAAGTAAACAATCTTAAAAACTGCTCTTTAAGTCGTCTAAACTCTAAGTCTTCAAAAATTTGCTGCACTTTTTCCCCATCGGGCATGGAAAGTTGATAATCTTCTTCGTGAAACGTAACCTCGCATTCAGTAAAAATAGTTGCAAGTTTTTTGGACAGAATCCCCAATTCCGCATTCTCTTCTACTTTCTCTCTCATCCTGCCTTTAAGCATGTGGGTATTTGCCAAAAGATTTTCCATAGAGCCAAATTCCTCCAAAAATTTCTTGGCCGTTTTATCGCCAACGCCGGGTAATCCAGGGATGTTATCACTAGCATCGCCCATCATTCCCAAATAATCGATAACCTGTTCTGGTCGTTCTACCCCGAAGCGTTTTTTAACTTCGTCAATTCCCCAAATTTCTATGGCATTTCCCATTCGTGCTGGGCGGTACATAAAAATGTTTTCGGAAACCAATTGTGCGAAATCTTTATCGGGAGTTACCATATAAACCTGATATCCTTGTTTTTCGGCCTGTTTGGCAAGAGTTCCGATAATATCGTCGGCTTCCAATCCTGAGAGTTCCACGCAGGGAATATGCATGGCCTTAATAATTTCCTGAATTATAGGAATGGATTCTTTAATTACATCGGGTGTAGCATCCCTATTTCCTTTATAATCAGGGAAAAGTTCAGTACGCTCTGCGCTTCCATCTTTATCAAAACAAACAGCAAGGTGGTCCGGACGTTCGCGTCGAATTACATCAAAAAGTGAATTCATAAATCCGAGAACAGCTGAGGTATCTTGACCTTTAGAATTTATGGTCGGATTTTTTATAAGTGCATAATACCCACGAAAAATTAGGGCATAGGCATCTAGGAGGAATAGTCTTTTTTGAGTGGACATGAATAATTTTTAATTTGAAAATTGGTATCTCCGCGAATTTACTCGCAGACGTCTTTTTAATGGATAACTTGAAAATAACGTTTTCAACTGAAATTCAATCACCTCCATCAATCTGTCAACAAGTATTTTCAATATCTTCAAAAATAAAAATAACCCTTCACAATTGAATGCTTTTCGGTGGAAAAGAAATTTTGGTATTTCTTCTATTGGCATCAGAATAAATAGTACCGCAAGTTAGAAGAGGAAAGCTATATATTGGGTTAAAATTAGTTCTTTAATCAAAAAAAAACAGGGATTCGTGACTTGCTTAAAAAGAAAGAGGTAAAAGCTATTTTAGAAAGTGGAAAACAAATAAGTGATTTAAAAGTGCTTAATTATTTTACTAATCATATTCCAGATGGAACGAGACCTCACGAGTTTTTGAATCTGTAAGGTGTTTTTTAATTCAAATTTAAAAGCAAACTGTATTTTTGCTAGAACAAATAATATCAATGGAACATAAAAAATTCAGTATAGCCATTCACGGTGGTGCAGGTACTCTCGTAAAAGGATTAATGACCCCTGAAAAAGAAGGGCAGTATAAAGCAGCTTTGGAATATGCTTTAGAAAGTGGATATAAGATCCTTGAATCGGGAGGATGCGCTATTGATGCTGTTGAAGCTGCTGTAAGAAAACTGGAAAACTCACCACTTTTCAATGCTGGAAAGGGAAGCGTCTTCACTAATGAAGGCACGCACGAAATGGATGCTGCTATAATGGATGGAAAAACTTTGGAAGCAGGTGCCGTTTCCTTGATTACTGGAATTAAAAATCCCGTAGCCTTGGCGAGAGATGTTATGGAAAAGAGTAATCACGTCTTTTTGGCCGGAGAAGGTGCGATGCGTTTTGCAGATAGTTTAGGATATAAATTGGAATCACAAGAATATTTTTATGACGAATTCCGATATCAACAATGGCAAGAAATTAAAGATAGCGATGATTTTCAACTGGATCACAGTGACAAAAAAGATAGTAAGTTTGGTACGGTAGGAGCAGTGGCTTGTGATAAAAATGGGAATATTGCCGCAGCAACTTCAACGGGCGGAATGACCAATAAACGCTGGGGACGGGTAGGGGATAGTCCAATTATTGGTGCTGGAAATTACGCCAATAACAAAACCTGTGCGGTAAGTTGTACGGGTAGCGGCGAGTTCTTTATCCGTGGAGTGGTGGCTTATGATGTTTCCTGTTTAATGGAATATAAAGGAATGACTTTAGAAAAAGCCACTTCCGAAGTAATAAATAAAAGAGTTCTGGAAATTGGTGGAGATGGCGGATTGGTTGCCGTTGATGCACAAGGAAACATTGCCATGCCCTTCAATACCGAAGGAATGTACCGTGGATTTAAGACTTCTGAAGGGGAAGCGGGGATATTAATTTATGGGAATTAGACATAATTTTAAATTCTGAATTCAGAATTCAGAATTCAGAATCCAGAATTATGGAGAAACTTTGTTATTAACTTTAAACTGACCACTCTTGTCCGCCGGAGCTTTAAGCGTAGACAGAGGAGACCACTGACCACTAAATCACAGCGTCTCCACATCCGTTAGCTTAAGGTGCATCGGGGAGAAAACTACCTTTCTCTTTTTAATGTTAAGTTCATCACCATTAGCAAGAATATGGATTTTAAGGTTGGTTATAGACATTGGAGAGCCCTCTTTAACTACCGCTTGATTATTGTGAATTAACCTGCGGGGATCGAATAGAATAACCATTCCGGAGCCAATTACTTCACATTCATTACCATTTTTGATAACTAAGCCAGTGTCTTCCGCCAATCCAATTCCTATTAACTTGGGAAATCGAGCTACCGCTTCAGCAAGTCTTCCAAAACGGCCTCGCCGGATAAAATGGGAATCGATTATAAAATTGTGGATATAACCCATTCCTTTGCCCATTCCGGTGGCGCCTTTTGTAAAAGCTTCTTGAACGCCTCCGCCAGTAATCATTTCTTCGCCCATACACATGGCACCCGCACTTGTTCCAGCAATGACAAACCTTTCGTTGTGATACCTATCCTTAATGATATCATCAAGGGCGGTTCCGCCAATATATTTAACGATTTTGGATTGATCACCACCACTGAACATTACGCAGTCTGCTTTTCTCATCAATTCCAGATATTCTGGAGTTTCAGCATCTTCACGGCTTCTTATGTCCATTATATGAACGCGCTCACACCCCAATTTGTCAAAAGCTTCCCGATAATTTCTGCTTACCTCAACGGGTATGCTTGAAGCTGTGGGGATTACAATTACGGTTGCTTGTTTTCCACCGCTCTCTTTTAATATTCGGGATAAAATTCCTTCTGTTATATATTCAAGGGTATATCTTTCGTTTTCTCCGTTCCCTTTGTCCTCATTACCACCTATTGGTATTAGAATTCCTTTTACGCTCATGAATTAATTTAATTTGGGGACAAAAATACAGTAAATGTTATAGAAATTAATTATATATTTATCAAATCCGAAATTGAAAATTTAAAAATTTACATATGCGAATTAGGGAAATTAATGCTATGCGTGGACCAAACTACTGGTCTATACGTCGTCATAAATTAATTGTAATGGTCTTGGATCTTGAAGAAATGGAGGACTTACCTTCTAATAAGATTGATGGCTTTGGCGATAGGTTAAAGATGATGTTTCCCAGTATGTACAGTCACCGTTGCTCTGTAGGTGAGCCGGGAGGTTTTTTTCAGCGTGTGGAAGAGGGTACTTGGATGGGGCACGTTATTGAGCATATCGCTCTGGAAATTCAAACTCTGGCTGGTATGGATACGGGATTTGGACGAACCAGAGGATATGGCGAAAAGGGGGTCTATAATGTTGTATTCAGTTATTTGGAAGAAAACGTGGGCCGATATGCAGCAAAAGCTGCTGTGGATATTTGTAAAGCACTCATTTCGGGTGATCATTATGATCTGGAAGCAGATATACAGCGCATGCGCGAGCTTCGGGAAAGCGAGAGATTGGGTCCAAGTACCGGCTCAATTGTTGAAGAAGCAGAAAGCAGAGGAATTCCGTGGATTCGGCTTAATAAATATTCGCTATGTCAATTGGGATATGGAGCCAACCAAAAACGAATTCAGGCTACGGTTACTTCAGAAACAAGTAGCATAGGGGTTGAGCTTGCCTGTGATAAAGAAGATACTAAATTTTTATTAGAACAGGCTGAAGTGCTCGTGCCTCGAGGCGACATCATCTCTAGAGAAGGTAGCCTTGAAGAAGCTTGCAATTATGTTGGTTTCCCGTTGGTTGTAAAACCTATTGATGGAAATCATGGTCGGGGAATTACCGTAAATATTACCAATTACGCAGACGCTTTGGTTGCCTTTAGGGCAGCGAAGGAAGTTTCGCATAAAATAATTATCGAAAAATACATCACAGGCGAGGATTATCGACTTTTAGTTATAAACAATGTGCTGGTCGCAGCGGCAAAACGTACACCTGCCCACGTTATTGGAGACGGGAAATCCACCATTAAGGAATTGGTTGATCTTGAAAACAGTAATCCAAGAAGAGGTTATGGTCATGAAAATGTACTTACGCAAATAACCATCAACAACCTGACCCGCACAATTCTGGAGGCTATAGGATATACGGAAGATTCCATTCCTTTAAAAGGTGAAATGGTAATCCTAAAAGATACGGCCAATCTCAGCACAGGCGGTACGGCGGAAGATGTTACGGATATTGTTCACCCTTCCAATGTTTCCATGGCTGAGCGGATTTCAAAAATTATAGATCTGGATATCTGTGGAATTGATATAATGACCACCGATATTAGTCAACCTTTGGAAGAAACTGGAGGGGCTGTTCTAGAAGTTAATGCTGGTCCGGGATTTAGGATGCACTTAGCGCCAACCAGCGGTCTGCCACGCAACGTGGCTGCACCTGTTGTGGATAAACTTTTCCCAAAACAGGGAGATACGGGGAGAATCCCCATTATAGCTGTTACGGGAACCAATGGAAAAACTACCACTACACGTCTGATTGCCCATATGGCAAAAATGAAAGGATATCGTGTAGGCTACACCACCAGTGACGGCGTGTATATCCAAAACAGATTATTGATGAAAGGAGATTGCACGGGCCCTGCCAGTGCGGAATTCGTTTTGAAAGATCCCACGGTAAATTTTGCAGTACTTGAATGCGCCCGTGGCGGATTGCTTCGGGCCGGATTAGGATTTAAAAAATGTGATGTTGGAATCGTTACAAACGTGGAAGCAGACCACCTTGGATTGAAAGGTATTCATACTGTTGAGCAATTGGCAAAGGTTAAAGGTGTAATTCCAGAAACAGTTTTGCCCGATGGCTATGCCATTCTGAATGCGGATGACGATTTGGTGTATGAAATGCGGCGCGCCATAACCTGTAATCTCGCCCTTTTCTCTATGGATGAAGATAATCCCAGAATAAAGGCCCTTCAAAAATTAGGCGGTATTACTGCCATTTATGAAAATGGATATGTTACTTTATGTCGAGGCACTTGGAAAATGCGGGTGATGAAAGCGGAGAACATTCCACTGACCTACGGTGGAAAAGCACCTTTTATGATTCAGAATATACTGCCTGCAATTATTGCTGCCAACGTAAAGGGGATTAGTATAGAGGATATGAAAATGGCGTTGGAAAGTTTTATTCCTTCTGCTTCTCAAACACCCGGACGATTAAATCTGTTCAAATTTGAGAATTTTGATATTTTATTGGACTACGCTCATAATCCAGCGGGAATGCGGGCTCTTCAAAAATTTACAAATAATCTTGACGCAACGGTGAAAGTTGGAATTATTGCCGGTGTTGGCGATAGAAGAGATGAGGATACAAGAGAATTGGGAAGCATCGCTGCCGAGATGTTTGATGAAATCATCATCCGTCAGGACAAGAATCTGCGCGGAAAATCGGAAGACGAACTCATCGGAATGCTAAATGAAGGAATTAAAGCAAAGGATCCCAATAAAAAAACTACAATTATTCCTTCGGAGAAAGAGGCTATCACCTTCGCGGTAAAAAATGCTATCCCTGGTTCCCTGATAATTTGCTGTAGCGATGTAATTCCGGATGCTCTGGAGCTAGTAATGCATTTTAAAGAGCAGGAAAGGATAAATGGGAATTTTGTTGACAATAATTCTTTTTAATTTTCAGGAGTGACTAAAGTAATTTCAATATTCCTCTTGGCCGCAGCCCTGTTGATTTCCTGTAAAGAGACAAATTCGAAAAGTGATAAATCTGAGCTACCTTCTCAAAAAACGGAGAGGATTATAATTTCTGACTCAGAGGAGGATACGAGCAGTGAGATGAAGGCGTTATTGGATCGATTGGAAAATTATATCCTCACAGATTACCTGACAGAAAGAGATTTAAGAGTTATACCCAAAGACCAACGAAAAATCCAGTTATATCAAATCGACTTAAACAGCGATGGAAGAAAAGAGATTCTTTTAAATTTCATCACTAGCTATTTTTGTGGTTCCGGAGGATGTAATATGGTTTTGTTGAATGACGAACTCCAGCCCATTACAGAATTCACGGTGATGCAGACCCCAATTTATGTTGAAGATACCTTTAAAAATGGCTGGAAGGTTTTGAAGGTTCATTCTGAAGGGAAATGGCGGGAACTTGAGTATAAAAATGGTTCTTATCCTTCAAATCCATCTGTTGTTGCCGGTTCTGCCGACTCCCCTTCAAAAACAGCTACGATTCTTTTTGATAACGAAAATTCAGAAGTGAAAACATATAGTTTTTAAAAGTAAATCCGATTAACAATCTGTAAATAGAAAAACCATTTAATTCAAATAGCCATGATTAAATTTTATTATTTATCTATTTTGGTATTCATGCTTATCAGTTGTGGCACTCAGCCTACTTATAATGATCCAATTCCACCTCACGATGAATTTAAGATTGAGTCAAAATTAGTAAATGAAACCAGAGTAATAAACGTGTGGACACCACCTAACTACGCCGAAGGAAACGACTCTTTTCCAGTTTTAAATATGGCAGATGGCGGAATAAAAGAGGATTTTCCACATATAGCCAACACACTTTCTGAATTGATTGAGAGTAAAAGTATCCCTCCAATAATTTTAGTAGGAATTGAAAACACCGAAAGAGGAAGAGATTTAACTGGTTTTTCTGAAGTGGAAGGAGATGCAAAATATTGTCCGCTCACCGATGGAGCCAAAAATTTCAGAGCATTTATTACGGATGAATTATTTTCAGAAATAAATGAAAAATATAGAGTTACTGACGAAAAAGGATTGATTGGAGAATCTCTTTCAGGACTTTTCGTAATGGAAACCTTCTTTTTAAAACCTGAAGCATTCGATTTCTATATTGCAATGGATCCATCACTTTGGTGGAATGATCATTATTTAGAAAGAAATGCAAATAAAATATTGGCAAATTTTCCAAATAAAAAGATCAGACTATGGTTTGCTGGCTCTACGCAACCAGATATTTCACCCCACACCAAAAATTTGGCAATGACTTTAAAAACAGATTCACCAAATGAATTAACGTGGAAGTACTCTGATGAACCAAACGAAAAGCACAATACCATATTTAGAGCGACCAAAGAGAAGGCCTTGATTTGGACATTAAATGCGAAATAGGCTCAGAAATTCAATAAGTTAATCATTATGAACAGAGGGGGTTTTTCTTGGAAACGCTTGTTAGGTGTTTCCCGTGCAAAATCCAACATTTCTCGAAAAATCGGAATTCCTTTGACTAAAAGTGGAAGAAATCAGAAAGTTGGGGGAATTGTTACGAAAGGCTGTTTGGGGATTTTAGCCGTTATGAGCTTGCCTTTGTTTTTGATGATTTTGATAATTATGTTCAAATTCACAACTTGAAAATTGGACTGTAAAAGATGTCTATAAAGATGTTATTTAAGAATAAATAAACTCTGCGGTCTCTGCGCGCCTCTGCGTCCTTTGCCTTAAAAAAACAACCACTGAGACACAGAGAGCACAGAATCTTTTTCTCAAACCTACTTTATCTATTATTGTCAAAAACAGGATATCCAATAATTGTCTATTCCGAATGGTTACGAAATTTAATATATTTGTAAGATGCAGGTACAGATGGACATAGAATTTGAAAAGTTGGTGGCCATCATAAAGAAATTGCCATCAAAAAGACTCTTGCAGTTAAAAGCCGAAATGGAAAGGATTATCTCAAAGGAGAAAGACAATGCCACTTTAAAGTCACTTCTTTTAAAAGGTCCGGTTGCAACCCAAAAGCAATTGGAAACGATAGAAGGCAATAGAAAATCCATCAATCAATGGCGGGCGAGTTAATATTAATTGATACATCGATACTGATTGACTGGTATCGAAAAACAGATAAAGCTAATTCCGTCTGGATTAGACTTATTGAAAAAGAATATGAATTTGCCATTTCTTCCATTACGAAATATGAAGTATATGCTGGAGCCACACCGAGTCAGGTTGCATTATGGGATACAATATTGGCAACTATCCTCGTCCTCTCTTTTGATGAAAGTTGTGTAGATACAGCCGTTACTATAAATGCAGCACTTAAGCGTAATAGAAAACAAATTGACCTCGCAGACTTGTTTATAGGTGCAACAGCAATGACCCATAATATTGGCATTGCGACATTGAATGTAAACCACTTTGAGCGTATAGATGGACTAACACTTGTTACATAAATAAGTTATTATTATTATTATTATTATGAAATGGCTTTCTTCCGCTTCATAATTCCAAAGAAAGCAATATATCCATAACAAGCAATAAGCAAGATAAGCGCGAGCTTAAATCCGATATTATCGGTCAGAAATCCATACATCGGTGGGATTACTGCTCCCCCCACAATTGCCATACACAAAAGTCCTGAAGCTTGGGGTTTTAAATCCCCCAGCCCATCAATAGTCAGGGCGAATATGGTGGGGAACATAATGGAGTTAAACAGACCCACGGCGAGAATAGACCACATGGCCGTTAGTCCATTGGTGTTCATCGAAATCAGTAACATTATAACGGCCAAAAAAGCAAATACCGAAAGTACTTTTGTGGGTTTGATAATCTTAGTTAAATATGCCCCTATAAACCGTCCCACCATCGCACCACTCCAATAAAACACAATAAAGGCTCCTACTATAGCCTTAGGGTCTATTGAACTTAAATCAGTATTTAGTAAACTTTGTGCTACGGAATTCATCGTTTCATTTTCTAGAATTATAGAAGAAAGATTCATACTCATAAAATAATTCACCAAATAACTACCAATGGCAACTTCAGCACCTACGTAAACGAAGATCCCTAATGCCCCCAACATTACAATTTTGTTTTTTAAAAGCTTTCCATACCCACCCACCGGACTTTTTTCTAGAATCTTCGGAAGTTTTATAAATAAGAACATCAGTGCCAATAAGCCTATAAATCCTGCGATATACAGAAAGGGCGTTTGTACGGCAGATGCTTCGGAAACGTAATAGGAACTTCTGTCCATATCTGTTAAAACTGAAATCTCTTCAGATGATTTTATAGTATCGCTAAGCAAAAATGACGCACCAATCAACGGCGCAATTGCGGTTCCCAAGGAGTTAAAAGCTTGCGAAAGATTCAAACGACTTGACGCGCCATCTTCACTTCCCAATACTGATACGTAAGGATTAGCGGCAACTTGCAAAACTGTGATTCCCCCCGCGAGCGTGAAGTAAGCCACTAGAAATATCCAAAAAACCCTTTCTGAGGCAGCAGGATAAAATAGCAAACAGCCAACGGCCATTGTCACCAAGCCCACGATGATCCCTTTTTGGTAACCAATACGAGATAGAAGCGCACCTGCAGGAACGGAGATAATGAAATAAGCCAAGAAGAAAGCAAATTGCACCAAGCCGGCCTGAAAATAACTAAGCTCAAAAACATCCCTCAGTCGGGGCACGAGACTGTCCACCAATACGGTGATAAAACCCCATAGAAAAAATAGAACGGTAACAGTAATAAAGGCGGCGCGGAAGGATTTTTTTTCGGTCATAAAAAGTTTGGTTAAGGAGACTCTCTGTGTTCTCTGTGACTTTGTGGTAGAATTTTTACCACAGCCCCGCCTGCCAGACGGGCAGGGGCACAGAAGGCACGGAAGATTTATTTTTTATCATAGAAATCTGAAGGAATATTCTCGTTATTGTCGTTTTGAAATTTTGTAACTGAAAAACCATCGTGGATTGAGTAAAACCCAGTTTCGCCTCTTTTATTTACGGCAATATATCCCACCTGAAAATCTTTATAATCTGGATTCTTATGGATGATTCTTCCAATAGCTTCCTCACACGCTTCCTGCGGACTTTTGCCCTGGCGCATCAATTCTACAATTAAAAAACTACCCACGGTTTTTAGAACTTCTTCTCCCAAGCCAGTTGCGGTTGCACCGCCCACTTCGTTATCGATAAATAATCCCGCACCAATAATTGGAGAATCTCCCACACGGCCTGCCATTTTGTAAGCCAATCCGCTAGTGGTACAACCGCCGGCGATATCTCCATTTTTATCAATCGCCAACATCCCAATTGTATCGTGGTTTTCAATATTGATAATGGGTTTGTATTTGGAAGTTTTTTTCCACTCCTCCCAATCTTTTTTAGATTTTTCTGTTAGCAGATCAACAGGTTTAAAACCTTCGGAGATTGCGAATTTTTCCGCACCTTTCCCAGCCAAAATCACGTGGGGCGTATCTTCCATTACTTTCCTCGCCACTGAAATGGGATGTAGAATATTCTGCAGATAAACCACAGCTCCATAATTCCCCTTGCTGTCCATAATGCAGGCATCCAAGGTTACGTTGCCATCTCTGTCTGGCAGGCCACCAATACCAACCGATTGTCCCTCGGCATTGGCTTCTTCTATTCTACAACCTTGCTCTATGGCGTCAAGGGCCGACTTTCCTTGTTGAAGTGTTTCCCAAGCGGCTTGTGTGCTTTCTTTTACGTTCCATGTGGCAATAACCAAAGGGTAATTGTCCTTGCCTGTTTCAGAATTATTATCGAGAATGGGAAGTTTTTTCTCCGATGCAAAGAGTGTGCTGCCCACTGCGATTCCCAATGTTGAAAGCGATGCGTTTTGTATAAATTTTCTACGTTTCATAGATTCTCAATTTCTGGTTCGAAGTTTCTTGGGTTCGTATTTCAAACCTAACAGGTCTCGAAGACCTGTTAGGTTTAGTCGTGGTTCAAGCCGTCGTGGTTCGTGGATCCTTTCAGACGTGGTTCGTGGATCCTTTCAGACGTGGTTCAAATCGTCCTAATTCCTGTTTCCTTTCGGTCCTGGCTCACTTTATCTCGATCTCATCCACAAAAATCCAAGCTTTTCCACCGTAACCCAAATGTCCTTCAGGTAAATCACCCAAATTTTTTGCTTGGATCTTAACATACTGAACATCCTTTGATACATCGAATGAAACAGTTTCAATTTCAACTTCTTCCGAAGGTTTTGCAGACTCAATTGCTTGCGTGGATATTTCAGTGAAATTTTTTCCATCGACAGACGCCCAACAGGTTACTTCAGTAGGATAAAAAATCCACGAACGTTGGTCCTGAAGGAAATTCACTGTTACCGTTTTCACTTCTTTTTTGGAACCTAAATTTACAGTAGCTTTTAAATCCACATCGTGATAACCTTGCCAAGTTCCGGTTCGGAAATCGTTTGCGCCGTGAATCCCGTCAATTAATGCATTTGCACCACCGCCATTGTACTGGTTGGCGTATTCGGTTTCCAGTTTTATACTAAGGTTAGGATCTATTTTATAGAAATGAGTAGTTATAATCGGACTCTTTTTTTCATCTTTCTGCGCATATGTTTTCAGAACGGCTTCTTCCGAAAGTGTAAATGGTTGATCGTATTTTTTGAATTCGGAATTATTTAAGGAAAAATAAATTTCCGGATTTCCCTCAGCTACTCCCAATAAAACTTCTGTCTTGTTTTTAAAGGCTACTTCTCCTTTTGAAATAAAGGGAGCAGTTACAATCAAGTGTTCTTTGATTTCAGTTTTTGGAATCTCGCTGTCTTTGGTTGCCCACTTAGATGGTTGATCGGTCATTGAAAAAACCAATTTTCCTCCCTCCATTATTTCGTTGTGGTACAAATAACTTCTGTTTAATGGCTTACCATTTAAGCTAGCGGAAGCGATGTAAATATTTTTATCGGAAATGTTTTTAGCTATCACCTCGAATTTTTTCCCATCTTCCAGATTGATTACGCTCTTCTCGAATAAGGGAGTTCCTATAATGTATTCATTGCTTGCGGGAGTAACAGGATAAAAGCCCATTGCGCTGAAAATATACCAAGCACTCATCTGTCCACAGTCCTCGTTACCGGAAATACCATCGGGTGCATTGTGATATTGGGTGGTCATAATTTCATGAATACGTTCCTGGGTTTTTGCAGGTTTGTTGACAAAATTATATAGATATGCCATATGGTGGCTGGGCTCATTTCCATGCGCGTACTGACCGATTAATCCAGTAATATCCACTTGTTGGCGTCCAGATGTTTCTGTTTCCGCAGTGAAAAGTTCATCGAGTTGGGTTTCAAATTTCTTTTTTCCGCCCATTAGGTTAATTAACCCCGAAAGGTCCTGCGGAGCATAAAAGCTATACTGCCACGAATTGGCTTCGGTGTAATTGAAATTAACTTCATAGGGATCAAAAGGCGCGAACCAAGTATTTCTGAATCGGCCGCGCATAAACTTAGTTGCTGGGTCGTAAACGTTCTTATAATACTGTGCTCTTTCCGTGTAAAGTTTATAATCCTCGGTTTTACCCATTGCTTTCGCCATTTCAGCGATTGTCCAATCGTCGTAGGCGTATTCTAAAGTTTTTGAAACCGATTCGCTTTCATCTTCCCCAGGAATGAAACCAAATTCCTTATAACTTTTAAGGCCTAATTTATCTTGTGTGGCACTGTGTTTCATAGCTTGGTAGGCCTTATCCACATCGTAACCGCGGATTCCCTTTAGATAAGCATCAGCTATTACAGGCACGGCGTGATAACCAATCATGCAGCCTGTATAATTGGCTGCCAACGGCCAGATCGGTAGAATTCCACCTTCGTCGTGCTTTGCCAAGAGAGATTTTATAAATTCATTGGTCCTGTCCTTTTCAATGATTGTATAAAGTGGATGTGCCGCACGGTAGGTATCCCAAAGAGAAAACACCGTATAATTCTCAAAATTGTCGGTTTGATGTACTTTTAAATCCATTCCCCGGTAGCGACCATCAACATCTTGATATAGATTTGGAGCGATCATTGTATGGTAAAGAGCAGTATAAAAAACGGTTTTTTGATTTTTATCTTCAGTTTCTATTGAGATTTTTTGAAGTTGTTTCTCCCAAATTTCTTCAGCATTTGCTTTAATTTGTTCAAAGGATTTATTTCCAATTTCAGTTTCCAAGTTCATTTTTGCGCCAGCCTCATCTACTGCCGAAATTCCTACTTTTACTTCCACACGGTTCCCTTGCGAAGGGTCGAATTCGAAAGCGGCTTTATGCTTCTTTCCTTCGGAATTGGTATAGAATTCCACCTTTTTATACGGTCTTGAAAATTGGAGGTTGTAGAACAGCATTTGATTTTCTGCCCACGCCTTGGAATGACGATGACCAGAAATCTCGATGTTTGAAGCTGTTTTAATTTCTGCACTTAACACCTGATCCCTATGCTCGAGATCAAGAATAATTATTTGTTTGGAATTCTTCGGAAAAGTATAACGATGCGTTCCGCTTCTTTCCGAAACCGTCAGTTCCACTTCAATGTTGGTATCATCTAAAAGAACCTTATAGTAACCAGGAGAAGCAAGTTCATTTTTATGTGAAAAGTGGGCCCGGTAGCCTGGCTTTTCATCAGCGCCATTATTGAAAATTACGGCGTTAGTGGGCATTAAGAGCACATCGCCATAGTCGCTTACGCCCGTACCGCTGAGGTGGGTATGTGAAAAACCATAAATATATTCATCGGAATAATGATATCCACTACAGCCATCCCAGCCATCCAAGCGGCTATCAGGACTTAACTGCATCATTCCAAAGGGCATAGTGGCTCCTGGATAGGTATGGCCATGGCCTCCGGTACCGATAAATGGATTTACAAATGAAATTAGTTTTTTACTTGAAGATGGTTTTTGGGAGAATGCCAAAAACGATGGCTGAAAAAAAGCCGTAATCAGTAAAACTGGAAGTAAAAATAGTTGTTTTCTCATGGTGGGGATTAAAGGGCGGAAAGATACTAAAACCGTTAAATATAAGTGAAGCAAAGGTGTCATAAATTGGAACTTACTACCTTTAACCTTTATTTTTTCTATGCGTTGGGTTATTTTTATTGCCGTTTATATTCTTGTTGACATTTACTCTTTTCAAGCTATTAGAGCGCTCACCAAAAGTTCGTGGGTTCCGTGGCTTTATTTTCTTATCTCGGCTGCTGTCCTGGCGGGTCTTTTTTATGAACTTTCCTTTATGGGAACCGGTAAAATGATGCAACCCCCAAAGTTGTACTTCTTTGGGATATTCCTTGCCGTTTTTATACCCAAATTAATCCTGATCATTTTTATGTTCGGGGAGGATATAGGACGTTTTTTCGTGGGTCTTTTTATGAAAGTGGCGGGAAGTCGGGATACAGCTTTTATGGGCTCTCGCAGAAAATTTGTTAGCACCATCGCCTTGGGAATAGCCGCAATACCTTTCGCATCCTTGATTTATGGAATGGTACAGGGAAAATATAATTATAAGGTTTTAAGATACGTCTTGGAATTTGATGACTTGCCAGATGCCTTCGATGGTTATACCCTTACACAACTGAGTGATATACATTGTGGCAGTTTTGATAACAAGCACAAGGTGGAGTATGCTGTAAACTTGGCGAACGAGCAGAAAAGTGATGTGATTTTATTTACCGGCGATTTAGTGAACAATATTGCCGATGAAATTGAAAAGTGGAAGCCTACATTCTCTAAATTGAAAGCCAGGGATGGAGTTTTTTCTGTTTTGGGAAATCACGATTATGGTGACTATATGAAATGGAATTCCCAAACTGAAAAAAAGGAAAACCTAGATAGATTAAAGGATATTCAACGAGAAATGGGTTGGGATTTGCTGCTGAATGAAAATAGATATATAAAAAGAAAGGATCAAAAAATAGCATTGGTAGGAGTAGAAAACTGGGGAGATCATGGATTTATTAAAGCCGGTGATCTTGATAAGGCCAGTGAAGGAATTGCCCAATCCGATTTTAAAATATTGATGAGCCACGATCCCTCGCACTGGCAAGAAAAGGTAAAAAATGATCCCCGTAATTTTCATCTTACCCTTAGCGGTCATACCCACGGGATGCAATTTGGGGTGGAAATTCCAGGAGTAGTGAAATGGAGTCCCATTCAATATAGATATAAAAACTGGGCTGGTGTCTATGAAGAGTTCGGAAGATATATTAACGTAAACCGAGGATTTGGATATCTGGGCTATCCTGGAAGGGTTGGAATTTGGCCCGAGATTACCGTTATACAACTTAAAAAGAGACAGCATACAGTATAATTTTTCAGAAATGTTATATTTGTATTACTATTGATTACCTAAATACCACAGGCGTATGTCAAAATTTGGAGAATTAATTGATACCCGTGTACCCGTATTGTTGAATTTTTATTCTGAAACCGATAAGGTCTGCCAGGAAATGAGTCCAATTCTGCGTGAAGTTGCCACCACTCTTGGTGATACAGGTAGGGTGATAAAAATTGATGTGGATAAAAACAAAGAACTGGCAGAAGCGCTACGTGTCCGAGATATCCCTACCTTCATTATTTATAAAAATGGAGAAATGAAATGGCGCCAAAGTGGGGAGCAGGATTCCCGTACCTTAGTGGATCTTGTGAATGAATATCTTTAATTATTTTCAGAATTCAGAATTTTGAATTGATGAACATTTCCAGCCTTTTTTTGCAATGAATTCTAACGTCTTCGGAAGGGCGTAACGAAGATTCTTTTCTGCTTTTAAACTATCGTGAAAAACGACAATACTACCTGGTTTTAGATTCTTCAGAACGTTTTGAAGACATTTCTCTTTTGAAAGCTTGGCATCATAATCGAAACTGATGATGCTCCACATTATTATTTTATAACCTTTCTTCTTCAATAGTTTTGCCTGTTTTGAGGCAAGCCGTCCATAAGGCGGACGAAATAATTCAGAATTCAGAATTTCGAATTCTGAATTATTCACCATCCGACTTTCAGCCTTTTCCACATTCTCAATATATTCCGAAGTTTTGGTTTTCCATCCATTCAAATGGTCGAATGTATGGTTTCCCACGGAATGGCCTTCAGAAAGAATCTGTTGAAATATTTCCGGCCTTTTCCCTACATTTTTACCAATACAAAAAAAAGTGGCTTTTGCGCAATGTTTTTTTAATTCCTCCAGTACCCAGGGAGTAACTTCAGGATTGGGACCGTCATCAAAAGTGAGATAAACACAATCTTTATCATTTGGAATAGTCCAAATTCGTTCAGGAAAAAGAAGCTGAACGAATTTGGGTATTCTTGCAATTCTCAGGTCCACTATTTGTCAATTATAGGAGAATTCTCTTGACTATGTACCGGATTTTGTTCAATTTTTTCAAATAGGGTGGAGTCAAACTGCATTTCGATGGAAGAATCTTTTGGAATATTTTTGTCCACATCCATTTCCTCATCAGGAGAATAGAAGTGACGGAACATTTTTAAATAGTCATTAAATTTCTTGGCTTCGGCACGGCCAAATTCCTCATCATCATAAATTACAACAATTTTCACCAAACTTCGATATCGCTCCATATCGCTTATTATATCCTGCGCAATATTCCGCTGTCTATTAAATTTTAGGCTGTTGTAATAAATGAGATGTTCTTGGTACATTTTGGTGACTTCCTCATAAACTTTTCTTGCCTTTTCAACCTTATCCAACTCATAGTAACCCAAAACATAAGGTTCTAGTAACGAGTAATATTCAAAATATTCCACGGGCATTTTTTCCATTGCCAGATCAAGGATTTTTTCAGCTTTTTCATCTTGTCCTTCATTTATAAGAGACTCTGCCAAACGCGCTAAATTGCTTCTGTAGGTTATACCATTTTTTCGTGTTTCGGTATCGTGATAGATATCCGGATTGCCATTATTGCCCCAGTCCCAATTCATTACGATATCGTACATCTTGTCGGTATCCACCCTTCCCATATCGAAAGGATTTTTCTTGTTTACCGGAGTTTTAATGGGTACAAGTTTATAAACTACGCCATCGAGTTGCAGATAATCCTTCATCCATAAATAATCATCGTCGCCAAAACTACCTCCGCTGAAATATATAGGTCGCTCCCAATTATTGTTTGCGATAATATCCAACATCATCATTCGGTTTTTATAGATGATATCGCTTTTTAGCGTAATATAAATATCACTGACGATCTTGTCTGCATCTTTTGGATTGACAATTCCGTGTTTTAATACGCTTTCTTTATCCACCGGAATCCGAATCACTTTGGAAGGGAAAGTATTTACAATCTGCCCACTTGGAAGTTCCATTTGGGTAGATGGAGTATCGTTGGCAACAAAGTTCATCCAAGTTTTTATATCAACTGTATCTTTTGAGGTTTGTTGGAAAACCAAGAAATCCCGCGTTCCCCAACGGTATTTGTTGTGGGTCAATTGTGAGGGAATGGGATCGCTCGTAAAGGCTTTCTTCTTCATATCGTCAATATACCAGTCCGTTTGGAAGAGACTTGTATTTACGATACGAACATCTTGTCGATATCCTTCTACGTTTTGCGCATACCACAAAGCGAAAGTGTCATTGTCGCCAATAGTGAACAATATTCCGTTTTCATCACATGAATCCAAATACATTTTTCCCATAGCTTGGGCAGTATATCTATTGCTTCGGTCGTGATCATCCCAATTTTGGGTTGCCAAAAGAATAGGTGCTGCAAGAGCAGTGGCTACGAGAACCACCGGTAAGGCAATTTTAGGTTTTAAGTAACCCTTCATCAAATCAAATAGTGCATAAACTCCATACCCTATCCACATAGCGAACACATAAAAGCTACCAACCAGAGCATAATCCCGCTCTCTGGGCTCAAAAGGTCTTTCATTTAGATAAACTTTTAATGCCAAACCTGTAAAAAGGAAAAACACCAAAAGCACCCAAAAACTCTTTTTGTCGTTCTTATAATGAAATACAATGCCGATAATACCTAGAATAAGAGGGAGGAAAAAATAGGTATTCCGTGCCTTGTTATTTTTCATATCGCTGGGCAGATTATCCTGATTACCAAGTCGGAGCTCATCGATAAATTTTATACCGCTGATCCAGTTTCCGTGCAAATCATCATAACGGCCTTGAATGTCATCCTGTCTCCCGGTAAAATTCCACATCAAATAGCGCCAGTACATATATCCAAACTGAAATTCAAACATGAATTTCATATTTTGGAAAAATGTAGGTCTTTCAATATTTAGGTATTGGCCGAAATTTTTGAGGAATTTATCATAGTCTGCCGTATCAACTAATCCTTGCCTGTAGGCCTGTTTAAACTTGTTGACTTCTTCCACCAATCTCGGTTCATCCAAGTAATCACTTTTTACCGAGAATTCCAATCCGCCGGTAAATTCCATATAGTTGGCGGCGTGTTCTGTACTCCACATTCGGGGCAAAAATCCTTTTTGCGCGTCCTCAGTATTTTGGCTGGCGTTTTTGTAATTATTTACAATCACATATTTGCCCGTGGCCTCGTCCTTTTCATAGTTGGGTTTATCATCCTTATAAGGATTGTCCTCATCCAATCCTACATACGATTCCGTAAAATTGGGGCCATAAAGAAGATGCGTTTCGGGATATTGTTCACGGTTATAATAAGCCAATAACTCCCTCGCGTTGTCCGGATTGTTTTCATTTATCACAGTACCAGCATTCGCTCGGATCGGAAGCATCAACCAACTTGAAAACCCAATAAAAACGAACAAAATACACAAAACCAGAGTGTTCAGTTTCACATAATCTCGTTTCAGAGTAAGGCGTAACAGATAGTAAAAAAGAACAATAAAGATCAATGCTGCAATTATAGTCCCGCTGTTAAAAGGAAGTCCCACCGAATTGATAAAGAAAACCTCGGCGCCACTAAAGAACTTCATAGACATCGGTAATAAAAAGATGAAAATGAAGAGGAGAATAGCAACAGTCACAAAATTTGCGACGATAAAGTTTTTAATGTTTACTGTTTCGGTGTGTTTAAAGAAATATAGGAATCCGATAGCCGGAATGGTAAGCAGAGCCATAAAGTGTACTCCAAATGAAAGTCCGATGATAAATGCGATAAGAACAGCCCAGCGATTTCCACGGGGTTCGAGCATTTCACGTTCCCATCGTAATCCGCAATAGAACATAATGGACATCAGGCACGCTGCCATTGCATACACTTCGGCTTCTACCGCATTAAACCAAAAACTATCGGTAAACGAGAAAGCCAGGGCGCCAATGGCGGAGCTTCCCAAGATTGCAATAGCATTTATTTTATTGATTTCCTGATGCTTTGAAATTAGATTTGTTAGCAGGATTGTCAGGGACCAGAACATAAACAAGATGGCGAATGCACTTGCGAATACCGACATCAAGTTTACGGCGAGGGCGATATAGGAGGCATCAGGTGCGAAAATAGAGAAAACGGCTCCAATCAACTGGTATAAAGGTGCTCCTGGAGGATGCCCTACCTCCAAATTACTGGAAGTAGTTATATATTCACCCGCATCCCAAAAACTGGCAGTTGGCTCTACTGTCAGCCAGTAGGTTGTCAATGCAATGGCAAAGACTACCCAGCCGGTGATTTTATTCCATTTTATAAAATTGAAGGATCCCATAAGTGCGTCTAAAATTAGCTGCTGCGAATTTAATAATAATATGCAAACTGCGAAGGGTTGAATAGGAGGTAACGTACAATGAGTTAGGATATTTTCGGTAACTAAATTTTAAGTAAGCAATACAAGGGATTATTTTTATTGAAAAATGTTTGTACAAGCCAAAGTTTATATTAATTTTGCCACCGCATTACGGAATTGGCCCATGGTGTAACTGGCAACACGTCTGGTTTTGGTCCAGAAGAGTCTAGGTTCGAGCCCTAGTGGGCCAACAAAAGTCCTGATCTTGAAAGAGGTCGGGATTTTTTGTTTTGAGAAATTACGGGCGAGAAGTTTACCCTGAGCGCAGTCGAAAGGAGCCCTAATGGGCCAACTTGAAAACCTCAATCTTAATTGGTTGAGGTTTTTTCTTTGTGAATAATTACGGGCGAGAAGTTTACCCTGAGCGCAGTCGAAGGGAGCCCTAGTGGGCGAACAAAAGTCCTGATCTTGAAAGAGGTCGGGATTTTTTATTTCGAATAATTACGGGCGAGAAGTTTATCCTGAGCGTAGTCGAAGGGAGCCCTAATGGGCCAACAAAAGTTCTAATCTGATACGGTTAGGACTTTTTTTATTTAGATAATTTGGTGAGAAGCTGATAATCGTAATTTGACTCTCCCCAAAGGCTACTTGTTATTTATTTTTTAGGTCAAACGCAATCAATTTACCTAGATCTTTTTGAGCTATGTGCATTTTTTAACTAAACCAAGTTAAAGGAGTAAATAGTTTTATACATTTAGTTCTGAAGCCTTGGCTTTTCTCCAAGGATAATTTAACATTTTGACATCTCATAAATTCACGGGTTAATCTAGATAAACTCGTGTACATTATGGAAATATACGCCATAATAATATGAGATAGCATTTATACACATATTGGTGGCAATACAAGAAAATGATTTATATAAAGAAAATTCATTAAATTTGAATAAAACGGACAAAAATGACAGTTGCAGAAAAATATATTGTGGAGACTTATTCAAATCTTTTTGAAGGGTTAAATTCTATCAGTAAAATTGAGCTGCTTGAAAAGCTTGCAAAATCCCTTAAAAAAGGAAGAAAAAGCAGGGATGCGGAATTTTATAAGTCTTTTGGAGCTTTCGGCTCTGAAAAACCAGCTGAAGAACTCATTAAAGAAATTAAAGAAAGTCGGAAATTTAAAGGAGAAGAATTGAAATTGTAGCAATATGCAGTATTTATTGGACACGAATATGTGTGTCTTTTTTCTTCGCGGAAAATTGAAATTAGACGAAATAATCAGAGAAAGGGGAATTGACAATTGTTTTATTTCAGAGCTAACTGTGTTCGAATTGAAATATGGTGCGGAAAATAGCGATAACCCAAAAAAATCCCATAAAGCTGTTGACAACTTTGTAAAAGGATTATCAGTAATACCCATTTATGGAATTGTGGAAAGATACGCCGAAGAAAAAGTAAGATTAAGAAAAAATGGAACGCCAATGAATGACGAATTTGACTTAATAATTGGTGTTACTGCAATTGTAAATGATTTAACATTAGTTACCGACAATATCAAAGATTTCAAACATCTAAACAAATTAAACGTTGAAAATTGGTTTGTGAGGAAGTAAGTACTGCCACCAACACGGTATAAACGCAATAGCGGCTAATTTTTATATCCAAAAGTAGTTTTATAAATCAAAATTCAGTTATAGCCTGAAAAATAAATGCGTAAATCCCGCTACTGCGTTTATACGAGACGTTGGCATTCATTGAAGAAAGAAATAATCAAAAAAAATTGAAACAGATGAAAGAAGTTAATTTACCTACAATTCTAATTGTTGTAAGTTTTCTATTGATAATATTGAATTTCATTTTTACATCTGATGAAATGAATTCTGGTTTTTGGTTCAGAATTATATCGAGTGTGGTTTTAATTTTGGCCATGTTCTTAACCATTCGTGGTAGAAAAAACAAAATAGATACCACGTAATAAAATAGGACAGTTGAATTGTTATTTTTTACGCCAATCGAAAAGAGAAATAGTAAAAAGCCCAATTGAATGCAGAATTAGGCAAGTTGCAGAATTATTCACTCCATCCGGAACTGATCAAGAAAAAAATTAAGTCGAATAAGAATAAGTCGTATCTAAAATTGAATAATTTAAGAATCCTTGAAACTTTCTAGGCCATCTTTTATACTTTATATAATAGAAACAAAACATATTTTTTCTAAATTCGATGTGGTCGAATTTTTAATTGATTTCTGATGAAAAATAATCTCTTTCTTTTCCTGTTTTTTGGACTGTTGGCTACCGTAACCTTTGCCCAAGATTTTGATAGTTCAAAATTGGATTCCTATTTTGATGCGCTTGAAACACACAATAAATTTATGGGAAGTGTTGCCGTTTCTCAAGATGCTAAGATAATTTATACCAGATCCGTTGGGTTTGCTGATGTTGAAAACAAAATAAAAGCCAATGAAAATACTAAATATCGGATAGGTTCTATCTCAAAGACTTTTACCGCTGCTTTGGTTTTCAAAGGGGTGGAAGCTGGTAAAATCGATTTGAACCAAACAATTGATAAATTCTTTCCAACATTTCCGAAGGGTGACAAAATCACAGTACAACAGTTGCTTTATCATAGAAGTGGAATTCATAATTTCACCAGCGAAGAAGATTATCTGAGTTGGAACACGAGTCCGAAATCTGAAAAGGAAATGATAGATATTATCATAAAGGGAGGAAGCGACTTTGAGCCGGATAGCCGAGCAGAGTACAGCAATTCAAATTATGTGCTTCTCTCCATTATTCTCGAAAAAACATTTAAAAAGCAATATTCTGAAATACTCAAGGAATTTATAACTCAGCCTTTAGGTTTAAAAAACACATATTTAGGAGGTAAAATTGATGTTAAGAAAAACGAGAGTAAATCGTACAAATGGATGGGAGATTGGAAGCTGGAGCCAGAAACCGATATCTCTGTGCCATTGGGTGCGGGAGGAATTGTTTCCACTCCCAGTGATTTGGTTAAATTCAGTGATGCCCTGTTCGCAGGAAAAGTTGTGAAGGAAGAAAGCCTGAAACAAATGGAAAATATAAAGGAGCATTATGGAATGGGCCTTTTTCAGTTTCCTTTTGGAAATAAACAGGGCTTCGGACACACTGGTGGTATAGATGGATTTACTTCCATATTCACCCACTTTCCCGATGGAAATGTTTCGTATGCCATGACTTCAAATGGCACTAATTTCAATAACAATGATATTTCTATTGCGGTTTTAAGTGCAGTTTATAATGAACCTTATGAAATTCCGCAATTAAATACCATTGAACTAAGTTCCGAGGACTTGGATCAATACTTGGGTGTGTATTCTTCTTCAGAAATTCCTTTGAAAATTACTATAACAAAGGAAAATTCAACTTTAATAGCGCAAGCAACTGGCCAATCTTCTTTTTCTCTAGAACCGACCGAAAAGAATAAATTCAAATTTGATGCTGCCGGTGTTGTTTTGGAATTTAATCCTTCGGAACATACAATGGTGCTTAAACAGGGTGGCGGCGTGTTTACTTTTAGAAAGGAATGATTTTGCGAAATTCCCCAGCTACTTTATGTATATTAATTGGCTTATTATTCCTCAATTATAACAGAAATATCAACAGTAATATTTCCATCAAACAAACCAAATAATATTCCTATTTTTGCGCTCGCTTTGAGAACTTAAAGAAAATGGACTTCTTTTTTCTGATACAGCTGAGGTATAGTTCATTAGGATTTAAATCCAAATGATCGTAATCTCTTCAGAAGTTAAATGGAGCGGAGCAAATTATAGAAATTAAAATGAGCCTAAAGAAAGCCACCGCTATTATCCTTCTGATTTTATTGATAGACCAAGTGTCGAAAATCTATATAAAGACCCATTTTATGTTGGGAGAAGAAATTCGCGTTTTCGATTGGTTTCGTATTCTTTTCGTTGAAAATGAAGGAATGGCTTGGGGTGCAAAAATTCCTGGAACTTATGGGAAACTTATTCTAACCCTTTTTAGGATCGTGGCCATAGGTGGAATTGGATACTGGTTGTGGGATTCAATAAAAAGAAAGTCCTCCCGAATTTTAATTTTCTGTATTGCCTTTATTTTTGCCGGGGCCTTGGGAAATATCATCGATTCCGTTTTCTACGGTCTCATTTTCAACGATAGTCACAGGCAAGTAGCAACTCTGTTTCCGGAAGCTGGTGGATATGGAACGTTGTTCCATGGAAAAGTGGTAGATATGCTATATTTCCCCTTATATAATGGGACTTTGCCGGAATGGATCCCAATATGGGGTGGTCAATATTTCACCTTTTTTGACCCTGTTTTTAATGTCGCCGATTCTGCAATTAGCGTGGGTGTAGTTCTTTTGTTGATCTTCAACAAAAAAGCATTTCCGAAGAAATAGAATCGAATTTCTTTTTTGAAGCCATACGAATAAACCCCGAAGATCCTATAATTCTTTTCCTTTTGGATTAACTGGGAGGGGCAAGTAGATTGAATGGATAAAAGGGGAGATTCCGAAGTACCCAATATAGAATTGCCAATCCAAAAAATCCGAAGATAAAGAGTTTACTGTAAAAGAGCATAAATCGATAACTCGTGCCGAATATCCAGTTGGCAACTGTGATTCCCAATCCGTAGATTAAAATTGGTAACGTCAACACCATTAATGGATTAAATCGAAAAGCTCCACTAATATTCCCGTGTAACAAAAGATGAACAGCACGTTGCGAACCGCAACCAGGGCAGTAAAATCCCGAGACGTAATACATTGGACAGGGCAGAAAAAAGCCTTTGGAAGGATTGAAAAAATAATAAATAAGAAAAATGCCCCCAAACAAGGTTGTAATGAGGGCTATTTTCCCAAGTTTAGTAATATTCTGAGAAAGCACCACCAAATCCGATTACTAGGAAGAATAGAACATACAATACCCAAATTATTACCGCAACAGCGGCGCCCCATATGGCCCATTTCTTCGCGTCGTCTGCCGCCTTTTGAGCTCCAGCATAATCGCCAAGTGCCCATAATTCCTTTACTTTTGTAGATTTAATAATTGATACTATGCCTAAGGGTAAACAGCATAACACAGTGCATAAAATCGCCCACACCAAATTATTGTCTGGCGGCGTTCCGATGGGTTGGTTGTTGGTTGTTTCCATTTTGTATTGGGTTGGTTAATAAATATTTAACTCTATAAAGATAAATGGTTATTTTTAAAATCAAAGGTTTTTTCGGGGGTGATGCAATAATCCAAAGGAATGTCAGTGGCTTCAAAAAATATTTTGGGCTCAGGTTCAAAGAAAGATAATCCGATAAACACTGTATCTTTTCGACATTTTTTCAAGAAACGATCATAAAAACCCTTGCCATAACCTATTCGATGCCCGTTTAGATCGTAAGCTAATAGCGGAACAAAAACCACATCCAATATTTCCGGTGAGATTTCTATTCCTGAAACAGGTTCGGGAATCCCATAATCCGAGACCTTAAGAGGAGTATTATCCTGAAGCAGAATATGTTTCATTTCATTGGTTGAAAAATCTGCTTTGGATACTACTATGCTTTTTTCCTTTCCCTGCAGAATATGCATTAAGAAACTTGTGTCCACTTCTTTTTTATGCGAAATAGGAAGAAATATATGATAATACGTTCCATTCCAAATAGGAAGTTTTAAAGCTTGGTTTGCAATCTGAAGACTCATATCCTCCACCGAACTTTCAGATAAGTCTTCTCGAAGCTTTTTGTATTTTATTCGTAAATCCGATTTGTGGCTCATATATCAAAAGTAAGAATCTTAGGCCAGTCGCAGAGGGAAAAATGTTAGGAGTTTATGAGTTGAGGTGTTTAGGAGTTGAGAAGTCGAGGAGGAGACCTTTAGGGCTGAAGTAAAATGAGGGTTATCGATAATAAACATGGCAAATTGAACATTGAATAGGGTAAATTGATAATTTCCGAACAGCTAGACACCTTCATCTCATTAACTTAATCCTCCATCTCTTCATCCTCAACATCTGCAGTATTTGCAGTTGAAATATGAAATATGGCATCGCCTTGGTTTACAATAGGGGATTGGTTAACATTGATTATATATCCTTCGTTTGGAGAAGTAACTTTAAACCTCATCGTGCCATAAGGATCTGTAATAGTGGCAAGAAATTCCCCTTTTTCCACGTGCTTATTACATTTAATCTTAATATGAAGTAAACCGCTTCTTTGGGCGCGCACCCATCTGCTCTTTTCAATAATTATGGTATCGTTTTCAGCCAAGGGAACCGGAATTCTCTTGCCTAACATATCAAGGTAATCTAAAAATCGCAGTACTCCGTCTACGCCTTCTTTCACTACAGATTTGTTGCTTTCGCGACTTTTTCCTCCTTCAAATAGTAGCGCTGGAATTCCCATTTTACGGCAAGTATTGCGATAGGATTTCTCGATGGTATTCGAATAAACTGTAAATGGAGCATTGAAAGCTTTGGCAAGTTCTAATAACCTTTCATCACCTTGTCTAATCCTAATCTGTGGTGCATTAAATCTACTTGCCCCTCCAGTATGAAAATCGAGGCAGTAATCTGCATTGGGCAATATCTTTTTTGTGAAATTATAAGCGACCCTACTGGCTAGAGAACCGGATTTTGTACCTGGGAAAACCCGATTAAGATCTCGGCCATCCGGAAAGGATCTATCGCCGTTCAAAAATCCAAACACATTTAATATTGGAATACAGATGATCGTTCCCCGCTTTGGTTTGTTAAGTTTACGGGCAATTAATTGGCGCACAATTTCTACCCCATTTATTTCATCGCCGTGGATTGCGGCAGTAATCAAAACCGTGGGTCCAGGAATTTTGGAACGTTCAATAATAATCGGAATTTCAACCTTGGTGGTTGTATAGAGCTTGGCTATGCTGAAATCCAGTCTTTTACTTTCGCCAAGCGCGATTCGTACATTTAAAATTACTATATCCCGTTCTTCTTTCTTTGCCATTACACGTTGCGCTCAATGTATTTGATGATGGAATTGGCAATATCCTTTCCAGTTGCCGATTCAATTCCTTCCAAGCCGGGAGAGGAATTAACCTCAAGAATAAGGGGGCCGCGAGCGGATTGCAGCATGTCCACACCCGCAATTCCAAGTCCCAAGGCTCTAGCAGCTTTGAGGGCTGCAGTTTCCTCTTCATCCGTAAGTTTTATTACCGTAGCGCTTCCACCTCGATGTAGGTTGGAACGAAATTCTCCTTCTTTGGCCTGTCTTTTCATTGCGCCTACTACTTGTCCATCCACAATAAAAGCACGTATGTCTGCACCGCCAGCTTCCTTGACAAATTCCTGAACAATCACCCTGGCCTGAAGATTATTAAAAGCTTCAATAACTGATTCAGCTGCTTTTCTTGTTTCAACCAAAATAACTCCAATACCTTGAGTTCCTTCTAGCAATTTGATTATCACCGGAGCACCTCCTGCCTGATCTACAATCTCTTTGACATTTTTGGAATAGTTGGTAAAAACAGTTTTTGGCAATCCCAGTCCGGCACGGGATAGTATCTGCAGACTTCTCAACTTATCGCGCGAACGTACCAACGCCTGAGATTCTGTGGTAGTAAAACAGTGCATCATCTCGAACTGGCGAACTACGGCTGTTCCATAAAACGTAACGGAGGCTCCTATCCGCGGAATGATGGCATCGGTATGTCCAAGTTTTTGCCCCTTGTACATAATTACGGGATTCTTCTTTTCGATAACGATGTCGCATTTGGAATGGTTGACTATTTCCACATCATGTTTTCTGGCTCTTGCCGCTTCCACAAGTCGCTTGGTAGAATAAAGATTTGCGTTCGCAGATAATATTTTAATGTTCATTTTTAACTTTTAGTTTGAAGGATAGATTTGTTTTGTTAATATCTACTATAAATTTCTTGCTCAAAAAATTTCGACCCAAAAGTACGGGAAATCGCATCTCTTCTCTGTCACTTAACGTCAAGAATATCTCGGAGGTCTTGCCGAAAAGAATAATCTCGGTCTTGATTCTATATCGCGGTTCAGATTGGCCATTGCTGCTCTTTACGACCTTTACATCATATTCGTCAAAAACAATTTCCTTTTCGTGATAACTGGGATGCTCCTCGTCCAAAAAATTACACTTTAAATAGCCTTCTTCTATCTTAACGTTTTTGCAATGTATAGTAGAAGTATAAGCGCCTGTATCGACTTTCACCTCGATATCAAATAAATTTAAGAGAGGAAAATCTGCTTTATCTATTCGTCCAATATTTCTTTTCATTCGGAATTTGTCTATGGGCCACTTATTAAATAGACCATCATTCTATTTGATTACTGCAAGATAAATAATATAAATTCCAAATAACAGAAAACCAAAAAATTGAGCACTTTAAAATGAGAAACTATTAAAATAGGATCTGGCAGAACTACCTAATAATATAAAAACAAAAATCATTCTCCAGGAAAAGAAACAAGACCGTTGCGCTTCTAGAGCCAATCCCAAAAGCTTTCGGGAAAGACTAAATTTGTGAATGACTGATATTATGTATTATAACAATTTTGATTAGCCAAGGTTGTAGTGTTTTATCTGCCATTTTGAATATGTGAAAAAGCGGGTGAACAATTCAATAACCTCTTGAGGACCCTTATAGTTCGTATTGAAAGGAAGATCATCTTAAATTTAATTGGGCAACATTGAAAAATAAATATTGCTTTTTAGAATTTTTAACTTAGGAAGAGCATTAATATCTATTTAATCCTATTTCGTTCGATATAGCCGATCACGCTTTTTGAGACGCTTTTGCCTGAAGTTGTTTCAATGCCTTCCAATCCAGGAGTGCTATTGATTTCGAGTACCAAAGGACCTTCTTTAGATTGTAATATGTCCACCCCGCAAAATCCCAATCCCATAGCTCGTGCTGCCTTGATAGCTACCTTTTCTTCATCAATGGAAAGTTGGATTTTTTCTGAAGTCCCTCCACGGTGCAGGTTGCTTCTAAATTCTCCACATTTCGAATTTCTTTTCATGGCGGCTACCACCACCCCGTCCACAATTATGGCTCGAATATCGGAGCCCTTAGCCTCTTCAATATATTCTTGAAGTAAAAATTTTACTCCCGCGGTCGAGAGGGTTTCAATGGTAGCCATGGCATTTTGAATACTTTCCGTAAGGATTACACCTTCTCCGTGGGTACCTTCCAAGAGTTTTATAATAACCGGTTTCCCCCCAAATGAGGCCAACTGTTCTTCATATTCGAAGAAGGATGCGTAAAGGGTTTTGGGAACGGGAATTTGGTTCTTCGCCAATATCTGAAAGCAGGTCCACTTGTTACGGCTGTTTAGAATACCTTCGGAAGAGACCACAGTAAAAACTCCCATTGCCTCAAACTGGCGTACCACGTTGGCGCCGAAATTAGTATTAGAAGCTCCAATCCTTGGAATAATAGCGTCAAAGAAATCTATTTTCTCTCCTTCAAAATGTAGAAGTGACTTTCCTTTTTCAATGGAAAGATTGAAATAGGAGGGATCCAAAATTTCCACGGTGTGGTTGCGATCTTTCCCAGCTTTATAAAGACTTCTGGTTGAATATAGGGCTTCCCCGCGGGAAAGAATGGCGATGTTCATAGATGGTTATTGTAGAAGTGAATTAATTTAAATGCCTTTCGTTTCTCAATTCAACAGCCCTAAAATTGAAAAGTTAATTAATTGAATAATGCTTTCAACTCCGTTGCTTCGCTTGGTTTCATTTTTCCTGCCAATACCAAACTTAATTGTTTTCGGCGCAGAGCCGCTTCAAACCGTTTTTTTTCGACTTCTGTTTCCGGTATTAATTCCGGTACTCTTACCGGCCTACCAGTTTCATCAACCGCTACAAAGGTATAAATAGCTTCGTTGGAAATGCTCCGTTCCCCGCTTTCCCTATCCTCGATAAATACATCCATATATACCTCCATGGAGCTGGAAAATGCTCGCGAGACTTTGGCTTCCACGGTAACAACACTTCCCAGAGGAATCATTTTGCTGAATGCCACGTGGTTCACCGAAGCCGTAACAACTATTCGTCTGCTATGTCTTCGAGCAGCAATACTAGCGGCACGATCCATTCTAGCGAGCAGTTCGCCACCAAACATATTTCCAATAGGATTGGTTTCGCTAGGTAGTACGAGATCGGTTATAATCGTGAGTGAGTCACTGGGATTTTTAGGAGTCATTTGCGATATTTATTAGGAGTCTACAAGTGAATATATCGGGATAGAAAATGGAGTTAATAAGGAATGAGTTTTTGTCTGTTTTGTTTCCGACAGTGTTTTTAGACTTCCAACTTGTTAGATTTTTTTTTGCAAATATAACATAGAAATAAAAAGGGAAGGGAAAATAATAAATGTCAACTTAAATATTGACAAGAAACTTTTGAAATAATAAGTTGGGATAAAATGGGAAACGACTTATGGGCTAGTCGATTTCCTGTACAAGAAGCCAGGCATCTGGATTTTCATCACGTTGAATTTCGTGGAGTTTTTTAAGAGCGTCAATTCTTTCCTCAAAACTAGCATATATTACCTGATGTAGGCCATAGCGAGTAACCCCCATATTCATTGGAGAATAACCTTTTTCTCGAAGTTGTTCTATTTTTTTATCGGCATTTTCCTCCAATCTATAGGCTCCTGCAACAAGATGGTATTTTCCTATTTGTTTTGCAAGCTCCAGGTTTATTACAGGCAGTGGATTTTCAATAACGAAAGTGGCTTCCTGAATCTGGTTTTCAACCAGCGAGTTGGCCTTTTGGCGTTGTGCAAAATTATATTTTTGGACCTGATTTTCGTACAGCTTCATTCCAGCAAAACCCGAGGCCGTTAGAGCAATAGCAGCGACAGCAGCATATTTTAAATAGGGTCTGGAAACTCTTTGCTGGGTGGCAAGGTTAACAACTCCTTTATCCGTTTTTACCACAGTTTCCCCTTGGATAATGCGACTTATTTCTGGAGAAACAAAACTGGAAAGTCCAAAAGAAGCCGTATTGAAATTTTGTTTATTCAAGGGCTCAAATTGTATAGCTCTTTCTTCGTTCAACGAAAATTCACCAATATTTTTTATGGAAATTGGATTTCCTGCATTCAACTCCGTGTTAAGATGGGCAGAAAATTTGCGGACTCTTTGGAGTGCCGTTTCATAAGAACATTTTTCTGCCGAAGCAACATAATTTGCCAACAAACCATCATTAACTTGAAGCTGCCTGTTGAAGGATAAAACCTTGGACGGGGGATAAAAGGTGTTTGTTGCTTGTTCTATCCTAGCGGATTGATTTCGAGTAAGAAATGCCCCGAAACCCGGGATTATCACGCATTCGTAGCGGTATAATAAATCGGCTATATAATTGGATAGTTGCATAAAAACAAAGTTAACCATTTTTTGAGCGTTTCCAATTTTTGTTTTTGGTATTTATTAACAACGTAAATAGTTGTATTTTTAATTTTCCTCCCTGTTAAAATTCATCGCAATGCTTTCAAACAAAGAACTTCGCTACACCCTTGCGCTACAACGAATTCCCAATCTTGGTGATATCTCGGCAAAGAAACTCTTGCGAAAAGTAGGTTCTGCGGAAGGAATTTTTAAAGAGAAAAAAAGCACTCTAGCCAAAATTGATGGCTTTGGAGTTGTTCGTTTAAAAGAGATAAATATGAAACTTCAACTCGAGCAGGCGGATGAAGAACTCAGATTTATTGAGGATAATGAAGTGGAGTGGACTTATTTTCAGGACAAAAATTATCCTGAAAATCTTAAACACTGCCTCGATGGTCCCATCCTTCTTTTTCAGCGAGGAAATATCGATTTGGGAAACAAGAAGATAATCAGCATTGTTGGTACACGAAAAATAACTAGTTATGGCAATGCTTTCTGTCAAAATCTTATAGAGGAATTGGCACCCTTAAATCCCGTTATCGTATCCGGTTTGGCTTATGGGGTGGACATCTGCGCTCATAAAGCAGCAATGAATAATAATCTTCAAACTATTGGATGTTTGGCACACGGTCTAAACCAAACCTATCCTCGTGAACATAAGAAATACCTAAAAAAGCTAGAGGAGAACGGAGGTGTTTTCACTGAATTTTGGAGCAGTGATAAATTTGAAAAAACAAACTTTTTAAAACGAAATCGTGTTATCGGCGGTCTATCGGAAGCAACAATAGTTATCGAATCGGCAGATAAAGGTGGTAGTCTCGTTACGGCAGATATTGCCCATTCATACAACCGTGAAGTTTTCGCCCTTCCGGGAAGAGCTACGGATGCACAAAGTAGGGGTTGCAATACTCTTATAAAACAACAGAAAGCACACCTCCTTACATCGGCGGCAGACATTATTTATCATTTGGGATGGGAGTTGCAGGAGACGAAAAAACCGCTTCAGACACAACTTTTTGTTGAATTAGATGAAGATGAAAAGATTATTTTCAGATTCCTGAAGGAAAAAGAAAAAGAATTGTTGGATATCATCGCACTTGAATGTAACCTTCCTGTTTTTAAAGTTGCAACTCTTTTGATGAATATGGAGATTAAGGGAGTGGTAAGACCTTTGCCGGGCAAACTTTTTCAGTTGGTATGAAAGGATAATATTAGCTTTTGTTGCCTTGAGTCAATCTACGGTGGTCAGGATAAACCTAAATCGAAAGGTCGCGCAAAAACTTCTCGATGACGCTCGGCTTGACAAATTTATCTCCTACTTTTCATCTTAAAATCGTTTCGAAAAAAAGAAGCAATCCAGTATCTTTGAGGCTATGGCCAATGCTTCAATAACACTGCAGATTTCCACGCTTCCCGATTCTCCAGGAGTTTATCAATATTATGATAAGGATGATAAATTGCTGTATGTAGGTAAAGCGAAAAATCTTAAAAAACGTGTCTCATCCTATTTTACCAAAAATTTCGATAATAATAAAACAAGGGTCCTGGTAAAAAAGATTGCGACTATCAAGCATATAGTCGTTGAAACGGAGACCGACGCGCTTTTGCTGGAAAACAATCTTATTAAAAATTATCAGCCACGGTATAATGTTCTTTTAAAGGACGATAAAAGTTATCCTTGGATTTGCATTAAGAATGAAAGGTTTCCGCGCGTATTTAGCACCCGTCAGGTTATCCGTGATGGCTCGGAATATTACGGTCCCTACACAAGTATGAAAACCGTCCACATACTTATGGACCTTATAAGGGGTTTATACCCACTTCGCACCTGCAATTATGACCTTTCAAAAAAGAATATAAAAGAAGGAAAATTTAAAGTTTGTTTGGAATACCATTTAGGAAATTGTCTAGGTCCCTGCGAGGGCCTGTTTTCCGAAAAAGATTATATGGAGAACATTGATGCCATAAGGAACATTATAAAAGGGAATTTCAAAAATTCATTGAACAAATTTAAGGGCCAGATGAAAAGATTGGCGGAGGATCTTAAGTTTGAGGAGGCTCAGAGAATCAAAGAAAAGATAGATGTTCTGGAAAACTATCAATCCAAATCAACGGTAGTAAATCCGAGAATCAACAATGTGGATGTTTTCTCTATTATCGCAGACGAAAGTTTTGCTTATGTTAATTTTTTGCAGATTTCGCACGGAGCTATAATTCGGTCGCATACCTTGGAACTTAAGAAGAAATTGGATGAATCTGATGAAGATCTTTTGTTGCTTGGAATCGTAGAAATGCGACAACGTTTCAATTCCCTCTCCAAGGAGATTTACGTTCCTTTTGAAGTTGATCTTGGAGAAGATGTGAAAGTGCATGTTCCGAAACTGGGGGACAAAAAACAAATCCTCGATCTATCGGAAAGGAATGCCAAATACTTCCGAATGGAGCGTTTTAAACAGACCAAGATTGTAGATCCAGAACGGCATGAAAAACGGATTATGGCGCAGATGAAAAAGGATCTCCGTCTTTCCGAGGAACCTAGGCATATTGAATGTTTTGACAATAGTAACATTCAGGGAAGTAATCCTGTAGCAGCGTGTGTTGTATTTAAAAATGGAAAACCAAGCAAAAAGGATTATAGAAAATTCAATATAAAAACGGTGGTTGGACCTGATGATTTCGCTTCTATGGAAGAAGTTGTTTATCGCCGTTACAAAAGATTATTGGATGAGGAGCAACCCTTACCGCAACTTATCATCATTGATGGGGGAAAGGGGCAACTCTCCTCTGCTTTGAAAAGTCTGGATCGATTGGGTTTGCGAGGAAAAATAGCTATAATTGGAATAGCCAAGCGCTTGGAGGAACTATTCTATCCGGACGATCCCATTCCGCTGTATTTGGATAAAAAGAGTGAAACGCTGAAAATTATCCAACAATTGCGTAATGAGGCACACAGATTCGGAATTACCTTTCACCGCAGCAAAAGAAGTAAACAGGCTTTGGATACGGAATTGGAAACAATTCCAGGTGTCGGGGAGAAAACGATTATAACTCTTTTAGGCCATTTTAAAAGTAAAAAACGAATTGCTAGTGCTAGTTTCGAGGAACTAGCCGATATTGTGGGGGAAAGTCGGGCGAAGAAATTAGTTCAACATTTTTCCGAAAAGTGATATAATAATATTTCTTTACCATCAGTTTGAGAACCCAAAAAGAATGTATTAATGAAAATGGACAAGATACTTTTACTAGTATTTCTTTTGATTATGGGCATTTCTTTTTCGCAAGATAAGAACAGCGATGATCTTAAAGTGGGGCTAGTATTAAGTGGTGGAGGCGCAAAGGGTCTAGCGCACATAGGAGCATTAAAAGTAATAGAAGAAGCCGGCATTCGTATCGACTACATTGGAGGTACAAGTATGGGTGCCATAATCGGGGCTTTATATGCTTCAGGATATACCGCTACCGAATTGGACAGTATATTTATGCAAACGGATTTTAAAATGCTCATCCAAGATGACATTCCGCGTGGTTCCAAAACCTTTTATGAAAAAAAAGAGTCTGAAAAATACGCCCTCATACTACCATTTGAAAATTTTAAAATTGGCCTTCCCTCTGGACTTTCGAAGGGACAAAATGTTTATAATCTTCTTTCCAGGCTCACCACCCACGTAAGTAGTATTTCAGATTTCAGCAAATTGCCGATTCCGTTTTTTTGCGTCGCCACCAATGTCGAAACCGGTAAGGAGGTAATATTGGATCATGGCTATCTTCCGCAAGCAGTGTCCGCAAGTGGTGCCCTGCCCTCATTGTTTAGACCGGTGGTTATCGATGATAAGGTTTTAATTGATGGTGGGGTTGTAAATAATTATCCCGTAGATGAAGTTCTGGCAAAGGGCATGGATGTAATCATTGGTGTGGACGTTCAGGACACCTTAAGGGGCCGAGAAGGACTGCAATCAGCATTTCAGGTGCTTGTGCAGATCAACAATTTTAAGACCATTAGCGATATGGTGGCAAAACGAGAAAAAACCGATGTGTACATCCATCCAAATATTGAGGATTTTAGCGCTATTTCCTTCGATGCTGGAAAGAATATTATCGAGTCGGGTGAAGAAAGCGCCAATGCCCAGCTGGAGAGGTTGGAGCAGATTGCACAACATCAAAAAACATCTAAAAGGGAAAGGGTTGCTTTTGAGACAAATGATACGATCGTAATAGACGATGTAAATATTCAGGGAAATAAGAAATATACCAGGAGTTATGTTGTAGGAAAACTGAAATTGCGGCCTCCGGTTAAAATGTCCTATGCTGAATTTAGTGAGGGTATAAATAATCTTTCCGCCACTGGAAATTTTCAGAGTATTAATTACAAACTGGTAACTGACTCCTTGGGCAAAAATCAATTACAGATTCGCCTGCGGGAAAACAATTCACAAATGTTCTTGAGGTTCGGAGCTCATTATGACAATCTTTTTAGAACTGCAGCGCTGGTAAATATTACTCGCAAACGTTTAATAACCAATAATGATATTGCGTCTTTAGATCTTATTGCGGGAGACAACCTACGCTATAACTTTGAATACTATATAGATAAGGGATATTATTGGAGTGTAGGATTCAATTCAAAGTATCACTTTTTTCAAACAGGAGTTCCATTAAGTTTCGTGGATGTCGATTTTCCTATGCTGGTTAATATACCTATTAATGAAATTTCCATCAAATACAGCGATTTTACCAATCAATTATATTTTGAAACTCCCTTTAGAAGAACTTTTTTATTGGGAGCTGGGGTGGAGCATAAATATTTACGATACCTTTCAGAAACTATTGGCACCAAAAGTAACAATTTGCCGCGGACTATTTTTGAAAGTACGAATTACTATAGTACGTATGGGTTTTTGAAATATGATAGTTATGACAATAGTTTTTTCCCCACCAGTGGAGCTTATTTTTCGGGGGATTTTCATTGGTATCTATTTGCCAATGGGCTGAATGAGGATTTTAAGCCTTTTTCGATCGCCAAAGCAAAAATAGGGTATGCTCATAAAATTTTCGATCGGATTTCTGTCCATCTTACCACCGAAGGAGGGTTCAAGCTAGGAGGTCCAGAAACTACTACACTTGATTTTGCTTTGGGTGGATACGGTTTTAAGGAAATGAACAACATTATACCCTTTTTGGGATATGAAGCTATATCGCTTCGAGGAAACACTTATCTTAAATCCTCAATAACTTTTGATTATGAGATTTTCAGGAAAAACCATATCAATGTCGGCGCAAATATCGCCAATGTTGGGAATGATCTTTTTGAGAAGGATCAATGGATAGATAGAATTGGATATTCGGGCTTTTCCGTTGGCTATGGCTTGGAAACACTTTTAGGACCCATGGAGCTAAAATATTCTTATTCACCCGAGCTTAAACAAAACACTTGGTTTGTAGCGCTGGGCTACCGTTTTTGATTTTCTAGTAATCTTTTGGGTGCGTTCCTCGTCACTTCTTATAACCAGCGCATTTAGCATTTCATTTATCCGATTCAAGATAATTTTTTCGATATTTGTGGATAAACTCTACAATTATGCCTTTTTATCATAAACTGGGTAAAATACCGCCTAAACGTCACACCCAATTCCGAAAACCGGATGGCAGTCTTTATTCCGAACAATTGTTCGGCACCATTGGTTTCGATGGAATGTACAGCAATATTTATCACGAAAGTAGGCCTACCCAAGTAAAGGAAATCAAAAAACAATATAATGTAGCGCCTAAAATAGCTAGTTCGAACAATATGCTTTCGCTTCGATTGGATGGTTTCGGTATAAAACCTGAGAAGGATTATTTAGACAGCCGGAAAACTGTTCTTACGAATAGTGATTGCAGTATTATACTCGCGGCACCGCAAAATTCATTAAGAGATTATTTTTATAAAAATACCGATGCGGATGAAGTAATTTTTATTCATAAGGGAAGTGGAAAGTTGCGGACCTTCTTAGGGAATCTGGATTTCAAATACGGAGATTATCTGGTAATTCCCAGAGGGGTAATATATCAAATTGATTTTGATACCCCTGATAACCGTCTTTTTATAATAGATTCTCGTCAACCTATATATATGCCGAAGCGATATAGAAATTGGTTCGGGCAATTGTTGGAACATTCTCCATATTGTGAGCGTGATATACGAAAGCCGGAAGAATTGGAAACACACAATGAAAAAGGTGAGTTTTTGGTTAAGGTAAAAAAGAATGACGATATTTTTGAGATGGTTTATGCCACACATCCTTTTGATGTAGTGGGTTATGACGGGTATAATTATCCTTATGCATTTTCCATCCACGATTTTGAACCGATAACCGGACGAATCCATCAACCTCCGCCGGTACACCAAACTTTTGAAACCACAGCTATGGTAATTTGTAGTTTTGTACCGCGCTTGTACGATTATCACCCAGATAGTATTCCCGCACCTTATAATCATAGCAATATTGATAGCGATGAAGTGTTATATTATGTGGACGGAGATTTTATGAGTCGGAATGATATTAAAGAAGGACAGATTACACTTCATCCCGCAGGAATTGTCCACGGACCGCATCCAGGAGCGGCTGAACGAAGTATCGGAAAGGAAAAAACCGATGAGCTAGCTGTTATGGTAGACACCTTTAAGCCTTTACAGGTAACGGAGGTTGGTATGAAACTTTCGGACGGGACCTATTATCAAAGCTGGCTGGAGTAATGAAATAATCGCATTTCGCAGTCAGTATATAATTTATTTTGCTAAAGAGAAGATCTCAGTAAAACGAAGACGAAACTGTTTCTTCGGAAGGATAGAATGAAATAAAAACTATTTTTGACAATTGAGGAGTAAAATTTACAACTCGCTAAGAAAAAAACTAATTAATTATTATGAGTAAAGAAATTAAGTCGGTCGAGTATGGCCTTGAAAAGATTTTTGATGGGGCAGAGGATTTTTTGCCTTTGTTGGGGACGGATTATGTAGAATTTTATGTGGGTAATGCCAAGCAGGCTGCACACTATTATAAAACTGCCTTCGGATTTCAGTCCTTTGCTTATAAGGGATTGGAAACTGGTTCTAAGGATACGGTAAGTTATGTATTGAAGCAGGATAAAATTAGGTTGGTTCTTACATCTCCTTTAAATAGCCAATCCCCAATTAACGACCACATTGTAAAACATGGTGATGGTGTTAAGGTGATTGCTTTATGGGTTGATGACGCACGCTCTGCTTATGAGGAAACTACAAAGCGAGGTGCAAAGAGCTATATGGAACCTACCGTAGAAAAGGATGACAATGGTGAAATTGTGCGAAGTGGAATTTATACCTATGGAGAGACAGTCCATATGTTTGTAGAAAGAAAAAATTATAGCGGTCAATTCCTTCCAGGGTATAGAGAGTGGAAATCTGAGTATAATCCCACTTCTACAGGCTTCAAGTTTATTGATCATATGGTGGGGAACGTAGGTTGGGGCGAAATGAACACATGGGTTCAATGGTATGAAGATGTAATGGGGTTTGTGAATTTTCTTTCTTTTGATGACAAACAGATTACCACGGAATATTCTGCTTTGATGAGTAAGGTAATGTGTAATGGAAACGGACGAATCAAATTCCCTATAAACGAACCTGCGAAGGGAGTAAAAAAATCACAGATAGAGGAATATCTTGACTTTTATGAAGGACCTGGTGTACAGCATTTGGCCGTTGCCACCGATGATATAATCAAAACAGTTGCCGATCTAAAATCACGTGGGGTGGAATTTTTGCCACCGCCACCGCAAGCGTACTACGATGATATACCAAGGAGATTAGGCGGCCATATGAAAATTATGAAGGAAGATATCAGAGAACTTCAAAGGCTGTCAATACTAGTTGATGCAGACGAAGAGGGATACCTTTTGCAGATTTTCACAAAACCTGTTCAGGACAGACCCACATTATTTTTCGAGATAATTCAGCGAATGGGAGCGAAGGGGTTTGGTGCCGGAAACTTTAAAGCTCTTTTTGAATCTATTGAGCGTGAGCAGGAACAAAGAGGAACATTGTAGTCCGATATTGGGCTGAAGATGCCTTCAGGGCGCAAGAAGAAGTGTGAGAATATTCCCACTTCTAATACTTGCGCCTTTTTCACTTAAAAACTTCTTTTGATTTTTTGGAACAGTAATTGTAATTTTCTTAAAAACAGAACTTGTTAACTTATGAAAAAGATACTTCCAGCTTTATTGTTGCTTTTAATTGTTTCATCATCATTTGCCCAAAATAATGCTTATGGAGCCGGAGAGTTTTTTAAGTTCAGGGTACATTATGGGTTTGTAACCGCGGGTTATGCCAGCCTTGAAGTTAAGAATGCCACCTTAAAAGGAAAGGATGTTTATCACGTGCGTGGTTACGGTAAAACCGTAGGCGTTTCCCGGTGGTTTTTTAAAGTTGAGGATGACTATCAATCGTATATTGATAAAGAGAAAGATATTCCTTACAAATTCATTAGAAAAATTGATGAAGGCGGATACACCAAGGATGTTGTAGTGGATTTCGATCACTCATCTAAAAAGGCAACGGTAAACGATAAGAAACACAATGAAACTTCAGTTTTTTCGTTTCCAAAGAATACCCAGGATATGATTTCGGCTTTTTACTATCTCCGAAATCATTTGGATGTAGAGAAAATAAAGGAGGGAGATATAATCGAGATGAATATGTTTTTTGACAAGGAGAATTTCAAATTCCAGTTAAAGTTTATGGGCAGAGAAAATTTGTCAACTAATTTTGGAGAAATTCGAACTCTCGTTTTCCGGCCTTACGTACAATCAGGACGTGTTTTTAAGGAAAAGGAAAGCCTAACCGTTTGGATAAGTGACGACGAAAATAAAATTCCATTATTGGTAAAGGCTAATTTGGCTGTAGGATCTCTTAAGGCTAGTTTAATAGAATTTAAAGGTTTGCAGCACTCCTTCCAAATAATTGTAAAATAATATTTATTATTGCCGACCGGTAGAAGACGCCCGAAGAGAACCATCATGTTATGCATTTTTCAAGATGTTTTTTCTATAAAATTAGATTTTGAAAAGCAGGTTCGAACGGTGGAAAGGTTTTTAAAAGATAATTATTAAAATTTATTGTATTGAAATTTCTCTCATTCCAAAAATTAATTTTAGCAGCACTTACTATTTCTTTTTTTACAGCTTGTGAAAATCAAGTTGATGATTTATCCGAGTCTGCCGAAATTGAGCCAGTTCCTCTAATACATCAATACGGATATATACTAAACGATTTTAATGTAGTTCGTGATACCATTCGGAAAGGAGATACTTTCGGGGATATTTTATTTGCTAATGGAGTTTCTCAAGACAAAATCATGGAAGTGGCAACCAAATTTCGGGATAGTTTTGATGTAAGGAAAATGGTTGTGGGTAAGCCCTATGTATTACTGAATGCGAAAGATTCCACCAACATCACCCAAGTTTTTATTTATGAAGCGAATCAGGTTGATTATGCTGTGGTTGATTTCCGCGATTCCATTTCTATCAACAATCGCCAAAAACCTGTTCGTTATGAGGAACGGGAAGCTTCAGGAGTAATTACTAGCTCTCTTTCGGCGACTATGGAAGAGCAAAATCTAAGTCCGTATATGACGGACCAATTGGCAAATATTTACGCTTGGACCATTAACTTTTTCAAATTGCAGCCCGGAGATCGTTTTAAGGTAGTTTATACCGAAAAATTTATTGACGATACGATTCCTGCCGGACTGAAAGAAATTAAAGCTGCTTATTTTGAACATCGGGGAAAACCTCTATATGCCTTTAAATTTGATTCCGATTCCGATTCGTTTGAAAAAATCTCTGGTTATTACGATGAGTTGGCCAACAATTTAAAAAGAGCATTTCTTAAGGCGCCTGTAAAGTTCAGTAGAATTTCCTCCCGCTACAATCTAAATCGTAGAATTAAATATTATGGCTATCAAGTGCGGCCACATAGAGGTACTGACTTTGCCGCCCCTATTGGAACTCCCATTTTAGCTACGGCTGATGGCGTAGTGTCAAAATCAGAATATAAGGGCGGCAATGGAAATTATGTTAAAATAAGGCACAGTGGAACTTATGAGACCCAATATCTGCACATGAAAGCTAGGAATGTAAAAGTTGGGCAATACGTGAGCCAAGGAGATGTAATTGGCTGGATCGGTATGACAGGGAATACTAGTGGTCCGCACGTGTGCTACCGATTCTGGAAACATGGAAAGGAAGTTGACCCATTTCAGGATGATACCCCATTTTCAAAACCTTTGCCGGATGGATTGCACGATTCTTATTTCAGTGTGCAGTCTCTTTTGAAAGAGAAGTTAGACTGCATTGTCTTTTAAATCTACCTTAAATTCGAAAAGATTTTCCAATTCTTTCTGAAAATTGATATAATTTTCATTTTCTGTATCAAAAGGTTTTAGAAATTATGATAATACCAATCAAATAGCCTTATCTTTTTATGGGATTCTCACTAGATCCATCATCCTGTTGATAATATAATCCTTTAACATAAAATTGTAATTATATGTTTTTAATTTAAGTGGTATAGTTCTATATTTGCAACAACTAAATCATCTTAAATATAAATATTATGAAAAAAATTACAAGGTACATGTTTACTATATGTACAATTCTTGCATTTGCCACAGCAGTCAATGCTCAAAAGTCAGGAGAAAATTCTGTTTTTGTATCTCCAGAGATGCAGATTCAAATTCAAAAGGCTTTGGATAATCCGGCAAGAACTCAGTCCCAAAATGCTAACAGAACCTTAACTGCTACTTATGTAGGGTCTTTTGAGACGAATGGGGGCCCTTTTTGGATGGAAAATCCTGCAGTTTATAGTGGTGTGGAAGCAGCAGCTTTTATTTTTGGAGGCAGCCCTTCAGATTATGCGATTTCGACAAACTCGAATATTACTGACCCATCCACTATTACTCATACTGCCTGGGCTTCAACTTGGGGAGTGGGATGCGAAGAGGTAGCTGAAGATTACTCTTTGGATCTTGGAGATCCAGGATATAATGTTCCTGGGGGGTTAGGCAGTGCCACATCCGCATTTGTAGAAGATTGGTGTATGGGTGGCCAAACCAATTATGTGTGGTTGGTTGAACCGGTTTCGTCTAGCTCATTTATAACCACTTGGGCTACCACAGCACCCAACCAGTCAATTACTATTCCAACAACCGGTGGAGGATACAATTATGATGTTAACTGGGGAGATGGTAATACTGACACTGGAATAACCGGAAACGCAGTTCACACTTATGCTTCTTCTGGTACTTACACCGTAGAAATACAAGGAAACTTCCCTCGTATTTACTTCGATAATTCTGGGGATCGTTTAAAAATTAAATCAATTGAACAATGGGGTAACGGTACTTGGACTTCAATGAATTCGGCTTTTGCAGGTTGTGAGAATCTGGTGAGCAATGCAACTGATATGCCAAATCTTTCGTCAGTTACGGATATGTTTGGAATGTTTGCTTTTGCAAGAAATTTCAATGGAGATGCTCAATTTGGTAATTGGGACGTCAGCAATGTAACTGATATGTATGGAATGTTTGGTGGAGCTTCGATGTTTAACTATCCAATTGGAAATTGGGACGTAAGCAATGTTACAAATATGGGTAGTATGTTTAACGGGGCTACCATTTTTAATCAAGATATTGATGGATGGAACGTGAGTAATGTAACTAATATGGAAGAAATGTTTAGAACTGCCTACGCCTTTAATCAATCATTAAACAGCTGGAATGTAGGAAATGTAATGAATATGACGGCTATGTTTAACTATGCGAGGAATTTTAACGGAGATATAGGTGGTTGGGATGTAGGACAAGTTACATCTATGGCTGGTATGTTTGGTGGAGCGTCAGTATTTAATCAAAATATTGGTAACTGGAATGTGGGCAATGTAACCAACATGTACCGTATGTTTGATGGAGCAACCCAGTTTAATCAAGATTTAAATTGGGACGTCAGTCAGGTAACTAATATGGATAGAATGTTCACTACTGCAATGGAGTTTAATGGAGATATTAGTGGATGGAACGTGGGTCAAGTTACTAACATGAATGGAATGTTTGCATATGCTAGAAAATTTAATAGTCCACTTGGAAATTGGAATGTTAGTAATGTAACCAATATGTACGGTATGTTTGGTGGTGCATCAGTGTTCAATCAAGATATTAGCAATTGGAATGTGGGCAACGTGAAAAATATGGCCGAAATGTTTAATGGTGCTACACTTTTCAACCAAGACTTAGGATCCTGGGATGTTAGTAATGTTACCAATATGAAAAACATGTTCAGAACGGCTATGAGATTCAATGCTGACATTAGTAGTTGGAACGTGAGTAAAGTTACTAACATGAATCGTATGTTTTATCATGCCAATAGATTCGATCAAAATATTGGAAATTGGAATGTTACGAAAGTAACAGATATGACTGGTATGTTTTCCGGAGTGACTCTTTCCACATTAAATTATGATGCGCTATTGAATGGCTGGAGCAATCTTACATTGAAAAACAATGTTAAGTTCCACGGTGGTAATAGCACATATTGTGCTGGTGAAGTTGCGAGACAGAGCATAATTAACTCATATAACTGGACAATTAATGATGGAGGAAAGGACTGTACTCCTCCACTAAGAATGGATCTGGGTGAAACTGTAATGTTATCTGGAATCGCTCTTTATCCTAACCCAATGGGTGAGCAAATGAGTATAATGAATCCTGATGGACAAAAATTGGTGAGTGCAGCTATTTATGATCTTGCAGGAAGACTTATCAAAACTGTAGATCTTAGCAATGTTTCCTCAGAAATAACATTAGATGTTTCCAATCTTTCTAAAGCTACTTATATGGTTATAATTACTAGCCAAAACAGTAGCGTTTCCAAATTAATGGTTAAAAAATAATTCAATAGGAAAATTTTGGCCGAGGACCCTCCCTTCAAATTTTGAATGGGAGGGTTTTTATTTTAATGATGCTCTATAAAATCAGGCCAGGGAAACTTGTGGATATACCTGAAACTTTACTTCACTCAGGCATTACTTTTATTTAATTCTGCCTCCTTTATTGGGGAGCCTTTATTGTTAATAAAATCCTATCTTTGAAAAATTTCAAAAATCAACTGAAACATGGATACAACTATTCAATTTATTCATTCCTATTGGGCATATCTCGTTCTTCTTATTGTCCTTATCGCAACTTTTAACGCTCTAGCTGGATTTTTTGCTAAACGTGAATATGGGGCGAAGGATTTTAGGATTTCGCTTTTTGCTCTTATTGTTACCCACATTCAAGTGCTTATCGGGCTTATCCTTTATTTCGTCTCTCCTTGGGGAATTAAAAATATCTCAAATTTAGGAATGGGTGCTGTTATGAAAGATTCGACTTCCCGTCTTTTTGCCGTGGAACATCCGATGATAATGATTTTAGCAGCAGTTTTTATTACAATTGGCTATTCGCAGCATAAAAAAAGATTGCTTTCGCATAAAAAATTTAAAAGCTTATCTATCTTTTATACGATTGCCTTGATCTTAATGCTAAGCCGAATTCCGTGGAACCTTTGGTTTTAAGTGTAAGTCAAGTTTTTAAAAGTAATCACAATCATAAAAAAATAGGCATTCAATAACATGAGTGCCTATTTTTTATTAAAGAGTTTAAAGAAATTAATTTTCCTTATTTATTTCTTTTATTAAATATATAAAAACTGGAAAGTGATCGCTATAACCCCCAGTGTACCCATTGGCATAACTTCTAAAAGGGTATCCCTTGTATTGGCCACGCGGAGTTTGCAGATAATTCTTATTGAAGATTCCCGCTTTATAAAAACGATAGGAGGTATAATCTTTCTTAGCTAAATCTGTAGAGATAATAATTTGATCAAATAGATTCCACGCATCCCGATAGGCCAAAGTTCCCATTCCTTTTTTGTGCATATCCTCCATCGGGTTGTAGAACTCTTTCATCTTCATATAATCCCGATTACTCTTCGTTTTAAGTACTTCCTTGATACTCGGGCTAGTTGGATCGTCATTCAGGTCGCCCATTGTAATAATTTTTGCATAGGGATCTTCGCTAAACAAAGAGTCCATAATCTTCTTATTCAACTCTGCTGCTTTAATTCTATTAGGTCTGCTGCGCTCTTCTCCGCCATATCGCGATGGCCAATGATTAACAATTATATGTATCATTTCGCCATCAAGCATTCCGCTTACCAAAAGCTCATCACGTGTATAAATTCTTTTCCTTCGGTCTTGACTATCATATAGTACCAGCTCATAGGCTTTATAGTCTGTGGGAGTAAACAGTTTCTTTTTGTAAAGAAGAGCTACATCAATTCCACGACGATCTGGACTATCAATGTGAACGATGCCGTAGTCCTGAATTAACAATGGATTTTGATTGACCAAATCTTCCAACACGCGCCTATTCTCGACTTCAGCAACTCCTATTATGGCCGGAGAAGATCCAGTTACATCTGCTCCAATTTCTGAAATTACTTTGGCCAGTTTCGAGAGTTTGTCCTCATAATTTTCTTGGGTCCAGTTATTTTTTCCCTCTGGAGTCCAATCTTCATCAAAAATAAGAGGATCCTTTTCATAGTCGAAAAGGTTTTCAACATTGTAGAATGCTACCGTGATTATCTTATACTGCTTTTCATTTTGGGAAAAAGTAGAAAAGCTTGAAAATATTAAAAAAAACGCAAAAAGGATCAAAAATCTCATTTCAGAATAGTAAAGATGTTATGTTAATTTTAACAAAATTTATTTCAAAGGTACTTCTTTCATTTAAAAAATGTAGTTTTGCTCTCTGCAATTTTAAACAATATTATCGTATAATTTTTTACAAAGAGAATGAACAGATTCATTTTAGTCATTTGCGCTGTATTTTTGGTAGGTTTTACCACTTTAGCTCAAGATACTTCTGTAACAGGAAAGGTTCTAGATACCTATTCTAGCGAACCCATTCCGGGAGTGGAGGTTTCTCTTATGGGAAGTAATTTTAATGCCCAGACGGATAGTAATGGTGTTTACACCATTTCCGGTCAAAACCTCCCTGTCGGAGAACAAATCCTTCTATTTTCGAAATCTGGATATCTTACACAAAGAGTTCCAATTACCGTTCCCGATAGTGGGATTTCTGAAATGGCAACTCTATTGCTAGCCGTAGATCTTGCAGAAGTTGAATCCCAAATAGGTGTAATAAGCCTTTCCGATGACCAATTGGACGACGATGATGGTACATCATATAATGTGTCTGGTCTATTACAGGCATCAAAGGATGTGTTTCTAAACGCAGCCTCCTATGATTTTAGTGCCACTTTTTTTAGACCGAGAGGTTATGATTCCGAAGATGGAAAGGTTCTGATAAATGGTTTAGAGATGAACAAACTATATGACGGCAGACCGCAATGGAGCAACTGGGGAGGCTTAAACGACGTTCAGCGTAACCAAATGTTTTCAATGGGAATCACTCCAAATGAATATACATTTGGTGATCTTGCGGGTACTACTAATATTATTATGCGAGCCTCGCAATATCGTAAAGGAGGTAGAATTTCCTATGCAGCTGGAAACAGAAGTTATCGTGGTCGCATTATGGGTTCCTATAGTAGTGGTCTTTTGGCTAATGGCTGGGCGTATTCCGTGCTCGTATCCAGACGATTTGCGGATGAGGGGTATAACGAGGGAACATTGTATGATGCAAATTCCTTTTTTGCTTCCGTTGAAAGAAAATTGAATGAAAAACACAGTTTGAATTTAACAGCCTTCTATACGCCTAACCGAAGAGGAAAATCTTCTGCCAATACACAGGAAGTTTATGACCTAAAAGGGACAAGATACAATTCATATTGGGGTGAGCAAGATGGCGAAATTCGAAACTCTCGAATTAAAGAGGTTGAGGAACCTGTGGTTATGCTAAACCATTATTGGGATATAACCGAAAATGTAGAGTTAAACACAAACGTAGGGTACCAATTTGGAAAAATAGGGAATAGCCGCCTGGGATACGACAATGCTCCCAACCCCGATCCTTCCTATTATCAAAAACTTCCAAGTTACTTTATGGCAGATCCCAATGGACCAAACTATGAAGGAGCTTACAGAGCATATTCCTCATTCGTAAACGACGGGCAGATTAACTGGCAGGATATCTATGAAACCAATGTTTTCTACGGGGGTACGTCTAGATATTATCTCTATGAAGATAGAAATGACGATAACCAAATAATGGCGAACTCTATTTTGAATGCAAGGCTCACGGATCGTATCGCATTAACAGCTGCGGTGAATTATAAAAACTTAAATTCACATAGCTATGCTAATATGTTGGATTTATTGGGTGGAAATGGATATTTAGATGTTGATACTTTTAATCAAGGAGATGCTGCACAAAATGATTTGAATAATCCGAATAGAGTTGTTGGCACTGGGGATACATTTAAATATAATTACGAGTTTGACGCGACTGAATACGGTGGATTTGTACAGAGTCAGTTTTCCTATTCCGCGGTGGATTTCTATATTGCTGCTAAAGCCGGTAAGATGAGCTATCAGCGAAATGGTTTATATCGAAGCGGACTTTTTGCGAATGATAACGAATCTTTCGGTAAGAGTGAAAAACTAGATTTCACCACATATGGGGCTAAGACAGGAGCTACCTACAAAATTACTGGCAAACACGCCTTGGAAATCAATGGAGCTTATTTTACCGATGCACCCTCTCTTCGAAATTCTTTTTCTAATTCCAGACAATCGAATGCAGTTGTAAAAGGTTTGACAGAAGAAAAATCCATGAATATTGATGGGAGTTATATTTATCGTACTCCTTTTATTAAAGCTAGAGTGACAGGATATTATACTCTGTTACAGGACGCTTCAGAAATTTCATTCTTTTATGCCGATGGTATTTCGGTTCAGGGAAGAAGCGCGACAACTGCTTTCGTACAAGAAGTTCTTACCAATGTTGACAAAAGGAATGTGGGCGGTGAATTTGGTATTGAAGCACAAGTTACTCCTACCATAAAATTAAAAGGTGCTGCTGCTATTGGACAGAATACCTATGATAACAATCCTAATCTTTACATCTCATCGGATTTTGGAGGGGATGTATATCAGGGCACTAATGACAGGATAACTTCTGTGGATTACGGTAAATCTTATTTAAAGGGATATAAGGTTGCTGGAGGACCCCAACAAGCATATCAAATTGGGTTTGAGTACCGCGACCCTGCTTTTTGGTGGTTTGGCGCTACTGTAAATTATTTCAACAATGCTTATCTCGATGTCTCTCCACTTGCCCGTACCAAAAACTTTTATATGGATAGCGATGGAATTCCATTTAATGATTATGACGAAGACACCTCAAGAAGATTGTTAAAACAGGAGAAGTTCGATGATTATATGTTGGTAAATCTTGTAGGAGGAAAATCATGGAGAATTAAGGGGTATTATGTTGGGCTATTTGCGAGTGTCAGTAATATATTCGATAAGGAATATAAAACAGGTGGTTTTGAGCAAGGTAGAAATGCTAATTATAGAACTTTATCCAAAGACGCTTCTCTTGATACCAGAGTATTTGGACCCAAATATTGGTATGGATATGGAGCCAATTATTACCTGAACGTTTACGTTAGATTTTAATAAATAAAAAAGTAATTTTATTATAAAATGAAATGCCCAAGAGGAAATAACGAGCGGGCAAAATAAAATTCATTGAAAAACAAATATTTATCCAGATGAAAAAATTAAATAACATTAAACTTTTAAGCTTCCTATTTTTTATAGGATTGATCGCTACTTCTTGTGTTAATGACGATGATTATGATGTGCCGCCAATTAACATTGAGGAGCCAAACGTAAATGTTAACACTGATCTTACTTCTATTAAAGCAATGTACCGGGGTTATGAACCTATAATTATAGAAACGGGTGAAGGTTCCACAAACGAGATGTATATGGAAGTATATGTAAACTCAAGCGATGAATCAGGGAATATCTATAAGCAAATGTTCGTTCAGGATGCCCCTCAAAATCCTACGAACGGAGTAGCTATCTCTGTAAATGCAACCGATCTATATACCAAATATGAACCGGGACGGAAGATTTATTTTCGTGTGAATGGCTTGTATATTGGAAAGTATAGAGGACTTCCTTCTATTGGAACTCGTGAGGGTAACGAAATAGGTAGAATTGGAGTAGAGGATTTCAATTCGCGTATTTTCCGTTCTCAAACGAGTGAGGATATTGTTCCTACAGTTATCCCATTGACCGAAAAAAATAATCCTTCTTATTTGGCTACTTTGGTAAAATTTGAAGATGTTCAATTTCCTGACGGTGTTGCTGGGGTGGAACATTACGCAAATTTAACAGATACCTTTAGCGAAAGTAGAACGATAGAAGATTGTGATGGTAATACCGTGATATTAAGAAATAGTGGGTTCTCCGACTTTAAAAATATGACACTTCCTGAAGGAAATGGAAGTGTTACGGCAGTTTTAAGTATCTACAATTCAGATATCCAATTGTTTATTAGAGATACAAGTGATGTAATAATGGATGGCGTACGCTGTGATGATGGCGACGGGGACGGAGATGGAGACGGCGACGGAGATGGTCCTTCTCCAGATGCTGTTCTCGCTTTTGCAGGAGCTGATTTTGAAAACTGGGCAGAATTCCTTGGTGGATTGAATAATTTTGGAATCCAACCTTATGCCACCCAAGGTGTAGGAACTGGAAGAGAGGGTAGTGCATCTTTGAAGATTGCTACCGATCCAGGAACTACAGATAGAAATGACTATGTATTTACTTCATTGGCAAAAGCTGGTTTGCCTGCCGATTATACTAAGATTTCTTTCTATATTAAAGGAACGGCGGATAAATCGGTTTCCCTAAATGTTTATAAGAATGATGAAACATTCTACGCTTTTAATCTTGAGGATTTGACATCAAGCAGAACACTCACGCCGGCAGAATCGAACCAATATACTGGCAATATCAATACTGGTGGTGAATGGGTTCTCGTTACTTTAAATCTATCAGGACTCAGTGACCTTAATGTTACGAATACTTCCAAAAACTTCTTCGCCTTGAAAATTGGAAAATCTGCAAATTATGATTTGCACTTTGATGATTTCACAATAGAATAATTTTCTGAGCGGATGACCAGAAAGTAAGACTTCGATAAATTCGTTTTAATCTTATAAAACCGTTTCCATTTTTGGGGACGGTTTTTTTGTTGGATTTTTTAAATACAAGAGTAATCTAAGTAACCTGAATTATCCTAACCATTTACCGCTAAGATTTTTTTCACTAAGTAATCCCTCAGTTGTGTTTTCAGGATTCTTAATAGGACTTCACACTGAGAATCTATAATTACTTCGGTTTAGTTAAGAAAATATTTCTGTTCCACTTAATAAAAATGAATAAATAGAGTGAAAGTTCCTAATCCATTTATTTAGACTTATATCTATTAGACCGTGGTGGCCAAATTATGTGGCTTCAATAGGCAGCTTAAAAATTTTCTTCCTCGCGATTGTGTTACTCTTTTATCCTAATTGGATTGGAGGAAGCCGGATGGAGATTTTTAGTTATGCGCTATAAACCACAATTAAAGTCTTTTTCTATGGTAAAGGTCCTGATCGCAATTAGTCACATTTGCTAATAGATGCCTTTGATAGAGAAGGGAAACGTTTATATAAATTGAGGAAAATGCTAAGAATTATATTCCGTGAAAATGAAATATTATTCCGAGATTCATTTATGTTGTTAATGAACATATTTGAAAACATAAATACTTAAAATCAAAAACCCCCGCAATTCCAAATGGGATTTGCGGGAGCTTTTTCTGGTTGATTAGCGATTCAGATTAATCTGATTATCTCTTTACTATTATAAACTCTGACCTTCTGTTCTGCTGGTATTGTTCTTCAGTACAATTGTCACCGCACTTAACCGCGGGTCTGCTTTCTCCAAAGCCTTCTCCACTAATTCTATCCTTGGAGATTCCTTTTGAAATAACATATTGAACGGTACTTTGTGCTCGTTTATCAGACAGGGCCATATTGTAATTATCGTTACCTCTACTATCTGTATGCGCCTCAACCTTTATAATCATTTCGGGGTTGCGCTTCATTAGATCTACAAGTTTATCCAATTCGAAAGCAGCTTGAGGCTTGATATTGTGCTTATCATAATCAAACAAAATTGGATTTAGATTAACTTTTTCATCTACAATCAATTCTTCTACTGGTCTTAGGGCAATACGTACTTTTTGCTCTTTTTCCTTAGAAGCAGTTATTGTTGCTGCGTTACTTTCATATCCTTCTTTAAACGCCTGAACTACGTGAGCTTGATCACAAGAAAGAGAAAAACGCTCATTGCCTTGGGCCGAAGTTTGTTTTGATTTAAGTTTATTCTCCATATTGTCAAAAAGATCTAGACGAGCGCCAGAAATTGGGGAATTTGTGTTTGCATCCACAACCAGCACAATAAGATTCACTTCACAAGATTCAATTTTATTTATCTTGTATATATCATCACTCCCTTTTCCTCCCAGACGATTTGAAGAAACATAACCTTCTTCTTTGCTGGCGTCATAAGTAAAAGCAAAATCGTCTGCACTGCTATTTACTCCAAGACCTAGGTTTTTAACTTCACCAAAGCCAGAACCACTTGCATCGGCTGCAAATACGTCAAGTCCACCCATTCCAAGATGTCCATCACTGCTAAAATAAAGTGTTCCGTTGGAATCTACATATGGGAAACCCTCATTTCCTTCCGTGTTAATTGGACTGCCAAGATTCTCAGGTTTTCCAAAGGTGCCATTTGCGGAGATGGTAACTTTATAAATATCTGCTTTCCCAATTCCCCCGGGGCGATTACTTGAAAAATATAATGTATTTCCGTCAGGGCTCAAAGCTGGGTGACTATTTGAAAATTCGGGATCATTAAATGGAGCCGATTGAATGTTGGTCCATCTTCCATTTATGTTCTCGGCGAAATAGATGTTCAACTGGTTAATACCTTCTTCATCCTTTTTAAATTTCCCATTGAAGTAGTCATTTCGGTCAAAATACATTCTTTTTCCGTCTGGAGAAAAAGCTGGACTACTTTCGTGATATTTGGTATTAACGTCACCTTTTACCAGCTCGGCATCTTTTACAACCCCACCAACTATGGATGCCTTATAGATATCCAAATAAGGTTCGTCATTCCATCCGTAAGTTTTGCGATTGGTGTTTCTTGAAGAAGCAAAATAGAAATCATTCCCTCTCACTGTTCCTCCAAAATCAGAGTACTTAGAGTTTACATCACCCAAGTTGGTCGCTTTGTATTTTTGTGCATCCTCATCAATAATCTTTGGTAGGTAATTTGGGTTCTTCATAAAAGCTACAGCTCTGGAATCTGCCGGTTTCATTTGGGCAAATTGTTTCATATAGGTATTATAATCGCCAAACTTGCCATTTGCCTTTAAGGATTGGGCATAATTATAAACCGTTTCGGGATCAAGGTCTTTACCTTTTATTATCTTTTTATAATAGGTTTCAGCTTGTTTAGTGTCATTTACAAAGTAATAGCTATTGGCCAAACGTTCATACACATAAGGACTTGCTTCACCTTTTTTGATCAATTTTGAATAGGCCTCGGCAGCGTCCGTATATTGTAGACGGTCATAATAACGATCCGCCTTTTTGGTTTGGCTGTTTTGAGCGGTAACCATTGTCGTACCGACCGCGAGAAGTAGAAGTATAGTATAGATTTTTTTCATCTTAAATGAAATTAATTAGGTTATTAGAAGAATCTTGGTGAACGTAGGATACGTGGCTTAAAGAATACATCAAAAGTAAGTATTACCTCGTGCGAAGCCGGTCCTACCGTTTTGATATCCGACACTACGTGATCGTAAGCATAGCCAATACGGATGTTAGGGGTTACCTGAAATCCGACCAAACCACTAAAGGAATCGTCCAATCTATAAGATGCACCAAGTTCAAACCTGTCATAGAAAAGGGCATTCAGGTTTGCATCAACAGATACGGGCGCATCGAATGCCGACTTCACCATCACGGAAGGTTTCAACTTAAAGTTGTCCGACATTTGAAATACGTAACCCGCTGTAGCAAAATAATGATTTGTTTCAGATCCGTATTTAACGCCATTTTCATCCAAGTGCACAGATTTCAACATATTCGGAACAGAAAGTCCTACATAAAATCTATCCCCATAAAGATAAGCTCCCGCCCCAATATTAGGATAGGTGTTTTTTATGTTTTCCGAAAAGAAAGGATCTCCTGGGTCTTGCAGATCCAAGTCTGCTAGTCCCACATCATGGAAGGTTGCTCCTGCTTTCAAACCTAAAGCCAATTTAATATTGGTCGACATTTGTAGGGTATAAGAGAAATCAACAAAAACATTTGTTTCTTTTACCGGACCCAATTCATCCTTAATGGCCGACAATCCCAGCCCCACCTTTTCTCCAATTGGAGAATGGGCTGAGAAAGTTATAGTTGTTGGGTTATCCTTCATACCGGACCATTGATCTCGATATAGGGCAGTCATGGAAAGACTTTCTTTAGACCCCGCATAAGCCGGGTTGATCACGTTCATATTGTACATGTACTGAGTGTATTGCGGATCTTGTTGTGCCTGTGTTTCCTGAAAGAGCAAAACCGTCATCAATACTATTAGGATATATATGTGTTTTTTCATTTTTATCTTTTTGATAGTTAAAAAGTATCTCATGGTTTCTAGTTAGCCTTTTGGTTAAGATAAATCCATCCCGTGGCCTGTTGACCATAGACTGCGTCGTTTCCAGCAAGATCTATTACATAAAAATAAGTGCCAGTTGGCAATTCCTTGCCATCATTTGTCTGGCCTTTCCACTGATTGGTATAATTTACCTGCTCATAAACTTGAGTTCCGTATCGGTTAAAAATCTGAAGTTTCTTAACTCCAGTTCTATCGTTCAGGAAGGTGAGATCCAAAAAGTCATTATAACCATCATCATTAGGAGAGATACCTTGTGAAATTACACAGTTGCCAATAGGATATAAGGTAATATCCACTGAATCCTCTCCAATACATCCACCTGAGTTAATAACTACCATATAGGTCTGAGCTCCAATTAAACCAGCTTCCAGAGATATATCCAAGGTGCTATTTGTAGCTCCGTCAATTGGGTCACCATTCAAAAACCATTGATAGGTTACGTTTTCTTCTGAAGTAGTAGCGGTTAATGTATGAGGCTCATTGGGGCAGGTTTGGAAATCAGCATCTACTGTTACCTCTAAATCATTTCCTACGCCAATAATAATTGTATCCTCTCCAGTACATCCATCTATATTGGTAACTATAACCTTATATTCCCCTATCTCAGTAATAACAAGAGTTTGATTGTTTTCACCGCTTAGGAGAACTCCATTCAAGTACCACTCGAACATCATGTTTTGTGGATCTGCTACCTGGGCAGTAAGAATGGTTGTTTCATCAAAGCAACTATCAAAATCATCGCCTAGATCGACAATAATAGGATCTGTAATACTAATCTCGATACTGTCCGTGGCAGTACAAGTGCCAACAGTTACTTCCAATGAGTAAACTCCGCTTTCGGTTACCACAATTGTAGGAGTAGTTTCGCCTGTATTCCATAAATAAGTTATACCAGTAGTATCTCCTGTTATAATCGGGATTATTTCAAAGGAACCGCCTTCGCATATAGTTTCATCAGGTCCTAAATCCAATAGTGGTGGATCGTTGACTATTATATCTATGGTAAAGGTTTCAATGCTACAAGGAGGATATTGTAAAGTAACGGTGTACGTTCCTTCTACCGTTGGGGTATATGTGGCATCTGTAGAAACAACGGTTCCAGATGGATCTTTCCACTCATAGGTTACCAAATTTAGATCGATATTACTATTTGTTGGTGTAGCATCCAATGTCGGGAATGGATCCGTTGAGCAAATGGTAACTTCGCCAGGTAGGTCAGTTGTAAGAGCAACGGAATCTTCTATGGTAAGATCAAAGGAAACAATGCTAAAACAAGACGGTTGATCAACATTTTCAACGCGTACGTAGATAGTTTCAGGATTACTTACATTTTGATAAGCGCTAGGATCTGCAATTGGATTTACATTCGATTGGGCTTCCAATTCATCTGTATGGAATGAGATGTTGAACAGGTTAGGGTTTTGACCGTTCAAAATAGTAGGAATCTGGCTTTCCAAATCAAAAACTCCGGGAGTTCCTACTGGTGCACATACGGACATATCAGGAGGTGTAACAATATCCGGTTGTACAGTTCCATGTCTTAAGGTAATATCATCTATGGCAAGATCATTACCACAACCACCACCAGAGTTATTTACCAATACAAGTTGAACGTCTGTGTTATTACCAGTATTGAAATTGATGGAGTATTCAAACCATCTAGGTACGGTTCCATTTTCTATATCGCCAGTTGTTACTTGAGCAACGGTATTCCCCATCATATCCTCAATTCTGAAAAGGACATTGGCAGGAATTCCACCGCCAGGGCAAATACCTGTATTTGTATCATATACGGTAGTAATCCAGGCATTGAAGGTAAAATCAGTGTTTGGTGTTAACGTGATAGTCCTACGATAAAATTCGTCTGGTGCAATTGAAGCGTTTACAAACATCATTCGACCGTCAACATCTCCGGTATGATCTTGCATATCTGTAAACCATCCTGTATTCAATCCAGCCGAAGTGCTTACCAAAGCGTATTCGCCATCGTCAATTTGTCCAGTTGCTTTAAAGGTGTAATTGGTATAAGGACTTTGACCTCTTCCAACACCAGATCCAAAATCTTCCACAAAATCTATTCCTTCACATTCTGGTTCTACAGTACAAGGACCAGTAAGGAAGGTAATTTCAACACTATCTCTAATGGTACAACCATCTTTGGTCAGCGCTAGAGTGTATATTCCCGAATCCGTTACGGTTAATGTTTCCGTAGTTTCGCCTCCAGGACTCCAGAGAAAAGTCGCGCCGGTAATATCACCTACAATTTCAGGAATTATTTCATATGAAGCTACATCGCAGAAAACCTTGTCTGGACCTAAATTCATAGTAACATCAATACTTCCTGTTATGGTAACTTGAACATCGTCCGTAACAGTTACGACATCGCCATTACAATTTGTGTAAATAGCCTGAGCGGTATAGACTGTAACCGGGTCGGTAGGACAAACATTAATTGTGGTATCTGTTCCAATTTCATTGCCATCGGCATCCAACCAAGAAAAAACCACGTTTGAATCTCCGTTTGGAGTATACCGCCAAGCTTCGTATGTAGCTGACCAGTTACCAGTGTTTCTTCCGGGAGCAGACTCACCTATAGTACCATCCTGATTCTGAATACCTACTACGGCATTACCATCATTCCAATTCGGGCAACCCGCAGATCTATCCTTAATATAGATTTCAACTACGTTAGTGGTTTCGTACATAACTATCTGCGAGGTAAGCTTGAGGTTTGTACAACTGAAGTACTTGATGTCATTAAAATTCACTACCATAGTACGATCAGGGGCTTCTCCAAAAACGGTCCAGTTTATTTTTCCTTCATCACCTGTGGACGGATAGATATCCATATAGGGGCCAAAAATAGCCGCATGGAAAAGGATTGGATTCGGAATTGATTGATCAAAACTCCATTCACAACGTGTATTTGGTGGGTTTTGAGTCAAATCAAAAGAAACCACGCCGTTAGATCCAATAACCATTTGTGTATAAACTTGCCCGTAAAAGCAAAATTCGAATGGTAAAGTAATCATGGGCGACCATCGGTCATCGATATTCACCGCAACCGGTGTCCCACCCATAAATGGGAATGGGGGATCGTAAGGAATTGAGGAAACGGAATAGGTGCTTGTGTCGCCAGTATAAAGATATTCGGCGGTAAGGTCTGTACAAGTTTCATTACAATCCAGCACTATATCTTCCCCAGCATCGACATTGGGATGTCCTGGGCCTTGGGCAAAGCCTGATAGGGATATCACAAATATTCCGATGAGCAAGAAAGTGTTTCGCGCAAAGTTACCCTTCAATAAATAGGAACAACTTTGTAAACAGAGAAGTAATTTTTTCTTCATAAAGCTTCAATTGAGATATTATCGTAAGTTAAGTTAAAATTTTTAACAGCCGAATATAATAAATTTCTAACATTCAAAGCTAGGAATTCAATACGAACTTTTATAAATTATTTATGCCAAGCCACTGATGGAGTATAGAGAGAAGAGTAGAAAGTGGTTGAAATGTTAAGGGGCTTAGCTGGTTAGCTTAAAATTTATAACTAAAATTTCCAATTCAGCAGTAAGCATAAACATTTCCGCAGTATTTTTCTTTTTCCTTAAAACAAAATAGTTAATTAGCTGTAAAGAAAAGAAAAGCCTTCCAAGGGGTTTTGTACATTTGTTTTATATATAAGCTTATGATAGATCAAACAGATATTTCGTACGAGAACACAATATTAATTGGCTTGATTACCCAATTCCAAGATGAGGAACTTAGTGAAGAATATTTAGATGAATTGGAATTTCTCGCTTTTACCGCAGGTGGGGAAGTTAAACGCCGTTTTTCTCAAAAAATGGATGTTCCGAATCCAAAGACTTTTATTGGAACGGGAAAATTGGAAGAGGTTAAACAATTTGTGGACGACAATGATATTGGGGTGGCAATTTTTGATGATGAACTTTCTCCAGCCCAACAAAAGAATATTGAGCGTATTCTGAATATAAAAGTCATTGATAGAACCAATCTAATTCTCGACATTTTTGCGCAAAGGGCCCAAACCAGCTATGCGCGAACCCAGGTGGAATTGGCACAATATGAATATCTATTGCCAAGATTGGCCGGTATGTGGACTCACTTGGAGCGTCAGCGTGGGGGTATTGGGATGAGAGGACCCGGAGAGCGAGAAATTGAAACAGATAGAAGGATTGTGCGGGACAGGATTTCATTGCTAAAGGATAAATTAAAAAAAATTGACCGCCAAATGGATGTCCAACGGGGCAATCGGGGTGCTTTGGTGCGAGTGGCTTTAGTAGGATATACCAATGTAGGGAAATCCACCTTGATGAATGCTCTCAGCAAAAGCGAGGTTTTTGCGGAAAATAAACTTTTTGCCACTTTGGATACAACGGTGCGTAAAGTGGTGATTGGAAATCTTCCCTTTCTTCTTACAGATACTGTTGGTTTTATTAGGAAATTGCCTACCCAGTTAGTAGAATCCTTTAAAGGAACTTTGGATGAGGTTCGTGAAGCTGATTTGCTTTTGCACGTAGTAGATATCTCACATCCTTCTTTTGAACATCATATTGAATCGGTTAACACTGTTTTAAAGGAAATAGGAAGCGGAGACAAACCAACGGTGATGGTCTTTAATAAGATTGATGCATACCATCCTGAAAAAATTGAAAGTGATGATCTAATGACCGAAAAGACCAAGGCTCATTATACTCTTGAGGAATGGAAAAAAACTTGGATGGCCAAAATGAACGGAGATGCAATTTTTATATCTGCCTTAAATAGAGAAAACTTCGACGAATTAAGAAAATTGGTATATGATAAGGTGAGAGAAATCCACACTACCCGATTTCCTTATAACGATTTTCTTTATGAGGATTATACAGGAGAAGAAGAATAGAAATAAATAGGTAAAGTGGAAAATTTTAAATAAACCTTTGTTTTAAACAAAAGCACTATATCCAGTTATAGCGCGCCCAACAATTAAGGTATTGATTTCTTTTGTTCCCTCATAACTATATATTGCTTCTGCGTCTGCCACAAATCTAGCTACATCGTATTCCAATAAAATTCCATTGCCACCCATAACTTCGCGCGCACTGCGAACCACATCACGGGTTCGCATACTACAGAATACTTTTGCTAAAGAAGCGTGCTCGTCGGTCAAGAGATTTTCATCCTGAAGTTCTGAAAGTCGGAAACAAAGAGTTTGCATAGCTGTTAAGTTTGCCAACATTTCAACCAAATGATTTTGTATCAACTGGAAGGAAGCTATGGGTTTGCCAAACTGTTCTCTTTTTTTAGTGTATTTCAACGCACTTTCATAAGCGCCACGCGCGCAACCTACTGCTTGCCAAGCCACAGCCGCACGGGTAACTTTCAAAACTTTTGCAGTGTCTTTAAACGAATCGCATTTTTGAAGCCTATCACTTTCAGGTATCCGGCAATCGGTCAATGTTATCAACGCATTTTGAACCGTTCGCAAGGCCATTTTGTTTTCAATTTTTTCAGCTTTAAACCCAGGATTACCTTTTCTCACCAAAAATCCTTTCACCCGATTTGTCGCTTCATCGTTGGCCCAAATTACGGTTACATCAGAAAAGGTGGCGTTTCCTATCCATTTTTTCTGTCCATTTAAAATCCATTCATCTCCTTCTCGCCTGCAGGTAGTTCCCATTCCGCCAGCTACGGCAGAGCCCACATCTGGTTCTGTTAACCCAAAAGCTCCAATAACTTCCATTCGAGCCATTTTGGGGAGCCACTCCTGTTTTTGCTCTTCACTTCCGCAGATATTTATTGAGCTCATGGCCAAACCGCTATGCACTCCGAAAAAAGTGGAGATTGAGACGTCAACCCTAGCCATTTCCATGGCTATAATTCCTTCCATCACAAAATTTTCATTGGGAGTGCCATAGCCATCAATGGTAAGACCACAAATATTCAACGCCGCCATTTTCGGAATAATCTCAAAAGGAAATTCGGCCCTATTCCAATATTCATTGGCAATTGGTCGAACTTCATCTTCCATGAAATTTCGGATTTTCAGTTGTAACTCCCTTTGTTCGGGGGTCAATTTTGAACTTAATTCATAGAAATCTCCTGAAATGGGAGGTAACTTGTGCTGCCCTTTTTTGCCACTTTTATGTTTTAGCATTTTCATCAACCCATCCAGTTGCCGATCGTCGAGCTCTCCAACAGTTTTCATAATTTCGGAAAGATCCACTTTTTCTGAAAGCTTGGCCAATGCATCTATATCGATACCTTTCATTAAATGCAGCGACTTTTTAATTTTTGAGAAGATGGACATAAGATTTTTTTAAGAGATGAGTTTTAAAGATACCCATATCCTATTTTCACAAAGCACAAAGAAAAGTTAATTTGGAAACTCCAACTGGTTAAGAGGCTAATCAATCTGATTATGTCCTTTGTAAATCTGTGTAGATTCTTTTGGCCGAAAATATATTTCCCAAATGGCAAATCCTATTACCACAAAATATTCTAGGGCAACCAACCAAAGGTTTTCATCAACGCCATCCTTGCCATATGCCGAATAGCTCAGCATAACCATCAAGCTCCACACAATGGGAAATTTATATCTTGTAAACACAGAGAGCAAGAGAGGTGTTGCAATATACCAGGGATGCACGGTGGTAGCTAGTAGGAAATAAATTGAGATGGCAAAAAGCATAGCGGTTAACAATTTTTCGCGAGTGTTATTTCTTCTGAAAAATGCGATACCCATAATTAAAAGAAAAACAATTATAGGAATAATTTTTCCGATAATTCCAATAATATTCCACCCAACCACCTGAAAGCCAATCCACCGAATTATGTAATACACACTTGCATTGAACTCAAAATCCTGAAACCATAGGGCGAGAGTGGATGTAAAATTTCGCATAAATTCCACCGAAAGAAATGGAAGAAATGTTACAACAACCGTAACTCCAACAATTAAATAAAATTCGATTAATTTTTTGATGGAGACTTCGTAGGATTCAAAGATCCGTGGAATTTTATTTTTACTGCCAAAGTATCTAAAGAACAATGGTAAAAACAGCAAAGGAATTAACTTCACCGAAATGGAAATCCCAAATAACACTGCCGCCCATAGCCATTTTCTTTTAAAGAGTGAATAAAGAGACCAGATTAAGAGGAATAGCATTACTCCTTCAAAATGAAGATTGCCCGTAAGTTCAATGATTATAAAGGGGTTAAGAAAGTACCAAAATATATTGTTCACCGGAAGCTTTAATCTTCTCAATATTTTCTTTCCAAAATATAGAATTCCTACATCAGCTAAGATTATGAGAACGCGAAGCACCATTATCGAACTTAATATGCTTTTGCCTCCAATTAATGCTGCAATGGTGAATAGGAATTGATTTATAGGTGGATAATTACTAAAATGGCTGCCACTTAATGCTCCCATCCCACGATATAGATTATTTGCATTCGGAATTATAATGTCCTGCGAAATCGAGAGATCATTAAAATACATTGTAGGAGTAAATAAATATGGATTTACACCCTGCGCCATTAGATGTCCATCCCAAATAAAGCGATAAAAATCTTGTGAAAGATTTGGTATGGCAAAAAGAAAAATGACCCTAAAAGTAATTCCAAATCCCACTAGCAATCCAAAGCTTTGCTTCCATTTCTCGATATATAAATAAGCGATAAGAAACAGTGCGCAATAAAGCGTGATTAACTTTATGAAATCGCTTCTTTCTAAATCGTAGGCAAAACTTATATAAAACGCGATGGAAGTTATCGCGAAAAGTAAAGGAATCTTGGATAACTTAAATACGTTGCTCACAGGCTCTAGGGTGTATTAATCCTGCCATTCGGCGATAAATAGGTTGGTATCGTGTCCTCCACCATTATTTCTATTCGAAGAAAAAGCCAAATATTTACCATTGTTGGAAAAAACTGGAAAAGCGTCAAATGTATCACTGTGGGTTACCCGCTCTAAATTTTTACCGTCGATATCGATTAGGTACAAATTAAAAGGATATCCTCTCTTCGATTCAAAATTGCTGGAGAACAGAACTTTTTTCCCGGAAGGATGGAAAAAGGGCGCCCAACTTGCATTTCCCAAATCGGTCAATTGGCGAAGGTCGCTTCCATCGGAGTTGCAGATGTACAAATCCATTTCCGTGGGCTGCACCAGTCCTTGAGCAAGCAAATCCTTATATTCTTTTATCTCATTTTCGGTTTTAGGACGTGAAGAACGGAAAATAAGTTTGGAACCATCGGGAGAGAAGAAAGCTCCTCCATCATATCCCAGCTCATTGGTAATTTGTTTTACGTTAGAGCCATCAATATTCATAGTATAAAGTTCCAGGTCTCCACTTCGCATAGAGGTAAAAACAATTTTATCTCCTTTGGGCGAAACGGTAGCTTCGGCGTCATATCCAGGTTCATCAGTAAGTTGCTTTACTATATTTCCATCTAAGTCTGCAACAAAAATATCGAAGCCTTCGTAGATAGGCCATACATATTTTCCATCATTTTTAGAAGGAACGGGCGGACATTCAGAATCCGCTAAATGCGTGCTGGCATATATTATGTGCTTATTGTCCGGAAGAAAATAACTGCAGGTTGTTCGTCCTTTTCCTGTACTGACCATCAGCGGTTGGGAATCATTAAAAGTATCCTCAAAGTCCATTAAGAACATTTGGTCACAACGTACGCCCCAATCTTTATAATTGCTTTGGAAAACCAGTTTGCTGTCATCAAAGCTCCAATAAGCCTCAGCATTGTCACCACCAAAAGTTACCTGACGTAAGTTTTTAAAATGTTTTTCCTCGGGAAAAATGAGTGTGTCCTTGGTATAGGTATCTATTTTTGTAAATGTCCTTTCTTCTTTTAATTCGGATGGTTGTTCCTCTGTTTTCTTCACTTCATTTTTACAACTGACAAAAAGAAAAGCAATGAGGAGGGTATATATTAATTTCATGAGTGCCTGATTTTTATTTTTGAAAGTTATATCAAAAGGTAATATTTTGGTTTGGTAACTGTGCGGGATTGAAATATCTCCTATTAATGTACTTTTGTGTAAAAATACTGATATGCGCTCAATTCCAATGATATTTCTGATAATACTGATGTTTTCATGTAAGGAAGCAAAAATTCCTGTTATAACCATGAAAGAAGATGTTTCTGTTTTGGCCAATGATAGCCTTGGTGGTAGGAAAACAGGCTCTGATTATGAAAAGAAAGCAGCAAAATATATCGCGAAAAGATTTGAAGGATTAAAACTTCAGCCAAAAGGAGTGAATGGTTTCTTTCAGAAATTTACTTTCAAGCCAAGCAAAAATCCCCATCAAGAAGCAGAATTTACCTCGGAATCTAGTGATAGCACACAAACAGGAGAAAATGTTATGGCATACTTAGATAATCAAGCGGAAAATATAGTAGTTATTGGTGCTCATTACGACCATTTGGGAATGGGAGGTGAAGGTTCACTTTTTGGGGATGGGCCTGCAATTCATAACGGAGCTGACGACAATGCGAGTGGCGTAGCAATGATGTTGCATCTGGCGGAGAAACTCCAACAGCACGGTGCGCCCAAAAGCAACAATTATCTATTTATAGCTTTTTCTGGTGAAGAGGAGGGATTATTGGGTTCTAATTATTTTGTAAAACATCCTACCATAGACACCAAAAACGTAACCTATATGATAAATATGGATATGGTAGGACGGCTCAATAAGGAAAATACTTTAGCGGTATATGGCGTGGGTACTTCTCCAATATTTAAAGGAGTAGTAAATAAGAATGCTGGAGTTCTGAATATTATCGAGAATGAAAGTGGAGTTGGGCCCAGCGACCATACTTCGTTTTATCTAGCCGATATTCCTGTTTTACATTTTTTTACAGGTCAGCATGAGGATTACCACAAGCCTTCCGATGATATTGAAAAAGTGAATTTTGAGGGAATGGAAATAGTTTCCAATTATATTTTTAAAATTATTAAGGATCTGGATTCCGAAAATAAGATGCAATTTCAAAAGACTAAAAATGAAAGTGAAGTCGTACCCGATTTTAAGGTTACGCTAGGTGTAGTTCCAGATTATCTTTTCGGTGGAAAGGGAATGCGAATTGACGGAGTGAGTGAAGATAAACCCGCCCAAAAAGCAGGACTTCAAAAAGGAGATGTAGTTGTAAAAATGGGCAATTTGGGAATTACCGATATGATGAGTTATATGAATAGTCTTTCAAAATTTGAAAAAGGTCAAACTACCACTGTAACCATTGATAGAGCTGGAGAATTGAAGGAAGTTGAAGTTACATTTTAGTTTTTTTTTACGGTATATTTGGATAAAATAAGTAATTGTGGAATCTACAAAATTAAGGGAAATTTAAAAGCTGAGTACTCAGAGATTATCCAAGATGACGGCAAATTGGACTATTTATAAAAGATGTTTAAGACCAATAATTCTGAAACATTTCGAAGAATATTATAGGATTTTAGAAACTGAGATCTTTTCATTTCAAATTAAAAGAAAGCTAATTTTCGGGAGTTTCCGATTAGTAAATGCCCTTATATGATTATTTCGGAGATGATTGAAGATACCCTTTATATCTCTTCTATTTCGAATATTTATCAGGATCCAGATAAAAAATCGAATAATGGTATCTAAGAATATTCAAATGTATTTCCGTAACAAAAGTATTTTGAACCTATAAGATTATAATCGTCAATTATATCAATTAAAAAGGGTGGACGACAACTCGAATAATTGAAAGTCAGATATTATGAAATTACAATTAGAATCAAATCAATTAGAAGATTATTTACAGGAAATACCTCCTGTAGTTCAATTTTATACTCCCTTAATTCAGAAGAAAATCAGTGAAATTAAATCTCGGGCCTCAAATGATCACGATCGCGCAAAAATGGCCTTTGAGACTGCCCGTGATGAAATTGCACATAATTTCGACACTAAAAGTGATAATATTACCGTGAATGCTGAAGACGTTCTAAATAGGAAGGAAGGTATCTGTTTTGCCAAATCTCATCTATTGGCGAGTCTGCTGCGAGGGATGGAAATTCCCGCAGGATTTTGTTATCAGAAGGTTTTAAAGAAGGGAACAGTTGAATCGGGTTATGCACTTCACGGATTAAATGCCATTTATCTTCCCGAAACAGGTTGGTTCCGAGTGGATCCAAGAGGGAATAAACTTGGAATCGATTCGCAATTTTCTATTGAAGAAGAGAAATTGGCCTATCCTATAAGACCAGAGCTTGGAGAAATCGATTATAATATAGTACTGACCAAACCTTTGGCAACTGTAGTTCATTTTATGCAAGAATCTAGAAACTGCGAGCAACTTTTTAATTCAAGACCCACAGATCTATAAATAAAAAACCTAACAGGTTTAAGAAACCTGTTAGGTTGAACTTCTTGTTAAATACAGAGATTTACATCATTCCAGGCATTCCACCGCCCATTCCGCCAGGCATTCCGCCTCCGCCGTGCTCTTCTTTGATATCAACCAAAGCGCACTCAGTTGTAAGAATCATTCCAGCAATGGATGCTGCATTCTCCAATGCGATACGAGTTACTTTTTTCGGATCGATTATTCCAGCTTTTAGCATATCTACATATTGTCCTGATTTGGCATCGTAACCGAAGTTTTTCTTGCCTTCCAAGACTTTGTTTATTACTACTGAACCTTCACCTCCTGCATTTTCTACGATAATACGTAGCGGAGCTTCAATAGCTTTGGCAACAATGTTTACTCCAGTTGTTTCATCTAGAGAATCAGTAGTTATTTTTTTCAAGACTTCCAAAGATCTTATAAGTGCAACACCACCTCCGGCAACAATTCCTTCTTCAACGGCCGCACGGGTTGCGTTAAGGGCATCATCAACTCGATCTTTCTTCTCTTTCATTTCAACTTCCGAAGCAGCACCTACGTATAGAACAGCAACACCGCCAGCCAATTTAGCCAAACGTTCTTGCAGTTTTTCTTTGTCATAGTCGCTGGTAGTAGTCTCGATCTGAGCTTTAATCTGATTAACTCGAGATTTGATGGTGTCTTTTTCACCACCACCGTTTACGATAGTCGTGTTATCCTTATCGATGGTTACGGTTTCAGCAGAACCCAACATATCGATAGTTGCGTTTTCTAAAGTGAAACCGCGCTCTTCTGAAATTACTGTTCCTCCTGTAAGGATTGCAATATCTTCAAGCATTGCTTTTCTTCTGTCACCAAAACCTGGAGCTTTTACTGCTGCAATTTTTAATGAACCTCTAAGTTTGTTTACAACCAAAGTAGCCAAGGCTTCTCCATCAACATCCTCAGCAATAATCAACAACGATTTTCCTTGTTGGGCAACCGGCTCAAGTACAGGAAGCAAATCCTTCATTGAAGAGATTTTTTTATCATAAAGCAAAATCATTGGATTTTCCAATTCAGTTTGCATTTTTTCCGCATCTGTTACGAAATATGGAGAAAGATATCCACGGTCAAATTGCATTCCTTCCACTACGTCAACGTAAGTTTCAGTTCCTTTTGATTCTTCAACAGTGATAACTCCTTCTTTTCCTACTTTACCAAAAGCTTGGGCGATTAAATCCCCGATTAATTCGTCATTGTTAGAAGAAATGGTAGCAACTTGCTTAATCATTTCAGAAGAATTGCCAACCTTGGTAGTTTGCTTTTCAAGATTTGCTACAATTGATGAAACAGCTTTGTCAATACCGCGTTTCAAATCCATTGGATTTGCGCCTGCAGCTACGTTTTTTATGCCTTCTCTTACAATAGCTTGAGCAAGAACAGTTGCAGTAGTTGTTCCGTCACCAGCAAGATCGTTGGCTTTGGAAGCAACTTCTTTTACCATCTGAGCACCCATATTCTCCAGGGCATCTTCAAGTTCAATTTCTTTTGCTACGGTTACACCATCCTTGGTAACTTGAGGCGCTCCAAAGGATTTACCGATAATAACATTACGACCATTTGGGCCCAAAGTTACTTTTACTGCGTTTGCCAATGCGTCAACACCTCGTTTTATTGCATCACGGGCATCTACATCAAATTTTATATCTTTTGCCATAAATTTTTATTTTTGAGATTCCTTCAAAAGGTGGAATCTTTGGGTTAATAATTATAGATTTTTAAGTTTATGCTTTTTAGATAATCCCCAAAAAAAATGTCAACTCCTTTTCAGGAATCGGTATTCGATTTTTAGATTAAATTATCGCAAGAATATCGTCCTCGCGCATAATAAGATAGTCCTTGCCATCAAATTTCAGTTCGCTGCCTGAGTATTTACCGTAAAGTACGGTGTCACCAATTTTCACGGTCATTTTGTGGTCTTCTTTTCCTTTGCCTACAGCTACAACTTTGCCTTGCTGTGGTTTTTCTTTAGCTGAATCAGGAATGTAAAGTCCGGAAGCGGTCTTAGTTTCTGCTTCTTCGGGCTGAACCAATACACGGTCTGCAAGTGGTTGAATTTTTAATGCCATTTTTATTTTAATGTTTTGTTGCCTGCGCAAAGCAAGCTGGTTAAACTTTAGTTTAAATATTTTGATTGCTAATTGGCAGAAACTGTGCCACGGCCCAAAACTGACAGTTTAAGGTGCTAATAATGCCAGCTTGTCAGAAATTGGTGTTATGGGGAAGAGAGAATAAAGGCCTATTCGGTAATTGATGGGAAATGAAATTCCATGAAGGAGTCATCGAATCCTACAGATCCGTTTTCCATGAAAAATGCCGACTCAAATTGAATCGGCATTTAAAGAATATTTTATAAGAAAGTCTTACTCTGGATTATCCGTAGCTGGTTGCGCAGGTACCTGTTGTGTAGGTACAGCTGGAACAGCATTTTGGTCAAACGTTTTGGATTCAAGGCTTCTTCCACCCATAATAAAAACGTTCGAAAACATGATTAGAACTAGCATTATGGTTGCAAGGGTCCAAGTACTCTTATCCAAGAAGTCGCTTGTTTTTTGTACGCCACCAATTTGGGCGCCGCCACCACCTCCAAAAGAAGAAGAAAGACCGCCTCCTTTAGGATTTTGTACCATTATAACTACGACCAATAAAAAGGCCACTATCATTATCAAAATTAAGAATATTGTAAACGTACTCATTGTGCTTCTGGATTAATCAATTTTTCTATTGCCCGAATTTGGTCTGCAAAGAAACCACTTTTTTCGGGATTTTTCAAAATTAATATTTTATATGCTTGAATTGCTTTTTTATAGTTCTTTTGTTGCAAATAAACTCGGGCCAAAGTCTCCGTCATTAGAGAATCAGTCGGTTGGATATGGGCCTCAACCTCGATGTTTTTTATCTCCTTATCCCTTTCTTTTGGAGAAATGCCGTTAGAACCTCCCGAAAAAGCTGATGGTGTTATCTTGGGCCGGTCTTGAATAAACTTGTCAATCAATTCAAATTTTCGTTCCTTTTCTTCAATAGAAGGTGGTGTGGATATAGTGTTATACTCTTCTAAAGTTGCATTAGGTTGTTCCTCTTTTTGCAATGTATGGCAAGTTCGTTCTATAGGACGAGCTTTGGTAAGTTTTAACCATTCCGAAAACGAATGCGTATCGCTCTTGGTAAATTCCAAAGGTTTATCTGCCAATATGGTTTCTTCAAATTGTTCCTCCTTTTCCTCAAAATTGGATTCGTTATTTGTTACCAAATTGGCTACTGAATCTACTTTTCGCTGGAATAAATCTGGATTCAGGATAGCATCTGCCTTGGCTCTTTCCACTTTCCATTCCTTATCTTTCTCTTCACGAATTTTATCTGAAATATCTTCTGAGATTACACTAATTTCCATTACTGAAGAATCGTGCTGTAAAATGGTTTGTGAAATTTCATTTTGAATAAATTTTTCAGAAGTAATATATTCAAATAAAATATCCCGGTCTGCTGTATGGGCAGCTGCCATTTTTAACGCTTCGTTATATTTAAAACTTTCCTGGTTTTTTAATCCTTTAAGCTGAAGCGCCCTAGCACTCTGGAAATAGGGATATTTTTGAACAACCATATCCAAATCATTTAAATCCTCCGAATTTATTTTCTGGGGATTGGCGAGCAGATATGTATAGTGTTCAAGTTTCATGGCTGTTTATTTCTCAATTCTGAAGGGATAGTTGTTTTCGTTTTACCAATTGGCGAGGGATTTATTAAAAATATCCTGGGTTATCCGTTCAAAAATAATTTCCACTGCTGCGGTCAATTTAGAACCGGTAAGTTGTGTTTGTCCATCGTAGTCATAATAAAAACTAAAGCTCTGTTCGAAATCCTTCAATGGATCCTTTGTATTGTAAAATCGAACATTTACGGCAATCGTAAGCCGGTTTTGTGCGGCCCGACTATCGGAAGTTGCAGTAATGGGTGCAATATAAAATTGTGTTATTTCACCTTCATATATCAGATCGCCATTGTTATTTACCAAGCTCAAGTTTGTCTGGTTAAGTAACAGATCCTGCAGCATCTGGGTGAAATCGCGAGCAATTCCAGGTTCAACAATAAGTGCATTATTTTGAAAGTAATTAACCTGAACCGTTTTGGTGGTATTGTAATTTATGTCCGCTCCTGTAAAGGAATAAGCACCACATCCGTGAATTAAAAACGATAAGCTTAAAAGGAGAATAAACGGAGCTATTTTTGACATTTATCTTAAGGGTTTAGAGTGGTCTTAAAGTTGCGTGGCAGTTTTCAATAATTAATTTTTAGGCTTTGGATACCCATATCCTGGCTAACCAATTTTATAAATCGTACAGTTTTATCTTCCGATACAAAGTTCTCTCTGAAATTCCAAGTTCGTCCGCCGCGTCTTTTCTTTTTCCTTTATATTTTTCCAAAGATTTCTTTATTAGTTCCAGTTCCTTTTGCTGCAACGATAAATTTTCCTCTTCCTCAACTTCTTCAGCATACTCATAATTATCTTTTCTTCGATGATCCTGTGCAGAGCTGTAGGATTCCGAAGTGTGTTCCGGAATACTCAAAACCTCAACATCTGAGGATTGATCGGAAGTTTCATCATCAATAATAGCGGCTAGCTCATCTTCTACTTGACTTTCTTGGGAATATATTTTATTGATCAAAGAAGATTGTTCCTCTTTTACTTTTGCGGTGTTCCCCGTTTTCATTAGCTCCAACGTGAGTTTTTTCAAATCGTTCATGTCCCGTCTCATATCAAAAAGAACTTTATAAAGTATCTCTCTTTCGCTGCTAAAATCGCTTTCCGATTTTTTGTTGTTGACAATGGCAGGAAGATTACTGCCCATTTCGGGGAGATAGTGTTTTAGCGTTTGCGCTGAAATCTCACGATTTTGCTCCAAAACAGATATTTGTTCGGCTACGTTTCGCAATTGGCGTACGTTTCCCGCCCATCTGTATTGCAATAATATTTCTACCGCGGGATCTTCCAAACGAATGGTTGGCATTTTATATTTCTGGGCAAAATCTGAGGCGAATTTCCTAAAAAGAAGGTGGATATCCTCACGCCTTTCCCGTAACGGCGGCAAATTAATTTCCACCGTACTCAGTCTATAGTAAAGATCTTCACGGAATCTACCTTTTTCAATCGCCTCCACCATTTTTACGTTGGTAGCGGCAACAATGCGGACGTCTGTTTTTTGTGTGGCGGAAGATCCTACTTTCAGAAACTCGCCACTTTCTAAAACCCGCAATAAACGCACTTGTGTAGGAAGCGGTAATTCGCCTACCTCATCTAAAAATATTGTACCTCCATCTGCTACTTCAAAATAGCCACTACGGGTAGCGGTGGCTCCGGTAAAGGAACCTTTTTCGTGACCGAAGAGTTCGCTATCAATCGTTCCTTCGGGAATTGCGCCACAGTTCACGGCAATATATTTCCCGTGTTTTCTATGTGAAAGCGAATGGATTATTTTTGGAATACTTTCTTTTCCTACCCCGCTTTCACCCGTTACCAATACCGAAATATCCGTTGGCGCCACCTGAATCGCTTTTTCCACGGCACGATTCAGCTTTGGGTCGTTCCCTATTATTCCAAATCGTTGTTTTGTTGCTTGTATGCTTTCCACTTTTTATAAAAAGTTTAAAAGTTTATGAGTTTAAAAATAATCGTTAATCTCTACCGACTACCCAGTACCGACTAATGATTTTCAGAATATCCCACAGCCTTGCCTATTAATGTGGCGGTGGTGCATTCGGTTATTTCCACAAGAACAAAATCTCCCAATTTATAATTTTCCTTGGGGAAAACTGCCACAGTATTTTGGGGTGTTCGTCCACTCCATTCCTTGTCGCTCTTCTTAGATTCCTTTTCAATCAACACTTCAACAATTTTCCCTACCGTTTTATGGGTGTGATAGGCGCTGTGTTTTTGTTGCAGATCGACAATCTCCATCAGTCGTCTTTTCTTGATTTCTTCGGGCACATCGTCTTCCAATTTTCTCGCAGCCAAGGTTCCGGGACGTTCAGAATATTTGAACATAAACCCAAAATCGTATTTTACAAGTTCCATCAGGCTTAAGGTATCTTGATGATCTTCCTCGGTTTCAGTAGGAAACCCGATAATCATATCTTGGGAGATTCCACAATCAGGAATTATGCTGCGTACCTTATCGATCAGCTCCAAATATTCCTCTCGTGTATGTTGACGGTTCATTTCCTTCAAGATTCGGGTGCTACCACTTTGAACTGGTAAATGGATATGGTTGCAGATATTGTCATATTTTGCCATTACGTGCAGTACATCCTCGGTCATATCCTGAGGATTGCTGGTTGAGAAACGAATTCTCATTTTAGGCTGGGCCAAGGTGGCCATTTCTAAAAGCTGCGCAAAAGTTGTGGCTATAGCTTGTTGCATTGGAGAAGCATTCTTGAAATCCTTTTTTAGGCCTCCACCATACCATAAATAGCTATCTACATTTTGACCGAGCAGGGTAATTTCCTTATAACCTTTTTCACCTAGATCGTTTATTTCGGCGATAATGCTATGCGGATCGCGGCTACGTTCGCGGCCGCGGGTGAAGGGAACTACACAGAACGTACACATATTATCACAACCTCGGGTTATGCTCACAAAGGCGGTAATTCCATTTCCACCCAAACGCACTGGAGAAATATCACCGTAGGTTTCATCTTTCGACAAAATCACGTTTACGGCCTCTCGTCCTTCCTCCACTTCCTTTAGAAGGTTCGGAATGTCCTTATAGGCATCTGGGCCAACGACCAGATCGACAATCTTTTCTTCTTCTAGCAATTTCTCTTTAAGCCGTTCTGCCATGCAACCCAAGACTCCCACTTTCATATTGGGATTGTTTTCTCGTTTTACCGCATTGTATTTTTCCAATCGTTTACGTATGGTTTGCTCTGCCTTGTCTCTAATGGAACAGGTGTTTACCAAAACCAAATCGGCATCTTCGAGTAAATTGGTGGTGTTATAACCTTGGTCTACTAGAATTGAAGCAACAATTTCACTGTCACTAAAATTCATGGAACAACCGTAACTCTCTATATATAATTTTTTGGAATTCGCTTCCTTGGCCTCAAGAACCAAGGTGTTTCCTTGTTTTGCTTCGTCTAAAACTTTTTCCATAACTTAAAATAAAATAAACCGAACAAATATAAATTTGGTTTGGATGGCAAAGATACGGTTTTAGGATTCGGTGACAAAGTGGCAGATGAGGATTTATAAAAATATTCCTAGATGTTTTTAAGCCTTATAAACATGAGAAAAATCTTTGGAATGATATTTTCAATCACAATTTTGGGATAATTTAATCATTAAGGATATGGAGTGTTATTGTGAACAACTCCTTGCTTTTTTGCTTCCCGAGGGGCTTAAGTTTTCCTATTTTTACTTCCTTGATTCTAGACAAAAATAATCCTCTTTTTTATTGCTATTTGTTAGTATTCAAGTTATTTTGAACCATCCGTGATTTTTGGAAAATGAGCCCGAAACATCATAAACCTTTAAAGCTTCTTTACATGTATTTAATTTTCGACACAGAAACCACAGGTCTTCCCAAGGATTACAAAGCACCCGTTAGCGATACAGATAATTGGCCAAGGTGTATTCAAATAGCTTGGCAGCTCCATGATGACATGGGAAATGTGGTGGAACATCAGGACTATTTGATCAAGCCTCAAGGTTTCAATATTCCTTTCGATGCCGAAAAGATCCATGGAATTTCAACTGAACTCGCGCAGAAAAAGGGCCGGCCGTTCGCCGAAGTACTTTCCTTGTTTAATGAGTCGCTTAAAAAGACGAAATTCGTTGTGGGCCACAACTTGGATTTCGACCTAAAAATAATGGGTGCGGAAGTTTATAGGCTAGGGTTGGAAAATTCACTTGAAAAACTTCCTGTTCTAGACACCTGTACCGAAACCACTGCAACGCTCTGCCAAATTTCTGGCGGTAGGGGCGGAAAATTCAAATTGCCCACGCTTACAGAACTTCACGATTTTCTGTTTACAGAGTCTTTTAAGGAAGCGCATAATGCAACTGCGGATGTTGAAGCCACTACCCGTTGTTTTCTGGAACTTTTACGTCGCCAGATTTTTACGGTGGAAGAATTGGATGTTCAGCCGGATTATTTTGATCATTTTTCAGAAGCTAACCCGAAAACAATTGAACTCATTGGGCTCAAGCATATAAATTTAAAGAAGGCTTCCCAAAAGATTAGAGAAGAGTTATTGGCCGCCTCAAAGATTGAAGGAATTTCATCGGAGGAAATTGAGGAGAATCTTGCCACTCTGGAGGAAGTGCCATTCGTCCATCTTCACAACCATTCGCAATATTCCATATTACAATCTACTTCCAGCACTTTGGATCTTGTGAATGCTGCCGTTGCGGAAAATATGTCTGCCGTGGCTTTGACCGATACTGGAAATATGATGGGAGCTTTCCACTTTGTGCAAGCTGTTGAGGATTATAATAAATCTCTTGCTCCTGAAAATTTAGATAAGAAATTAAAAGGAATTGTGGGATGCGAGTTTTTTGTTTGTGAGGATCATTTAAACAAAAATCAAAAGGACAACGGCTATCAAATCGTGATGTTAGCGAAAAACAAGAATGGATACCATAATTTGGTAAAAATGGCCTCTATCGCTTATACTACAGGTTTCTATTACGTTCCCCGCATTGACAAAAATGTTGTGGAAAAATACAAAGAAGATATTATTGTATTGACAGGTGGCATTAATGGAGAAGTACCTGCCAAAATTTTGAATGTGGGAGAAAAGCAGGCAGAGGACGCTTTGCTATGGTGGAAGGAGAAGTTTGGCGATGATCTTTATGTTGAAATTTTACGCCACAATCAGGAGGATGAAAATCGCGTGAACGAGGTTTTGGTGGAAATGGCTAAACGTAATGGCGTAAAATTGGTAGCTTGCAACAATACTTATTATATAAAGAAGGAGGATGCCAACGCCCACGATATCCTGCTATGTGTTAAGGACGGGGAAAAGCAGGGCACTCCTATTGGTCGTGGTAGGGGTTATCGCTTTGGAATGCCCAACCAGGAATATTATTTCAAGAGCCAGGATGAAATGAAAGCCATATTTCAGGATCTTCCAGAGGCTATTTTAAATATTGAAGAGGTTATCTCAAAAATTGAACCTTTCGTTTTGCATCGAGATGTTCTGCTCCCCAATTTCACTATTCCCGAAAAATTTCTTCACGCAGAGGATGCCGATGGAGGTAAGCGTGGAGAGAATGCTTATCTGCGTTATTTAACCTATGAGGGAGCTAAAAAACGATACCCAGAATTGCTTGAAGTTTCCTTCGAGGATTTGACAAATTCTAAAATTGCCGTTGAAAGTTCCGATCGTGTCAACTCAATCAAACAACGTCTCGATTTTGAGTTGGAAGTAATTGCAAATACGGGTTATCCAGGTTACTTTTTGATCGTTCAGGACTTTATTGCCGAAGCCAGGCGAATGGGGGTTGCAGTAGGGCCGGGAAGAGGCTCCGCTGCCGGTAGTGCAGTGGCCTATTGTTTGGGAATCACCAATATCTGCCCCATTAAATACGATTTGCTGTTTGAGCGTTTCCTGAATCCGGATAGGGTAAGTATGCCCGATATAGATATTGACTTTGATGATGAGGGTAGAAGTAAGGTAATGGATTATGTAATTCATAAATACGGAAGTAACCAGGTTGCGCAGATTATAACCTACGGAACTATGGCAGCCAAATCCTCTATTCGGGATACCGCCCGAGTTCTCGATCTGCCACTAAATGAATCGGATAGAATTGCCAAGCTCATCCCCAATATGACAAAGCTGAATAAAATCTTCGGTTTAAGTGATTCGGAATTGAGAAGCCGTTTCCGTTCGGATGAATTGCCAAAAGTGATGGAGCTTTTAAATTTATCTGAAGGATCTGATCTGGAAGCGCAAACTATTAACCAGGCGAAAATTCTAGAAGGTTCCGTTAGAAATACAGGAATCCACGCCTGTGGGGTAATTATTACTCCCAGCGATATAACCGATTTTGTACCCGTTGCCCTCGCTAAGGATTCCGATTTGTACGTTACGCAATTCGATAACTCCGTAGTGGAAAGTGCAGGCCTGCTAAAAATGGATTTCCTCGGCCTTAAAACCTTGACTTTAATTAAAGACACTGTCCAACTCGTAAAACACAAACATAATATCGATCTGGAACCGGATTATTTTCCGTTGGACGATGTTAAGACTTACGAGCTTTTCCAACGCGGAGAAACCATTGGTATTTTCCAGTATGAATCTCCAGGGATGCAGAAGTATATGAAGGAACTAAAGCCTTCCGTTTTTGCAGATTTAATTGCGATGAACGCACTTTATCGTCCCGGACCGATGGAATATATCCCAAGTTTCGTAAGAAGAAAACATGGTGAGGAGGAGATTGAATATGATCTTCCCGCCATGGAAGAATACTTACAGGAAACCTATGGAATTACTGTTTATCAAGAACAAGTGATGTTGCTTTCGCAAAAATTGGCTGGCTTTACCAAAGGTGAAGCGGATGTTTTGCGGAAGGCAATGGGTAAGAAGCAAAAATCCGTTCTAGACAAGATGAAGCCTCGATTTATTGCCCAGGCTTCCGAAAAAGGTTACGATGCTGAAAAACTCGAAAAAATCTGGAAGGATTGGGAGGCCTTTGCTAGTTATGCCTTTAACAAATCCCACTCTACCTGTTATGCTTGGATTGCTTATCAAACCGCATATTTAAAAGCACATTATCCAGCCGAATATATGGCCGCTGTTTTGAGCAATAATATGAACGACATTAAGCAGGTCACATTTTTTATGGATGAATGCAGGCGAATGGGACTTACCGTTTTAGGTCCAGATGTCAACGAATCCTTCCATAAATTTACCGTTAACGACCAGGGCGCGATCCGCTTTGGTATGGGAGCCGTTAAAGGTGTTGGGAGCAGTGCGGTAGCCACGATTATAGAGCATAGAAAAGACGGAAAATATAAATCTATCTTCGATTTAGCCAAGCGTATCGATCTGCGAGCCGCCAATAAAAAGGCTTTTGAAAATCTTGCTTTGGCTGGAGGTTTCGACAGTTTTAATGCGCATCGAGCCCAATATCTTCACGATGATGGGGATGGCGTAATCTTTATTGAAAAAGTTTTGCGGTATGCTAATAAATTTCAGGAGACACAGAACTCCGCCCAAACCAGTCTTTTTGGGGATGCCAGCGAAGTGCAAATTCCGGAACCGGAAGTGCCGCCTTGCGAAGAATGGGGCACTATGAAAAAATTAAGACAGGAAAGAGAGGTTGTGGGAGTATATATTTCAGGACATCCATTGGATGACTTTAAGATCGAAATAAAGAGTTTTGCGAACTGTAAAGTATCCGATTTTAACCGTTTGGACTTATTACTAAATAGAGAAATGAGTTTTGGTGGCGTGGTAAGTGATGTGCAGCACCGGGAATCTAAAAATGGTAAGGGTTGGGCTATTTTTATAGTGGAGGATTATGAAGATAGCTTTGAGTTTAAAATCTTTGGAGAAGAATATTTAAAATGGCGACATTTCCTAGTGCCCAACTCCTTTATTTTTGGAAAGGTTTTCGTGAGGGAAGGGTGGACCAATCGCGATACCGGCAAAAAGGGAGAACCTAGAATGCAGTACAATAGCTTTCAACTGCTTCACGATGTTATGGAGAATTATTCTAAAAAATTGACGCTACAGATTCCTTTACGCGAAATAAAAGAAGGAAGAATCGAGCAATTAAAGGAATTATTTAACACTCATAAAGGCAATAAACCACTAACCTTCGTTGTCTATGAGGAGACGGAAAAGATAAAGCTTTCTATGCCCAGCCGGAAAAATAGCGTGAACATTTCTAAAGAATTATTGATAGAGCTGCATAACCAACAGGTTAAATATAAGCTCAATTAATGTTTTCTATATTTCCACCTGTTTCCTGAAAAAGTTTGAGAGATGAATTTGGAAAAGAAAAATAATATAAATAATAAAGAATAGAAATAATCAATAGTTCCATTTCCTAAACGTATGTTAGGACTGTGATTATTACTCTAAAAATTGATTACTTTTGGGAATTAATTAAAATCAAGATTATGGCATTAGAAATAACAGACGCGAACTTTGAAGAAACGGTTTTGAAAAGTGATAAACCGGTATTGGTTGATTTTTGGGCAGCTTGGTGCGGTCCATGTAGAATGGTAGGTCCAATCATTGAGGAAATCAGCAAAGAATATGAAGGTAAAGCCGTTGTAGGAAAGGTTGATGTAGATGCGAACCAAGAATTTGCAGCTAAATATGGTGTACGAAATATCCCTACGGTTTTAGTATTCCAAAATGGTGAGGTTGTGGGTCGCCAAGTAGGTGTTGCCCCGAAAAATGTATATGCAGAGGCTATCGATACCCTTTTGTAAAAACATATCCCAAAAATAAAACAATGAAAGGCTTGGCTTATTGCTGAGCCTTTTGTTATTTTTATGCAGTTTCCTAACAGGAATGTATAGTCTCCTTATAAACCAGATCAAGGTTTCTACACTTCTAGCGAAATTGAGATATTTTGTAACTTAACAGAAAGATTTTAAATGAGTAAACCAGAAAAAGCACAAGATAAAATTGACAGTAAATTATTGGAAGAACGTAAGGTATTCCTATGGGGAATGGTTGACGATAAAAGTGCCCGCCATATTGTAGAGCGTTTGTTGTATATGGACGCACAAAGCCACGAAGAAATTAAATTTTATATAAACAGTCCAGGAGGGTACGTTACAGCAGGATTTTCAATTTATGACACCATGCGAGAGATAAAAAGTCCTGTTTCTACTATTTGTACTGGATTAGCGGCCTCTATGGGCAGTATACTTCTCTCTGCCGGCGATAAAGGAAAACGCTTTATTCAGCCGCATGCTCGAGTTATGATCCACCAACCGAGTGGAGGTGCAAGAGGAGTTGCCAGCGATATTGAAATTACAGCACAGGAAATTCTGAAAACTAAGGAAATAAGTGCAAAGATCCTTGCAGACAACTGTGGGCAGTCTTTTGATAAAATAATGAAGGACTTTAATCGCGATCACTGGATGGGAGCCAAAGAATCAGTTGAATATGGAATAGTAGATAAAATTGTTAAATAGAGAATTTTAAGAACTTCCCGCCATTATTTGAATTGTTGGGGATTCTTAATTAAATTGCATACATAAAAGACCCATTTATCTCAAAAAAAAATAATTAACCAACCGAAGATGATTGATATGGGCATTCCTCTTCTTAAAAACGATACTAAGATGAAAAATTCAGCATTGATATTAGGGTTCGCTACATTCGTTTTATTCGGATGTAAAAGTGGTGAGAAGCACGAAATGGTCTTTGATGGCCCCATTGAAACTGTAAGTCCGAAAGCAGACCGCGCCAACAAAAAAGAAACCCTGGATTGGGCAGGAGTTTATGAGGCAACCTCACCTTGTGCAGACTGCGATGGTATCAAAACCACGGTCGAATTAAAAACAGACAAGACCTTCAATATGTCGCAAACCCGTATCGGAAAAACGGGAGACGATATCCGGTTTAAGGAAAGCGGTAATTTTACTTGGGAAGACAACGGGTCTGATGTGGTTTTGGAAGCTGGAAAATATAGAATTAAATTTGAGGTCGGACAAAATGATTTGACTCTTTTGGATATGTCTGGAAATGTCGCAAAGGGAGAATTGAGCAACTTTTATGTACTGAAGAAAAAATAAACAAGTTCATATGAAAAAAGTTCTGCTCTTGTTTACAGTTTCATTGGGTCTATTATTAGGCTGCAAAAATGAAGTAAATGAAAAGGAAAAAGTGACTCCGGAAGGAGTTGTATTAGACGTTGATACAACAGTTGCCAAACCGGATATGCATAATTCTGAAAACGCTCTCGATTGGGCAGGAATTTATGAGGGCACAACTCCCTGTGCGGACTGCGAGGGAATAAAAACAATCCTAGAATTAAAATCAGATAATACCTACACCCTTTCCATGACATATTTGGGAAAACCGAAGGTTGAAGAATTTAAACAGCACGGTGATTTTACATGGGACGCCACCGGATCACGTATTTCACTTAAAACCGATGGGGAACCGATGTTACTCAAGGTGGGTGAAAATAAAGTCTGGCTATTGGATGGATCCGGCAATGTAATTGACAATCAATTGGCAGATATGTTTATCCTCACAAAAACTAATTCATAAATACTGTTCAATCCGAGTTTTATTTTTCTACAGCAGGAATTTTAAAGAAAATCTCTTCATAGATTATTATTGTGCTTCTGGAATGCTCAGGACAAAACGAAATATCGAAACCCACCTTTGATTTTGTTTATATTGGGCCTATCGAAATGATTAAGGTGAAAATATGGATATAGAGAAAGAGATTAATGAGATTACAGGTTTTAAGAACCTCGAGCTGCTCGCAAAACAGGTAGTAGAGGGTTTTATATCTGGACTGCATAAAAGTCCTTTCCACGGTTTCTCAGCCGAATTCGCAGAGCATAAAATCTACAATAGCGGAGAAAGCACCAAGCATATAGACTGGAAGCTTTTTGCAAAAACCGATAAATTATATACAAAACGTTACGAGGAGGAAACCAATCTGCGTTGTCACTTAATTGTGGATAATAGCAGTTCGATGCACTATCCAAAATTGAAACGGTTTAATATAAACTCCCTAAATAAAATTGGTTTCTCGGTTCTTGCGTCTGCGGCCATTATGAATTTGATGAAGCGGCAGCGCGATGCGGTGGGACTGAGTATTTATAGTGAGGAATATGAATTTTATGCTTCTGAAAAAGGAAGCGAGAGGCATCATCAAATGCTTCTTCAAAAATTGAACGAAGCTTTGCTTTCCTCCAAAGAAAGATCTACAACGGAAACCTACACCTATCTCCATCTAATCGCTGAAAAACTGAAACGGCGTTCTTTGGTGTTTCTTTTTACTGATATGCTTCAAAGTGATGTGGAGGCAGAAAAGCTTTTCGAAGCGCTTCAGCATTTAAAATACAATAAGCACGAAGTGATTCTTTTTCACACCTACGACAAAAAACACGAAGTAAATTTTGACTTTTCCAACCGTCCCAAGCGTTTTGTAGATGTTGAAACCGGTGAACACATCAATCTATATGCTAAAAATATTAAACAACAGTATGAAGAAGCTGTCAAAGAATATTTTCGCGAACTCGAACTTCGCTGTGCCCAGTACAGAATAAAGTATGTGAAAACCGATATAAACGAGAGTTTCAATAAAATCTTGACCACCTATTTGGTAGAGCGCCAGAAGTTTGGGTAGGTAGTGGGTAGTCGGTAGTGGGTAGTCAGTTTTTTTAAGTGTTCAGTGTTCGGGAAAAAAGCAGCAGTATACAGTTGACCTGGGCAGTTTTCTGAAAATGTAAAAAGGTCAACCTTATTCAAGGCGTGCTCGACCGAATAACTCATAACTCATAAATTAAATATAATATCTTGAACCAACTCAACGAAGTAGAATTTTTTAAATTGGATTGATAATTAGACTGGTATGTAAATGAAATTCCGATTCAAGTTAAGAATACGATTAATTTAATTTTTTTCAATAAAATTGTTTGCGGGAATCAAATGGAGTAGTATATTTGCCACCGCTTAATACGGCAAGAGAGTAGTCTCAAAATGTATGGTAACAATTTTTCACTTTGCTCAACTGTTGTTGAGGTTTTCCGAAAGGTAAATTGAAAAACTTGGTCTGGTAGTTCAGTTGGTTAGAATACCTGCCTGTCACGCAGGGGGTCGCGAGTTCGAGTCTCGTCCAGACCGCATATTCCCACGAAGGTGGGAATCTCTTTCGTCCTAGAAAGAATAATGAAGTTGTGTTGTCCCGAATTAACTTCGGGATGTGGTTAAATCCCTTAAGGGATTGCCGATGAGAAGCTTTTCCTGAAGCCCGCACTGAGTGGTCATTGAGCCAGTCGAAATGCGGAGCCGAAGTGGAGAGGCTTTTTTTGTTTTAACACGACACTAATGAGTTTAGTACATATTTTACGTACCCACGGGGGTACCCAATAAAATTCTCGAGGTACCCACTTTTCATAAACTTCAAAAAATGAAAAGTAATGCATTATTTATGGAATCCGCGGAAGGGTTTGCTTGGAGCTATAACGATTAATAGAAGAATATAGTCAGTAAGTCTGGAAGAGTAGGTGGAAAACAAAAAATAATGTTAATTTTAACTCTAAAATTTCACCTACTCCCCAGATTTAAAACTGAAGTTTAAACGCATCAGGATGATTTATGTGTCATTTTGTAGGTTTTCAGCGTGTTGCAAATTTTTTTAAGCTAATATGACAAGCTGAATTCGAATAAAGAATGAACACACCTAGCCCAATAATTAATAAATAAGAAAATATAAATGTTCGAGCAAACATTCAAAAATATAGATGACCTCCTGTTTAAAGATGCAGGAGCAGATAGTGAACTAGATTATATAGGACAAACCTCGTGGATAATGTTTCTACGCTATCTGGATGACTTAGAAAAAGACAAGGCAGATGAAGCTGCGTTACAAGGAAAAGAATACAGCTTTATTCTAGATGAAGAGTTCCGATGGAACAATTGGGCAATGCCTAAAGATACCCATGGAGAGCTAGACCACCACGTAGCGTTAACAGGACCGGATTTAATTCAGTTTGTGGATAGTAAGCTATATCCATATATGGCTGGGTTTAGACAAAGAACAGATAACCCACAGACCATAGAATATAAAATAGGTGAAATCTTCTCAGAGCTTAAAAACAAAATCCAAAGTGGATATATTCTCCGTGAGATTCTAGGATATGTAGATGAATTACCCTTCCGTAGTTCTAAGGATAAACACGAGTTAAGCCATCTCTACGAAACCAAGATCAAGAATATGGGAAATGCTGGACGTAACGGCGGACAGTATTACACTCCAAGGCCACTTATTAGGGCAATGATTGACGTGATTAAACCTCAAATAGGTGAAAAGATTTACGACGGCGCAGCAGGTTCCTGTGGTTTCTTATGTGAAGCCTACGACTATATGTACGACCGGATGGAAAAAACTACTTCCAACCTTAAAACATTACAGGAAGATACTTTTTACGGAAAGGAGAAAAAGAACCTAGCCTATGTAATTGGGATAATGAATATGATACTCCACGGCATTGAAGCCCCAAATATCATCCACACCAATACATTAGGAGAAAATATACGCGACATACAGGAGAAAAACCGTTATCACGTAATATTGGCCAATCCACCATTTGGAGGAAAAGAACGGAAAGAAGTACAGCAGAACTTTGATATCAAGACAGGAGAAACCGCATTTCTTTTTTTACAACATTTCTTAAAAAGTTTAAAGACAGGTGGACGTGCAGCTATAGTAATTAAGAACACATTTTTAAGCAATACCGATAATGCTTCTATAGCCTTACGGAAATTATTGCTTGAAACCTGTAAACTTCACACCATATTGGATATGCCAGGCGGAACCTTCTTGGGTGCAGGCGTAAAGACAGTAGTGCTGTTTTTTGAAAAAGGCGAACCCACTAAAAACATTTGGTATTACCAATTAAATCCGGGAAGGAATATGGGTAAGACCAACCCGTTAAATGATAAAGATTTAGAACAATTCGTCACCCTGAGCTCGTCGAAGGGCGAAACAGAACAATCCTGGAATATTAAGATTGCCGATATTGACGAAACCACTTTTGATTTAGGCGTAAAAAACCCAAACACGCCAGAAGAAGCACCCTTGCGTAGTCCTGAAGATATTTTGGCTGAAATGGAAGCGTTGGATTTGGAAACGAGTTCTATATTGGAAGCGATTAAAGAGTTGATATGAGAGATGAAAACGAAATAGCAACCCAACCGGTCGCAAATTGTGAACGGTTCAAAAGCCTAGAACATTCAAGTAATTAACCATATGCCTTTTCAGAAATGGAAACCGATTCCATAATCGTTTTAAAATCTAAAAAAGAGTTGCTATGAGTGATAAAAATGAAATAGCTCCTGTTTTAATAGAAAATAGAATTTTCACTTGCCGTGGCGAACAGGTAATGTTAGATTATCATTTGGCAGAACTATATAATGTGGAAACCAAAAGGCTAAATGAACAGGTAAAAAGAAACGATAAGCGTTTTCCTTCTTCTTTTATGTTTCAACTTTCTACAACAGAATGGGAGAATTTGCAGTCGCAATTTGCGACTACAGATAAAACGATTGATTTGCAGTCGCAAATTGCGACCGCAAAAAGAAGAACACTGCCTTATGTTTTTACCGAACAAGGTGTTAGTATGTTATCGGCAGTATTAAGAAGCGATATAGCAATTGCGGTGAGCATACAAATAATAAACGCTTTTATACAAATGCGCAAAACAATAAGCAACCACCAACAATTGCTGCAATTATCTGAAGACTTTACACTCCATAAACTGGAAACCAACAGTAAATTTGAGCAAGTTTTTAAAGCCTTGGAAGCACCAACTTTAACGAGCAAACAAGGTGTGTTTTTTGACGGACAAGTCTTTGATGCATATAGCTTTGTAAATAAACTTATTAAAAAAGCAGAAACCTCTATCGTGTTAATTGATAATTATGTGGATGACAGTGTTATTACGCAATTAACCAAAAAGGAAAAAAGAAGTAAACGTTTACATTTTGAGTAAAACAATAAATAAAACCTTGCAACTGGATATAGACAAAGCCAATGCCCAATATTCCAGTTTTAAAGCAGTGGCCTTTGCCAAAGCCCACGATCGTTTTTTAATTTTGGACCAAAAAGAAGTATATCATATTGGCGCTTCTTTAAAGGACTTGGGCAAAAAATGGTTTGCGTTTTCAAAAATGGAAACCGATTCTGTAACGGTTTTAAAATCTATAAAAGAGTTGATATGAGTTGGAAATATGTGAAATTAGGAACTGTATGTAACACAGGTGCTGGTGGAACTCCTTTAAAAAGCAAAAAGGAATATTATGAAAATGGCACTATTCCTTGGTTAAGAAGTGGTGAAGTAAATAACCGAAACATTATTGATTCTGAAATAAAAATAACTGAAAAAGGGTTGAATAACTCATCTGCTAAATTATTTCCTACGGGAACTGTTTTAATCGCAATGTATGGTGCAACTGCTGGTCAGGTTGGCATTTTAAATTTTGAGTCATCTACCAATCAAGCGGTTTGTGGTGTTTTGCCAAGTGAAAATTTTGCAACTGAATTTTTATATTACTTTTTCTTAAGCTTTAAGGATGAATTAATTTCTCAAGCTGTTGGGAACGCTCAGCCAAATATATCACAAGCTAAGATTAGGAACACATTAATCCCTCTTATTCCTCTCCAAGAACAACAACAAATAGTAGCCATATTAGACGAAGCTTTTGAAGCCATAGACCAAGCCATCGCCAATATTGAAAAGAATATTGCCAATGCTCAGGAACTCTTTCAATCTAAATTGAACGAAATCTTTAGCCAACGTGGTGAGGGATGGGAAATATGTTTGCTGAATGAAATATGTGAAGTGAAGGATGGAACACACGATTCACCTAAATATGTGAGTGAAGACAATGGAATCCCTTTTGTAACACAAAAGAATATTCTTGAAGATGGATTATCTTTTGTAGACAATAAATTTATTAGCTTAGATGATCACGAAAATTTTTATAGAAGGTCAAATGTTACTGAAAATGATTTATTGTTTTCTATGATTGGGGCGAATAGGGGTATGGTTTGTATTGTGGATGATGGTAGGACTTTTAGTATTAAAAATGTTGGACTAATAAAATCAAGCGAGAATTACAGAAGTAAATACTTACTATATTTTTTAAAAAGTCCAATTGCAAGAAACTATGTTTCTGATAATTCTAGCGGGAGTGCACAGGGATTTATAGGTCTTGGAAAGTTGCGAGCATTCCCAATTCCGATGACAACGCTTGATAGACAAAAATCAATTGAAATAATAATAGATAGCTTGAATGATAACGTAACGCAAATTATTTACGCTTATCAAATGAAGATAAATTCACTAGAAGAACTCAAAAAATCCATTCTCCAAAAAGCCTTTGCGGGAAAGTTGACAAATAAAATGGTTGAAAGTTTACAATTAGCTGCGGAGCCGGAAGAACGTTACTAGAAGAGAATAAATTATGAAATTAAAGCTAATCCCTCCATATATTCCTAAAACCAAAGAAGAAGGGGATCCTTTTATGAACTGCAAATTGGATCGTAAAGAATACGCCGATGCTCTTACTACTATTGTAAATACATACTCTGATGGTTTTGTAATGGCGATTAATAACAAATGGGGATCGGGTAAAACCACTTTTGTAGAAATGTGGAAGCAACAGCTAAAAAATGAAGACTTCCAAACTCTCTATTTTAATGCTTGGGAAAATGATTTTCAGACTGAAGTAATGGTGGCCTTGCTAGCTGAATTAAAAGAACTTCAAGATAAGGGGAAGCGGAATTTTAATTCCTTGGTCAAAAGCGGTGCGATTTTATTAAACAAGACCACTCCTATAATTACAAAAGGTCTTGTGTCAAAAGTTGTGGGGGATAAGGTTGTTGGAGAATTGGTCGAAGTTATAACGGAACTTACAACCGGCGAATTAAAAAAACAGATAGAGTCGTTTACGGATGCCAAAAAAGGATTAATTGATTTTCGAAATAATTTAAAAAAGTATGTTGCACAGGTAAATAAGGGAAAACCTGTGATTTTTATTATTGATGAGTTAGATAGGTGCAGACCAAATTATGCGGTTTCAGTTTTAGAAAATGTAAAGCATTTATTTTCAGTGGAAGGAATCGTATTTGTTCTTTCAATTGATAAAGTGCAACTTGGTCACGCAATACGAGGAGTGTATGGTAGTGAGCAAATTGATAGTGAAGAATATTTAAGACGTTTCATAGATTTAGAATATAATCTGCCTACCCCAGATAGACGTTTATTCATTAAGTATCTATATAATTATTTTGAATTCAATTTATTCATTAACTCAAACGCTCGTCGAGCCCGAGTAGAATTTCATAGTGACATTGATGTTCTTCAAAACAATGCAATAATATTGTTCGCAGATGAAAATTTTACTTTAACACAAATAGAAAAAAACTTTGCTCGTATCAGACTTACCCTTAATACGTTTTCAGAAGATCAATATATACTTACCGATATTGTCGTTCTATTGTCATATATATATGATAGGTATCCAGAAATATATAATAAAATTGAAAATTCGGAATATACTCTACAAGAATTAGTAGATGTGATGGACCCTATTTTTGAATCATTTAAAGATCCAGAACATCGTGGTACAAGATTAATTTTATATGCCTCTTTTTTAAATAGATATCACAAGCAGCTGTTAAGATTAAAAAAAACCAAAGAAAATATTGTTGAATTGGATAAATCCAATAAATCATTAAAACTTGTAGTAAAATCCAGATTGGAAAATGAAAGAAATCATTTAGCTAGTTTGGCGTCATTTCCTCCGTCCCATTCTCAGACAAAAAATATTGATCTTGCTTTCATACAAAAAAGATATAGCTTAGTCGAAAACCTCCGCTAATAATGAACGAAGCCCAAACAAAACACGATTTAATAACCCCCGCTTTACAAGAAGCAGGTTGGGGTATTGTTGAAGGTTCTCGTTTGCGTTTAGAATTTCCTATAACCAAAGGCCGTTTGATAGGTCACGGAAAACGTGCGAAACCCATTTTTGCCGATTATGTTTTGGAATATAAAAACAGAAGGATTGGGGTTGTTGAAGCCAAAAAACGTGGTTTATATTACACAGATGGTTTAGGTCAGGCCAAAGATTATGCGGAACGCCTTAAAATCCGTTACGCCTACGCTACAAATGGGTTAAAAATCTACGGTGTAGATATGGACGAAGCCACAGAAGGTGACGTCTCGAAATTCCCTACACCAGATGAATTATGGGAAATGACCTTCCCTATTCCAAAAGAAGAATACAAAGTTGAAATAGCGGATTGGAAAGAACGTCTGTTTTCTATTCCATTTGAAGATAGAAGTGGTACTTGGCAACCTCGCTATTACCAGGAAAATGCCATTACAAAGTCATTAGAAGCCATTGCAGAAAAGAAAGACCGTATCTTATTAACGCTGGCAACGGGAACGGGAAAAACCGCTATTGCATTTCAAATAGCTTGGAAATTATTTCACGCCAAATGGAACCTAAGACGTGACGGCAGCAGAAGACCACGAATATTATTTTTAGCAGATAGAAACATATTGGCAGATCAAGCATTCAATTCCTTCAATGCTTTTGAAGAAGATGCATTGGTTCGGATTGCTCCTTCAGAAATAAGTAAGATGAAACGCGTTCCTAAAAATGGAAATATCTTCTTTACCATATTTCAGACCTTTATGAGTGGTGGTTCGACAAGCTCACCAACCGGATTGACAGGCTCATCAACCGATAATAAAATCAAATTTGATGAAATCCTAAAAATTGATGACGCATACGGGTATATGTATATTTTGCAATGTGCAGATAGTAGTTTCTATACTGGAAGCACCAAGAACCTTACTAAAAGATTGATTGAACATAAAAATGGTGACGGCGGTGATCATACAAAATTGCATTTGCCAGTTAAACTAGTGTATTATGAAATGTTTGACAGAATTGATGAGGCATTTGCGCGAGAAAAACAAATTCAAAATTGGAGCCGAGCAAAGAAAATGGCTCTAATTCAAAATGATATTCAATTATTGAAAAAATTATCAAGTGGAAAAGACTCAAAGGTTGCTGAGCCTGTCGAAGCATATTTTGGCGAATATCCACCCGATTTTTTTGACTTAATAATAATAGACGAATGTCACCGTGGCGGAAATAAGGATGAAAGTTCTTGGCGTGCTATTCTGGAATATTTCAGTCCAGCAGTTCAGTTGGGATTAACAGCTACACCAAAACGGGATATTAATGGAGATACCTATAAATATTTTGGAGAACCCATTTATATCTATTCCTTAAAAGAAGGGATAAACGATGGTTTCCTTACGCCATTTAAAGTCAAGGAAATCAGCACCACCTTAGATGAATATACCTATACCTCCGATGACGATATTGAATCTGGAGATATTGAGGACGGCAGAGTTTATACAGAATCAGATTTTAATAGAATCATTGAAATAAAAGAACGGGAAGCCTATCGTGTAAAGCTTTTTATGGATAGCATTAACCAAACCCAAAAAACTTTGGTATTCTGTGCTACCCAAATACACGCCGCCGCAGTTAGAGATTTAATAAATCAATATGCCATAAGCAAGAACCCAAACTATTGTCATAGAGTAACCGCTGATGATGGTAAAATTGGAGAAATGCATCTACGGGACTTTCAGAATAACGAAAAGAGTATTCCCACCATTCTTACTACTTCTCAAAAGCTAAGCACAGGAGTCGATGCCCCGAAATAAGAAATATTGTTTTAATGCGCCCAATAAATTCAATGATTGAGTTTAAGCAAATTGTAGGACGTGGCACGAGATTATTTGATAGTAAGGATTACTTCACTATATACGATTTTGTGAAAGCCCATAAACACTTCCAAGACCCGGAATGGGATGGTGAACCCTTAGACCCAGCAGAACCTTCAGGAGGTGGAAACGGAGGAAAATGTAAAGAGTGCGGAGAGAAACCCTGTATCTGTGTAAAAGAACCGGAACCACTTTGCTATAAATGCGAAAATGATCCCTGTGTCTGTGAAGAGCCTCCTAGAGCACTTATTAAAATAAGGCTATCAGAAAAGAAAGCCTTGGAAATAGACTCGATGATTAAAACCTCCTTTTGGAATTCCGATGGCAAACCTATCTCAGCAGAAGAATTTATAAAAAGTCTATTTGGTGATATCCCTGAACTATTTACAAGTGAGGACCAGTTACGAGAGATCTGGAGTCTCCCAAGTACCCGAAGAAAGCTACTTGAAGAACTCTCAGAAAAGGGCTACACACCTGCTCAATTAGAAGATTTGCGCAGATTGGTACAAGGAGAAGATAGTGACCTCTTCGACGTATTGGCTTTTATTGCATATAGTAAAAACCTGACGCCTAGAATAAGCAGAGCAGAGAGAGCAAAAATTTATCTAAACGATTACAGCCCCGAGCAACAGGAGTTCTTGAATTTTGTATTGAAACAATACGTGCAATCCGGCGTTGAGGAACTTGACGATAGTAAATTGAGTGATTTGCTAATACTAAAATATCACGCTATTGCCGATGCCAAGTCTAAACTTGGAAGTATTTCTGAAATAAGAAATGCCTTTATTGGGTTTCAGCAGCAGTTATATACAAGAGCTTCGGGATAGTGGATGATTATGTTTAATTATTTAAAGATTATTATGAGATATTTTATTTTCATTCTTCTTTTCTGGGGATTGACTAGTTGTAATGATGGAAAGATTAAGGAACTCAAAAATCAAATACAAACCTTGCATTCAGAAGTTGATGATTTACAAGCCGAGCTAGCTGGATGCAATAGTGATTTACAAGATGCGCAGGAAAAGATTTCCAATTTGGAAGAGCATTCAGATAACCTTGATAGAAAACTATCTATTTTAAAAGGTGCAATTGATTATTTACAATGGGAAGATGGCGAAATAAGTGTTTATGATGTTCAAGGAAAATTCAGGAACGTTAGGAATACTTTTCAAGCATTGCAAGCAGAATTCTAATCTTTCTTGATTAATATAGGTTAACGGAAGTTTCCGCATAATGATATTCTAAAATGGATTTTACGCAAGAACAAGAGAAAATCTTCGAATTCGTTCAAAGTGGTGTAGGGCACGGTATCATAGATGCTGTTGCGGGAGCTGGTAAAACAACAACCATTATGGAATGTGCTAAATATGTTCCAGATAAATCTGATGTGCTTTTCTGTGCTTTTAATAAAAGTATTGCTTCCGAAATTGCTGACAAGTTTAATCAGAAAGGAATGCAGGAGGTTACTACGATGACAATGCACGCTTTGGGATATCAAATTCTAAAGAGTAAAAATTCTAGTGGTCGGTTAATTGAAAAAAGGGACGATAAATATCGTAATCTTTTAAATTCGGCGGAGATACAAGATCAAATAAGGCCGTATTTAAAGAAGATTATAAAATTTTACGGATATGAATTTGATGAATATGGCGACAGACAATCATACCAAATTGAAAATCTTAGTAGAACTTTTTCTGAAAGACTTCTTGATATTAATCAAAAGTATAGACTAACATTATGTAAAGATAGCTTCGCGGAATTTAAAAATATGATTCTTCATTATGGTATTTTTAATGAGGTGCAATCAAAAAGCAAATATTTTGATGAAGAGTTGGAGTGCTACTTGGAGAGCCACCGGATTCTTCTGGAGGCAGGGAATTCATTGTCAAGACGTTTAATGATAATTGACTTTTCTGATATGTTGTACCTTCCTTATGTATGGAAGTTATACCCCAATAAGAAATACGGTTTCGTATTTGTTGATGAGTGCCAAGACTTATCATTTTCGCAACTTGGGATCGCACTGAAATATGGAAAACGCGGAGGAAGAATTTTATCCGTGGGAGATCCTAGACAATCGATTTATGGCTTTACGGGTGCCGATATCAATTCTTTCGGAAATATTAAAAAATATACGAATGCTTCCAATCTCCCTCTCACTTTGTGTTTTCGTTGCCCTCCTAATGTGATTGAAATTGCTAAAACAATACGAGAAGATATTGTCGGAAAAAAGGAGGTTGACGGTATTGTTCAGGGAATTAGACTGGATGAGGTCGTTGATATGGCTCTACCAAATGATTTAATTATTTGCAGAACAAAAGCTCCACTATTATTGCTAGTATTTGATTTTATAGAAAAGGAAAGAAGAGTTAAGATTCATCCTGATATTGCGAAAGATTTAATCGATCAACTTCGGCGACTATTTAAAAAGGAGGAGCTCTTTAAACTCATTGAGATTCAGTTCGGAGGATTTGAAAAGCTAAAAGATGCAGTTTCCTCTAGAAGAGAATGGGTTTTAAAAAAGGAAGCCGAGCGAATTTTCGATGCGGATGAGCGAAGATTTTATATAGAAACAGAGCTAAGTTTACTTGAGAGTAAGTTGAATTTCTTACAAAAGAGATATGAAATTTGGCAAGAAGAATGTGAAACTCTCGAAGACATTTTCAAAAAGATTAACGAATACGTTACCGAGAAAAATAATCCTATCGTTATATCAACCATCCATAGCGCAAAGGGATTAGAAGAAAAGCGTGTCTTTATCATTAATTATACGGATTTGCCATTAACTAGACCGGAACAAAAAGACTGGGAAGTGGTTCAGGAAATTAATTTAAAATATGTGGCGGTTACGAGAGCTAAAGAAGAACTTTATTTAGTAAAATCCCCTAAGCTTAATGAAATTATTGATGAGGGTAGTTTATTTGATGACCTTTTTGAAAATGGAACTTAGAATTTATCTAGACAGATTAGATCATTTTATCTTAGATAATTTGTTTATAAACTAGATTGGTATGGAAGAATCTGGCCTCAACCAAGAAATGATTGAATTGCAAAAGCAATTTAATAAAGCATTGAGTAAAATTCGGTCTATAGCAAATATTAAGGATTGCTTTCATCCGAATAAAAGTGAATGCATATTGCCCATTAAGAGTGCTCATAGTCTTCAAAGACAGGGTTCCCTGAGAATTCTTGAGAAGGATGATCGCGGCAATAAATATTTGTATATTCACACCGAACGCGAGCATAACGTTCAATATGATTTTTTGGATTTAAAAAAAACTGGGCGAAAATCCGCTACCACTTTTGATGGATTCTGCTCCTTTCACGATACAGAATTATTTAAGGCAATTGAAAATGAGCCTGAAATAACAGACATCGATAATGATGAACATTTATTTTTACATTCCTACAGGTCATTCGCAATTTCATTTCATAGAAAATTTGAGCAATGGAAACTTTATAATTCTGAGGATCCAGAAATTCTGGAGCTTCTTCAAAAAATTTATTCAGTGCGCGCAATTGAAGAATTGAAGATAGGTGTAGCAGCAGCGCTAAATGATTTTAAGAAACCTAAAATTCAAATTGACGAGTGGCTTATTAATAAGAAGTTTTCAGATCTGGAATATTTTGCACTAGAATATTCATACACAGTATCTGTGGGATGTTCTGCATATATAACACCGCATCATTTACCTTCTGGAAAAAAAATTCAGATGAATCCATTTAGCGAATTACAAACGAGTATTTTAACAACTGTATTACCCTTTTCAGATAGAACAATTGTAATATTAGGAGCTTTTCCAGATGATAAATTAGGATGTCAGTTTTTAGATGAATTAGAATCTATGAAATATGAAATTCAGCAGCAAAAATTTTTGAGCTTTTTCTTATTCGATGGTGCTGAAAATGTTGTTGTTTCTCCAAAATTTATCGAAAAAATGACCATAAAAAGGAGAATGGAATATTGTGAATTATTAAATTTTGTAGCTGATAATAGAACACCTTTTCTAAAATTTGACACGCAAAAGTTTCCGATAAATTATTTTGACAGATATAATGCCATATAATATTTCCTATCTTTAAAAATGTGTAATTGATGCATATTCGGAACCCTAAAATATTTCAAACACTGTAAACATTTAATTATTAACCAAGTAAAGTGGAGAGTTCGAGTCTCGTCCAGACCGCATATTCCCACGAAGGTGGGAATCTCTTTCGTCCTAGAAAGAATAATGAAGTTGTGTTGTCCCGAATTAACTTCGGGATGTGGTTAAATCCCTTAAGGGATTGCCGATGAGAAGCTTTTCCTGAAGCCCGCACTGAGTGGTCATTGAGCCAGTCGAAATGCGGAGCCGAAGTGGAGAGGCTTTTTTTGTTCCTTTTCTGGAGCGATTTCAAATGTTTCCATTCCTGTCAAATTTCTTAAGTTCCGAGAAAAGCAATAAGTCTAAAAATTGTATCTTCAAATTTCGGAATGAAAAATACTTATCACATTTCCTAAACCAATTCAGAAGGAGAATGGAATTAAGTTTTCATCCTAATTTCTCAATAGACCATTTTCATCTAATAAATTATTGATGCGCATATTCCTATGAAAGAAGAGGAGAAAGAACAAGAGGATTTTCAAAAAGATCTGGAAAAGAAATCCAATGAGATCAAAGGAGGCTCAAAATATGGTGATATTTTAAGCCGCGTTATTCACGAGGGAGAGGAACTATTTAAAATCCATAATCGGGCCATGTTCCTTAGCGGTGTCATTGCCGGACTTGAAATTGGTTTCAGTTATCTATTGGTGTGTGCCGTTTATTTTTCGTTAGGTGGGAAACTTGATGAGCAAATAGTATTAAAACTATTTAGCCTAGTCTATCCTGTGGGTTTTATTCTTGTAATCTTAGGAAAGTCCGCTTTATTTACGGAACAGACCTCGGTTTTGGCGCTGCCCGTTCTAAACGGACAGCGAAGCATTGGGGAACTTCTGAGAGTTTGGGGACTGGTGATTTTCGGTAATGTTTTGGGCGGAATGTTTTTCGTCTATTTTATATCCAAACTAGGTCCGCATATGCATCTGTTTGATGAGGATACTATGGTGAAAGTGGCAGTACACGTTTTGGATTATCAATGGTGGGTTCTTCTTTTAAGCGCAATTACAGCGGGTTGGCTTATGGGCTTATTAACGTGGCTATTAAATAGCACAATCAACTCCCTTACCCGACTGTTGCTTATTTATCTTATTACGGGAGTTATCGGATTTGGCGGGTTTCATCACAGCATTGTAGGTAATTTGGAAGTATTTGGAGGCTTAATAAATTCCGATCAAATTACTTTTCTCGATTATCTTTGGTTTCTCTTTCTGGCCCTGGCAGGTAATGGAATTGGAGGAGCTATAGTTGTCGGACTTTTTAAGTACCGCATTTTCGAATCACATTTCACGGATGAAAAGAAAAAACAAGAAGAAAAATTATTACCGTAATTGCTTTTAGGCATACATAATAACCTTTTTGTACTTTTTTATATCTGTAAAAATGGGAATTTAAAAGGTCATGAAAGTATACTGACCAAAGATTTTTCCCTCTTAAATCATTATCTTCGCTAGCTCTTCTTATTTAAAAATTTTAAGCAATGAATTATTTTAAAAGCAGCCTATTTCTAACTCTTTTAGTCTCTGTTTTTTCTTTATCAATTTTCGCACAGGAAGTCGATTATGGAAATCAGCATTTGTTCGATCAGTTCACCTATCGTCAAGGAAATGTTTACCGGACCGCTTCAGGAAAACCAGGTCCTGAATATTGGCAAAATAGCGCCGACTACGTTCTGGATGCTACTTTGGACGAGAAATCGCACACAGTTACGGGAAATGTTATCATTCATTATACCAACAATAGCCCCGAATCCCTCGATTTTATTTGGTTATATGTAGAGCAGAACCGTTTTACGGAAAACTCTCGGGGTACTCTTACCACACCGGTTCAAGGAAATCGGTATAGTGGAGATATTGAAGGAGGATTTGAACTATCCGCGGTTTCGGCAAAAACAAAGACGGGAACTTCATCCAAATATTTAATCGATGATACTAGAATGCAGGTTTTTCTTGATCAGCCACTTGCTGCCAAAGGGGGAGAGGTAACGATAGAAATGAGTTTTAAATTTAAGGTACCCGTACACGGAATGGATCGAATGGGCCGTTTGGATATTAAGGATGGAACCATTTATGCCATTGCACAGTGGTATCCGCGGGTTGCCGTTTTTGATGATGTGGTCGGCTGGAATACCGAACCATATTTGGGTGCAGGTGAATTTTATTGCGAATATGGAAATTTTGATGTCAAGATTACCGCTCCTGCAAACCATACCGTGGTTTGTTCTGGTGTTCTACAAAATCCAAAGGAAGTGCTAACCAAAACCCAACAAGAACGTTGGGCCGAAGCTGAGAAAAGCGATAAAACCGTTTATGTAATTAAACCAAGCGAAGTTGGTAAGCCATCGGCACACGTTAAGAATAGTGGGATGCTTACCTGGCATTTTAAAATGGAAAACACGCGCGATGTGGCTTGGGCTTCTTCTCAAGCCTTTATTTGGGATGCTGCAAAAATGAATCTAGGTGATGGGAAGTCAGGATTGGCACAATCAGTTTATCCAAAAGAAAGTGACGGAAAAAACGCTTGGAACCGTTCGACGGAATATACCAAGGCCGCAGTTGAATTTTATTCAAATACCTATTACACTTATCCGTACCATAATGCTATAAACGTGGCGGCCAATGTGGGAGGAATGGAATATCCTGGAGTAAGTTTTTGCGGATACAAGAGTACCGCATCCAGTCTTTGGGGAGTTACCGATCACGAATTTGGGCATAACTGGTTCCCGATGATTGTTGGAAGCAACGAGCGCAGGTATCCGTGGATGGATGAAGGGTTGAATACTTTTATCAACCATTATAGTACCGTTTCGTTCAATAATGGCGAATACGATACGAGAATGGAAGGTCCACGAAATTTAATTCCTTATTTAAAATCTGATACTCGTGAGGGAATTGACACTTCTCCTGAAGTTGCAGGTGCTCGTAACTTGGCTTATACCGCATATTATAAACCTTTTGCAGGTCTTTATTTACTTCGTGAATATATTTTGGGTCACGAAAGATTTGACTATGCTTTTAAAAGTTATATCAAAACCTGGGCGTACAAACATCCACAACCCAATGATTTTTTCAACCATATAGAAAGTGCCGCCGGTGAGGATTTGGATTGGTTCTGGAAAGGATGGTTTTATGGAAATGGAAATATTGATATTGGAATTAGTTCCGTTAAGCCTTATACCAATGGGGGATATCTAATTACCGTGGAAAATAATGGACAGATCCCGATGCCTGTGGAACTTCAGGTTATTTATTCTGACGATTCTACTGAGTCGGTCAAACTTCCTGTAGAAATTTGGCAGCGAGGAAATAGTTGGACACATCTTTTAAAAACGACCAAGGAAGTTAAGCGCGTGGTATTCGATCCCAACAAAATTGTGCCAGACGTAAATATTTTGAACGATACTTGGAATAAGCTGTAGCGTACGGATTTATACACTTAAAGAAACTGTATCAAAACTGCCTGTTAACTTTTTGTCCGGTCGAGCGCAGTCGAGACCTTATTCATTATCAGCAATTAACGGTTCTTGATGCGCTTGAATAAGTATTGAAAATAAGTTTTGGGACAGCCCACTTGTGGTAACTGATCTTTGAAAGAAATAAATTGGGATTTGTTTAATTCATTGTTCTTCTTTCAGAAAAAAAATGCTTCCGAAGTTTAAAGCTTTTGAAGCATTTTTTATGAATTGGCTAAAATGATTTTATGTGTCGAAATTGCTTCCCTATTGGGATTTAAGTGTTTTTCTCCAAATTTAGTTTATTCCTGTTTCCTCCATTCGTCGATTATATCTTTACTCGCGGCATCTTTTTGAACCTTAATAGACCAGGGATTACTTTCGTCTTTTTGAACTTCGATTGACTGTGGATTATCTCCGTCCTCTTGAACTTCAATCGACCATGGGTTGTTTTCATCCTTTTGGACTTCGATTGTCCGTGGACTATCTTCGTTCTTTTGAACTTCAATTGACCATGGATTATTTTCATCCTTTTCCGCATTGGCGTTAGCCTTTGTAAAATTTTCGACGTCTATTAAATACTGCTGATATAATCCTTCGGCCTCCTCAACGGTCTTACCGGCCATTGGGTTTATTTGACGTATATGCTTTAGACCAGCATCTCTTTCATTTTTTAAAATCCCAACACTCATGCTTCTTACATTACAAGAATGTAATATGTTCTCTATCTCTTTAGCTATATTAAGGTTGTTTTCATTTTCAAGTTCAATGCGCGCTGAGAGGTATTTTTGTTTTTCTTCTACTGTTAAACTTTTGTTCAGTTTGTTTAACTCATTTTTTAAATTGGAAAGGGCGACGCGTTTGCCATTCAAGTAAATTTTGGAGTTTTCATCAATTTCTATCTGAATATCCTCGATGAGATCATTTGTTGAAACATAACTGTTTTCATGGCCTGTTTTAATAGTTTCCGTAGAACCGAATCCATAGATCAGGAATGACAGGAGCGGTAAAATCAATAGGCTTCTGAATAAAATACTGCGGCGGGAAGTGTTTGTTTTCATAATTAAAAATCGTTTTTTCATGGGTGAGTAATTGATTGAATGTGCCAGCCGTGGCGTTATAGTATGGCTTTGGTTATTGGGATTTATGAATGCTAATAATAATTTTTGATAAGCCGAGGTTTCAAAACCGTTTTTCAAGACCGCTTCATCGGCGAGAAATTCGTGGTTGAGTTTGATGCTTCTTTTTAAGAAATAAAATAGTGGATTGAACCAGAATATGATTTTCAAAAGCTCAATCAGAATAATATCTAAACTATGTCTTTGTCTTGCATGAGCTTCTTCGTGAAGCAGGACTTCAGCAGGAATATTGCCCGATTCAAACTTCTCCTTGTTTAGAAATATATAGCTAAAAAAAGTATGTGGAATAACATTTTCTTTTAAAAGAATATTTGTAAAACTTCTATCCTGACGTTTTGGATTCTTCCGAATTTGTTGAATTATAGTGAAAAGATTTCTGAGAAATTTCACACTAAAAAATAAGACTCCCAATCCGTAGATTGTCCAAAGAACAAGTGGCCAATAATTTATAGTTTCAATGGTTTTATCAACGGTCAACTTCGGAATTCCTTCCGTGTAAATTGTCTGAAAGGCCGAAACTTGCCCATAACTTGTAAAGGTTATAAATGGAATAACGAAGGAAGTAACTAAACTTCCAAGTAAATAAAATCGTTTAAAATTGTGGATCGAGGTGTTTTCCAGAACAAGCTTGTAAAAGACGTAAAGAATGGCAAGAATGACGGTAGACTTCAGAAGATATAGTTCCATAATCATTTAATCAGGTGTTGATATTATATTGTTTGAAGATCTAATTTTATTAAGGTTTTTAAAATGACCTATTTTAAAGGATTTTTCTTATTGATTTCTGAATCGATGATAGCTTTCAATTCCTCCAACTCTTTTTTGGAAAGATTGGTTTCTTCGGTGAAAAATGAAGCAAATTGGGAAGGACTGTTATTGAAGAAATTTTTGATCAATCCATTGACGTGCTTTGAAAAGTAATCTCTCTTTTTTACCAATGGAAAGTACTCACGGGAACGCCCAAGTTGTTTGTAATCGACAAATTTCTTGTCTTGCATCCGTTTTAAAAGAGTGGCAACGGTAGTTGTGGCGGGTCTTGGTTCAGGATAGGCTTCAACTAAATCTTTCATTAGAGCGCGTTCCTTTTTCCAGAGGAATTGCATTAATTGTTCTTCGGCGTTTGAGAGTGTCATTTTTAAAGATTGAAATTATTTCTACAAACGTAGAATGAATATTCTTATTCTACAAACATAGAGCAAACTTTTTTTTGAAAAATGTTTCGTTCGATTATTGAATTTAGGGTAGGTGCTTCGGAAAAAGGATTTCTCAGAAACATATTATTTTTGAAAGAATTTTTATTTATGGTGTGGACTTATCCGGTTGTTCTATAGAAATATTTTTCCTTTCTGAAATAAAACTCCCGTCATTTGCCGTTCCTTCAATGAAAACTGAGATGTTATTTATTTTGGGCCGTGCAATTGTAAAATTTAAGGTTCCATTTTCTGTAACCTTCAGGTTTGGAAACCAATCGATCACCCCAAAATCTCTAAAGAAGAAACCGTTGTATGACGAATATTCGGGAGCATAAAACTTCTTTGGACTACTGAAAGACAGGGGTACATTAATATCCTGAGAAACATTTCTCTCCATCTTGCTTTGTGCTTTCAGCGGATCGGTATAAATCTTTATTACTCCTGCTGCTCCCAGTCCTCCTTCACTTGTTCCTGACTTATCAAAAGTTATATAATCTATATCATCTAGGGTATATTTATACAAAAAATCGGTATTTTTTAGCGGAACGTTATTTAAATAGACTATTACAGTCTTCTGTTTAACAAAGGTGTTCGAGGAACCAGAAAGCGTTCCGGGTGAGGTAATCGTAGCACCCTGTCCAAATGAGACTGGCCGCGGATTGTAAATAACTAATTTACCCCCTGATTCGAAAACTTTAAATCCCTGGCTCCTGATAAAGTCGGCAAAATAAACATAAGACTTTCGGGTTTGATCGTCTACAATCTTCACTTTTCCAAAAGCAGTTCTTGTCAATTGATCTTCTCGAGACAGTTTTTTATTTCCTTGGATCACTACTTCTTCCAAATGCTCCATATTCTCCCAACTTGGTTTCAGAGTATTCTGAGCGGAATAAGTGTCCATTTCTTTTTTTTCGATTAAGGGAGGAATGTCACCTGATTGGTTTAGATCGGGAATTCGTGACGGAGAAAATTGCAAGTATAGATTAGGTCTTTCAATATGGTTGTTTTTCTTGACGCTGCTAAATCTTAATACCTCAGAATCCATTGGATAAAGACCGACGGCGCCAAAATCTTTATCACCTTCTTCTAAATCAAACAGCTCCATTTCATTATTGCTGGTGGCGTACATCATATATTCGGAACGGGAATTTTTATTGACATTCGCTCTAAAACTTATGCCATTTTCATATTCGTAATCTGCTTTTGGCGGATGATTGAAAATAGTATTCCAGTCATAACTGCTCCAGCCTTGCGTCAAGAGCACATTGTCGAGCTCAAATTTCTTTTTCCGGGTAACATCCGTAAAATAATAAGCCGCGTCTTCCACATAACCTTTTATATAGGGCTGTAAATATGTTTCAGAAATTATATTATTGTTGGGATTATAGGATTTTGTTTCCTCTGGGAGCACTGACACACTAAAATTATTGAATAATCTTTTATCGACCTTACTAATAGGAATTGTAATGGTAAGGGAATCTTTAGTGGCCGATGTGCTAGGATTTTCGGCCGATAACAATTCAATTCCGTCATATTTAAAGAAAAGTCGTTCTAAAATGGGATTGTTGTTTTCATTAAAAAGAGTAAAAATATTGATGCCCGAAGTCAAGTCTTCATAATTTATAACCTTGACCACTTCTTGGGATTTTCCAAAGGTTAAATCGACTGTTTTTAAAACTTCTCCGTTATGGATTGCCAAGGTGTACTTCTGGTTTTTTATTTGTTTTAATGTTGACTGATTGGTTCTAAAGGATAGTGCAACCTTATTATCCACATCGTTCATAGTGATTGCTATCCCATCATTCTCAATATTTTTAATAGGAAATTTTTGAACCGAACCATCCAAAATCACATTATAGATTTCGTTACTCTGTGGTGTAAAGATGAATTTTCCAATTCCGAAACCATTCGTCTTAAAATCGGTAAGTGTGTTATCTTTTGAATCTACCACTTTTGCGGACATATAGGGAATCCCTAAGCCTTTATTATCTTTTACAATTACACCAACCGAGTTTGTCACATCGGTTACAAAATGTCCTCCTTCAGGGAGAAATTGCGCATCAATTGTTGAATTTCTTTCTTCAGTTTGTGGAATGTTTTCAGTGTTGGAATCTAGGATTTGGATGGTTTGCACATAATAATTTTGCTCATCAAAATTCCGCATCCAGTTGGTATATGCTCTAAAAATGTATTTTCCCGAAGTAAACAAACTGTCTATTTGAAATGATCCACTAGCAACACCGTTATGGGCCAGAATCATTTCGCTTTTCACAATTTTATTGTTTTCATCCGAAAGTGTGCAATAAACATTGGTGGCAGTCTTCGAGAGTTGGTGGTTTCCTTTATCGAAAATATACGCAGTATAACCCAATATTTCTCCTTTTAAATAAGTGGTTTTGTTCAGATGGGCGTATGCTATTTCACGAGGCAATTCCGTATATTCTTTATAGGAAGAAACCAAATTTGGTTGTTTATTTTGTCCGAAACCTGAAAAACTAGAAATCAGAATAAAGACTAGGCTCAATGGCAAAAACGAGGACAGTGTAGTTTTGGAATTCATAATTTCCGAGGTTTAAGTTTACATTGAGATTGATAAAAATACGAAATTCATGCCTCAAATTTTATTCCGCAATTTTAAGGTTTGTTTTTCCAGAAGTATTTTCAATCAAACCGCTATCTTTGCCGAAATATGTTAAAGCATTATGGAAAAAGAGTTACAACAGCGAAGCGACAACAAATGTGAGCTTTGCGGAAGCACAGAAAATCTTGGGGTTTTTCAAATTCCAGATTCTCCCTCGAATGGAGCGGATGCCGCAATTTATATATGCAATGTTTGCAAAGAACAAATTGAGGATTCCGATAAAACTGACCCTAACCATTGGCGTTGCTTGAACGAAAGTATGTGGAGCACGGTTCCTGCTGTCCAGGTTATGGCCTGGAGAATGTTGAACCGATTGAAGTCTGAAGGCTGGCCCCAGGATTTACTGGATATGATGTATCTGGATGAAGAAACCGCACAATGGGCAAAAGCTGGATCTGCAGAAAAAAACGAAAATGTCCTTGTCCATAGAGACAGCAATGGGGTAATCCTGGAAGCTGGAGATTCCGTTGTGCTTATAAAAGATTTAAAAGTGAAGGGAAGCAGCATGGTTGCCAAACAGGGAACAGCGGTACGAAGAATTTCCCTAGACCACGAAAATGAAAAATATATCGAAGGTCGTGTCGATGGGCAACAGATAGTGATCATCACCGACTTCGTGAAAAAGATATAGTGTTTTATTTTATTTACTCCATTTCTTGACAAATAGGCAACCGAGTATATCTCATTTCAAACCTATTTTAAAAATCTAAAGTTGGCTTTTTTTAAAGGAGCCAACTTTTAGTATCTTCACGAGCCAAAATAATATCCATGATTAAAGACATTATCCGAAACCGCCGTGCGGTTTTTCCAGCTCAATATAATGAGGATACGATTTCAAAAGAAGAAATATCCACTATTTTAGAAACTGCCAATTGGGCGCCAAACCATAGGCGTACGGAACCTTGGCGTTTCAAGGTTTTTCACGGAATATCGCAGGCAGCTCTGGGCAAGTTTATGGCCGAAACCTATAAAAGCACTACTGATAAATTTTCTGAGCGCAGCTATCAGAAGATGATTGAAAATCCCACAAAAGCGGGATGTGTGATTGCAATCTGCATGCAACGAGATCCAAAAGAAAGTGTGCCAGAGTGGGAGGAAATTGCCGCAACTGCGATCGCTGTACAAAATATGTGGCTAACCGCGTCCGAAATGAAAATTGGTAGCTATTGGTCTTCACCTGGTGTGAAGGAACATTTAGGAGATTTTATAAATCTTGAAGACGGCGAGCGTTGTTTGGGATTTTTCTATATGGGCAAATATGACGGTGAACTTCCTGAGGGCACACGGAAATCTCCTATTGAGGAAAAAACTGAATGGATTTAAGCTGATTATAGTTCAATCAATATACTAAAAGGCCCAAAAGGAACATAATTGCCATTTGGGTCTTTTTTTTAGAAATTTATCTCTTTTAAACCCTTACGTGTCTTATACTGTACAGAATTAACGAATTAAATGAGGAAATGGAATTGAAATTGCGTTATATTTGATTTTTATTTACAATAGAAAAGGTTTTTTAAACACTTTTAAATTTCTATATTAATCTAAATATTTCAAAAATGTACCAACAAATTTTAAAAAATGGTTTTTCCTATCATCTCTACTTGGTTTCTGTTTTAGCAGTATTTTTATGTGCGAGTACTTTTGGACAGGAAAAACAAAAACATCAGCCAAATGATTCAGGCTTTGAAAGATATTCTTCTAATGAAGTGGATAAAGTCCCGGTTTATCCGGGATGCACAAGTGATAATAATGAAGGTTTAGAAACTTGTATGATGGGTGAAATATCCCAGTATATTGTTAATAATCTAGATTTCAACTTAGCATCACAATCGGGTCTTATGGGGATGCAAGAGATAGTAGTGCATTTTGGAATTGATGCTAGCGGGAAAGTGGTGCACGTTTCTGCCAAGGCCGGTAATCCCACAATGGAGAAAGAAGCGGTCCGCGTAATAAAAAGTTTACCAGAGTGCGAGCCGGGGGAGAAGGATGGTAAAAAAGTTGGAGTTTACTACACTTTTCCTATAGGTTTTGAAGTGGAATAACGGTTTCTTCTTAAAATCTCCTTCCACATAATATATTTTCCTAGAGGGTAATTGAACTTCTGGAAATAAATGGGCAAAAATTTATAACTAAATAATTAGTTTAAACTAATTATTTAGTTATATTTGTTTTATCAAGTTTCAAAAAATATAATCGATTAGTCTAAGATCCAGATTCCGATGCTCTTCGAAATTACATTTTGGTCTTAATTAAAACAAAATCTCATGTCGCACATTAAACAACTTACCAAAGCAGAAGAGGATATTATGCAAATTCTATGGGAACTGCAGGAAGGCAATGTTGCCTCCATAGTAGAACAATTGCCCGAACCAAAACCTGCCTATAATACCGTTTCCACCATAGTTAGAATTTTGGAAAGTAAAGATTTTGTCGATTATAGAAAGGAGGGGAGGAATCATATATATTTCCCGAAAGTGAAAAAGTCGGAATACAGCAATCAGTCCCTCAATAAACTAATGGATGGCTATTTTCAAGGTTCTTTTAAAAGTATGGTTTCGTTTTTTATGAAGAAGAATGATATCAGCATCCAGGAAATGGAGGAAATTATGAAAGAAATTAACTCAGAAAATCCCGAGAAATGATACATACCATTATACATATAATCGTCTATCAACTGCTTTTTCTAGCAGTTTACGATCTCTTTCTGAAGAAGGAAACTTTTTTCAATTTGAATAGGATCTACCTATTGGTCACTCCAATTTTAAGTATCGTTTTGCCCTTTGTAAGTCTTGGATTTATTCAGCAGAACATTCCGCAGGAATATTTTGTTCAATTGCCCGCAGTGGTACTTGAGGGAAATGTTTCGGGATTAGAAAAGAGATTTCCCTGGCTTCTCTTAATCTTAATTCTTTGGATCATGGGGATTGTTGGCAGCGCTCTGCTCTTTTCATACAAGATTTTCAAGTTAATAAAACTGAACCGTTCAGGAACGGTGGAAAATGTTTCGGGAATAACTTTAAGGACACTTCCTAAAACCGACCTTGCTTTTTCTTTCCACAATACTATTTATTTAGGCGATAGTATTTCGAAGGAAAACAGAGCGAGTATTATAGCCCACGAAAAAGTTCATATCTATCAAAAACATTCCTGGGATTTATTGTACTTCGAACTTCTTCGCATTGTATTTTGGTTTAATCCATTTGTTTATCTTTTTCAAAACCGGATATCTACTCTTCACGAATACATCGCTGATACCAAGGTTGCGCACCAAAATAAAAAAAGGGAATACTATCAAAACCTCCTTTCCGAAGTATTCCAAACAGACCAAATTTCTTTTGTCAATACCTTTTTCAAACAGTCATTAATTAAAAAACGCATTGTTATGTTACAGAAAACTAGATCACCTAGAATTAAAATGATGAAGTATTTGCTGTTACTTCCAATTTTGGCAAGTATTCTTATATATACTTCTTGTTCAGGGACCAAGGATATTACTCAGAATAAAGAAAAAGTAATTAATCAAATGCCCACACCTCCAGTTCCTCCAGCTCCACCAACTCCCCCGGTTGCGAATAGAGAAGTTGTTGAAATTACTGAGGTTCGTGAAATGGATGAAAATGAAGTTTCTGATGTGCCTTTTTCAGTTATCGATCAAGTGCCTATCTATCCTGGATGTACTGGAGATAACATCGCGATGAAAAAATGTATGTCCACCAAAATATCCGAATTTATCAATAGTAATTTTAATATTAAAGTAGCCGATACCAGTGTTACGGGAAGACAGCGAATTTCAGTTCAATTTAAAATTAACAACACCGGTAAAGTTGTCGATATCCGGGCAAGAACAAAAAATCCAAAACTTCAGGCAGAAGCAGAGCGGGTGATCGCCATGCTTCCACAAATGTCTCCGGGCGAACAAAGAGGTGAGAAGGTAGGGGTCCTTTATTCATTGCCAATTATTATTGACTTAAAATAATTGCGAGGAACGAAGCAATCTGGGGAACGAAGCAATCTGGGGAACGGAGAAATCTGGGGAACGAAGAATCTAAGTAACGAATTAATTAATTAAGAAGAAAAGCCTTATTTTTTAGTCCAATACGGCTTAATAGAGGTTACATATAAGATTAGGCTGCGTTGGGTTTGGAAATCCAAAGTTTAAAAAGGTTCACTTTATTTTTTATGGTTGGCCTTTTTTATGAAATCAGATTGTTTGATATATAGTTTTACTCTATTTTTTATCTGCAAACGCTAGAATTACGACTTTTAATGAAAAACCTACTATTACCATTTTTCTTAACCTTCATTCTAAATGCCCAAGCACAAACTTCTTCGTATTTAGTTATTGCCAAAATAGCAGACAGTTTATATGAAATTGGCGAGTACAACAAAGCAATTCCATATTTTAGGAAAATAGGAAACTATCAGAAAATTGCAAACAGTTATGAAGCTCTCGGAAATTACAGTGACGCCCGAAAGTATTCAGAAAAAGCTTTATCAGGAGATGAATCCAATCCTAAAACTCAATATGATTACGCAAAATTCCTTGTTCGATTATCAAACTATAAAATAGCTGATAGTATCTTGGAAATACTTCAAAATAAATTCCCCTCGAATTCTAATTTTGTATATGAAAGAGGACTCATAAAAGAAGTTCAAAAGGATTCTACCGCAATTGATTTATTTTTGCAGGCGCACCAAATGGATTCCAACAACCTAAATGCCATTTATAAAATTGCGCGAAATTATATTAAAAATAGGAAGTTTAAAGAAGCAGAGCCCTTTATAGAAAGGGGATTATCTGTTGATAAGAACAGCTCTCGATTTCTAACCTTACTAGCGATTAAGGATTTTTATACGGAAAAATTTCATGAAGCTATATCCACTTATACAATCCTGATTTCCAAAGGTGAAAGTTATCCTTCCCTTCACGAAAATCTAGCAAGATCGTATTCACAAACAAATCAATTTGAAAAGGCTTTGGAGCAATACAAAATTCTTCTGCAAAAGTTTGACGATAAAAATCCCAAATATCATCACGAGGTGGGGGTACTTTATAGATCGATGCAGGAATACGAAAAAGCTGAAAGACATTTCAATATTGCAATCGGACTTCTGGAAACTCCGCTATCAAATGAATATTACGAACTGTCCAAACTGTACGGCTGGAACAAGAATTCTAAGAATGAAATGTACGCTTTACGAAAGGCAATCGCCAATAATCCCAATAATGAGCAAGCATACTATCATTTGGCTGTAGCGGCAGATAATTATTTTAAGGATAAAAAGACAGTTTTAGGGTATTATGAAAACTACCTTAAAAAATATGGGGAAACCGGAAGAATGAGAAATCTTGTCAAACAACGTATAAGCGATTTAAAAATGGAACTTCATTTTATATCGGAATAAGGTTCTAAACCTAACAGGTCTCAAAGACCTGTTAGGTTTTTCACAAGGAACCTTCCTCGTTGCATTTAAATTGGGGCATTAAGATTAATCGTGTATGTTTCAGTAAATTTGTACTTTTCAAATTGAATTTTTTCTGAAATGACAGAGCGTATCTTTTTGGTTTTTCTAATGTTATTGGCAACCTCCTGCCAGTTTTTTGAAACTGAAAAGGTTTCCTCAGAAGCCATTTATGAAGATGAAATGGAAACGATAAATTGGAAAGATGTGGACAGATATCCTTCATTTCCAGTCTGTGAAAATGAAATTGACAAGGCATTACAGAAAAACTGTTTTATCAATACCATAAGCTCTCGGCTGTACCAAAACATCAGTGAGAAAAATATAATTGCCGTAAGGGAGATTTATGATACTGTAAAAGTGAAATTTGAAGTTGGCTCCTCGGGCCGGCTTTCTATTATGGATATTGAAATGGATTCCCTCCTTCAAAAAGAATTTCCAGATCTGGAATCCTGGATTTTGAATAGCTTAGATTCTTTACAACCGGTGGCACCCGCCTACAAACGGGGGATTCCGGTTAAAACACAGTTTACCCTTCCGGTAATTGTGCAGACCAATTGATTATAAATTGAATTTATATCCCAAAGAAAAATTGATGGGGAATTCCTTGTTACTATCTACGTTAATTCCAACAATGTCTTGGTACCTAAAGGTTATATAGCCATCTCCCACCTTATAATCCGCTCCAATCCCAAAAGTGAGCGGCGCATTAAAATCACTTCCCGAATCATTCCGAGTTTGCAGTGTAGTTTCTTCCATAAATGAAATTTGCATTGAATAAAATGTTAGCGCAGCAAATTTGGCGTTTAGATATATATCCAGTTTAGGGGTCTTTACAAACTTAAAACGATAGTTTAAGGCCAATTGAGACGCGGAGTATTTATAATCACTACTTTCAAAAGTATGTTGAAAGTCCAAAACCAAAGCATGCCGTTTCAATTTTACCAAATCGAGCATTTCGAGCTCCACACCCACAAACGCTTGGGAAATATCTTCTGGATTTGCGGTATAGATACTATTGGTTATCCCTACAAATCCACCCAAACGAAAGTGCAACGCGATGTTTTTATTGGTGTCTTCAAAATTTGGGTCCTTCATTTTATTATACCTCGCCACAAAATCGTGGAGGCTGGGAAGGGTTAGCTTTACTTTCTCAGCCGAAATTTCGGCATCGGCGGTTTGTTGTTTTAAAACTGTTTTATACTCTTCTTGGTACTGACCATTTTCCTTGGTGTTTTTCAGCTCTAATACGGTATTTCCCCTTTCCAGGAAGTATCGATATCTTCCCTCGATTGTATTCCATAATAACGTTAATGGTCCTTTTAGCTCCGTTTTCAATTCGTAGGTCTGTCCGTCAACAATATACTTTTCCTGAGCTTGAATAGAAGTGGCAAGAAGAATAAAAATAAGAACTATCAGGAATGATCTCATAAGTGAAAATTAAGCATAGGCTAAGTTAAAAAAATTAATGAAGTTATTTCTGATTTTTAAAGTTGCGACCTTTCCAAGAATATTTTCCATTTAAACTTTTAAAAGAAACCGCGATAACCACTGTGGCATAGGTAAAAGCAAGTTTCGGAAAATTGATAAATGAAATTTTTCTTCGGAAGAGCTTTGCTGTTTGCTTAATTACCAATAAATCGAGAAACATTTTGAATAGTATCAGACCTACATAAAAGAATGCATTCCGAATATCGAGAATAACGGCAAAAGGTAACAGTAGAAAAAGAATGTTTACCATCAAAACCAATAGTCCCAGAAATATGGAAAGGTGGCTTTTTTGTTTTCCCGTTTTGGAGGCCCAGCGAACCCGTTGATTTATAAGTTTTGCCCAGCTAGCTTGTGGCTTGGTTGAGACTATCGCATCCCTGGATTTTAAATATTTCACTTTGGTTGGAAATATTTTCTTGAATTTTTCCATTAAGAAAATGTCATCGCCACTTGCAATATGGTCGTTGCCAGCAAAACCATTTACAGTTTTAAAAGCATCTTTCCGATAGGCCAAATTGGCTCCGTTGCAAAGAATCGGATTTTTTAAACCAAAACTTCCCAGGGTTACAGCTTGCAGACTTAAGCCATCCATCTGTTGAAAATTCTGAATGAAACTATAATTGGATTTATAGATTACGGGTCCGCAAATCATTATAGGCTCATTGGTTTCTTGGTTTTTTTTCTGAATAAAAGAATCAAAGGTTTGTAGCCAGTATTGGGGTAGCTCACAATCTGCATCCGTCGTTATAATCCAATCAAATTTAGAATGTTTTATTGCTTCTGTTATCGCATCCTTTTTTGGAGAATTGGAGAGTCTTCTGTTTTGGAGTAGATGAATAGAAACCGTACTTTTCTCGATTGCACTTTTAATGATTTCCTCATAACCATCCACCGAATCATCGTTTACAAGTAGAACCTCAAATTGGTTTGATGGATAATTTAAATTGGAAATACTTTTTAAAAGGGAAGGAAGATTTTCCGATTCATTTCGGAAGGGAATTACTATGCTGAAATGGGTTAACGGAGAATCCTTTTTCATATTAAATAACGGAATTCTCCTAAAACCGATAATTAAGGCCATCATACAGATAAAATACAGACCATAAATTATCAGCAAAAAAATGATCATCGCGAAATAGGTTGGTAGGTAAGTACGTAAAAACTTCCCAAAATGGAGGGGAGTACAAAGTTAAAGATCCACATAGCGAGAACTGTAGATAAAACCGTTAATTCGGGTATACCAACGAATGAAAAGAGCCAAACAGCAACCCCGCCCCGCACTACGACATCAAATATAAAAATAGTGGGAACTATGGAAACAAGAAGATACATTGCGAATATTAGGGCCATTCCTGTATACACCGAAATATGGGCTCCAAAAAAAAGGAGCATTCCATAAAACATTCCACTAAAAATGAGGTACCGTAAAACGGAAAATGTAAAAATTTTCAGTTTTAGTGAATTTGGAAATTTTTGGATATGCAGGATGATATTTGTAATTGAAAATCCCTTCAGGAATAAGTCTTTTTCTCTGAGAAAATATCCTATGACTGCAATTGAAATCAGCATAACTCCAAAGATAAAAAGTGCAACTGAGGAATAAGCGACTTTATGGTTATAAATAAAATAGAACATCCCCACCAATCCAAATAATAAGGTCACCGTCAATTGGGTGGTATTTGAAAAAAAGTTGAGGAGTAGTACTTTTTTTCTCAAATTATTTGGGAAGAATAAAGCCTTTGCGCCGTATTCGCCAATTCTATTAGGTGTAGCTAAAGAGACAGTTAAAGAGGCTAAACTTTGTTTTAAAGCGGTTTTAAAATCTATTTTTTCCAAGGTTGAAATTAGATTTTGCCATTTCAATATTTCAAAGTACCAGTTCCCTAGTGCAAGAAGTAAAAAAGTCACTAAAAAATAACCGGTAGCAGCAGCTCCTTTTAGGAAGATGCCATTTGCAAAGTCCATAAAATCCAAAACCGGATTATTTTGGAGTCGGTAAAAGATATATATGAAAGTTACCACGAGCACTAAAACTTTCCCGAGGGCAAGGAGATATTGTTTAGTTTTGTGCATTGCAGCCATTGGGCTAAATTACTAATTCCTGCGAAGGCAGGAATCTCAATTTGGATGGAAAATAAATCAGAAAGAATTATTTTAGGAATAGATCCCGGAACCACTATTATGGGTTTTGGATTGATTCGGATTGTAGGAAAACAGATGGTTTTTATGCAACTGAACGAATTGCAACTCAAAAAATACGACGATCATTACCTAAAGCTAAAATTGATTTTTGAACGTACCATTGAGTTGATTGATACCCACAATCCAGATGAAATAGCAATCGAAGCACCTTTCTTTGGAAAAAACGTACAATCCATGCTCAAGCTGGGGCGGGCGCAGGGAGTGGCAATGGCTGCAGGACTTTCACGTGAAATACCCATCACAGAGTATTCTCCAAAAAAGATAAAAATGGCCATAACCGGAAATGGAAATGCCAGTAAGGAGCAGGTAGCAAAAATGCTACAAAGTCTATTGAGCCTAAAAGAACTTCCAAAAAATCTGGATAGTACGGATGGCTTGGCCGCTGCGGTGTGCCATTTCTATAATTCCGGGAAAATTGAAATTGGAAAAAGTTACACAGGCTGGGCAGCTTTTGTGAAGGATAATGAAGATAGAGTTAAGTGATCGATGGTCAGTAATCCGTAGTCAGTAATCAGTATTAATAGCAGGTACGAAATTGATCCGTATTCGATTGCAGTTTAATGGTTTTTCGGATTTTCATAACTCATAACTCATACCTTGTCTGCGTTTCGGCGGTAACCCTTAATTCCGATTGATCCAATCCTCTACTATATGCGTAATTTCCTGGGTCTCTTGCAGACGGATAATTTGCAGATCTACTTGTCGTTTTAATTTACTTCCAACGGGAAAGAGAAAACCGTAATATTGCGGTTCAATTCTTTTCTTGCTCAACACAAAATCATCTTTTTTATCATCGGCAAAAACATATTGCAACGGAATTTCATCATAAATAAGGGCATCCACTTTTTTATCCATCAGCATTTGATACCCTTCCGAAACATCTCCTACCGGAATTGGAGTTCCCTGGACATCCCTGACTTTATCAATTATCTTTTTATAGTTGGGAACAGCCACTTTTTTGTCTTCCAATTTACTCAGATTTGTAATGGTTTTATCATCCGAGGAAGTTTGTGAAAACGTAGTGGCAATACCAGCAACGAATGAAGTAGCTAAAATTAATGAGATTATCATCCACGAACCCAATAGAAATCTTCCTCCTGTGGTGCGTGGCGCCACATCGCCATATCCTACTGTGGTCATGGTTACAACTGCTAACCATACTCCAGAGGCCGTACCTTTTACCACTCCCTCTCCATAATCCTCGGGATATTTCCTGCCCTCGATTACCCAAAATAAGAAGCCTACAATTGACAAAATCACCAATAGACCTAACACGGCATATATAAATGTAGTTGACAGAAATGGTTTTATTTTATCCCAAAAAGTTGTTTCAACTACAGGTGCAAGGATGGCAAGTTCGGTATTATAAAAAGGTTGAGAGAAGTTTGCCAATGCAGCTCTTGATGAGTTTATGGTAATGGGACCAATTAGGATATCCAATTCTTTTTTGTCAATGGCTTTAATCCCATCCGCCACCGATTTATATTCTATAAAATTATAATTTCGATTAAGTCCAAAAGCTATTTCTTTCCAAATATCAATAACAATTCCTTCTTCTTTCTCTCCGTGCATTACAAAAGGTTCCGATCCCGCATAACCTACCTTCAATTTTTCATTTCCACCGAAAACAGAATCCTTTGGGGCACTTTCGTTCTGCGCGAAGGAGTTTAAACTAGTTAAGAGAAAAAAGGAAAAAAGTAAAAATATAATTCGCATTTATTGAGATTTTTCTTGAAATTAAGAAGCGCGAAAACAGCACATTATCCGTAAAATTATAGTTAATTTTGAACTTATAAAAAGAAATAGACAAGGTTTAAGAAACTCTTATGAACACTAATATTCACGTATTTTTCAATCCTAAACAAGGTAATCAGTGATAATGGCCAGAACTTTCGGCATATATATCCACATTCCATTTTGTAAACAGGCCTGCCATTATTGCGATTTCCACTTTTCTACTTCATTAAAGAAAAAAGGTGATTTAGTAAATGCACTCTGTCAGGAATTAGTGCTTCGGAAGAATGAAATACCAGGAAAAGTCGAAACTATTTATTTTGGCGGAGGAACTCCCAGTTTACTTTCATATGATGAATTGCAACAGATTTTTGATGTCATTTACGGCAATTATAAAATTGGTGAAAACCCTGAAATCACTTTAGAGGCGAATCCCGATGATTTAATATCCATGACTATTCTGGCATTAAAGAAATCCAATGTAAATCGTCTTAGCATTGGTGTTCAATCCTTTTTTGAAGAAGATTTAAAACTCATGAACCGCGCCCATAATTCTTCCGAAGCGTTGAATTGTATTAACGAAGCTGGTAAATATTTTAAAAACATAAGCATCGATTTAATTTACGGAATTCCAGGAATGTCCAATGAACGATGGATCCAAAACCTTGAAACCGCCTTGGAATTGAATGTGCCGCATTTATCCTGCTACGCACTTACGGTTGAACCGAGAACCGCTTTAAAGAAATTCATTGACACCGGCAAAATACCACCGGTAGATGAGGAGGCGGCAAAACAGCATTATGAAACTCTCTTAAGGCTAACGGAAGAGGCAGGATATGATAACTACGAATTCTCTAATTTTGGTAAACCTGGTTTCCGATCAAGGAATAATACCGCTTACTGGGAGGGCAAGCCTTACCTGGGAATCGGTCCTTCTGCACATAGTTATGACGGAGATACTCGAAGCTGGAATGTGTCTAATAACACCAAGTACATAAAAAGTATTGCTTCTGGGAATTTGCCCTCGGAGCGAGAAATTCTAACAAAGAAAGATAAATACAACGAATATATTATGACGGGGCTCCGTACTGAAAAAGGAGTCTCCCTGAGAAACGTAGAAGAAGAATTCGGAATAGATTTTCTGGAATATCTGATGGAGCAAGCGTTTAAACCCCTTAAAGAGGGCCATCTAGTTATGGAGGACAAAATCCTTAGAATAGATAGAAAGTCAAAATTTCTTGGAGATGGAATCGCGAGTGATTTGTTTTTGGTTTGAGAGACCTAACAGGTCTTTGAGATCTGTTAGGTTTTAGATTGTTGTATATTTATTTTTTCAAAATTCACGGATGAAAACTACAATTGAAATAGCCAACCAAACCATAGAAGTCAATTTATCCAACCCCTTGGATATTTCAATTCCCTTGCGGGCTTCCCAACAGAATCCACTTGCTTGGTACCAAGAGGAGCCAGAGATGAAACCCGTTAGAATGGGGGATTGGATAGGGAAAGTTTCTGAAGGTGGATCGGTAAATTTCAATAATGTGTTCTTTAATCCGCACGCTCATGGCACTCATACTGAAAGTTTTGGCCATATTTCAAAAGAATTTTATTCGGTAAATGAAGCCTTAAAGACGTTCTTTTTTTTAGCTGAAGTGATTTCAGTAAAATCAGAAAAAGTAGGCGATGACGAAATCATTTCCGAAGAAAGTATTTCGAAAGCTTTGAAGGGAAAAACACCGGAAGGCGTCGTAATTAGGACTTTGCCGAACCCTATTTCCAAAAAATCCAAACATTGGTCGAATACAAATTGGCCTTATCTCGATGAAAAGGCTGCTCTTTATTTGAGGGAAATTGGGGTAAAGCACCTGTTAATAGACCTGCCATCCGTGGATAGGGAACATGATGGAGGAAAGCTTTTAGCCCATAGAGGATTTTGGAATTATCCTGATAATCCCCGCCATAATTGCACGATTACCGAAATGATTTATATACCCGATTCCATTGCCGATGGAAGTTATTTGCTCAATCTGCAAATGGCTTCTTTTGAAAATGACGCTTCCCCGAGCAAACCCGTTTTATACGCAGTGCGAGGTATGAAGCAATCCATATGATATAAAGATTCCAACCCCAAAGTATTTCAAAACTTTGGAGTTTAGTAGCCAGTTATTTTATAACCCTAATTCTATATTTTTCAACAGAATGAAGAACATCCTGAAAATCGAAGAATTAGCCCAGTTTTTACTTGGCATCGTACTTTTCTCCCAACTTGATTTTGCTTGGTGGTGGTTTCCTTCTCTTATTTTACTGCCAGATATAGGAATGATTGGATATGCTTTTAATACGAAAGTTGGAGCATTTGTTTATAACTTGTTTCACAATAAAGCCGTTGGTATCGCATTGATTTTAATTGGAATGTTTTATTTCGGTGAAATATTTACCTTAATTGGAATAATCCTTTTTTCACATTCTGCCATGGATCGCATTTTTGGCTACGGCTTAAAATACCCAGATAGTTTTCAAAATACCCATTTGGGAAAGATTGGAAAATAGCGGTTGCCAGACCCGAAAGGTTTCCAAAACCTGTCAGGTCTGAATTATTTATTAATTCTTAATCCTCAACAAATGAACATAGAACAATTCCGCTCCTACTGCCTTTCCAAGAAAGGAACTACTGAATCCTTTCCATTTGGGGAAGATACACTTGTCTTTAAAGTGATGGACAAGGTTTTTGCCCTCGCCGCTCTCGACAGTCATCCGGCAACAGTAAATCTGAAGTGCGACCCAGAAAAAGCAGTGGAACTTCGGGAAGAATTTGACGGACTTATCGTTCCCGGCTATCATATGAATAAAAAACATTGGAATACTGTAGAAATAGGAGGAAATTTGCCGCCAGCACTCATTTGGGAATTAATTGATCATTCGTACTGTTTGGTGGTGAAAGGCCTGCCCAAAAAGCTTCAATTGGAATTGGACGTGCTGTAATGGCCTGCTTTGCAAAAAATCTAACTATAAGATGAACTTGTTCAAAAAGCTTCAAAGCTAATAGAAGTTCTAAAAGAATAATATGAATATACCTTCTGAATTTTATAAATCCCAGATCGAGAAACATTCTCTAGCACTCAAAAATATCAAAAAACAGCTTGCTCTCTCCAGCAGCATCAGGCTTCTTGTTTTCCTGGTTCTATGTGCAGTATTTTATTTTGCCCTGGAATATTCTGAAAATGAAGTGGCCGCGGCCATTATAGTGATTTTGGCCGCCATTGGGATCTTTGTTTTTTTGGTTGCCAAGCACGACTGGTTAAAATATAAAAGGGATATTACGAGAACTTTGATCAATGAAAACGAATCTGAACTGCAAGTGCAAAGTCGGGTATTTCATCATCTGCCTTCAGGCGAAAAATATAAAGACCCATTTCATTTTTATAGTCAGGATATTGATCTCTTCGGAAGAGGCTCTTTTTTTCAGTATATAAACCGAACAGCGCTGGACAGCGGTTCTGATCTTTTGGCGCAGATACTCACGGAAAATTCCATAGAAAATATTGTGGAAAAGCAGAATGCCGTAAAGGAACTTGCGCAGAAACCCGAATGGCGCCAAGAGTTTTCTGCCGTTGCCGCTCAAGTAAAGACTGAAGTCCCTGCTGATCAAGTAAGCTCTTGGCTTAAAAACTATAAAAAATTTGTCCCAAAATGGGCCAAACCTCTTTCCCTGGCCTTTACCTTGATTTCTGTGGCGTTGTTTGTTGGGAATTATTTTGGGGTCATTTCTGGTTATGTAACCGTGGTCTGGTTTTTTATCGGTCTAGCAATCAGCGGTAGCTACGGTAAAAAAACAAAGGTACTTGCAGACCAGGCGGCAAAGGTACAGAGCACCTTCGAGCAGTTTTACAAGCTGGTGTTGCAGATTGAAAATCAGGGTTTTTCATCTGAACTGCTGGTTCAAAAAAGTAAGGTATTTAAAAGTTCAACCACTAAAACCTCGAATATATTAAAAGAGTTTGCCCGAAATCTGGATGCACTTGAACAAGGGCAGGTTTTTCTTTTTGGTCAGTTGGTCAATGCCTTTATGCTACGCGATTTACGCCAAAGCCATAATATTGAGCAGTGGATAGAAAGGCATAAACTTCAAGTGCACGAGTGGTTTGAGGCGATTACTTTTTTTGACGCTTTTAATAGTTTGGGAAATTTCGCCTTTAACCATCCGCATTATGTCTATCCGAGATTGGCCCAACAGGATTTTGTATTAAAAGTAATTGGAGCAGGACATCCCTTGTTGAACCAGGAAACAATGGTCAGGAATGATTTTCAGATCCATTCCGAAGAATTCTTTATAGTCACAGGTGCGAATATGGCTGGAAAAAGCACATTTTTACGAACCGTTTCCCTGCAAATAGTGATGGGAAATATTGGTCTTCCTGTATGTGCAACAAGTTCGGAGTACAACCCGATAAAGCTGATTACCAGTATGCGCACCACCGACAGTCTTACAGATGATGAATCCTATTTCTTTAGCGAGCTAAAGCGCCTGAAATTTATTGTGGATGAAATAAAAACGGATAAATATTTCATCATTCTCGATGAAATCTTGAAAGGGACCAATAGTACAGATAAAGCCATTGGTTCAAGAAAGTTTGTAGAAAAACTAGTGGGAAGTAATTCTACCGGAATTATCGCCACCCACGACTTGAGCTTGTGCACGGCTGCCGAAGAAATGCCGGAAGTAAAAAACTATTATTTTGATGCCCAGATCATCGATGGGGAGCTTTATTTCGACTATACCTTTAAACCTGGGATTTGCCAAAATATGAATGCCTCCTTTTTATTGAAGAAAATGGAAATTGTTGATTAGATTGCCAAAATGGATTCATTGACACAAATAGTCCTCGGGGCCGCCGTGGGCGAAGCGGTTCTTGGAAAAAAGATTGGGAATAAAGCTATGCTTTTGGGCGCAATCGCTGGTACCATTCCCGATCTCGATGTATTTGTGGGTCATTTTACAGATACCGTTTCTGCCCTTGAAATCCATCGCGGTTTTACGCACTCCATAGTTTTTGCGGTTGGGGTAGGCTTGATGTTTGCATGGTTATGCGCGCTTTGGGACAAGCGCGCTACTTTAAAAGAATGGTGGCTGTTTTGGTTTCTCACATTTGTCACCCATCCACTTTTGGATGCGCATACCACTTGGGGTACGCAGCTCTTTTGGCCGTTTGAAATCCGTTTGGCATACAAGAATATTTTTGTAATCGATCCGCTCTATACAGTTCCATTTCTTATTTTCCTGATTCTGGCAATGCTTCAAAAAAGAGGAAGTATAAAAAGAAGAAAGTTTAATAATCTTGGATTGATAATTAGCAGTAGTTATATGGTTCTCACTATTATTCTGAAAGGAATTACTTATCAAAAATTTAAAAGTGAACTTGCAGATCAAAATATTGAATACCTCACTCTGCAAAACAAACCCAGTCCCTTTAACACTATTCTCTGGACCGCAAATGTGGAAACAGAAGATTCGTTTTTAATTGGAAATTATTCGTTTTTTGATACCAAACCTGTTCAATTCCATTCCCATCCCAAAAACCATCAAGCGCTGGGCAAACTCCATAATGAAGACAAAATTCAACGTCTAATAAAAGTGGTTGAAGGTTGGTACACTATTTCTGAAAGGGATGGTCAATTACTTTTTAACGACCTGCGTTTCGGTCTGATGAGTGTCGATCCCAATTCTGAAAAATATGCATTTAGCTATATTCTTGAAAAGGAAAACGGAGAATTAAAAATTACCGAAGAACCTAAGGATAGGAGTGATGCGAAAAAGTTAATGGAGGATTTGTGGCTGCGAATAAGAGGTAACTAAATTCCTTATAATAATGATTTGGGCGTTCCCCGCCTTTGCTTCGTGCCTCACAAAGGCGGGTCGGGCTATCCGTTGCAAGTCCGCGCTCCCGATAAAAATCGGGAGCTGTGGGCTTTCCACTTCTATCCCTAACGCAATAATTTCAAACTATATCTATGTGTGTTATTATTATAATACAATTAGAATAACTAAGCATTCTTAAGCAACAAGTTAAAAAAAGACTTAAATTTACGAGAGGTTATTTTCTTCGGTAATCCAAATATCCATGCCATGCCCAACACCAAAGTGGAAATTTCAGGAACTTATGTAATTAAATTTCTGTGGGTCGTGGGCGGAATTGTGACTTTGCTCTATATAGCTTCTGGTCTTCTTATGCCCTTGGTCGTTGCGGCCATAATTGCCATTTTATTGGATAAACCCCATAAAAAGATGCTGAAATGGGGATTTCCTAACTGGTTGGCAATAACATTATCCATCCTTCTGATGCTCGTTATCTTTAGCTTGCTCACCTGGCTTATTGGTTCGCAAATAGGCGTTATAGGGAATGATTGGCCAACAATTAGGGAAAAAGGCACAGAAAAACTGAACGTCCTGTCACAATGGACAAATCAACATCTTAACTGGGATTATAAGGACTATGTAAACAACAACAAAAAATTGGTGCATAAAGCGGAAAGTCTTGCTAAAAGTTTTCTTTCTTTTTATCAGGTTCTTCAAAAAGCTTTCTTCCAATCCCTCTGCTACTGGTGCTTTACTTCAAGACTCCGCAGCGGTTGTTAGTGGTTATCTTTTAGGAAAAAGTAAAATAATGCTCATATTATTTGGAATTTATTATTTAGGCTTTACTTTAGGTTCAGTGCCATATGCGCTATTCTTGGCTCTGTTCGCTGCGCTGTTTTCCATTATCCCATATATAGGAAATATTATCGGAGGTGGAGTGGCTGTGATTCTTTCGTACATCTACGCGGGGAGTACACCCGCTTTGATAGTGGTGGGAGTAATAATACTAGCACAATTATTGGAAAATTATGTTTTCACTCCTTGGATAATTGGGGATCAAATAAATCTAAATCCTTTTATGACAGTTTTTGGGGTCATCCTCTTTTCTACCCTTTGGGGAATGGTGGGCGCAATAATTTCACTTCCACTCATTGGAGTGCTAAAAGTAATCTTTGAACACACAAAGGGCATGGAAGCCTATGCACTTTTAATAAATAAGAAGCAGAAGTAGGTAGTAAGATAAATATTCATTTCCAGCCTCCAGCCTCCAGCTTCCAACCTCCAGCCTCCAGTCTCCAGCCTCCAGCTTCCAGCCTCCAACTTCCAGCCTCCAGAATGTAGCCCCAGACTTTATTTTCAAATCTCCAATCCCTGTTTCCCTTTTTTCGTCACCCACCAATACAAAGGCGGTATTAAAATAGGCGCAAAAATTAAAGTACTTGTCAATCCACCTATAATAACTGTAGCTAAAGGTCTTTGAACATCTGATCCTATTCCACTGGAAATTGCCGCTGGCACCAGCCCGAAAATCGCTAAAATTAAGATGGTCAAAACGCCCTTAAACTGTCCGCGGGAAGTTTCAATTAAGATTTTGGAAGATATGGACTGTCTGAAACTCGCTCTATTTAAAGCCGAAACCAAAAGCACGCCTGCCATTACCGAAATCCCAAAGATGGAAACGAAGCCAACTCCAGCCGATACGTTGAAGTAGAATCCTCTTAACAACAGCGCTATTACTCCGCCCGCCAATGCAAAAAACACGCAGCTCATCGTGATTAATGTGCTGCCCAAATTTTTATAAAGCATAAACAAAAAGATAAAAACGATTATCAATGTCAACGGAATGGTAAATGCCAATTGCGTTCCTGCCCTTTCCAAGTTTTCATATTGTCCGCCATAAATAAGTTCATATCCTTTTGGAACTGATATGGTTTCATCAATTTTCTCCTGCAATTCCTTTACAAATCCTCCTTGGTCGCGATCGCGGATATTGGTGCTAAGCGTTATCATCCGCTTGTTGTTATACCGTGAAATATTGGTCTGTCCTTCCACGAAACTTACTTCCGCTAGCTGTTCCATAGGAATTAAAGCTCCAGTAGTTGAAGGAACCAAAAGGTTTTTAATCTCATCAATATTACTTCGGAATTGAGGCAAATACCGAATTACAATATCATATCGCTTGGCACCGTCGTATAAAACCGAAACATTTTTTCCACCCACTGCCGCTTCAACCATATTTTGAATATCGGAAATATTGATGCCGTATCGCGCGGCTTGGTGTCGGTCAATATTAATTGTTAGTTGATCCTGGGTTCCTTCCTGTTCGATTTCAATTCCTTCACTGCCTTGCATATTTTTGACGATAGTGGCAATGCTGTCCACTTTACTTCGCATTAAAACCAAATCATTACCAACAATAGAAACTGCCAGATCTGCTGGACTTCCGGTTACAATTTCCATCACTTGGTCGATAATAGGTTGTCCTGCGGAAAAAGTTACACTTGGAAATTCCTTTTCCAAATCCGAGGTAATTCTTTGTAATAACTGCCCTTTGGAAATAGTATCGCTCCACAAACTATAATCCTTTAAACCGATGAGGATTTCATTTCGGTTTGGAGGAAACGGATCGGTGCCGTCGTCATTTCGTCCGGTTTGGGTAATCACGTTATCGACCTGAGGATATTTCGAAATGATATTTCTGATTTTTGGCGCATATTTCGCATTTTCCTGAATGCTTATTCCCACGGGAAAATTTCCTCGGAGGAAAATGGAACCTTCATCAAGTTCGGGTAAGAATTCCATTCCCAAATTAACTCCGAAGGAAATCAGGACCAAAACAATTCCGAAGCCCACCAAAACAGTTGCTTTATATCGCTTTACAAACCAGGATAAGGAATTGGCATATTGATTTTCAATATACCTAAAAAACCGATTCTCCCTGACCTTAACGGGTTCATCCGGATTTATCATCGCTTTTCTATAGACGAAGGAAATGAGCACAGGAATGAATGTTAAAGCGGCCACCATGGAACCGATAACCGCAAATGCCAAAGTCAGCGCCATGGGCGAAAAGAGTTTTCCTTCCACTCGGGTCATTAGCAAAATGGGCAAATAGGCAAGAATTATAATCGTGACTGCAAAGAATATTTCACGCCCTACTTCCTGGGCAGAAAGTAAGGTTAGATGGACAATTCCATTGCGTTTCTCATCAGCGGTTGCAGTTTTGTATTTATTGATGAGGTGGACGGCCATCACTACGGCGCCATCCACAATAATCCCGAAATCTATGGCTCCGAGAGATAATAGGTTCGCCGGAATTCCCGTAAAACGCATTATGATAAATGCGAAAAGCAAGGAAAATGGAATTGTTATGGCAACAACCAAAGCGCTTCTTACACTTCCCAAAAAGAAAATGAGAATGATAACAACTATACTTACGCCTTCAAATAGGGTAGTTGCCACGGTATTCAAGGAGTGGTCAATCAAAAAACTTCGGTCGTAAAGGGTTTTTATTTTTACACCTTCGGGAAGTTCGTGTTCTTCTAAATCTTTTATCCTCTGTTTCAGCTCGACCAAAACTTCGCTGGGATTTTCAAACTTTCGAAGCAGAATAATGCCTTCCACACCATTATTCACATCTACATTTTCACTCGGAATGCTATAACCCAAAACTCCACTGGGTGGAGGTGGGGCAATTTCGACGCTGGCCACATCCTTGACAAAAATTGGAACTCCTTTTTCCGATTTCAGAACGATGTTTTCTATGTCTTTTTCATTGATGAGTGCTCCGAGTCCACGAACGGCAAAACCCTGTCCACCGCGTTCGATAATATTTCCACCGGTATTTTGGTTGTTTTCTGCAAGGGCTTCTTCTACTTCCGAAATACTTAAATCATACTTCCGCAGATTATCTGGATTGATGAGAATATGATACTGTTTAAGTGGTCCTCCAAAAGTGGTAACGTCTGCAACCCCATCGGTCTGCAGGAGATAAGGTTCGATCACCCAATCCTGTAAATCCCTGATTTCAATTGGAGAATAAGTGGGAGGCGCTTCCACCACATAACGAAAAATCTCCCCCACGGCTGTAGAAAGAGGGGCGAGTTCAGGGATTACGCCTTCGGGAAGTTCCGCAGTAGCAAGACCTTCCATAACTTGTTGTCGTGCAAAATAATCGTCTGTGCCATCTTTAAAAGTGAGTTGCACGACCGAAAGCCCGAAAATCGTCCGGCTCCTTCGGTCCAGAATATTCGGGGTGTTTTGAATGGCCCTTTCAATGGGAATCGTTACCTGTTGCTCTACTTCCTCAGCGGCGCGACCTTGGTATTGGGCCACAATTATCACGTTGGTATCGGCAATATCGGGATAGGCTTCTACTTTCAGTTGGGTAAAACTGTAATAGCCCCCAATCATAAGCGCCAAGCTGATCGCGACAACCAACCATCGATTTTTTAATGAAAATATGAGAAGATTTTTAATCATGATTTACCATTCTTCTACAGCGTGGGTAATAATGAGTCCACCTCTATAGACCTTTCTTAATTCAGTCAAGGCATTTTTGACTTTGGTTTGTTCGTCGATGAAAGTGATGAGCAGCGGAGTTTCATCAAAAGAAAATTGCAATCCCGGCTGTTTCAGAATTTGGTGTCTCCCATAACCCGAAAACCCCACAAATGAAGTGGCCCCCATAATTCCGTTTTCCATCAGCAATTGCATAATAAACTTGTGAAGCGGTTTCACCCCCTGCAAATCATCTTTATCTATATAAATTTGAGCTTGTAGCATATTGGTTTGTTCTTAATTATTTAAATTTAGTAATGACGTAAGACTAAAATTTAATAAATACCTACGTCGAATTTTTCTTTACCCCAGCCCTAAAGGGTGGAAAAATTCTCATTAAAATTGATAGTTTGAGAAAATCCTAACGCTTTAGGGCTAGGGAAAGAGGATTTTCCACCTGATTTCTTTTAATAGTCTTACGTCCTATGTCCTTCCGTCCTACGTCAGTTTTTTATATGTTAGATTTTCGATTTCAATTTCGATTTCAATTTCGATTTCGATTTCGATTTCGATTTCATTTAGTATCCAAAGGAAAGCCCCTTCAACTGCATGGCCCCTTCCACAGCTATTTCTTCGTCATTTTCGAGTCCGCTAAAGACGATGATTCTTTTTCCCATATGAGTGCCGAGTTGGATTTCCCGTCGTTCAAATTCTGTGGGCGAGGTTTTTACAAAAACGTAGTGACGGCCTTGAATGGTGACCACGGCATTTTCGCTGACGCTGATAAAATCGGATTCACTCATTCCAAAAGAAACGGTGGCAAACATTCCAGTTTTTAATTTTTTATCGGCATTGTTCAATTCAACCCTAACCTTTAGCATTCTGGTGGAAGCATCCATCATATCGGCAACGGCGGCAATTTTTCCCGGAATGGTATCATTGGGAAAGGAGGTAAAAACTGCATTTGCTGTTTGCCCCACTTCAATTTTTCTTATTTGGTTTTCAGGGATATCACAGATTAGATAGGCTGTTCCCGTTTTTGCTTTTTGTAGAACTTCCGCATTAAATCCGGAGGATTTCAATTGTGTTTCGTGCTCCAACAATGCCGATCTTTCGTTTAGCAGATTACTCCGTTCAATGGATAATTCTGTTTCCGCAGTAAGCAAGTCCTGACCCGTGGCCAAACCGTGGGCAAGAAGATCCTTAGTTCGCTCCAGCTCCAATTGTTTCTGCTTGATATTGATGTTCTGGATTTGATTGATGTTCGTTCTATGCTGAAGTAGCTGCGTATAATTGCTCGAAAGTTCCGGATTGTCGAACAGAATAATATTTTGTGAAGCTCCAGCCCCAGAGGGAAGGACGGTTGCCACAATTTTTCCGGGAGCAGTCAAAACGGATTCCACGTTATTGCTTCCAACGGTTTCAGTTTCAAAAAATGAAATGCTTTCTTCATCTGGAAATGAAATAGATTTTCCATCATTGCTCACAATGGGAGAGGCGTGTTTGCTCTCGGAAGTTTTTGTTTCTTTCTCTCCGCAAGAGGCGAGCAGACCCAGAAATATCAATATGGGAACTAAATTTTTTATCATAATGCTAATTGATTTATTAAGCCGGTGGCATAAAATAGCTGCACATAGCTCTGCCGGAATGAGTGTACCGTTTCAAAATATTCCTGTTGGGTCTCCAGCCAACTTGTTTGCGCCTCCAAGAAATCTATAATGGTGGTCCCGCCTCTTAAATACGCGTGTTTTACATTGTTGAGAATGGTCTGTGACTGCTCCAGAAGTTGTTCGTAATCCGCGATGTTCTGTTGTTGCAGCTTGTAATTTGCGAAGGCAATGGAAACTTCGGTTTGAATTTGTTGCTGTAAGGCAGTTAAATTTTGTTCCGCTTGTTCCCTAAGTTGATGCGACTTCTGAATCTCTCCCTGATTTCGATTGAAAAATGGCAAATCCAAACTAAAGGATATTCCCAAATGGGGAACAGAATGTTGAGCGTTGTAAATAATACCTACTTCCGGTTCGGGATAGGCCAAGGATTTTTGAAGTTTTACATTGCTTTCCGAAACTTCCATCAAGGATTTTGTAGCCTGCATGTCACTTCTGTTTTCTAGCGCCTGCATGAGCAATGACTCCAAATTTTCTGAAAGTTGCCATAGGAAAGCGTCGGTAATGTCAATTTTCACCCCTCTTTCCATTCCCAAAAGAAAACCGAATTCCTTTTGATGGTTCTCTACTTCCTGTCTTGCAGTTTTGTGTTGGATGTTATACTGTTTTGCCAAAAGTTCGGTCCGGAACAAATCGGTTTGGGTGATAACCTGGTTTCTATAGCGCACTTGATTGGTGAAGAGCAAGCTGTCAATGTTGCTTTTGGCGCTTTCAATTATTTGCAACTGCTTTTGCGCTTCCCAAACTTCCAACCATTTATTGGCAACCTCGAAAAATAGATTTCGTTCCGTTTCGCCGTAGACTTTTTCTTCAAATGAATAATTATGGTTTGCAACTGCAATTTTATTCTTTCGCTGTCCGGCGATCTGCAAAGGCTTTGAAAGTTCCCAAAGCATTTCCCGGTTCTGGTTGCTGTGCCATGAGGTTTGTGGAGCGAAATCGGAAGATTCTGCCACCTGAAGCGTTTCGTGGCTCAAAATCAAATTAGGCCGAAGTTTTGCCGTAACAATATACGATTCCGCCATCTTCACGTTAAACCGTTCCGCTTTTAAAACCGGATTATTGGTTTTTGCCGTTTGAAGCGCTTGCTTAAGCGAAATGTTTTCCTGTGCCTTCAGCTGAAAGCAAAAAGAAAAAACGAGAATTACAATTAATATGGATTTTTGAAAACGCATTGTCAGCCCAACTTTTATTCGGGTTGCAAAGGTCTGTGGCTTTGGGAGATAATGGGATTAGAGAGGGAATAGAAAATTATTAGAAAATTATTAGAATTTCGGTTTCTGCTTGTTCGGTCGTTTGGATACCTGAGAATAAACAAGAGATGAAAATTATGGGTTAATGTCAATTTAGGTTTCGACTGCGCTCAACCTGACATGTTTAAAAACATTAAACATTTTTGTCTGTTCGAGCGCAGTCGAGAACTATTATTGTGGATCGGTTTCGACCCTTCCACAAGGTCTGACCAAGCCGGCTCAACCTGACAACCTCATGCTTTCTTGTCTGTTCGAGCGCAGTCGAGAACTAATTGTGGATCGGTTTCGACCCTTCCAAAAGGTCTGACCAAGCCGGCTCAACCTGACAACCTCATGCTTTCTTGTCTGTTCGAGCGCAGTCGAGAACTATTATTGTTGATCGGTTTCGACCCTTCCACAAGGTCTGACCAAGCCGGCTCAACCTGACAACCTCATGCTTTCTTGTCTGTTCGAGCGCAGTCGAGAACTATTATTGTGGATCGGTTTCGACCCTTCCACAAGGTCTGACCAAGCCAGCTCAACCTGACAACTTCATGCTTTCTTGTCTGTTCGAGCGCAGTCGAGAACTATTATTGTTGATCGGTTTCGACCCTTCCACAAGGTCTGACCAAGCCGGCTCAACCTGACAACCTCATGCTTTCTTGTCTGTTCGAGCGCAGTCGAGAACTATTATTGTGGATCGGTTTCGACCCTTCCACAAGGTCTGACCAAGCCAGCTCAACCTGACAACTTCATGCTTTCTTGTCTGTTCGAGCGCAGTCGAGAACTATTATTGTGGATCGGTTTCGACCCTTCCAAAAGGTCTGACCAAGCCAGCTCAACCTGACAACTTCATGCTTTCTTGTCTGTTCGAGCGCAGTCGAGAACTATTATTGTGGATTGATTGCGACCCTTCCACAAGGTCTGACCAAGCCGGCTCAACCTGACCTCCTTATAATCTTAAATCTTTTGTCTGTTCGAGCGCAGTCGAGAACTATCGGATGTATATGGGTTTCTATCCTTCAGCCAAGTTAGAACAAGCAGGCTCAATCTGGCATTCAGGAGTTCCATTTTACACTGTTTTTAGAAAAACAATAAAATCCGTACCCTTAGAAACCACAGACGAAACCGAAATACTCCCCTGATGTAGTTCAATTATCTTTTTCGATAGTGGAAGTCCGATGCCATTTCCTTCAGAGAAATCCTTGTTGTTGCCTCGATAGAATGGAGTGAATATGTTTTCTAAATCTTCTTGGGGAATGCCAATTCCCTTATCGGAGAATTTTAATTTTATAGAATCTTTTTCAAAGGAAATAGAAACAGTGGATTGTTTATTTTCAGAAAACTTACAGCCGTTTTCGAAGAGGTTTACAAAGGCAGTTTTTAAGAGATATTCATTTCCATTAATTGTTATTTCTTCTTCATTATCAAAATTATTTTCAAAATTAATGTCAATTTGATAAGTGGGATTCGCCTGTATCACTTGTTGCCTGGCATCCAGCAGAAGTTCGTCGATACGAATGGGTTTAAAGGAAATTTCGGAAGGGTCGTAGCTCGCTTTCGCCATATCCAATAAACTGTTGGACAAGCGGGCGAGTTTTCGGGAATCGCTTAGGGCGTTTTGAATGGCGGTTTTGTATTCTTCTAAATTTCTTTCTTTGTTTATTGACAATTCCAATTCTGTTATTATTGCTGCCAAAGGAGTGCGCATTTCGTGTGAAATATTGGAAACAAAATGCTTTTGCGATTCAAAGGAAGTTTCCAGTCTGTCCAACATTTCATTAAAAGTATTGGCGAGTTCCGAAAGTTCGTCCTTGCTGTCGTTGGAGGAAAGGCGAAGGTCGAGATTGGTGGCGGAAATACTTCGCGCCTTCTCTGTCATTGCGGTTATGGGTTGAAATGCTTTTTTGGAGAAAAATCGCCCAGCGATATAAATGATTATAATGGAAATTATGAAAACCAGAAAAATGGTTCGGTATAGACTTTCCAATTTGTTGTAGCCATATTCGTCCAATGCCGTAGCAGTGATGGCGTATTCATTTCCCTCATAATCGAAGAGCATCCCGATTACCTGCCAATCGTCCTGATAGAACTGCATTTTTCCATTTTTGAAAATCTCTTCGATCATTTCAGGAGTTTCCTTTACGCGATCAATATCCACGGCATCGTGATAGAATAGATTAAAGTTTTTATCGTAAATGGCGACTTCCACTTCATTTAAGATTTTCCGGTTGCTGCGGTAAATATCCTGAAGGGTTTTGGCGTCAACCTTGGCATCAAAAAAAAGATTTGCTTTGGTAACGGCTTCCTTTTTTAGGGCGATATAAAATTCCTTTTCCCTATTTTCCACAGCAGAAAAATAAATCACAAAAGCAAAGGCCAGCAGAATGGTTGCCGTAATAAGCGTAAAAAGAAGGGTGAGCCGTGTACGTATCTTCATTATTCAGCTTTCAGGATAAACCCCATTCCCGATTTGGTGTGGATGAGTTTTTGGTCAAATCCGGTCTCTATTTTCTTCCGCAGGTAATTCACATAAACATCAATAAAATTGGTGCCGGTATCAAAATGTGTATCCCATACTTTTTCGGCAATTTCCACTCTGGACAATACACGTTCGGGATTTTGAAGTAGATATTTTAGAAAATTGAATTCCTTTGGGGTTAAATGGATTTCTCTGCCGCCACGTTTTACAATTTTGGTGTGGAGATTCATTTCGATATCGGCATACGCTAGGATATTTCCGGTAGCAACCGTGTTGTTAAACCGTTTCAGCAATGCCCGAATCCGCGCCAAGAGCTCACGCATTTCAAAGGGTTTTACAAGATAATCGTCTGCGCCGGCATCAAATCCTTCTACTTTATCATCTGTTGTTCCTAATGCTGTGAGCATAATGATGGGAAGGTCGGGCTGATTTTGTTTTAATTCCTTGCACAGATCAATGCCATCCATTTTTGGGAGAATGATATCCGTAATTACCAAATCATAGTTGTTTTGACCGGCAAGCTTTTTTCCCGAAAGTCCGTCGTAGGCCAAAGTAGTTTCAAAACCTTGCTCCTCCAACCCGCGTTGGATGAGTTCTGCTACTCTTGAATCGTCTTCTATGATCAGGATTTTCATAAATACAAAGTTAAGCTTTCAAAAAAAAGGAGTCAACAGCTCAAATCGGCAACAATTCGCCATTCGCCGTCAATTTTTTTGAAGATTATCATGAAAACACCGTTTGCATTTCCCGCCTTGCGAGTTAAATGATATTGGCCCATTACGGAGTACGAGTTCTCTTCAATTTGTGAAATATTGTCAACCGTGAATTTTAAGGTTCCAGTATATTCTTTGGAAGGATATCCTTTTTTGTAGTTGTCCAAGGTTTGTTGCCAGCCATTGGTAAGGCCTTTGCTACCGTAGAATTTTAATGAATCAGTCTTCCAATAGCCTTGCATATATCCTTCAAGATCAAATTGGTTCCAGGCTTTTTCCTGCGATATTAGAACTGCGAGAATGGCTTCTTTGTCTTCGGCTTCGTTTTGGGAAATGGCGTTTAGTGCTATAAATAGGAAGAAAAATAGAAGTGATTTTTTCATAAGGATACGCTTTAAACTTTTCGTTCTTGGCGCCTCTGTGGTGTAAATTTTATCGCAAAGGCGCAGAGGTCGCGGAGGGGAATTTAATTATTGATTGATCCATCAACTAAAATATTTTCTGTTTTAATATCCGAAAGCAATTCCAGTTTTCCAGATTCGAACCTTTCACCTAAATCTTTTAGATCGACAGATTCCCACGGTTCAATTTTATAATTTTTGTAATCTACAAAGCGTAACCCTTCAATCTGTCTTGGATTATAAGCTTCCCGAAAACGAATTCCACCTTCTCCTGTATAAAATTTATATGCAAAATAATCTATGTGAAAATCCTCCTTATTAATCCAGTACATATAAACATCGTCGTGGTCTGTGCCGCCTCCATCTTGGGAAAAAGTCACTTTTGTCATATAATATTCCTTTCCTTTTATTTTTGTTTCGCCTACCAATTCCTTTTGAACTGCGGCATCATTGAGACCGTATGGCAATTGCACAAAGTAATGCACGGAATTGAGCGAGTTGGAATATTTTTCGGCGGTAGAATCGGCTAGAACGATTTTTTCGGAATTAATAAAACGCTCAAAGCCTGAATTATTAAGAACATCCTTGACCTCGCCTAAGGAATCTGTAAAACTTCGGGTAAATTCAAATAATCCATTTTTTCGCTGGTTGGTATATGTTACATTGCGAAAAGTAAATTGGATATCTGCATTTTCAAATTTGCTCCCCCCAGCATTTTCGATGGCTTTATCAATAATTTGTTGTGCGGAAAGAGTTTTGGTCTCTTGTTTACAGGAAATAAGAAATATAAGGAGAATAGGAAGATACTTCATGGGATCTTGATTTTTTCAAAGGTACGAAGGAATGGGAGGGAAACCGAAATGGAAATTGAAAACGAAATCGATCCCTAATGGTATATTTAGACAAATCGAAATTCAAAAAAAACAATATTGATAACTGGCGGGAGAAATTCTCTTTTCTTTTAAGACACGGAATGAATTCCAAATGTATTTCCTTCGGTATCGGTTCCTAAAACAATTTTAATAAATGATTCCCTGGGAGTAAATTTTATATAGGCATTACAACCTCTAGCTTCATTCCAGTTTCGGGAATCTCGAAATACATTTTTCCATTGCTTTTTGATGGCTTTATGGACATATCGCCTTTACTGAGTTCAATGGTTTGGGAAGATGTATTATAATTCCATTTATAGCCGTCGAACTTGTTTTCAAACTTTTTTGATGCAATATTTCTCATCCTTATCTGAAAACTGTGGTCTGGGAGGATATCGATATATGATGCGACCATTTCTTTAGCTTGTTTGGGCTTGGTGCCCACTTCTACCACATCTACGACTTGCCAAGTTCCGGTTATTTCATTTTCGGTCAAGGTTTGACTCTGGACCGCGCAGGTAAAAAGAGCTAGTATAAGAAATAAGGTCAGATTTTTCATTACTTTATAATTTAAATTGGTTTCAACTTGTACGAAAGATAGGCTTTTTTTGATTTAAATACATCTGGAAATTGTGGCGAGGTTTTTTAATTTTTCGGACGCTCCATTTTTTTTGTAATTGATAAAAGTTGATGATAAAGTGGAGGCCAAAAGTTTTATTTATAGTATTATAAAGAAACTAAACTAAAAAGATTTGTTGAAACTTATAATTAATGGTATTATATGCGAGATGAAAAAATAAAGAATTTTATGAAAATTCCCATTAAAAATGAAATTACAGTCAAATTATACCGCAAAATTTCTAAATTTTCATTTTCTCCACCTCCTCTTATTCCCAGCTTCTTCAGCTGAAATTGTGTCCCATAGAGCAATAAGCTCTTTTATAATTTGCATAATTCCATTTTCTTAGAAAAATGGGATTGAATATTTCCTTATTTAAAAAATCAAATTTAGATGTCCATAAAAGTTACTAGAAAAGATCCCACTTCAAAATTCCTTGGGTTGGTGGTAAATAAAACAGTCTTCTTTTCTGCGATTGTTGTTATTATTCTGAGTGTAGGATTTACCCTGCTTTTTGAGAAACAGGCAGATTATTATTTTGGGGTAGCCCAAACGTATGTTTCCGAGCATGGAGGTTGGATTTATACGTTGGCCGTAAATCTTTTTATAGTTTTCTGCCTGTATATGGCCTTCGGTAAATTTGGAAAGATCCGTTTAGGAGGAAAAAATGCCAAACCCGAATTCAGTTTGTATGGGTGGTTCGCTATGCTGTTTAGTGCGGGAATTGGAAATGGACTGGTTCTTTTTAGTATTGCAGATCCTGTGCGGGATTTTTTAAATCCTCCGCGACTTGCAGGGGCCGAACCGGCGGTTATCGCTCAAGAAGCAATTAATTTCTCTTTTCTTCACCACGGAATTCACGGCTGGGCAATTTATTCGGTAGTAGGTCTTTCCTTGGCATATTTCACCTATAACAGGAAAATGCCCCTCACTTTGCGGTCCGCATTTTATCCTTTATTAGGGAATAGAATCTACGGTTGGATGGGAGACGTTATCGATATAATGGCTGTGATTACAACCCTTTTTGGTCTGGCAACAACCATCGGATTTGGAGTAGGGCAGATCAACTCCGGATTTACACATGTTTTTGGTATTCCCAGTTCCCTTTTTTATCAAATCCTTATAATTTTAGGAGTAACCGCAGCAGCGACCCTATCCGCTTTTAGCGGCGTGAATAAAGGAGTGCAAATGCTCAGTAAGCTGAACGTTCGCGTGGCTATGGCTATTTTTCTGTTAGTTTTGATATTAGGTCCTACTACCTTTATTTTTAGGAATTATATACAAAACCTAGGTAGTTATCTAACCCATTTTGTGGAAATGTCAACGTGGACAGAATCGCTGCGCGGAACCGACTGGCAAAAAATGCGAACTATAATGTATTGGGGCTGGTGGATTTCCTGGTCTCCATTTGTGGGTACTTTTATCGCCCGTATTTCCAAGGGAAGGACGGTTAAGGAATTTATTCTTTGCGTCCTTGTTCTTCCCGCTCTGGTTACTTTTCTATGGTTTAGCGCCTTTGGAGGAACGACCATGCGAGATATTTTAATGGGTGATACCGCAATGATCGCGGCCGTAAATGATAATATTTCTACAGCATTGTATGTGTTTTTTGATAAGTTTCCATTGGCTATCGTTTTAAAATCTTTGGGGGTAATCCTTATCTGTAGCTTTATTATTACTTCTGCAGATTCTGGAGCCTTGGTCGTAGATAGTATTACTTCTGGTGGAAAAATAAAGACTCCTCCCTTTCAAAGAGTTATTTGGGCAGTTGCCACCGGAGTTATTGCGGCGGTATTAATGTATGGAGGAGGTCTCAATGCCTTGCAAACTGTTGTAACTATTTCTGGTTTGCCCTTCGCCATTCTCTTGATAATGATGTGTTTTTCACTGTATCGGGGAATGAATGAGGATTATGAAAAATCCCAGCGAAAGAACAAACTACTGGAACGCGAATCCTATCGCAAAAATATTTTGAACTTGGTAAACGAGGAGCGAAAAGAGAAAAATCTGGAGGAGATCGATCCCGAAAAACGGTCGAAGAATGAACCAAAAACAACAGATTTATAAATGAATCTTATTCTTTCAAATCAATAAATTAAAGAAATGACGAAGAAAATTAATCTAGAGAACCAGTTGAAATTGATGGTTGCCTTGGACCTAACCGAGATGGATGCGATTTTGGTGAAGTATATAAACTTTCTAAGTAAGGTTTGGAATATTGAGCACATATATTTTACCCATAATATCAAGCAGTATAAACTCTACGATCTACACGACGATTTTGTGGAAAAAGGGATTACCGTTGAGGATATAGTGGATCGCGGTTTACAAAAAACCATAGAAAAGCACTACCAATCAACAGTACCACATACTTTGCTTATTACAACTGATGATTATACTGAGAGTATTTTGAGCCAGCTTGCGGAAGATTATAAAATTGACGTAATGGTAACGGGCAATAAGGACGAATTGCAAGGAACGGGGGCTCTTAGCCAGAAATTGGTAAGAATGTTGGATTCGCACGTTTTGTTGGTTCCAGAAGAGTCCACCCATAAAATGGATAATGTGTTGGTGCCCACCGATTTTAGTGCGGCTTCTGCCCGGTGTTTTCCTGTGGCGGCTAGCTTGGTGCAACGGTTTAATGGAAAGGTGGAGGCATTGCACGTCTATGATATTCCACAATTTTTCTTTCCTTATATCAATACGGAAAAAGCCCTCGACAAGACCAAGCTGCATCTCAAGGAAAAGGTCCAGCAATTCCGAAAAAAACACAAACTATCCGAAGAAATAACCTTTAAATCCATAGACAGAGAGGATCATTCAATTGTAGAGGCCATCGAACTCCAAGCAGAGAGGAGTAATTCGGATATAGTGGTAGTTTCCGCTAGAGGAGGAAATAATATTACTACCTTGTTTGTGGGCAGTACTACAAACGATCTGTTGGCAAGAAATAGGAAGATGCCGTTGTTGGTGGTGCGGTAAGCGGATTAGTCGATGAGTTGAGAGGTTGAGGAGTTGAGGAGAGAGAAGAAAAAATACTGCTCTATTAAAAATAACTTAGGTTTCTATTTGGGCGTTACCCGTTTTTGCTTCGTGCCTCGCAAAAATGGGTCGGGCTATCCGTTCCAAGTCCTCGCCCTACCAATTGCCATTGGCAGGGCTGTGGGCTTTCCACTACTATCCCTAACGCAAAGCTTTTTTAGAAAATAGTGTATTAAATGAATATTTTTGTGGTCGTATTTTCAACTTCATAAAAATATATGGGAAGGTCTATCTTCAAACTGGTTTTTCCCGTATCCTCCCCAGCAAATAAATTCTGGATGAATAGTAGAATTCTACTCATTCTCTTCTGTCTTCCCAAATTTTCGTTGGACCAGTTGCCCCACCCAATAGGCTGTTAGCACAGGAAGGAAGGAAAAGGCTATATATACATTGGGGGATAAAACTTTCACCATAATTATCATAATAACTGCCATCCCTATAATAAAAAGCACGTCATAAACTTGTCTCTTCATTTACTAAATGATTTAGTTAACCAACCAAATTTAATAATTCGGGCTTGAAATCATTAATGACTGATTAAAATTTTCAAGAAATTCAAGGATCCGACAAAAGGATCAGGGGAAAAAAGGATCAAGAGACAAAAAGATAAAGGGATAAAGCCCATATTTTTCAGTAAGACTATTTGGTTTTCAAATCAAAAACCTCAGCCAGCAAATCATAAGAGTGCAATCGCGCTTTATGGTCGGTCATCATATCCTGAATAATGATTTCGTCGACGTTTAGGTCTTTCGCTATATGTACTAGCTGTTCATGTAGTTGGCTTGGTGTGCCGGCAATAAATTTCGGGGGTATACCGGAGCCGGGGACATATTTTTCCAATTTTGGAAGATGACCCAATTCCTTTACCGCTTCATCGGGGGTGGGAAGTTTGGCATCTATAATTCCTTTGGAAAGATTGCGGTACATAATGTTGACGGGTGCAATCTGTCGTTGAGCTTCTGCTTCGGTATCTGCGCAAACTACGTGGACGGCCAAAATGGCTTCTGGGGATTTAATTCCCGATTTGCCGTTGGAAGGTTTAAAATTATTTCTATATGAATCCAGAATTTGTTTGGTGCCTTTTTGGTTGATAAAACCCGCGAACACATAACGAATTCCCAATCCCGCCGCGGCAGATGCGCTCCAAGTGCTGGATCCCAAAATATATAGTTCAGGCAAGCTGTCAATGGTGTGAATGGGAGATTTGGAAAAGGGATGATCAGCAGGAAAACTATTATCTAGCCAAGAAACCAATTCCACAATCTGTTCGTCAGAATTACTTCGGAATTGTCTGTCACGTGCTTGTTGCAGGGCAAAATCGGTTACAGGCCCTGTAGTTGCTCTTCCTGCACCTAGGTCTATTCTACCTGGATAAAGTTCATTGAGTGTGCAAAACACCTCTGCCACCTTAAACGGACTGTAGTGGTTCAACAACACCGACCCAGAACCCACACGAATTGATTTTGTATTTGCTGCTATTGCTCCGATCAATATTTCGGGAGCACGGCCGGCGATGGAACCACTGCCGTGGTGTTCAGCTACCCAAATTCTGTGAAAACCGAGTTTTTCAATATGTTGGGCTACTTCAATACTGTGCATTAGCGCGTCGTGACGGCTTTCGTCTGGTAAAACGGTTGATAGATCTACTATGGATAATTTCATGCGTAATATTTTTGGGGAAATTTATTGAATGCGTAAGTTAAGCATTCAATTCCCAATTCAGAATTCTGAATTCTGAATTCTGAATTCTGAATTCCGAATTTTCTACTCTCTACTCTCTACCTGTTGGAAATGATTGGAAACCTTTGTATATTCTAATTATGATACAAAAAATCGAAACAGAGAAAATTCCCATCAAATTGTGGTTGGACGATATTGAGGATGGTGCTTTGCAACAGGCCAAGGATTTGGCCAATTTGGATATTGCATTTAGACATATTGCCATTATGCCGGATTCTCATCAGGGATATGGCATGCCCATTGGTGGGATTCTCGCAACCAAGGATGCCATTATTCCCAATGCCGTAGGGGTTGATATCGGTTGTGGCATGTGTTCCTTACGCACAAATCTTGAAACGATTGAAATGGATGAACTTAAAAATATCATGGGTCAGATTCGAGAAACGGTTCCCGTGGGATTTAAGCACCACGATGAGAAACAGGATGAAAGATGGATGCCGGATTTAAAAGAGGATTTGCCAATTGTAAGCAAAGAATATGAGCGTGGAAGAAACCAAGTAGGAACGCTAGGTGGAGGGAACCATTTTATGGAGATCCAAAAAGGATCCGATGGCTATATTTGGATTATGGTGCATTCGGGTTCTCGGAATATTGGTTATACCGTGGCAAACCATTACCATAAAAAGGCTGTAGTGGAAACAAAAAAACGCGGCGATGACGTTCCAAAGGACCTTTCCTATTTTGTACGCGGAACTGAGGATTACGACAATTATTATAAGGAAATGAATTACTGCATCGAGTTTGCCCTTCAAAACAGAAAACTGATGATGGAAAGAATAAAGGACGCTTTTAAGGAGTTTGTGCCTGAGGTTGAGTTTTCGAATTTTATAAATAAACCTCATAATTTTGCGGCATGGGAAACCCATTTCGGCGGAAAAGTAATGGTCCATAGAAAAGGTGCCACCCGTGCCGAAAAAGGGGAGTGGGGGATGATTCCTGGATCGCAAGGGACCAGCTCATTTTTGGTAAAAGGAAAAGGAAATCCCCTGTCCTTCAATTCCTGTTCGCATGGAGCGGGCAGATTAATGAGCCGCTCCGAAGCCAGACGGAGCCTTGATTTGAAAAAGGAAGTAGCCCAATTAAAGGAGAAAGGAGTGCTGCATGCACTTCGGCATAAAAAAGATTTGGATGAAGCACCCAGTTCCTATAAAAACATAAATGAGGTAATGGCTCTTCAGAAAGATTTGGTGGAGATACAGGTGGAACTAACGCCTTTGGCCGTGGTCAAGGGTTAGTCAAACCATATTTTTAAGGATTTAGATTTCAATCTTTTTTACCGCTATCAATTTTATATTTATCAGAATTTGCCAATATTAAGAGCAGGGGTACACCTATAAATACAGCGATAAAAAGCGCAGTTATTTCCACATAGATATTATCAATCCAAAGATTTATAACCACGCCGGAGATAATCACGAGTGCCATAGCAAAAAAGATATTTGCCATCACAGAGGCAATTCTTTTAATATCATATTCGGCTTTCTTTTCCTTTGGCATTGTATTGTAGCCAGCAATGAGGAAGTACATTTTGCCATATTTTATTAAAACTCCCGCAACTATTAAAATTAAAGCCGTTAGAATCATAAGCCGATGAATATATATTTGCTTTATAGAACAAGAAAACGTGGGATTCGAAAAAATAGCTGTTCTTAATAAATGATTCTTTCCAAGCGTATTTCTGCTGCTGATGTGATGTTAACTAGTGTTTATACTCAAATAGGTAGGCAATATATCAAAAAGTATCAGTATCATAAAAATATCTTAAAAAGGATTGTTTATGCGCACAAGCGTGGCCATTACAAGTCCGAATAAATAATAGTCGTTTTGTTTTTCTTTCCAAACAACCAAATTTTCATCTGAAGCAATAGCACCATAACCAAAAAAGAAACTGTTGTAATTAATAACAGCATTCCTATTTCTCCTTTTATTGCTGACAAATCCCCACCATAAAACGCAATTTTCCGGAAGCCGCTTAAAAATTGTGTGAGGGGGATATACTGCGCAATATTTGTAATCCAAACTGGGATCGCCATGGTTGGCCAAGTAAATCCGCTGAGAATAAATGCTGGTGTAGAAATAACCATCAATAATTCCGTAGCCTTTAATTGACTTGGGATTGCGATTGAAAACAACATTCCGATAGCCATTGATGCCAAAGTCAAAAGAGTGGCTAAAACCAACATTGGGAAATTAAAGATGCTTGCATCAATCTGAAAATACGGGAAAAAGAAACTTATTGCCAACCACATTAACGGCAACATCAGTAAAAATGGAGTGGCTTTCAAAGTGATATGATATAGAGAAGATTTGCTCTCTTCTATCAAACTTCCAAAATATCCATCTTCAAAATCCCTTGCAAAAACCAAAGCCATAGCCAAGAATATCACCTGCTGCATAATTCCTGCCAATAATCCAGGTAACATAAACGTTACATAATTTCCTGTGGAGTTATAGAGTTTGTTGAAGTTGATTTTAAAACTTTCGTAGGAACTATATGCTTGTGCGGGGTGCATTCCTTGTTTTTTAAGCCCTTCTATTTCCATCCCTGCATTAAGGGTCATTAAAACAGATTGTATATTTTTACTAGCGGTATTAGCGTTTAGGATATTTGCCATATTCAAATCAACATGTATTTCTGGATGTCTTTTTTGAAGAACGTCGGCTTCAAAACCATTTGGTATAGTGATTACCGCTGCGTATTGTTTTACGGGCATTTCTGCGACGATATCACCAGCGGAATAGCGCACATCGCTCACCAATAATCCTTCATTATCATTAAAAGCATCGATAATTTTGTCGGTTGTTGGACTGCGGTCCTGATCGATGATCACTATCGGCAAATTGACCACTTTTGCTTGCTGGTACACATATCCAAACAGAAATCCGTAAAGTATCGGCGCACCAAAAAAAATGGCAAGCAACACATTGTTTGAAAATATACGCTTGAACTCTATTCCGACTAATTTTTTAAACTTTTTCATTATTTCAATACTATAAAATGAAAACTTCTTGATTTTTTTCTCTACTCTCTACTCTCACCACTCACCACTCACCACTCACCACTCACCTCTAATCAAAACCGTTGCATTCAAATAAAACGTCATATCCTCGACATTTTCAGTAGGAACCACTTTCAATTCATAAATGGATTCATCCAATCCGTATAGCGGTGCCGTACTGGTGATATCCGCATATTCTGCCAATTGGTTTATCGCGATTATTTTCGCTTGAATCACTTCTTTGGTATACGGATTTTCCAATACTAAATTTTGATCTATTTTAAAGTCATAGATTTTAGATTCTGGAATGGTGAATCGGAAATACACACTGTTTTTTCTATACCCATTAAACAGGCTGTATCCTGGAGTTAGCAATTCCCCTTCCTTTAAGCTGATGGTCTCTATAGACATATCTGCCGGAGCGATAAGGTATTTTTCATTTGCAGCGGAAGTTACTTCCTGTTTTGCCCCCAAGGCCCGGTCCAATTGCCCCTTGGCCTGTTCTATTTGCTCGGCACGGGCTCCTTTTCGCACTTCTGTGCGTTTGGCTTCCAGAGCCTCAACCTGTGCCTGTGCCATAGAAAGTTTCATTTTCACCTCATCAAATTGCTGTTGGCTGATCAAGGAATCCTTAACCATATTGTTCAATCGGTTATAGGATTCCTGTGCAAATTGCAATTGGGCTTTTCCTGAATTCAGTTGTTGTTCTATCTGGCTTAATTGTTCTGTAGTAGCGCCGTTATACGCCATATTGAGCTGTCCTTGTGCGGAGGTGATTGCCCCTTCAGCTTGCATCATCTTCGCCGCCACCTCGGGGATGTCGATATAGGCGAGTGTATCTCCTTTTTTTACTTCCTGTCCTTCGGTTACATATATCTCTGAAATCCTTCCGCCCAGCTTGCTGCTGATGGAAATGGTTTCAAATTTCACTTTTCCTCTTTCCGAAGTAACCTTTTCATTACTACAGGAATTTAAAACAGCCAAGGAAAGAAGGCTTAATACTATGGTTTTGGTCATTTTCATCTTTGTGATTTTAATTATTGTCACCCTGAGTCCTTCGACTCCGCTCAGGATAACCTAAGGTCGAAAGGTCATCGAAAACGTCTCGACTGCGCTCGACGTGACAATCTTTATCTTGAATTTAATTAGAGATTATTTTTCTATTTAATATTGTAATATTCCCTTTGCGTGAAGCAATTCCGTTCCTGCACGTTGTTGATCGAAATAGGATTCTTGTAATTTAAAGTTAGCTTTCTCAAGATCAGTCAATGCATCCAATACATCATTTATCGACGCTAAATCGTTTTTATACTGCTTGTTAATCATTTCATACGTGTCCTCGGCCAACTCGATTTCCTTTTCCACTATTCTTGAATTTTGCAAGGTGGATTGATAAGTCTGTTCCGCTTTTACAATGCTTAAATCGATCATTTCCTCCGCTTCCTCAATTCGCTCTCTATAAATCTGGCTTTCCAATTTTGATTTTCTAGCTTTTAAACGCGATTGGTTTCCGTCGAACACATTCCATTGTATCCCTACGCCCACATACCATTTTGGATCTAAAAGCGAGAGATAGTCTTCGATAAATTCATAATGCCCCTTTAAAGCAATCTTCGGAATAAAATTACTCTGTTCCATTCTAGATTTGTATATGGTAGCTTGTTCTGCTTCTTCCAAAGCTTTTATTTCATTTCGTTTTACAATATTAGAAGTAGCATTCAAAGTGAAAGATTCTAGTTGAGGCCTTAAGATTCTTAAGTTTTCTTTGGATTCTCCCGTAAGCTGATATAACACTTCAATTAAAAGGGTTTTGTTATGTTGAAATTCCAATTTTTTTCCTGCCAATTGCTGTTGTGCCAATTCTATTTTTTTTCTTCCTATGGGAGTTGCCAATCCGTTTTCAATGGCTTTTTTTACGAAATGTGCTTGTTCGTCAAGGTGCTTTTCAGAAGTGGTCAAGACTTTTTCCGAAGCATAGACTAAGGCGAGTTTGTCATACGTTTCAATAATTTTTAAAGCGAGCTTGTCTTTTTCCGCCATTCCTAAATAGTTAATTGAGGATTCCTTGTGTTTGCTGGCCTTTATGGCATTGGTAGCTTCCAATCCGCTGAATAGAACCCAATCCACATCCACGGAAGTTTTTAGAATGTTTTTGTCCTGGAGATTTGGCGTATCCTTTAATGGAATCCCCTCGGGAAAGGGTGCATTAAAAGGCAGTCCCGCACCTTCTTTAATTAAGAGTTTTTGGGTGGCGACCAATAGGTTTTGGGTGTCCTCATCAAAAGTGATGTCGTCGTTTAAACGGGTATAGCTTCCATTTAAGGTGATTTTGGGAATAAAAACCGATTTGGCCAATCGTTGATCCACTCTGGCCTGCTCTGCTTCAATGGATTTAATGTTCACAGTTTGGCTTTTGTTCAAACCTTTGTTTATCAAGTCCTGAAGAACAGGATCCATTTGCTGTGAAAAACCTATCGCTGAAAACAGACCAATTGAGATGCCCATTACGATATTGAATATGCCTTTGTTGAATTGCATTGCTGCTCATTTTTAATTACAGTGCAAAGTTCAGGCGAATGGGGATGTTTTCCTTTGACCTATATCAAAAATCGATTTTTTGAGACAGACACAAAGATGTAGAATGTAGGGAGGGATGTTTCTGAAAAAGGTTTTTAGAGCAGTGACGTTTCTAGCTGGAATAGGTAGAACGAGAATGGATTTTTTATCGCAGGAGGCATGGAGGACGTAGAGAGTGGTTAAGAGTAAGAAATAAATAAAATGATTTTTCTATCCATTATTGTTGGAATTCTTTACATTTTCAAATCCCCAATCCCCAATCCCAAACTCTTATCCTCTTCGAATCCGACTGAGGGTTTCTTGGGTCATTCCCAGATAAGAAGCGATGTGTCCAAGCGGTACACGGTAGGAGATGTCTGGAAATTCAGCGAGCATATAGTCATAGCGTTCCCTTGCTGTCTGAAATTGAATGGCGTTTAATTTATTCACCACCTTTGTCAGCATTTCTATGGAAACCAATCTGCCCAACTGTTCCATTTTTTGGTATTTTGCAAAGAGCAGATCCATTTCTTCTTTGGAAATGGAATAAAGAATTGAATCTTCCAAAGTTTCCAAATAGTATAGGCTTGGGGTCTGTTGAAAAAAACTGTCAACAGAGGTCATAAATTTTCCGACTCCAAAAAACCACTGGGTTACCTCCTTGCCATCTTCTTTAAGATAATAACTTCTGCCCATTCCTGTTTCCACGAAATATAGTTTTTTACAGATTTCACCTTGTTCGATCAGCCTGGTATTCTTGGAAATGTTTTCCTTTTCAAAATGTGAGGTAATATCTGCTAGTTCCAGAGTAGAGAAAGGTACAAGAGAATGCAGAAATTCAGATAGATTCATTGAGGCTAGAAAGCTGGATTTTATTAAAATCAAATATATCGAAAATATGAAGATCAATTGTTGAATAAAGACTTATTAAAAGTCACAAAATAATTGCAATTCTATTAAAATAGAAATTCCTTCAAAATATCATCTTCTGCTTTGAAGGAATTTTATGAAGGCTTCCTTGTCCTTCTGGTTTTAATAATTTATTTTTTCCAAGCGCATTTCTGCCCCATTTTTTTCAGAATATTCCTGAAGAAGTATCGAACCGTTTTTTGCCTTAATTGGTACTATCATTCCATCGGTTGTGGTAAGGTTTAGTTTATCGTATTCAAACTCTCCGTCCACATAGGTAACTATACCAAGAACCCAAGATGGATCTCTTTTACGCTTAATTTTTCCTCCTTCTTTTTCGTTATTTGCATAAAGTATTACGTAATTGCCGTCCTCATCCAATTTCTGAGAAAAGTAATAATCGAATGCGCCGTACCTTTGCAGTCTTTGGCCGGAGATTTTTTGCCCTTTAATAATATTCTGCATCTTTTCGGTCTTCTTGAAATACTTTACTTTCATTTCTGGATCGAATTCCATTACATAAAAGTCCAAAATTTCTGTATTTGAGGCGGTTTTATATCCTTCGGCAATACCAATGGTGTTTCCATTTTTTAAGGGAATAAAATTTTGAAAAAGGATTTTGCCATATTTAGGAATGTTGCCAAATTTATCCTTAAAAGTGAAATGAGAATTTAGGTTTTCCCATAGCAAATAGTTCCGCTTTAATTCCTTTCCGGTTTTTTTGTCAATGATCAATCTGGCATAACCCAAAGTTTTTTCGTGAGTGAAAACTTTATCCTTTGGCTCATATAAATAATTGTAGATCACCAAATAATCTCCATCGATTTCCATTTTAAACTGGCTCATTCTATAATTTGGATCTTCTTCTGTAACCTTCCCCATTAATTTGCCAGATTCTAGACTGTAAATTTCATAGGAACTTAGTTCGGTTACTGTTTTGTTCAGATTCTTTTTTTCCAAAACTAAAGTTGAATTATCCGAAGACCTTACGCGGTAAACACCCGCATCCTTTTTATCTGCATTGATTTCTGAAGTCCAGATTACTTTAAGGTTTTCATCTAAAACAGAAAATGATTTTACCCCTGCCTTTATTAAACTATGATAATCTTTATTACCAGACTGAATGAAGGGGATTTTATAAGTTGAAGGGGAAAAGAGTACAAACTTGCCATCATTAATGGGGATTAAGGATTGGTTCTCCTTCATTTCCTTTACTGAAAAAGTATCACCCGCACTTGTTTCCATTTCGGCAATTTCGTTATCCTGAATAAAGAAAGTTTTGGATAGGGTAAAGTTGTCGAGATTTATTTTTCGGTATCGTTCGCGAAAATAGTCGGACGTAACTTGGGTTTGCATAAAGTACTCATTGTCCAGATTATCATGAATACCAAAATAGAGTTGATTCTTCTTCTTTTTTACAAAGGAAAGTCTTGCTCCAGTTTTAATCATGAAATTTTTGTAAACGCCTTCGGTAAAAGTTCCGGAAGTTATTTTATTTAGGTTTTTGTCCATAACCACATATTCCATATCATAAACTTCCCGGCTTTTTCTGTCGAATTCATACAAAAGGAAATAACCAAATACGTCGTCTTTATTGTCTTCATAGATAATTCTGGAATCTACAAAGCTACCAGCAGAAAACTCACGTAGCTTTTGAATTTGGGCAAAGGAACTTGAAAGTATAAAAAGGAAGAGGAGGGTAAAAGTTTGTTTCATGGGTTAGGCTTTATAAAGATTAATCAATTCATCCATTTCTTTTCTTCGCAATTCTCTTATAAAATATAAGAAGGTATTATAGCTGTCTGAATTTCGAGGATTGAGTCTGTCCAAGTGCCTATCCAAAGTATAGGATTTTTGGGCACTTTGAATTTTGAGCAAATTCTCTGAAACCAGGTTTCGCAAAAATTGGTTTTCAGGCTCCCATTTAAGAAGCAAAAGTGTTTCATAAAGGGATTTTCCATATTCCTCGATGACATACAATCCAAGCACATCATTGTATTTACTCGCGAATTGAATAGTTTTAAATTCTTCTGAAGCCTCCTGAAGCTTATTTTCCTGAACCTCAAAATTCGTTTTTATAAACTCGGCTCTTATCTTACAATCTGGATGGGTTTTTAAGGAATCTATAGTCCAAAATTTCGGCGTGGTGTCATATTTATAGCTTTCCAATTCCCCATTGACAATCCATTCTTTTTTAAAGGGAAGTTGCTCTGTTTCAAAAAGTGAAACATAGTCCTCCACGCTTAGAGAATCAGTTTCTTTATCTACAATTTCCAATAATTCCAAGGTTTTTACCACTTCATATTGATAGTCTTTATAGGCGTTTTTAAACAGAATAAACCCTAATGAATCGGCCTCTTGCTCCAATTTTCTTTTGTTTTTGGAAGAGCCGTATATCAAGTTTTTATACAAGGTTATGGATTCGCCCGCTCGGTTGTATTTCTGCTTCTTAAGTTCCTTGGTTTTTTTGATTAAATCTTCAGATTGCTTTAAGGAAGCATTGGCGATCATCCCGTTATAGGAATGCTTTAAAATGTTATGGGCAATTTCGTGGCTGATAATATAAGCCAATTCATATTGGTTTCTTATTTTCTTGAGGAGGGGAATGTAAACAACAACGATATCATTTCCGATTGCATAGGCGTTTGGAGCTGTGCCATAAGACAAAAGGATCTGAGTGGTTTTTAGAGAAGCATAATCTGGATTATTGTTTTTTAAATTTTTTAAAATCTTATCCAATTCATTTCGATACAAGCTATCTTCTACAAAATATCCTTTGTCAATTGTTTCTTTAAATCCGTCGGTTACTTCCTTATATATTGAACCCACTTCTTTCCTAACCTTCGGATTGGTTATTTGTTTTTGAAAGATTTGCGATTGGTCTGAAACTCTTTTTGAATATAAAGTTTTTAAATTTTTCCGGTAAGTGACATTGGAAGTGTCAATTGGAACGAAATTTTGTGCTTGGATTGATTGAGAAAAGATTATGAAGAATAGGGAAATTACGAATCTCATTCTACTTTTTTTAATATCTTGATAAATAGAAATCAACTTTCTAATTAAATGTATAATTATTTGGGTTATTAAACCTTTCTTAAAAAGGTTTTTGTCGTCTTTTTGGGAAACAGTAATGAGAGGCAATATATTAAATACTAAGTAGAAATCATAAAATTGTCTTAAAATAAAAATTGGAATGTTGGAATGTTAAATAGCGGATGAGGAGGGACGCCAAACTGGAGACTGTTTGTGCAGTGTTGGATGATTGGGGGGGTTGGGTTAGTAAATTATCCTGTTCACCCACTCCTTAGGAATAATAAAAGATTTCATTTTCCATTTTGATTTTACAAAAGATTTGTTCGATAAGCTTGGAATAAAAAATGCCCCATATTTCAGGAGCATTTCCGGTTGATTTAAACCTTTCGGGCTAATAAAAATTTATTGTTTTATAATCCTAAAAGTTTTCGATCCTTCTTTAGCAGTGCTTACTTTTACGAAATAGACTCCTGCGGAAGCATTTATTTCTTGGGATATCGCTTTTGTTGAAGTATATTTTTCTGTTGATACAAGTTGACCTAGAATATTGTAAACTGCTATGCTAACATCTGTGTATTCTTTCCCAAGATCAATCTCGAAATTGCGCTCAGTTGGGTTTGGGTAAAGGGAAATACTCGAAAATGTGTTTTCAGTTATTTCTAAATTTCCATCATATCGAAAAACCCGTAGTTGCCCTGCGCTTTGGCCATTGTTGTTATTTGTTATAGATCCTGTGCTTACCGTATTGCCTGATTCATTTAGATCCAAGCCACGGCCGCTATCATCTCCTGTGCTCTGTCCAAAAATAGTTTGTCCCAGTTGTACCCAATCCCCATCGGTGTATTTAAAAACTCGAGCACTACCATGACTTCCGCTCCCTTGGGGTCCTTTTAAACCTCTAAAGGCGATTATATTTCCCGCATTGTTCATGGCAACATAGGAACCAATTTTATCATAATCCCACGTTCCATCTATATTAGAGCCCTTTTGAACCCAGTCTGATCCATTCCAAGAAAACATTCTTACTCTTCCTATTTTATCACCATTCTGACTAACGTATTGGCTTTCACTCGTAATAATTGTAGAGCCATCTGCGCTTATATCTACAGATGAACCGGAATTGCCATTGGTTTGCTCTCCTGGAATATTAACTCCTTTTTGGATCCATTCTGTTCCATTGTATTTATAAATTGAGGTTACGCCATTTCCGTTTTTTCCAGCATCCGCATGTGGCGATCCAGCTACAAAAGTATTTCCATCCGCGCTTAATTTTACCGAAAAACCAAATTGATCACCCGGCGCACCGCCATTTATGTTCGAGCCCAATTTGATCCAAGAACTGCCATCCCAGCCAAAAACACGTACCTGTCCAGTTGTGGATCCCACACTCATAGATCCGATTGCAACTCTACTGCCATCAGCACTAATACCGATTGCGCCTCCACTTTGATCGTGAGGACCCTCGCTTGGGATTGTAGCACCTTGTTTTATCCAATCGCTACCATCAAAGTAATATACACGAACATGACCGGAATTACTTCCGCTATCACCATTAAAGGGTGCTCCAATTGCCAGAGTATTGCCATCGGCACTTAGGGCAACACGACTACTGTTGTCTTCTGCTCCCTCTCCATCAATATCACTTCCTTTTTGTGTCCAATTTGATCCGTTAAGAGCAAATACCCGAACATGGCCGGCCCTATAGCCTCCATCGCTGTTGTATAGCGCTCCTACTGCCACGGTATTTCCATCTGCACTTAGGGAAGAATGGGAGCCACAAAAATCACCCGCGGCTTCCCCATTTATGTCATTGCCCAACTGTATCCAGTTTTGGGCAGAAACAGTTAAACAGAAGAGGCTCATTATTGATAAAAGTAAAAATTGCTTCATAATATTTGGTTTTGGAATTATTAAAATTGATGTATATATACCTATCGCAATAAATGAAAAAGGTCATCAAAAGGAGTTGGAATATTTTTTTCCGAACAAAACGGATGCCTATTTATTATTGACCATAAAAAATGGAATGCCTAGTTTTCAATAAATAAAAAATGCCCCGTTCCTGGGGCATTCTGGCTATTCTAGATCTTAAAGACTATTAAAATCATAGTTTTATAATCTTTAAGGTTTTTGATAATTTCTTATCAATATTCACTTTTACAAAATAAATTCCTGCGTAAGCATTTAATCCTTTGGATATATTTTTTGACCGAAGCATATTTTTCAGAAGAGATCAGTTTTCCGAACATATTGTAGATATGAACAAAGTGCAGACTGAAATAGGTCGTCAGAAACTCAAATCGAGAATTTTAAATTAAAGGAGGAGATCAAGGAAAATAGATAAGAGTGAAATTTTTGGGAGAACAGGCAACTAAATGAAAAAACCCACAAGAAACGCATAATGTTAAATTGCGGTTTCCTGCGGGTAGGCTCACAAGAGTTGAAAGAATTATTATCTCTATTTTAGAAAAAAACAAATTCCTTCCAGATGGTATTTATCCTCCTCAAAACAAACACTGATCTCACTTGTGATTTTCACTTTTACTCGTCGTTAAAAAAACTTATATAATCCTGAGTTTTATATATCCTAACTGTAAGCACGGACATCCTTTTGATGGTTTCTGCTTGTCTAACGATACTGTTGCAAAAGGTCATCACTTTTTAAAAAAATATGGTGGGGAGCTAACTAATTACAGTCGATAAAATTATGAATTGTGGTTTTTAACAAATTGGTCTTAAAACCTAGCCAACAAAAGGTAATACCAAATTATGGAATAACTTTTAAGAATGAACCCTATGGTTATGGGCTATTCTATAAGCACTCTTTAAATTCTCCGTTTTTGATAAAAATAAACAAATATTAATGAAATCAACCCCAATCCCAGAATCCACCACCAAATGGGGTTAGTATTATTTTGCAAATGGAGCGGACTTGTATCCCCAACCAACACCAGTCCTGCCCAATATTGCGGTGCGGCTCCTCGTCCCTCCACTGTAGATAGGTATTTAAATTTGGCTTTTTTGAGTGCCTCATCTTTTGGGAGCCCATCGGAAAGATAATCATAAAAATATCCAACTATTTTGCTGCTGGAAACTTCGTCTATGTTCCATAAACTAGTCAGGATGCTTTCACTGCCCGCATAATTAAAGGCATGCGCTAAGCTAATCGCGCCCTCCCCCGCTTGGTAGGTTGGTTTGCCAGTTTCGCAAGCGGTCAATATTGCGAGGTTTGAGGAAAGGTCTATATTGTAAACTTCATAAACATATAAAGAGTTGTCATCATAAGTTTCTCTATCCTTTGACTTTTTTGCAAAGAGTAGTCGGCTAAGTTCAGGTGTAATGTTATTGGATTCAGCATGGGTGCCAATATGGATTATCTTATGGTCCTTGGCCTTATTTACGAAGAGAGTTTTACTGGCATTTTCATTCATAAAATATTCTCCATCAAACGTTTTCGCGTACTGTTTTATCAAATTTTCACTGAAAGGTTGCGGCAGTAGGGTTAAATACATTTTGTCCAAATTCACGGAATCTTGAAGACCCAATCGATAATTCTGTTTCATTTTTTTGTTGAAACCAGGAGCAAAGCCTACATAATTTTCCGAATAATCGATAATCTTTTTTCTGTCTTTATACAGTAAAAGACTGAAGTTATAGGAAATGTCATATTTTGCCAATAAACTGTTGGTTTCAAATTCCTTAAAATTCTTTATCGGTTTTGGTGTAAGCATTTCAAAGCTAAGGTTGAATAATTCCCTATCTGGAACTATAATTATTTTCCTGGTTTTAATATAGGGCTCGATGGGTTGCCACAGTTCATTATAAAGATTAAATAGCAGCGGACTCTTCTTTTCTACGGAAAAATCCTCCACGTTAAGTTGCTGGACATAGTTTTTAACATTGCTGCTGCTAAGTAAAACAATATTTTTCTCGGTATGGGAAACTATATAGGCGTATAACTGATCTTCAATAAAAAAATAACGGACGATGGTTGTATTTTCGGGTATTTTTTGCTGTAGATTTTGAATAGGTTTTTCTACGGTTCCATAGCGCATTTTATAATATTCCGGATAATCTTTTTGTAGGGAACCTAAAAAGTTTTCCCACTCCTCAGATGCGTCTATATAGGCATCAATCCCTCTTTCGGTATCTCCGATAGTTGTGGCAATACTATTTTTTAAATGGGTTTCCTTCTCCAAGACCCGTTTGGGAACATTTTTAAATGCTATATTTTCCCGGAGACTTAGGCGAGAACGTATTCTGCTGTAAATGGCCGATTCATGAAGCGAAATTACTTGATCTATATAATGAACGTCTTTCGTAGTTTCATAGAGTTCCAACCTCAACTTTTTTGCGAGATTAAAAAGTTCCTCATTGTCATTTATCAGTAAGGTAACATCCTCATGGGTCGTCACTACTTTCTTGCGTTGATCCAAGATGGAAATGGCTTGATCTATTTCCGAGAGGTATTGTTTTAAAATTTTTGGAGATTTGTTTTCTGAAAGATTGTATTCTGAATTGATTTTGATCAATATAGCTGGGGGTTTTCTATATTGAACTAGGATGGAATCCAAACCGCTCATTTTCCTTCCATCTGCCATCAGATTGAAATTAATAGCCTCGTTACTATACTTCAGAGCATTTTTATAATCCTTTAGTTCAAAATATACTTTAGCAATATTTTGAATGTGATAAAATTCCTGAAGTGTATTTCTAAAGCTTGATGCTCTAATGTGATTATAAGCTTCAAAAGCCGTTGCTATTGCCTTTTGGTCCTCCCCAATCTTCACATAAAATTGTGATAACATAATTAAATGATCTAAAAAGTTTTGCGAAAAATTACCATTGGATGAATTTCTATAAACTTGGTCTCCTTTTTCATAAAATTTTCTGGCCAACTCCATATTACCAGTTCGTTCATATATTGTTCCCTTTACAGAATACAGCGCTGCCTTCCAGTAACTATCCTCATCCGGTCTCTGTTTATAAAGTTCCAAGGCCAAATCAGCATGTTTTGTCGCATCCTCATAGTCTTGGTTTATAGTTTTGGCCTGTGCCAATATAATGTGGGAAATTATAATGGGCATATCATTTTCCGGATACATCTTTTGTTTTTGTGCATACGAATATTCCATGATCTCCTCGCTTCTCTTGTATTCTCCCAAAGTATTATGGTACGATGCCAGGTTATCCAGAATGCTATAAATAAAATTCCGAGCTTGTCTAATATAAAATTCGTCTGTAGTTTTTTCAATAAATTCCTGAAGATCTTCGATGGCTTCATACGAAATTGTAATAGCTTCCTTGTTTCTTCCCAAGGCATTCAAAAGAACAGACATATTCAATTTTATAAGACTCGGTCTGAACAATTTGTTTTTTAAATCCGTAGTGTCCGTTTTTTTAAGAATTTCCAGAGCCTCCTGAAAATAAACTTGGGCGCTGTCCAATTTAGCTTCTTGCCAAAGAAGTCCACCAAGGGAAACGTAAACCTGATTGTAAAAAACATAATCATCATTTCCGCTCTTCTTTAGGAGAGCCAACGATTTGTTGTAATGCTTTTTTGCAAGAGGATAATTGCCAATTTTAAATTTATAGTATCCCAGACTGTATTGGACGGAGGCTGCATCCGTGTTTTTAGGATCGGTAATATGAGAGGTAGGTTCCACGGCCTCCAGCATGAGGTCATATGCCTTTATGTGCTGTCCAGCGTTATCGTAGATATAGGACATTTGTTTATAAGCCAAGGCAATCAAATGCGGATCTTTGTTTGCCGTGATGTATCCGGTCAATTCCTTGGCCTTGGCGATCGCTTTTTCTGTATTGTTGTCATTAAGTTTGAAGTGCCCCTGAAACCGGATATATTCTATTAAGCTATCATATTGTTTCTCCGCTTTATATAATTCGATATTATCTGAAACAATTGTCTTGGCCTTTTTGAGAGAATCTTGGCTAATTAGGTTTCGGATATCGTTTACGGAATAGGCTTTTTCTTGGGAATGGGCAGGAATAATGCTAAGTAGGCAAATGCTGAAAACCGCACGGACTATTCTTACCCTTATTTTCATTGGTTCTCTAGCTGCTTGAGAAGTTTATCATTATCTGGTGACGGATTATTCCGAAGAAGTATTTCCGCCTTCTTAAAATTCCCATCTTTTATTTCTGCCAAGGCGGCATAATAAGCCGCTTCTTGCTCAAACATTCCGCCTTTATAGAGTTCCTGGTTTCTCAGATATTCTAAAGATTCTACCGTATTACCCAGCGCCAAATTTGCCACCCCCAAAAAATAATTCAGGGTATCGTTATGTGGTTTGGCGGGCAATATTGTGTTCCATTTTGCGATGGCTTCTTTATAATTTTCCTGTTTATAGTCCAACATACCTTCGTAGAAGCCATAGTTGCCAATGGTGCTCATTTTAAGAGGCAATCCAATATCAGGCTTAAAATTTTCGGCAAATATCTTTTCCCCTGGTGTCTTTGTATTAAGCATCCAAAAGATTCCAAATAAGACAATGAGTGTTGCTGCGACAGAATAAAAGAAAACTGACATTTTCAATCTTTTGATTTTGGGTTTTCTTGTCACTTCCTCATCAACGTCCACCTCCGTTTGGAACTCTTTAATTTTGGACATTCGAATGCAGTCCTCGATGTCCTCCCGCGTTTCCTTGACGTATTTTATTTTTTCATCCAGGTTGGGTATTTGATCAAGAGATTGTTTAAGATGGGCAGTTACTTCTCCTGCCTCGTTTTTTTCAAGGTAGGTTTCAATTGCATTCCATTCTTCAAATTCTATTTTCATTGGGGGATTCATTATCTTTTTTCTTTTGCAAGGGCAATCTCTCTTAATTTTTGAATGCACCTATATTTTTTGTTTTTTGCCGAGTTTTCTTCCAGTTCTAACTTCTCGGCAATAATTTTTAATGGCAGTTTATAAAAGTAAAATTGAGTAAGCAGCTCTTTACAAGCGGGACCTAAACTTTCAAACGCAGATAAGGTTATAGACAATTTTCTATCCTTATTTTCCATTTCCAAGGGATTGGATTCGTCCACAGCAAGATTTAAATTTTTTGCATCCATAGAAATCGTTCTTTTTCTTGCAACACCTCGAGTCTGATCTATCCATTTGTTTTTGGCAATCGTAAACAAATACGCTTCAATCTGTGCTCTGTTCTCAGGTTTAAATTTTCTGGAACTCAATTTTTTCCAACATGCAAGGTAAGCCTCTTGAAAAATGTCCTTACAGTTGTCTAGGGAACCACCATGTTGAAGGATATAACATTTTATTTTAGGGTATTCCGTTTTGTAAAATTCTCGCATAGGAATCTCCTTATTGGTCAAAAATGCGTCCAATAATGCAAAATGCTCTTGTTTTATTGTGTCTCCCATATAAAGTATTGGGAAATATACAATATTTTTCACATAAAATCATGATATACATAAATTGTAATTTTTTAATTTAATTCAAGCATATTGGCTCTTTAACGGTATAACGAATAATAGAAAAAAGGTCATCATGCAACTTATTTTTTTAACAAACCTTTGTGGCTCAGGATTTAGAAACTGAAATTTATAATGTGGATTTTAGTAAATTATCCGAAATCGGCTTTAAAATATTTTTAGAAAGTTTTTTGAGCAGATATACAAGTTTGAATATTTCATTTTTATAGAATATCGAGCGCAGTTACATTGGAATAACATAAATTGATCTAAGAACGCAGACCTTATTTTTCCCACATATTCTGGATTGCTTTCAGGGGAAATAGGGAAAGCTTTTCAAAATGGGACAGCTTTCGTCAAAAAAGAAGTTTATTTTTGTTCTGCTTTTAATTTTATAGATCTATGGAGCTTTTTTCGGGTTCAAATTATCCTAAAAATTTAATTTCAGGAAGGGTTTCCTGGCAATCTCCCAGCAATATTGCCCTGGTAAAATATTGGGGAAAATATGGGGAGCAATTGCCCATGAATGCTTCAGTTAGCTTCACCTTAAAGAATTGTAATACCCAGACATCTCTTTCGTTCGAGCCACGGACCAATATATCTTCTAAAGCTGTTGTAGAAAATTCACTTAAATTCGAATTTGAAGTGTTTCTAGATGGTAAAAGAGAGAAATCCTTTGAGCCTAAAATCCAAAATTTCTTTGAAAGGATTGAGGGTTATATCCCCTTTCTGAAGGATTTTAAATTCAAGATCGAAACTTCTAATAGTTTTCCACATAGCAGTGGTATTGCTTCTTCAGCAAGCGGAATGAGTGCTTTAGCCCTGTGTTTGGTGAATATGGAGCATAAGTTGCTTTCCTCCGATTCTACAAATTTCAAATTGACTGAAAAGGAATACGAGAAGGCATCCTTTCTCGCTCGATTGGGGTCAGGGAGTGCTTGTAGAAGTATTGGAGGACCACTTATTGTTTGGGGCGAACATCCCCAGATTGATGGTAGCACCAATCTCTACGGAATTAAATATCCTTTCGAAGTTCATGAATGCTTTTTAGATTATAAGGATTGCATCTTATTGGTGGATAAAGGAGAGAAACAAGTGAGTAGCACCATTGGGCATGATCTTATGCATAATCATCCATTTGCCGAACAACGATTTAAACAGGCAAACGGCAATCTTTCAGAATTGATTCCCGTTCTGCGCGATGGGAATATTCAGAAGTTTGTGGAAATCGTAGAAAGTGAAGCCTTATCGCTCCACGCAATGATGCTAACTTCTATGCCGTATTTTATTTTGATGAAACCTAATACCTTAGAGATAATCAACAGAATATGGGATTTTCGACGAAATACGGGAAGTAATGCATGTTTCACCTTAGATGCCGGAGCCAATGTCCATTTGCTCTATCCCGAAGCTGAAAAAGAAGCCGTTCTCAGTTTTATAAAGAAGGATCTTTCACGATTCTGCAAAAACGGAGAATTTATTTTGGATGAGGTAGGCCTTGGCGCTTCTAAAATTTAACTTGAATTTTTTTCTTGAAATTCGGAAGACTTCCGTCTTTTTAAGCCTTGCAAAAGAAGAAAAAGGATCAGCAATATAACTATTCCAACCGCTCCGTACCACATCCAGGAAATACCGGTATCCAAATCAATAGGAGTGGTGTCGCCGATAAGAACAAGTCCTGCCCAGTATTGCGGAGCAGCTGTCCGGCCCCTGGCGGACTTAATGTACTCCAGCTTAGCGTTTCGCAAAGCTTCATCCTTAGGTAGGCCCTTTGCCAGATTTTCATAAAAACGTCTTACAATCTCGGTGCTCGATACTTCATCTATTTCCCAAAGACTTGTCAAAATACTCTCACTGCCCGCATAATTAAACGCGTGCGCCAATGAAATCATTCCTTCTCCCGCTTGGTAGGTGGGTTTCCCCGTTTCACAAGCAGTCAGGATCGCCAAATTGGATGACAAATCTATATTGTAAATTTCATAGGAATAAAGTGAGTTGGCATCATAATCCTGTTTGTCATCCGTTCTTTTCGCAAATATTAGCCTACTCAATTCCGGACTTACATTATTGCTTTCCGCGTGGGTGCCAATGTGGATTATTTTATGTTCCTTGGCTCGGTCTATAAATAAATCTTTGCTGGCGTTTTCATTAATATAGTATTCGCCGTCAAAAATTCGGGAATATTCTTTTACCAAGTCTTCACTAAAAGGCTGGGGAAGAAGGGTGAGGTAAGTTTTATCCAGATTTACAGAATCTTTGATAGCCATTTTGTAATCCTCTTTCATCTTTTTCGTAAAGCCTGGAGCAAAGGCAATATATTCTGAGGAAAAGTTGGCTACCTTGTTTTTGTCCTTATAGAGGAGCAAACTAAAGTTGTATGAAATGTTGTATTTAGCCAATAAACTATTCGTGGCCATTTCCTTAAAATCCTTAATCGGTTCTGGAGTAAGGGTTTCAAAGCTAAGATTGAAAAGCTCTCGATCTGGCACGATAACAACATTTTTGGTTTTTACAAAACTTTCTAACGGAAACCAGAGTACTTGATATAGCTTATGGAGTTTTGGACTTATTTCTGAAACGGAAAAATTATTTTCTGAGAGATTGCTTATGCCATTTTCTAGCTTCTCCCAATTGAGTTTTATCATTTTTTTTATTGAGGAAGAAACTACAAATGCGTACAATGCGTCCTCAATAAATATATAGCGAATTACCGTAGTGTTTTCAGGAATTTTTTGCTGCAAGTCGTTAATTGGCTCCTCTATTGTGGCATAGCGCATTTTATAATATTTGGGATATTGCTGCTTTAGGGAATCCAGGAAATTATCCCAATTTTCTGAGGCCTCAAAGAACGCGGAAATATCCCCGGTTTCTGAATCGTCGAGAGAGGAAGCCAATTTTCCTTTTAGCTCGCTTTCCCGTACAACCAATTTTTGGGGAACATGCTGAAAGGCGAGGTTTTCCCGAAGATTTAAACGGGACCGGATGCGGTTATAAATGCTGGATTCGTGAAGAGATATCAGTTTATCTAGATACTTTTCATCCTGTGTAAGTTGGTAAAGTTCCAATCGTAACTTTTCGGTGAAATCTAAAAGTTCCTCATTTTCTGCGAGAAGTATTGCAATGTCATCATTATTGTTTACAACTTTTTTCCGGTGGTCCAGAATTGCAATTCCCTTGTTTATTTCTTCCAAAAGCGACTTTAATAGCTGTGGATTTTTGTTTTCCGAAAGATGGTATTTTGATGCTGCATTGATCAACAATGCTTGTGGTTTCCGGAATTGCCCCAAAATAGAATCAGTTGGACTAATTTTTACGTCTTTTCGTATATTGCTGAATGCCAGGGCCTCACTACTATACTTTTCCGCTTCTCTGTAATCTTTTAAGATGTAATGTACCTGGGCCAGATTTATGATATGGTTGAATTCCTGGATGGTGTTTTTAAAATCTCCTGTATGGGTAAAATCATAAGTTTCCCTGGCCAGACTGATTGCTTTTTCCCTTAAATTATTCCTTGCAGCAAAAAGAGAATGTTCCAAAAGTTGCTCTAGGAAATCCTTGGTATAATTGGGACCCATAGATTCCCGATACACTTGTTCTGCTCTTTCAAAATAAATAGCAGCATTTTCAACATCATCCATAGCTTGATAAATACTCGCTCGGGTACTTAGAGCCGCTGCCTGCCAATATAGGTCAGCGCTTGCGCTCGATTTTAAAAGTTCAAGGGCCTCATCGGCATCTGCAGCAGCATCCTCAAAATCACGGGAAGCAGTTTTTGCAGAGGCTAAATTTACCAGAGAAATAATGAGATAAGTATTGTTGCTATCGTATAGTTTCTTTTTCTGTTCATAGGAATATTCAAGTAATTCCAAAGACCGCTGATGTTGGCCTATTGTATTGTAAAAAGAGGCCATATTGTCCATTACCATACATTGGTTTCCCTTTGCTTTAAAGATCCGGGACTCATCGGTTGAGCGGTTTATGTATTCCTGAAATCCGGCAATGGCTTCTTGTGAAATCGAAATGGCTTCCTGATTTTTTCCCAAGGCATTCCATAATACCGATAAATTCAATTTTACAAGTGCCGGCCGGTAGTAGCGGTTCATAATATCATTTTCATCTGTTTTTTCCAACACCTTAACCGCTTCCTGAAAATAATATTTGGCACTGTCCAATTTTGACTCTTGCCACATCATTCCGCCCAAGGCATTATACACCTGATTGTAGAAAACATAATCGGGCTTTCCCGATTTTTTGAGGAGACGAAGTGCCCTTTGATAGTGATTGTTTGCCAAGGGGAAATCCCCCAGATGGGCGGCATAATATCCCATTCTATATTGTACACCAGCCAAGTCGGTGCTTTGAGGTTCTGTATTTTTGAGAGCATATGGAATTGCTGATTCCAGAAGATCGTAGGCTTTTTTTTGTTGGCCCATGTCATCGTAAATCCAGCCTAGTTCGGTTATAGCTTCAACAATGAAATGGGGATGGGCATTTTTTTTAATTTCTTCCGTGAGAATTTCTGCCTTTTTCAAGGCCTTCATTTTATCTCCATTATTTAATTTAAAGCTGCCCTCAAATTGGATAAAACTATACAGACTATCATACAACTTTTTACTTCTATAATAGGTTAAGGCTTTCTGGGTTTCTGTCCTGGCCCTCGTCAATGAGTCCCCTTCAATAAGATTTTGGATTTCTTTGACGGATGAAATCCTCTCTTGGGAAATCCCCTTAAAGAAAAAAACAAACGCTATAAATAGAAAGAGGAGGGTATTTTTTCGGTATTTTTTCCGCATAACTTAGAACCACTTAAGAGATAAGATATACCCGGGGATAGCGTGAAGTAAGATACAAATTATTTTTTATGGTTTTTATGCTCAGATAATTTTTAAATTTCTAGTTCTGCTCTTCAAATTCAGTCCAATTTTGATTGTTGACCCATTTATCCTGGTTGGGATTGTAGAGGGAATTATCGCTCATTATATATTCTCCTTGGTCATTAACCCAATATTGTTTAGCACCTGATTCAACCTTATAAGCTTGACCAGTACTGTGATCGCTAACATTGGTTGTGCCGCGAATGTTGTCTATCACTTGGCTGTGACTTCTATCATTGGCAGCTTGTCTGTATTTCCAATCGGTCATATTTTGGTCCATTGTCGCCATTCGCGCATTGTGGTTCGCAGTACTTCTTTCTCCTGCAGCCTTAATGTTGTCCATTCTAATTTGGTGATCTATATTGCTTTGTTGGGCTATTTGCATGTCCTTCTTATTTTGCTTTTGGATCCATTGTGGATTTACCTGTTTATTTAAAAGCCCATTTATATATTGTCTTTTCGCTTTTTCATAGGCACCTTCGGAGGATTCTAGAATAGTATAAATAACGCCCCAATATCCGCCGTAATTATCATAGGATACAAAATGGTGGAGTACTGTAAGAAGCTTGGTGCCATCAGGATCCTGCCATTCCAGACCCATAACGGTAAAGGTTTTTTGGGAAGGCAGACTTTTGTACTTCTGATCCTCGTACTGTTTGTCCCAAGTTGCCAGTTGGGGAATGGGAAATTTCCCGACGAGCTTTCTGTTTATTTTATTGCCATATGGGACAAAGGATTCATTTATAACCTGCTCAATAGACTTAGGAAATTGAATGGGAATTCCGCTTTGTTGATACATTTGGTTCGTCTGTTGGTCATTTGAAAACATATACATAGAAGCCCTCTCATTATAGATCTTAATCCCGTTTGGGCCTAAATAGCTGAACTCTTTATCGTTTTGTTTTTTCCAATTGGACGGCAATGGAATGCGGGACATTATCATGCCGCTTTGAGGATCTATGTTGTTATAATAGACAATGGTATCTCTTTTTGGTCCCTGTCTATTTTCTTCCGTTTTATATCCTCGACGATTTTCGCTTAATTGGGCCTCACGGTGATAGTTTGAGTCCTCTTCCAAATTGTTTAAACACGAAATTTGAAAAAAAGAGAAGGTTACTAAAATTAAAAAAGGAAAAGAATATTTCATGATTTCTGCATTTTATAATAATATAACGAGAGAGTTGGAAAAGGTCATCAAAACAGGGACGGAATCATTGCGCTACAGTATATTGTGAATTTGCGTCTAAATTTTATTGTTCATTAATTTTCAATGACTATTTGTTAAAATGATTATCTTTGCAGTGAGATTCGTTTTAAATTAATAACTATATTTTTAGATTTATTAACCAATAGCTTATGCACGGTCCTTTATTTTACTCAAAAATTCTTCTTTTCGGTGAATATGGAATTATAAAAGATTCCAAAGGACTTTCCATTCCGTATAATTTTTACAAGGGTGCGTTAAAGCTTGATAAGCACCATACCATCTCTACGCACAAATCGAACGCAGGGTTAAGGCGTTTTGCGGAATATTTGGAAAATTTACAACAGGAAAAACCCGAAATGATTTCCTTCGATCTTGAATCTCTAAAGGCAGATGTTGAGGCCGGTTTATATTTCGATAGCAGCATCCCCCAGGGATATGGCGTAGGAAGCAGTGGGGCTTTGGTAGCAGCGGTTTATGATAAGTATGCCAACAATAAAATTACGGTTTTGGAAAACCTCACTCGTGACAAATTGCTGCAGCTGAAAGCTATATTTTCAGAAATGGAATCTTTTTTTCACGGTAAATCTTCCGGCTTGGATCCGTTAAATAGCTATTTAAGTCTGCCTATTCTTATAAATTCCAGCGATAATATAGAACCTGCAGGAATTCCTTCCCAAACCGCCAATGGTAAGGGAGCTGTTTTTTTGCTGGACAGTGGAAATACAGGTGAAACCGCTCCAATGGTCCAGATATTCATGGAGAATATGAAGCAGGAGGGTTTCCGAAAAATGGTCAAGGATCAGTTCGTAAAACATACGGATGCCTGTGTAGAGGATTTTCTTTTGGGCGACGTAAAATCACTTTTTGGCAATATCAAACAATTGTCGAAGGTGGTTCTGGACAATTTCAAACCAATGATCCCAATTGAATTCCATAAGCTCTGGAAAAAGGGAATTGATACTAATGCATACTACCTTAAATTATGCGGTTCTGGAGGTGGCGGTTATATGCTCGGATTTACCGAAGATATCGAAAAAGCCAAAAAGGCGTTGAAAAATTATAAACTGGAAGTAGTTTATAGCTTTTAATAATTCTTATTTGCCTAATGGTAATTCCCAAGGTAGCATAACCTGTTAAGTTATAGATCAATCGATTGATAACTCCTATTTACCTGATGTAAAATCTTCCTTTATAGTTCCTCCCTCAATTTTGTAGTCTATGTTCAACAGGAAACAAAAACTCTTACTTCTTAAGTTTTTCAGTTTGTTTTCAGTGGTCCGTGGCTATAATATTTTAATCATCGTAATCGCGCAATATCTGGCAAGTATATATATTCTGGCGCCGGACTTGCCCGTGAGAAAAGTTTTGTTTGATGTTAATTTGTTGATGTTGGTACTTGCCTCCTCTTCTGCCATTGCCAGCGGATACATCATCAATAGTTTTTACGACAGCGAAAAGGATCTCATAAACCGTCCCCGAAAAACGATGTTGGACAGATTGGTAAGCCAACGCACAAAACTATCTACATACTTTCTGCTCAATTTCTTGTCCGTTATTTTTGCCAGTTACGTTTCGTTCAAAGCCGTCCTGTTCTTTTCGGTCTATATTTTTATGCTTTGGCTTTATTCCCACAAGCTTAAAAAATATCCCTTTATAGGAAATATAACCGCTGCTATCTTGGCGGTAGTGCCATTTTTTGCAATTTTCGTGCATTACGGAAATTTTGATATCGTAATCTTCGTTCACGCCACCTTCCTGTTTTTGCTTATTGCAATGAGGGAACTGGTGAAGGATTTAGAAAACATAAAAGGCGATCTCACCCACGGATATAATACCATTCCAATTGTATATGGAGAAATGACTTCCAAACGAATGTTGACGATTTTAAGCATTTTGACTTTGGTGCCAATTCTGCTACTTATTACAAAATTTAAGACGGAAATAGGATATATGGATTTTTATTTTTATGCCAGCATCGCGGGCCTAGTTGTATTCTTGGTGGTTTTATGGTATTCCAGAAATAAAATCCATTATATGGTACTTCATAATATTCTGAAGTTTGCAATCGTTCTTGGTGTTTTCAGTATTGTGCTTATCCACGTAGAATTATTGACCAGCCGATTTTTTTAATAGGAATAATTTTATCTTCATCTTCGACTTCATTTTCTACCAGCTACCCTCTATCCACTAATCTTCAACTTCACATAAAGATCCCAAACCACAACGCCAACACTCACCGCAATATTCAATGAATGTTTGGTGCCGAATTGAGGAATTTCGATAACTACATCGCTCGCTGAAACCACTTTTTGTTGCACTCCTTTTACCTCATTTCCGAAGACGATTGCATAGGTCATTTCTTGCTGTGTGGAAAAATCATTAAGGTTTACGGCAAGTTCCGCTTGCTCGATAGAAGCGACAAAAACTCCTTCCTTTTGAAGTTTCGAAACTACTTCCATTACATCTTCAGCATATTCCCATTCTACACTTTCTGTTGCGCCCAGAGCGGTTTTTTGAATGTCTTTATGCGGTGGTTTGGCGGTGATTCCGCAGAGATAAATTTTCTGGATCAGAAATGCATCGGCAGTACGAAACACAGAACCGATGTTGTTCAGACTACGAATATTGTCGAGGATAATGATAAGGGGAGTTTTTTCTACAGCTTTAAATTCGTCCGCATTGATTCGTTCAAGTTCGCTGTTTTTTAATTTTCTGTTTTTCATAGAAGGCAAAGTTAATTGTTAAAAGTTAATTCTACGACGCAAAGTTGAGTGGTTGAAGTCTCAAAATTTTCCTCTGGGAGACTCTGCGATACTCCGCGCAACTCTGTGAAACAACTTATACAGTTTGTTGATAAAAGCCAGCAAATCTCTATCACTTCATTTTTAAGAAAACTACATTTTCGTTACATTTATCGGTTAAAGAACATTTTGAGTTATGTCGAAGAAGGAAACCCCATTGATGAAGCAATACAACACTATTAAAGCAAAGTATCCCGATGCTTTGCTGCTGTTTCGAGTGGGTGATTTTTATGAAACTTTCGGTGAGGATGCCATCCGTGCCGCCGGAATATTAAACATTACCCTTACCGCTCGGAATAATGGTGGTGATAAAATGGAGCTCGCGGGTTTCCCACATCATTCCCTAAACACTTATTTGCCAAAACTTGTGATGGCGGGTTGCCGCGTTGCTATTTGCGACCAGTTGGAAGATCCCAAAATGACCAAAACCATTGTAAAACGAGGTGTAACAGAGTTGGTAACTCCCGGAGTTGCCTTTAATGATGATATTCTAAAATCTAAATCGAACAACTTTTTGGCCGCCATTCATTTTGGAACTTCCAAAGGCTCCATGGCAGTTAAAAATATTGGAGTTTCCTTTTTGGATGTTTCCACGGGAGAATTCCTGGTTTCCGAAGGTTCTGCTGAATATGTTGATAAATTACTTCAAAATTTTGGTCCCTCAGAAGTACTTTTCTCGAAACAAAAGAGGAAACTTTTTGCCGAAACTTTTGGCAATGAATATCACGTTTTTCATTTGGAAGATTGGATTTTCCAAACCGATTATACTTTTGAGGCTCTCACAAAACATTTCAATACAAAAAACTTAAAGGGTTTTGGAGTGGACCATTTGGAAGATGGAACTATTGCCGCCGGTGCCGCCCTTCATTATTTAAGTGAAACCCGTCATACCAAACTTCAGCACATCTCAAGACTATCAAGGATTGCAGAAGACGAATACGTATGGATGGATCGATTTACCATCCGGAATTTGGAGCTTTACCATTCAAACTCCCAGAATGCGGTGACGCTTTTGGATGTTATCGACAAAACCATTTCTCCAATGGGCGGAAGGCTTTTAAAGCGCTGGATGGCACTTCCCTTAAAAAATTCGGAGAAAATCACCAGACGACATGAAGTAGTCAGTTTTTTACTTGATAACCCTACAGTCTTAGCGAAAGTCCAGCAATACACCAAGCGAATTGGAGACTTGGAACGACTGATTTCAAAAGTTGCAACAGGAAAAGTGAATCCTCGGGAGGTGATTCATCTTAAAAATTCCTTGGAAGCGGTTGTTCCCATTAAAACTCTGGCTCTAGGTTCCAAGAATGAATCCCTGAAAATTATTGGAGAACAATTACACGATTGTGAATTGCTCCGAAATAAAATAAAGGAAACTCTTTTTGAAGAAGCTCCGGTAAATGTTTTAAAAGGAAATACCATCGCGGAAGGATTTTCAGAAGCATTGGATGACCTTCGCAATATTTCTGCGCATGGTAAAGATTATCTGGAAGAAATGCTGGAACGGGAAACCAAAAAGACTGGAATTTCTTCGCTCAAAATAGGTTCCAATAATGTTTTCGGATATTATATTGAAGTCAGGAACACCCACAAGGACAAGGTGCCCGCTGAATGGATCCGAAAACAAACACTAGTAAGTGCGGAACGTTATATCACTGAGGAATTAAAGGAATATGAAGCCAAGATTCTTGGAGCCGAAGAAAAGATTCTTGCCCTAGAACAGGAGTTTTTTGCCAAGTTAGTAGAGTGGATGCTTCAATATATTGGTACCGTTCAGCAAAATGCTTCTTTGATCGCACAGTTGGATTGTCTGTGTTCTTTTGCTACACAGGCTAGAGATGCAAATTACACCCGCCCATTATTTGATGATTCTTACGATCTTGATATAAAGGAAGGCCGGCATCCTGTTATTGAAAATCAACTTCCGCCAGACGCGCCCTATATTGCAAATGATGTCTTTCTAGATCGCGATAATCAGCAGATCATTATGATCACCGGTCCGAATATGAGTGGTAAATCGGCGATTCTTCGACAAACGGCATTGATTGTATTGTTGGCGCAAATGGGGAGTTTTGTTCCCGCTTCTGCAGTACGGATGGGTTGTGTCGATAAGATTTTTACCCGGGTGGGGGCGAGCGATAATATTTCGATGGGCGAATCCACCTTTATGGTTGAAATGAATGAGACGGCGAGCATTTTGAACAACCTTTCAGATAGAAGTCTAATCCTATTGGATGAAATAGGGCGTGGAACGAGTACTTATGATGGGATTTCCATCGCTTGGGCTATCAGTGAATATCTGCACGAGCATCCTTCGCGGGGAAAAACACTTTTCGCTACACATTACCACGAATTGAACGAAATGACCGAAACTTTTTCCAGAATCAAAAACTATAATGTTTCGGTAAAGGAATTGAAAGACAACGTGCTTTTTCTTCGAAAATTGGTTCCGGGAGGAAGTCAGCACAGTTTTGGAATCCACGTTGCCAAGATGGCCGGTATGCCTCAGGCGGTTCTCCTGCGAGCCAATAAAATTTTAAAACGACTGGAAAAAAGTCATGCTTCCGAAGAATTGACCGAGGACATGAAAGCCGTCTCCCAAGATGAAATGCAATTGAGTTTCTTTAAGTTGGACGATCCTTTGCTTGAAGAACTGAGAGAAGAAATTCTCGATATAGATATTGATACTTTGACACCAGTAGAAGCATTAATGAAACTTAATGAGATCCGGCGGATGTTACAACGGAATGCTTCCGTTAAGATGAAGAAGTAATGGATGGGAGAAAAGATTGAGCAAAGGGAGATATGGGTCTTTATCTAAAATTTTCCCTTCATTATTCTTTGCCATTTGGTTAAAAGTTTTAAATTTGCACCCGCTTGGATATCTAAGCGACGATCTTTAGAATTTATGCGAAAATAGCTCTCCCGGTGGTTATCGGGATGGTTTAGCGCTAAACGTTCTTAAAAATAAAATGCGAAAATAGCTCAGTTGGTAGAGCGCCACCTTGCCAAGGTGGAGGTCGCGGGTTCGAATCCCGTTTTTCGCTCGACCAAGAATGCCGATAGAGTATCGGCATTTTTTGTTAAGTCCAAAATGTTTCGGACAGATTGGTGTTAGGGTAATCTAAATGCCTTTATCGAGCGGAGCCGAGATGCTGATGTGGTGGAATTGGTAGACACGCCGGACTTAAAATCCTGTGCCCTTACTTGGGCGTGCGGGTTCAAGTCCCGCCATCAGTACTTTTGATTAACGCAATCGCTTGTTTAACAAGAGGTTGCGTTTTTTTATTCGCAAATTTGAACACAAATTGCGCACAGATTATTTGTAATGTTCAAAAAATTTATCTTCTAACCTTTTTTCAGTATATCTAAATATCTACCAGGATTTTATAAGTCAATCATTGGGGTAAATTCCCAGCTTCTAATTTAGCCACACCTTACGGTTTCCCATCGGGATTATATTTCTTTTAATTATACCTTAGCTTTTAATTATATATATAGTTCGAGCATCCAATTTATTATGAGTTTATTCGAGAAAAAGCACCTTAAGCAAGGTCGCCCCCATCAACGACTGTTAACATAATTTTATGTATTTTGCATACACCAAAATTTAAAATATAAATGTCTTCCATCAATCAAGATCCAGAGCAAATAGCACGCGATAAGATAGACCAAATGCTTCGTGAAGCAGGTTGGATGGTGCAGTCAAAGAATAAAGTTGACTTGTATGCAAATATTGGTGTTTCGGTTCGTGAATATCAAACCGATGTTGGACCAGCTGATTATGTGCTGTTCGTAAACCAAAAACCTGTTGGGATCATTGAAGCAAAACGGGAAGAGGAAGGGCATAGGCTCATAGCGGTTGAAGAACAATCCACTGGTTATGCTCAGGCAAAATTAAAATATTTAGACAATGACCCGCTCTCTTTTGTTTATGAGAGTACCGGTACAATTACAAGATTTACAGATCATCGGGATCCAAAACCGAGAGGAAGAAATGTTTTCAGCTTTCACAAACCCGAAACAATGGCCGAATGGTTAAAGAAAGGGAAAAGCCTAAGAGAAAGACTGCAATCAATTCCTGAACTGAATACTACAGGACTCAGGCCGGCACAAATCGTTGCTATTAATAACCTAGAACATTCATTTAAGAAAAATAGGCCGAAAGCACTGATTCAAATGGCCACCGGAGCCGGAAAAACATTTACAGCAGCTACTTTTGTATATCGTTTATTAAAACACGCCGATGCTAAGCGCATTCTGTTTCTGGTGGACACCAAAAACCTTGGTGAACAGGCAGAACAGGAGTTTATGACCTTTCAGCCCAATGACGATAACCGAAAGTTTACCGAACTCTACAATGTGCAACGCTTAACTTCAAGCTATATCGCTTCGGATAGTCAAGTGTGTATTTCTACTATTCAACGTCTTTATTCCATCTTAAAAGGAGAAGAGTTGGATGAAAGTGCCGAATTGGCAAATCCGGAAGAAAATTCTTGGATGCAACAGCAGATTTCCAAAAAGAAGGCCATGCCGGTTGAATACACCCC